>CAVIHU010000001.1:0-301780 GCA_963642705.1 Bacteroidaceae bacterium
ACGCATGTGCCATATCGATTTTGCTTCCATGGGTCATATCTCTTTACAACACAGAATTTTTTCATTGTAAAAGAGAGTTGATATCTTGAAATGCTCTTGCAAATGTGGTAAAATAATCTTCGTGCGTATAGAAACAAAGAACGCATGAACGGGTTCGAATACCCGATGAGAGTTCAGGAGGGAACATATTCCGATGAGCACCACGTTCGAGAAGATTTCCAGCAATAAGGTCAAGCTGACTTTTGTTGTCCCCGCTGAAAAGTTTGATGAAGCCGTTCAGAAGGCTTATATCAAGAATCGCAGCAAGATCAATGTCCCCGGCTTCCGCAAGGGCAAGGCACCGCGCAAGGTGATCGAAAATATGTACGGCGAGGGCGTTTTCTATGACGATGCGCTGGACATGATTTTCCCGGAGGTGTATGCCGAGGGTCTGAAGGAATACAACGTTGAGGTGGTTGATCGTCCGCAGGTGGACGTGCAGGAAATCGGCACTGGCAAGGATCTGAAGTTCACGGCGGAGGTGTTTGTGCGTCCGGATGTTGAGCTGGGCGAATACAAGGCGCTGACCGTTGAGGTTGAGCCGAAGGCTGCCGTGACCGAGGAAGATATTCAGGCACGCATCAGCCAGGATCAGCAGAAGGGGGCTCGCACGTCCGAAGTGACCGACGGCGAAGTGGATTACACCGACGTTGTGAACCTTGACTACATGGGCACGGTTGACGGCGTTGCGTTCGAGGGCGGAACGGCTGAAAAGCAGACGCTCAAAATCGGCAGCGGTTCCTTCATCCCCGGCTTTGAAGAGCAGATGGTCGGCATGAAGGTTGGCGAGGAGAAGGATCTGAATGTTACTTTCCCGGAGAAATATCATGCGGAGAATCTCGCCGGCAAGGCGGCTGTGTTCCATGTGAAGGTGAACAGCATCACCCGCACGGAGCTGCCGGAGCTTGATGATGATTTTGCGCAGGATAACGGCTTCGACACCTTCGATGCTTACCGTGCCGATGTTGCCAAGAAGCTGACCGAAATCGCTGATTCCAACTATGACGTTGAAATCGAAAATGCGCTGGTGGAGAAGGCTGTCGAGAACGCAAAGATGGACATTCCAGATGCGATGGGCGATGAGCAGCTCAACTACGTCATGCGCGACATGGAGTATTCCATGATGCGCAGCGGTCTCCGTATGGAAGACTACCTGAAGTATACCAATATGACTCGCGACCAGCTTGCCCAGCAGTACCGCGGCGAGGCGGAAAAACGTGTCAAGTTTGAGCTGACGCTCGAAGCCATCCGCAAGGCAGAAGCCGTTGAGCCTTCTGATGAGGAAGTCGAGGCGCAGACCGCAAAGCAGGCCAAGCGCATGGGGCAGGAGCTGGAAGCCTTTAAGGCATCGCTGTCCGAGGAGAACAAGACATATCTGAAGGATCTTGCTGCCATCCAGAAGGTGTGCGACCTGATGAAGGCCGGTGCGACGGTTGTCGATAAGAAGCCCGAGGAAAAGATTGAAGAGCAGCCGGTTGCCGAGTCCTCTGAGGAAACTGCAGAGTAATCCATTGACAAAATCAGCGCGGGAGAAAGGTCGCGGCATCGCCCCAGACCCCTCCCGCGTCTTTCAAATCACGGAAAAATAACGGCAAGGAGGGAAAGCAAATGAACCTGATTCCTTATGTTGTTGAGCAAACAAACCGCGGTGAGCGCTCCTATGACATTTACTCCCGTCTATTGAAGGATCGTATTATTTTCCTCGGCGGCGAGATCAACGATGATGTCGCCAATACGGTTGTCGCGCAGATGCTCTTTCTTGAGATGGAGGATCCTGACGCGGATATCTGTCTGTATATCAACAGTCCCGGCGGCTCGGTGACGGCAGGCATGGCAATTTACGACACGATGCAGTACATCAAGCCGCAGGTGCGCACGGTGTGCATCGGTATGGCGGCATCGATGGGTGCTTTCCTGCTGATGGCCGGTCAGAAGGGTAAACGCTGTGCATTGCC
The DNA here is from genome assembly GCA_963642705.1 of Bacteroidaceae bacterium. GTDB lineage: Bacteria > Bacillota > Clostridia > Christensenellales > Aristaeellaceae > UBA11524. The sequence continues at coordinate 1,995 of CAVIHU010000001.1, forward strand.
TAACAGCGAGGTTATGATTCATCAGCCGCTCGGCGGTGCGCAAGGTCAGGCGACGGATGTGCAGATTCAGGCAGAATGGCTGTTGAAGACGAAGGAAAAGATGATCCGCATGAAGGCGGAAATGACTGGTCAGAGCATCGAAACCATCCGCAGAGATGTCGAGCGCGACCACTTCATGTCCGCGCAGGAAGCGCTGGAGTACGGCATTGTTGACAAAATCTTTGACCCCAGAAAGAAGACCGAGTGAGTCGATATCGGCACACCTTGTGAGGTAAAGAATGGCAAATAACGATAAAACTCGTTCGCCGCTGAAGCGTTGCAGCTTTTGCGGGAAGACGGAACGGCAGGTGCAGCGGATGGTCGCGGGACCGAACAACGTCTGCATCTGCAGCGACTGCGTGATGCTCTGCATGGAGATCGTCTCCGACCAGGAGCCTTTCATGCCGCAGCGTAAGACGCATGGGCAACAGCATTTCGATCATCTGCCGTCGCCGGCGGAAATGAAGCAGGTGCTTGATGATTACGTAATCGGACAGGATCATGCGAAACGCGCGTTGTGTGTAGCGGTATATAACCACTATAAACGTATCGGTGAGCAGCCGAGTCAGGATGATGTGGAACTGCAGAAGTCCAACATCCTGATGGTCGGCCCGACGGGCTGCGGCAAGACGTTTCTTGCGCAGACGCTTGCGCGCATCCTGAATGTGCCGTTCACGATTGCGGATGCAACAAGCCTGACGGAGGCCGGCTATGTCGGAGAGGACGTCGAAAACATCCTGCTCCGGCTGATTCAGGCGGCTGATTACAACATCGAGGCGGCGCAACGCGGCATCATCTACATTGATGAGATCGATAAGATCGCGAGAAAGAGCGAAAATCCGTCCATCACGCGAGATGTCAGCGGCGAAGGCGTGCAGCAGGCACTGCTGAAGATCCTCGAAGGCACGGTTGCTGCCGTTCCGCCGCAGGGCGGCCGGAAGCATCCGCAGCAGGAAATGATTCAGATTGACACAACCAACATCCTGTTCATCTGCGGCGGCGCGTTTGATGGGCTGGTGCCGATCATCGAGAGCAGAACCGGTAAGAAAAATCTCGGCTTCGGCGCGGAGCAGACGAGCAAGACAATCGCAGGCAGCATAGATGCGCTCAAGAAGATGCGTCCGGAGGATCTGACGAAATTCGGGCTGATTCCGGAATTTGTCGGTCGTCTGCCAATCACCGTGACGCTCGATGCGCTCGATGAGGACGCGCTCGTCCGCATCCTGACCGAGCCGAAGAACGCACTGTGCAAGCAGTATCAGAAGCTGCTGGGCATGGACGGCGTGACGCTGACGTTTGAGCCCGATGCAGTCAAGGCGATTGCACACATGGCGATTGAACGCAAGTGCGGCGCACGCGGTCTGCGGGCAATTATCGAGGAAGTTATGCTGGATACGATGTTTGATCTGCCCGGCCGCAAGGATATCAATGCCTGTGAAATTACCAAGGCATCGGTACTTGGACAGGAGAAACCAAAGTTGATGGAAGGCGAACGTCCGGAGATCAAAGCATCGAAAAGCCGCCACAAAAAGCCGATTGAACAGCAGCAGATGTTTGATGCGGACTACATGGAGGAAAAATAAAGAAGTGGGAAACCTGCTTTGTAGGCGGGTTTCCCACTTTTGTTATCCGATTTTTTTGTTGTGATATGCAGCAACGTTGAGCAGCTCCTCGGCATGCTGAATCTGCTCAGCCGTTGGCGTTGGAACGCCTACAAGCGGATAGGGAATGCCGAGCTTCTCCCACTTGGATACGCCAAGTGTGTGATAGGGAAGAATCTCAACGCGGCTGACCGTCTTGAGGCTCTCGATGAACTCGCGCATCTTGATGAGATCATCCTCGTGATCGGTCACGCCGGGAACAAGCACGTGACGAATCCACATTTCCTTGCCATGGTCGGACAGATAGCGCGCCATGTCGAGAATGTTCTCGTTTGTCATGCCGGTCAACTCACGGTGCAGTTCACTGTCAAACTGTTTGAGATCGAGCATGAACAAATCTGTAAGCGACATCAGGTCATCAAAGCGCTCCAACCACTTTGGGTCGCGGCGGAACGGCTGACCGGCGGTGTCGATGCAGGTGTGCACGTTTTCTTTCTTCATCAGGCGTAGAAATTCGATAAGGAAGTCCATCTGCAGCAGGGGTTCGCCGCCGGAAACGGTGATGCCGCCGTTTGTCTTCCAGTAGGGCTTATAGCGAATGGCTTTGTTAAAGAGCTGCTGAGCGGTCATTTCCTGCGTTTCCGCAAGGGCAGAGGGACACCATGTATCGGGATTGTGGCAGAACTTGCAACGCAGCGCACAGCCGTAGAGAAAAACAGCGCAGCGGACGCCCGGTCCATCAACGAGCGCGAAGGACTCGAAGGAATGAACGTGTCCCCGAATATTGGGATTCGGCTGAAGCATAATTCCAACTCCTTGTAGGAAATAGGGCAGCAGAGCAGAGTATCGGGTTAGAAATGACCGGCGAAGAAGTCTCCGCCGGTCGTTAAAGTGAATGAGAATTACATGTGGGTATGGCAGGTACGGTTGATGACGTCAAGCTGCTGCTCGCGAGTCAGGTCGATGAACTTCACGGCATAGCCGGAAACACGGATGGTGAAGTTCGCGTATTCTTCCTTCTCCGGATGCTCCATGGCGTCCAACAGCTTCTCCTTGCCGAACACGTTGACGTTCAGGTGATGTGCACCCTGGTCGAAGTAGCCGTCAAGCACCTGTACGAGGTTGTTGACACGCTCGGAAGCTTCATGACCCAGTGCATCAGGGTTGATGGTCTGCGTGTTGGAAATGCCGTCCAATGCCCAGTGATAGGGGAGCTTAGCCGTGGAGTTCAGCGACGCAACCAGACCATTCTGCTCTGCGCCGTAGGAGGGGTTCGCACCAGGCGCGAGGGGCGTCCAAGCCTTGCGGCCGTCAGGCGTAGCACCGGTGGCCTTGCCGTAAACGACATTGGAGGTGATGGTCAGGATGGAAGTGCTCGGCTCGGAATGGCGGTAGGTCGGATGCTTGCGAATCATCTCGATGAAGGTCTTCAGCAGCCACTTTGCGATGTCGTCCGCACGGTCATCATCGTTGCCGTACTTCGGGAAATCACCCTCGGTCTTGTAGTCAACGACCATGCCGGATTCGTCACGAACAGCGGTAACCTTGGCGTACTTCAACGCGCTGATGGAGTCAACGCAGTGAGAGAAGCCTGCGATACCGGTTGCGAAGGAGCGCTTCACATCGGTGTCGATCAGTGCCATCTCAGCCGCTTCGTAGTAATAGCGGTCATGCATGTAGTGGATCAGGTTCAGCACGTTGACGTACAGACCAGCCAGCCAGTCAAGCATGCGAATGTAAGCGGGCTTGACGAGATCCCAAGTCAGCACGTCAGATGTGATGGGTGCATAGCAGGGACCAACCTGCATGCGGAGCTTCTCGTCCATGCCGCCGTTAATGGCATACAGCAGAGCCTTCAGAAGGTTTGCGCGAGCACCGAAGAACTGCATCTCCTTGCCGGTCTGGGTTGCAGACACGCAGCAGCAGATGGAGTAGTCATCGCCCCAAACGGGCTTCATCACGTCATCGTTTTCATACTGCACAGAGGATGTCGTGATAGAGATGTGCGAGGCGTACTTCTTGAAGTTCTCCGGCAGTTTGGAGGAATACAGGACGGTCATGTTGGGTTCCGGAGACGGTCCCATGTTTTCCAGCGTGTGGAGGAAACGGTAGTCGTTCTTCGTCACCATAGAGCGACCATCGAGACCGGTGCCGCCAACCTCGAGGGTTGCCCAGACCGGATCGCCGGAGAACAACTGCTGATAGGAGGTAATGCGGGCAAACTTAACCATACGGAGCTTCATGACGATGTGGTCAACCAGCTCCTGTGCCTCGGTCTCGGTCAGAACGCCGTTCTCAAGGTCACGCTCCACATAGATGTCGAGGAAGGTGGAGATACGACCAACAGACATGGCAGCGCCGTTCTGGGTCTTGATGGCGGCGAGGTAGCCGAAGTAGAGCCACTGGAAGGCCTCGTGTGCGTTCGTCGCGGGCTTGGAGATGTCGTAGCCATAAGAAGCGGCCATGACCTTCATGTCCTTCAGGGCGTTGATCTGCAAGGTGATTTCCTGACGCTGACGAATGACGTCATCGGTCATAGTGCCGTCACCGCAGTTAGCGTAGTCATGCTGCTTTTCGGTGATCAGCACGTCAATGCCGTACAGCGCAACACGGCGATAGTCGCCCACGATGCGGCCGCGGCCGTAGGTGTCCGGCAGACCCGTGATAATGTGAGACTTACGGGCAGCACGCATTTCGGGAGTGTACGCCATAAAGACGGCGTCGGAGTGAGTCAGGTGATACTCGGTGAAAATCTTGTGCAGCTCGGGCGCGGGCGTATAGCCATTTTCCGTGCAGGACTGCTCGGCCATACGGATGCCGCCGAAGGGCATGAAAGCACGCTTGAGGGGCTTGTCCGTCTGCAGACCGACAATCTTCTCCAGATCCTTCATGTTTTCATTGATATAACCAGGCTGATGGGAAGTCAGGGTCGACACAATCTCGGTGTCCATATCCAGAACGCCGCCCTTTGCGCGTTCTTCCTTCTGCAGCTTCTGCAGGGCACCCCAGAGCTTGTCGGTTGCTTCCGTCGGGCCAACAAGGAAAGATTCGTCACCGTCATAAGGCTTGTAGTTCTTCTGGATGAAATCGCGGACGTTGATTTCTTCCTTCCAGATGGAACCATTGAAGCCGTTCCACTGCTCGAAATTATACATGCTGGTTGACCTCCTGAAATGATAGATGTTGCTTTTAACTGGAATGTAGCTGTTCCTCCTCAAAAGAACAGGCCACCTCATTCCAGAGCACAAATATTCTATCACAACATGTTGTATAATGCAAGAGGAAAACCGATGAAAAGTCAAAAAAATACCAAACACGATGAAAATGCTTACATTAAGGCGCGAGTGCTTGATTTTTCGGCATTTCAGATAAAATCCGTGTTAAATGAATGAAAGGTGGCAGCTAATCAAAAAATACTATATATTGTGCACATAAAACGACGGCACACAAGGATGAACGCATACGGTTTTAACCGTTTTCGCCATCTGCGACCGTCTGATTTGACTGAAAAATATCAAATATGTTGCCCAAATTGACCAAATGTACATGAATTTGCATAAGGAAATATTTTACTTATTGTCGGGATTCGGCTCTTTTCCGACACACCAGCCACGCAGTTTGTTGATAGAACGCTCGACGGCATCGCGACTGTTCTTCCACGGTTCTGCCTGAAAGCGGTAATCGAATTTCTTGATGAACCAGCTGATGTCCTCCTGCATACGGTCAAAAGATTCCTCTTCCAGCCGCGCGAGTAGCGATGCAAAGGCGGCATAGTCCTTCGCATTCAGCTCCGTCTTTGCGAAGCGGAGAAGGTCGACAGCGTGGGGGAGGCAGACCCCCTTGCTCTGCTCGAAGTGTTTGCGGAATTCCGAATCGTGTTGATACAGGTGGAAGAAGGTATGCAGGAAACGGTTCATTCGATCCTTGATCGCATCGCAGACGATACACGTTTTCGTCATGGCAGATAGGCTGTCAAGCGCCTGATCGAGCTCCTTATCGGGCGATGTGGACTTGCCGGACAGCCGACCGAGCAGCGAGGTCTTTGCCGAACCGTTTGCGGCATCGGTGATTTTGGTGAATGCATCCCTGATTTTTTTGCGCGACTCCGTCAGGTGAGACTCGAGCATCAGCGCATGACCGAGTCTGTTGTCGCCTTTAAAGAGCATCTGCTGATGATAACGGCAGAAGCCCTTTTCGTTGACCTGAATGCGTACGTCCGGTTCCATGACAGAGGCACCCAGTGCATACTCAATCTGCCGTAGCTCCAATTGGCGATTCAGCGCGCAGAGCAGGCATTCGCCGTCAAGCTTCGCCGCGTCCCAGACGGGAATCGTGTCGAGATGGTATCGCATGCGTGTTCATCCTTCCTGATTAAAACGGGCAGTCGACGATGAATGTACGTCCATCAAGCTTTGGCAGTCTGCCGCCGGTGTTAAGCGTCAGCTTTGACGCGCACAGGCATAATTTGCCCTGCATCTTCATCTGGCGATTCAGCGCACGATCGCCGTACACGTCATCGCCGAGCAGCGGATGTCCAAGCGCTGCCATGTGGGCGCGAATTTGGTGCGTCCTGCCGGTGATGAGATGCACCTCGATGCGGCTGATGCTACCGCCTTGTTCGAGCGTCTCGTATTCTGTGACGATCAGTCGTGCACCGGGGATAGGGGTATCATGGATGGTAACATGTGCCGCTTCTGCATTCTTGCGCAGATATGCGCGGCAGATAGCTTTCGGGGGTTTCATTATGCCGCGGACAAGGCAGATATAGCGCTTGTCGAGCATTCGATGCAGGAAGACATCCTCCAGTATGCGCGAGGATTCAGCGTTCTTGGCGAACAGAATCAGCCCGCACGTCTGGTTGTCCAGCCGGTGACATGCTTTGGGGGCATACGCATCCGGATTGTTCCGGCGTATATAGCGGGTCGCCAGATCCGTTAGCGTCACGCCGCCCTTGCTGTCCGGCTCAACACTGATGCCGGCACGTTTGTTGATGAGCAGTACATCATCATCCTCATAGACGATGGCAAGCGGATCGGCAGCCTCCTCCATGCAGAACACATCGATTTGCTGACCGGCAACCACGTGTACATCCGCCTTTACGCGTTTGCCGTCAAGCTTGACATCGCGGTGAGCAAAGGCAGATTGCATGGCTCGCGCGGACAACTCAGGCAGAAAACGGCGGATGCATACATCGATGCGTAGCCCGTCTGCGGCGGAATCGGTCTGAATGGTATATTTCATAGATGCTCCAAATTACAGCTCATCGAGCAGCGTTTCCATGGAGATTGGTACAAGGAGAATACCAGCTTCCGACCGGGCGACTGTGTTTTCCAGCAGATAGAAGACAGGATTGCCGTCCGCATCAAGATAAAAATCCTCTTCCGGATAGAAAACGGCCTCCAGTACATCGAGCGTCAGGTCGTCATAGAAGGCAATTTCACCTTCCTCCATCCACTCAGTCAACTGCTCCCAGACGAGATTGCGCACGAGGTTATCTGCCTTGGCGGTCTGACGTTCCTCGAGCCACGTATCCGTCTTGTCCTCCTGCGTGAGAATCCCCAGCAGATACGGCAGACTGATGATCTCACCGGAACGACTGCCTGTCAGTGCAAACACGTGTCCGGTGATGGTGGTTGATTCGTTTGATGGGCGCTGGACGTGCTTCGTGACCAGGATGGACAGGTAATCTGTTGTCTGGCATGTCACCTCATACGTCACATTGACAACTGTTGCCGATTCCGCGCCGTCCGTCAAACCGGCATTCATGGGCGCTTCAAAGGCGAGCGCGTCTTCGGCAGTATAGGTATAGGTCGTGTTGAACATGGTGGCAACCTGATCGTCACCAAAAAGCTGAGGATAGCGGAAACGGTAGATGTAGGTCGCGGTCGATTCGTCTGCGCCTTCCGGATAGATGTATTCCCCGGTCAGGTCAGCGGAAAACTGATAGCCATCGGCAAGCGCGGAAAGCGTCAGCAGGGAAGTTAGCAATACGAGCAGAAGCAGGAAACGGGTCGCTTTGTTCATGCGTTTTCTCCTTGAGCGGATTTGAAATCAGCAGAAGCGCTGATAGCGGCAACGTTGCCTTCACCGACTGCCTTTGCAATCTGAAACGGTTGTCCGGTGCAGTCGCCGCAGGCATAGACATGCGGGAGATTCGTTGCCATCTGCCGGTTAACCTTGATGAATGCGCCTTCAAGGGCAACGCCGGGCAGCAACGTATCCGGCGCAACGGTTGGACGGAAGATGAAAACGCCGTCATAGGGGAATGCACCATGGTCGGTTTCCAGTACGATTTGGTTGTTTTCGCGGCGCAGCGATGACGGGTGTTCATCACACTGGCGGAAGAAGGACTTTTCAGGCAGTTCGTGGCGTGCAAGCGTGTAATAATCCACTTCGCTCGCTAACGTTGCGAGAAAATCAGCTTCTTCAATACCGCCGTGCCATGCGGACAGGACAGCGATGCGTTTGCCGCGGTAGAACATGCCGTCGCACGTGCCGCACCAGCTGACGCCTTGTCCGAGCAGCTCGCTTTCGCCGGGCAGCAGCTTCGGGCGCACAGCCCCTGTTGCCAGTACAAGCGCACGGCTCTCGATGATCTCATTGCCGATGAGCGTCATGCATCCTTCATCAGTGAGCATGATCTGACGTGCTGGCTGTTCAATGATTTCCGTACCGAGTTCAACCGCCTGAGCGCGGAAAATGCGCAGCAACTCCTTGCCGCTGACACGCGGAAGCCCAGGGTAGTTGTCGATGCGCTCCGCACGGAGCAGCCAGCTCGTGTCGGACTGTGCACAGGCGACAACCGTGTGCAGACCACGCTGACGGGCGGTCATGGCGCAGCTCCACGCAGCAGGTCCGGCGCCGATGATGAGAAGGTCGCAGGCAGACATGGTATCCTCCTGTTAGTTGGTGTAGGTATAACGCGCAACGCACCAGGGCATGCCGTTGTACATGCCGTATGCATCGCAGTAGATGTTGTAGGATTGTCCGACCTCCCACGTGGTCGAGGATTTGTTTTCCAGAACGACCGGTCGGCTTGTGCCGTCATCGCTGCAGTAAACGATGGCCATCTGCGGCTTTGTGCTGATGATTTCCGAGATTGTGCCGACAGCAAGGTAGATCTGCTGCCTTGCGGCACGCACAGTGATATTTGACACAAGCTCGGAGTATTCCGCAGAACTGTTCAGCGGCCATGCCTTGCGCGTGTAGGCGTCCTGATCAGGAACGTAGTAGATGGAGTAGTCAACGCGTGATGTCTTCAGACCAGGGTAGGAGGCGGTGATGGTGATGGTATTGTCGCCGATTTTGTCAAAAACTGCCACAAAGCTGAATTCACCGGTCGTGTCAAGCTTGGTGATGTCAAGATCGGAATGACTGGTGAGCACATCGACCGTAGCGCCGATCTTCGTGGTGGCGGTCATTTCGAGGGTGGATTTGCTGGTCGAGGAGTACGTCGTAACGGCAAGGTCAAGCGGAATCTCCTGTACCTCACGGTAGAGAATCAGCTCAAGCTTCGTTTCACGGCAGTACGGGGCACGGACGATGATGTTGAACTTGTTGTCGCCGATCGGTTGAACGGTTGCATTGTAAACGAGCAAGCCGTCTTCGCTGACCGTATCGGACACGTCTACATCGTTGATGGTGACGGTTGAGCCTGCACGAACCTGGAGGTTCACGGAATACATGGCGGTTGTGACCTCACTGCGCAGTGTTTCCGGCGAAACGAGCGAGACAGGGCTGGCAGGAATGGTGATGTCGTATTCAATGGGATCGAGCGCCTGCTGACGGCCGTTCGCTGTCTTGAGGTATGCCTTGAGCGTGACATGCATGACGGCTTCATTTTCCGTGATGCTCGGCAGATCAATGTACCAGAGATAGTCCGGAATTTCAATGGTTGCAAAGCCGTCAACCACCTGATATGTGGATTGCATGGGCGATCCGACGTAAATCTGCTGCCCGTCCTCGCCGGGAATGAGGATGGTGTGCGCTGTCAGGTCATCAACAATGCTGGAAGTGATGATGGCTGTTGAAGTCGAAGCGGTCTGAATCAGCCCTAAATTCGAGGCGATAAAGAAACCCAAAACGCCCAGCATGCCGACTGCGAGCAGCCCAATCAGCACGTGCAGCATCCGGCGAAAGCCCTTGCCGTGCGTTCGGTATGTTTTCATTTCATTCATGCGCGGCGGTGCGACAGGTACGGTGTTCTCCTGCAGCGCTGCGACAAGCGGATCATAGTCACGCGTATCATGCCAGAGCTTGGGCACAGGCACGACCTGATCTGCAATTGCAGCAGAAGCCTCACGATCGACTTTGATTGCCTTGACGCGGCCGGCATGTGCTTTCTCAAGCGAATCAGGCGAGGAATACATGTGGATGGTGGTCGTGCTGCCGCTTGTATTGCGGAATGCGGTCTCCTGACGGAGCTGCTCAAGCTGCTGTGCTCCGCGCTGCTTGCGTTCCTTCAGCTCGGACATGTCGGTGGCAAGCTCGTCGCGCCGGTCATTCGATTCATCAACTGCGCCGTCCTCATCGACATGAACATACACCTTTGGCTGCTTATCCTCGCGCTTGAACTGCTCCTGCCAGGAAGGCTTTTCCGCAGTATCGGCTGAGAGCACTGCACCGCAGCGGATGCAATTAGGCAAAGAGGCACGGTTCCATTGACCGCATTGCGGACACTTCATTCAGGAAACTCCTTTCAACGGAAGTGAAGATCAAAAGTTCAGCGAATCATCCTCATCACTGTCGTCGATAACAAGCCAGCCGCTGGTGAGGAACGTTGCCATGTCCTCGCGGCTCATCTCCCAATCAATCTCCTGCACGGCCATGCCGGCGTAGGAAATGGCGTGCACGGCATCATCCTGCGGAATGCGCAGCTCTTCAATGACGCACGTGCGCAGCTTGAGGCAGTATTCCATGGCGTTAATCATGTCATCAAGCGTCATGTTCGTCTGCATGTTATTCTTCATGATGACATCGACGAGGTCACGCGCCTGATCATAAGTGAAGGTGCGGCACTGGTCGGCTAAGGTGGACATGACCGTGCGGGCACGCTGCGTGCGCATGAAATCACCGCCGCCGCCTGCCTTGCGGATGCGCATGTAAATAACGGCTGCGCGGCCGGTGAAGCGGTACGTGCCGGCCTGCCCCATGCTTGGCGATGTCTGGTTGGCATCAAGCGGATAGCGCCGCAGATAGGCAGCCTCGGACGAGTTGACCGTGATATCAACGCCGCCTAGATAGTCGATGATATTGGCAATCATCTGGAAATTCAGCAGGATGTACTTCTCGATTTTGATGCCGAGATGCTGGCTGATGACCTTGCAGAGCGCCTCAGGTCCGGAATTGCGGGCAATGTAATTGATGCGCCCGATGACACCGTCCGGACGGACAACAAGCGCATCGCGGATGATCGATGTGAGCATAATGCGGTGTGAAACGGTATCGAGCGACACAATGACGATGCCGTCGGTATTGACCAGCTTGTTTGTCCACTGGTCGGAGCAAAGCAACAGATAATGGTGCAGTCCTTCGCGCGGCTCCGCAATGCTGTCATAATCGATGGTTTCAATTGGCTGCGGCGTATCTGCCAGCACACCTGTCGGCAGGCAGGCGAACACCATGCAGAGCATCAGCAGTAGCGAAAATAAGCGCTTCATCATCCATATCTCCTTTGTTTCGAATATTCCAATCTGATTATACCATTTTTTGCAGGGAAAAGAAAGACATAAACAGCGCGGAAATTTCTTTTTTACAATTACGAAAAAGGCTTTCTGCTGAAGATGCAGAAAGCCCTGTAGAGAAAGGAAAGACAGAGTCAAAATGCCTTCTTCACGAAAGCATCCAGCGCGTTCTTGGACTGATAACCGACTGTTTTGTCAATCAACTGACCGTTCTTGAACAGCAGCAGCGTCGGGATGCTCATAATGCCGTAACGAGTGGCGAGCTCAGGACAATGGTCAATATCGACCTTGCCGACGGACAACGAATCAGCATACTGAGATGCGACTTCCGCGACAACCGGTGCAAGCATTCGGCAGGGACCGCACCACGTTGCCCAGAAATCAATCAGAACAGGGTGATTCTGCGCAATAAAGGCATCAAATTCGACTTCAGTTAATTCCTTGATCATCAAAAACACTCCTTTGCAATCATATTATGCAGTCGGCGCGCTGTCAGCGAGGGCTTCCTTGAGCGGAATGACACGAACGAGCTGCGGGTCGTAGCGGCCGGATTGCTTTCTGCGCTTTTCGGTCAGAACGAGGATAAAAAGCGGAATTGCCAGCCCAATGACACCGCCGACAGCGCTTGCCATCATCTCCTGGTCAGGCGCAATCAGCGTACCGAGCAGCATACCGGCGAAAAGTCCGGCGACAGGAAACAGGTATGCCAGAGCGGAAGCTTTGACGATGCTGCTTTCAGGCAGAGAAACGACTGCATGGTCGCCGATATTCGCCTGTCCCTTCACGCGGATGACGTGCTGCTTTTCGCCACCGATGCAGGCATGGCATTTTTCGCAGTCGCTCGGACGGCAGAAGGTTATTTCAATCACATCATCGCTGACGGCGGTAACGACACCTGCTCTTTCCATGATAAAGCACCTCCTTGGAATCAGCCATATTCATTATAGCACAGAAGGCATGCACTCGTCAAACAGGCTCAATATACCCGAAAATCAGCCAACTGAAACAGAAAACACAAAAAACAGACCAGAACTGAGAAGGGAAAATTGTTTTCTCCGTGTATTGTGCTTGACAGAAAAACAAAAACATGCTATGATGGCTGCAATTCCACAGAGGCGCAAGCCTCATAAGGCTATGAAGGGCAGCAGTAACCGGAAAGTCGCCTTGCAGAGAGCCGCGAACAGGTGAGAGTGCGGCAGGAGGACATCGGCGAAGGAACAGCTCTGAGCCGCCGCTCGAACGGTAGCAGATTCTGATTATCAGAAGCTGATTTGCAGAAACTGCCAATCCAAGTAGGTGCGGACGGGTGAAGCCCGTGACAGCTTCTAGCAATCGCTGAAACGGCTGTTGCGAATGAGGTGCTCCGGTGAAAAAAACGGAGAAAATGGGTGGTACCGCGAAGAGAAGTCTTTCGTCCCTGATTGCAGGGGAGAAAGGCGTTTTTTTATGGGCAAAAGCCTGCTGAAGGAGGAATTCGTATGAAGCGGACGCATTATTGCGGAGCGATTCGCTGCGAGCACATGGGGCAAAAGGCGACACTGTGTGGCTGGGTGCAGACGCGGCGCGACATGGGCGGCGTCATCTTTCTGGATGTGAAGGATCGCGAGGGCGTGGCGCAGGTTGTCTGCAATATGCAGGTGCTGCCGAAGGAGGAATTCCACGCGGCTGAAACGCTGCATATGCAGAGCGTGATCGAGGTCTCAGGCGAAATCCGCCGCCGCGATGAAGAAACGTACAATCCCCGACTGAAGACGGGCGAGGTTGAGTTGCTTGCGGAGCATCTGACGGTGCTGAGCGAGGCGCGTCCGCTGCCGTACTCGATGGATGAGGATGCGAAGGTGCGCGAGGAGCTGCGGCTGAAGTACCGCTATCTCGACCTGCGTCGCCCACAGCTGCAAAACGCGCTGCGTTTCCGGCATCAGGTGCAGGTGGCGGCGGAAAAGTACCTGAACAATGATGGCTTTCTCTGTATCGAAACGCCGATGCTGTGCAAATCAACACCTGAAGGGGCGCGCGATTACCTTGTGCCGAGCCGTGTTCATCCCGGGAAATTCTACGCGCTGCCGCAGTCGCCGCAGATTTTCAAGCAGATGTTGATGGTTGGCGGACTGGACAAGTATTATCAGATTGCGCGATGCTTCCGTGATGAGGATTTGCGCGCGGATCGTCAGCCGGAGTTCACGCAGGTGGATATGGAAATGTCGTTTGTCGATCAGGAAGACGTTCTTGTTCATCTCGAACGGCTGTTTAAGTCCATTTTCCGCGACGTGATGGGATACGGGATCGACTATGAATTTCCGCGCCTGACGTGGCAGGAATCCATGGATCGCTATGGCTGCGATAAGCCTGATCTTCGCTTTGGTATGGAAATCTGTGATGTGACATTGCTGGCTGCGCAGTGTTCATTTTCCGTATTCCGGCGCGTTGCGGATGACGGCGGAAAGGTGCGTGCGCTGAATTGCAAGGGTTGTGCTGAGAAATTTACGCGGACGACCATTGAAACGCTGACGGATCATGCGTTGGGCTACGGCGCAAAAGGCATGGCATGGATTCTGATTCATGAGAACGGCGAAGTTAACTCTATCCTGCAGAAGTATTTCACGAAGGAACAGTGGCATGATTTGCTGACCTCGCTCGATGCCGAAAACGGCGACTTCATCCTCTTCTGCGCCGATCAGTTCCAGACAGTTTGCCGGACGCTGTGCGGACTTCGTCTCGAAGTCGGCGATATGCTGGGTTTGCGCGACAAGAAGGATTATCGCTTCTGCTTCGTCACGGACTTCCCGGAATTCGAGTGGTCGGAGGACGAAAAACGCTATGTCGCCATGCACCACCCGTTCACGATGCCCTATGAGGAAGATTTGCCGTACCTGACGACTGATCCGGCACGCGTCCGTTCACAGGCGTATGATGTTGTGCTTAACGGCATTGAGCTGGGTTCGGGCTCCATCCGCATCCATAAGCCGGACGTGCAGGCGACGATGTTTAAGGCGCTTGGCTTTACGGAGGAGTCTGCACGGGCACGATTCGGTTTTATGATCGATGCGTTCAAATACGGTACGCCGCCGCACGGAGGCTTCGCATTCGGGCTTGACCGGCTTGTGATGCAGCTGATGGGCGCGGATTCACTGCGCGATGTGATTGCTTTTCCGAAGGTGCGCGATGCGTCTGACCTGATGACGAGCGCACCGGATTATGTTGATGCCGAGCAGCTTGAGGTGCTTCAACTGGGCGTGTCGTCCGCAGCGGAGGCAGAAAAGAAGCAGGAGCACAAAAGACCGGAGATGGCAGTCAAGACGGTTGCAGCGCTGGCGAAACTCTCCCTGACAGCGGAGGAGGAAATCCAAATGGGTGAGGAGCTGAACAATATCCTTGCCTTTGCCGAGGCGCTACAGGAGGTTGACACGACTGATGTTCCGCAGACGGCTCATGTGATTCCGATGGAGAATGTGTTCCGTGCGGACATTCCTGTTCGCCCGATGGATCGGGAAACGCTGCTTGCCAATGCACCGACGAGCACAGGTGAATGCGTCACCGTGCCGCAGACGTTTGAGTAAGGAGGATGAGCGCTGTGCAAATAACACGGATGTCGCTGAAGGCACTGTCAGAGGCGATGCAGCGAGGCGAGCTGACCTCCTGCAAAATCACACAGGCGTATATTGACCGTATCCATCAGGTGGAAGACAAGGTGCAGGCGTTTATCTCGCTGAACGAAGAGCAGGCGATGGAAACAGCGTTACTTTGCGACAGGCAACGTGCGGCTGGTGAGATGGTATCGCCGCTGCATGGTATTCCGGTTGCGGTGAAGGATAATATCTGCATCGAGCACGGCAGAACGACCTGCGCCTCGAAGATGCTGGAGAACTTTGTATCACCCTATTCGGCGACCGTCTGGGAAAAGCTCCGCGCGGCCGGATGCGTTTTGTTGGGCAAGACGAATCTCGATGAATTTGCCATGGGGTCATCGACCGAAAACAGCGCATTCCACCCGACGCATAATCCGCGCAAGCTGACGTGCGTTCCCGGCGGATCATCCGGTGGTTCGGCTGCGTGTGTTGCTGCAGATGAAGCGCCGTTTGCGCTTGGCAGCGATACGGGAGGCTCTATTCGTCAGCCGGCGGCATTCTGCGGCGTTGTCGGCATGAAGCCGACCTACGGCACGGTTAGCCGATATGGGCTGATTGCGTTCGCCTCATCGCTGGATCAGATCGGCCCCATGACACGCACAGTGGAGGATAATGCCATGGTGCTCGACGCGATTGTGGGCTACGACAGCCATGATACGACATCCATCAAGCGTGGCTACACGCCCATGAACCGCGAGATAAGGGCTGGCGTAAAGGGAATGCAAATCGCTTTGCCGAAGGAGATGTTCGGAGAAGGACTTGCACCGGAGGTTCGCAAGGCAGTCATGAAGGCGGCGCACACGCTGGAAGGGCAGGGAGCTGTCATCAAGGAAGTCAGCATTCCGTCGCTCAAGGTCGCGCTGCCGGCATATTATGTTCTGTCCTCCGCGGAAGCAAGCTCGAATCTCGCACGCTTTGATGGTGTGCGCTATGGTCATCGTGCGGCGGAATATGCCGATTTGGAGGAATTGTATCTGAAGAGCAGGAGTGAGAGCTTTGGCGCAGAAGTCAAGCGGCGCATCCTGCTGGGAACCTATACGCTGTCTGCAGGATATTTCGATGCGTACTATAAGAAAGCGCTGCAGGTGCGTACGCTGGTCATCCGAGAACTGAACGAGGTGTTCCGGCAGGCGGACTGCATTCTGTCGCCTGTCGCGCCGACTACTGCTTACAAGCTCGGCGAAAAGACTATGTCGCCGCTGGAAATGTATCTCGGTGATGTCAACACAGTGCCGGTCAACATTGCCGGCGTGCCGGGGTTGTCGCTTCCGTGCGGGCTGGACAAGGCAGGTCTGCCGATTGGCGCACAACTGATTGGCCCTGCACTGTCCGAGCCGATGCTGTATCGTGTGGGCTATGCGCTGGAAACAGCATTGGGCGAAATTTGCGGAGAGGCGGTGATTTGACATGGCTTGGAAAATGATAGACGGCTATGAAATGGTCATTGGTCTGGAGGTTCATGTGGAGCTGAAGACAAAGACCAAAATTTTCTGCTCCTGCCCGACGACGTTCGGTGCGGCACCGAACACGCAGTGCTGCCCGGTGTGCATGGGCTTTCCCGGTACGCTGCCGGTGCTGAACCGGCAGGTGGTGCATTATGCGGTGCTGGCTGGATTGGCAACATCGTGCACCATTGCGCACTACTCCAAGCTGGATCGCAAGAATTACTTCTATCCGGACCTGCCCAAGGCGTATCAAATCAGCCAGTACGATCTGCCGCTTTGTATCGGCGGTTATCTGACGGTCGAAACGGAGAACGGCGAAAAGCGAATCGGTATCACGCGCATCCACATCGAAGAGGATGCCGGCAAGCTCGTGCATGACCCCGAAAAGGGAACGCTAATTGACTGCAACCGCTGTGGTGTGCCACTGATTGAAATCGTATCCGAGCCGGATATACGCACGCCGCAGGAGGCGGTATCATATCTGCGCAAGCTCAAGGCGGTCATTGAGTATACCGGCGTGAGCGACTGCAGGATGCAGGAGGGATCGCTGCGTTGTGATGTCAACCTGTCCATCCACAGGCAGGGTGAACCATTTGGGACGCGCACCGAGATGAAGAACCTGAACTCTTTCACGTCTGTTCAGCGTGCGATTGAGGAGGAATACTGCCGTCAGGTGGAGGCGGTGAAGGCAGGCGAAAAGATTGTGCAGGAAACGCGCCGATTCGACCAGAATACGAACAAAACATCGTCGATGCGCCGAAAGGAAAATGCCAACGACTATCGCTATTTCCCCGATCCGGACCTGGCGCCGATTGTGCTGGCGGATGCGCAGATCGAAGCGTGGCGCAGGGAGCTGCCGCAACTGCCGGACGCACGCAAGGCGGCCTACATGAAACTGTATGGATTGACGGCGTATGCGGCAGAACAGATTGTGTCCAGCAAGTATCTTGCGGATTACTTTGAGTCGGCGGCACAGTCCACCGATGCGGTCAAGACGGTCGCAAATCTGTTGATTTCCGAGGTGTTCCGACTGCTTGACGATGAGGATGGCACAATTCCGCTTTCTCCTGCATCGTTGGCGAAGATCGCCGAGATGACGGAAAGTCAGGTCATCAGCGTAGGCACAGCACGCAAGACGATTGCGGCACTTTGGACGCAGACTGAGGAGCCTGAGGAGTATGTAACACGCATGGGACTCAAGCAGCTCAGTGACGAAACACAGCTGATGGCGTATGTACGTCAGGCAATTGACAAGCATCCGGAAATGGTGGCAGGCTATCGCAAAGGCAAGCTGACGCTCAAAAATGCGCTGATGGGTGTGGCAATGGGCTTGTCCGGCGGCAAGGCGAATCCTGTCGTGCTGCAGAAGCTGATGGATGCGGCACTCGTCGAATAATAAAAAAGCAGTCTGCCCCCTTAACTGATATGATACGTACCACCCAATAGTGGGCATCCGGAAAACTGGGTACATATCAAATGTCAAGGAGATGCAGACTGCTTTTTATAGCCTTCCGTTAGGGAATGAGCATACGGCCGCAGCTTTCGCACTCGACAATCTCGCTGTTTGCGCTGTTGATGCGGCTGAGCACGGCAGAGGGGAGCGACATGTTGCAGCCGCTGCACTGGTTGTTAATCAGTCGGGCAAGCGGCGGCTTAATCCGCTTCTTGATTTCCTGATACCGCGCGAGCAGCTCGGGCGAAATTCCTTCCGCCTTCTTTTCTGCAACGCTCTTCTGCGCCTTGAGTGCAGCCTCCTTCTGGGGTGCCTCACTCTCGTATTGCTTCTTGAGCTGATCAAATTCCGTCTTGATGTTGACGGCTTCGATGCGCAGCGTTCGTTCCTTTTGGTCGCAATCAGCGGTTTCCTTCGTCATCCGCTTCATTTCCTGTTCATAGCTGGTGATGGTCTGCAGGAAGCGTGTGACCTCGCTCAGTAGAGCCTTCGTATCATCGAGCGTTGCCGGAGGGTTCTGCTCGAAGCGGATCTGCAGGGTGTGCAGCTGATCTTCGCAGCGAGCGATGGCATCGCGGATGGCATCCTTGCGGTCAGCAAGCATGGATACCTGCTCCTCAATCTGCTTGTACTGCTTTTGCTTGTTGTTGAACTGCGTGCGGCAGGTATTCATCTTCTGACGGATAGGACTGCGGCTCAGCTCCTGCTCCAGCTTGTCAGTCTTGCGATCTTCCTGCTGATATTCCCATAACATAGCGAGCTGGTTCATAGCGACCTCCTTGATTGGCAGCGTGTCTTACGGCACGGATCATCATTCATATGCCTTCCGTTCAGAGCACGAAAGACGTACTTTCCATTGTACTATATCCGGCGACTTTTGTAAAGTATGCATGAGGGCAAAAACGCCGGGATTTTCGGTCGCGAAATGACCTGCCTCGAACATCACGACATGGTGCGCGGCAGCATCAAGCGCTACATGATGCTTTACTTCGCCGGTGATATACCCATCAGCCTTCATATCGTAGGCATTTCGCCACTCATCGCAGCCGCCGCCGGTGCACAGACCGATCCGGTGCAACAGTGCCTGATGATTTCCCATGATGCGCACGCTGTCGCCAAGCTGACGTTCGGCAAAGGCAGCGAAATCCTCCGCCGTCATGGGCGAAGGCAGATCGCCAACGCGCAGAAAACCCTCACCGCTCACGTTTTGCAGATTGAGCAGCTTTGCCAGCGTGTCATTCATACCGCCGGAAGCCTGATCGAAATTTGTATGGGCGGCGATGAAAGAAATGTTGTTGCGGATGAGCCGGAGCAGAAGATGCCCTTCATAATCAGTTTCAAGCAGGTGTTTCCGTGCGGAAAACATCAGCGGATGATGCGTGACAAGCAGGTTGGCCTGGTGAGCGATGGCATCATCAATCACGCGGTCGGTCACGTCCAGTGCAAAATGAATGCCGGTGACATCTTGCTGAGGGTCGCCAACGAGCAGTCCGGCGTTATCGAAATCGGCTTGCGTGTCAAATGGTGCGATTTGGTTAATCAGATTATACACGTCCTGTACGATTATCATGCGTTTCCCTCCAATGCGTCTATTTTGCGCTGATAATAAGTAAGGTCGGCAGTAATGGAGGCTCGCAGTGCATCGACATCGCCTGACGCGGATTTCAGACCGGACAGGCGAGCTGCCATGACCTTCATTCGGAAGCGGCAGTACGCAATGAGCAGATCAGCGTTATTCTGCTGCCAGAGCAGCTTTCCGTACTGAATGCTTTCATCTTGCCATGGTGATTCCTGACCAGGTTCGGCACGCCAGAAGATGTAAAATCGTCCATCCGCATAGCAAAGGCGTTCCTGCGTGATGTGATAGCCGATATCTTCAAACGTCTGCCGGACAAGCGGCTGTTCAGTATGCGCGGAAACGATCAGCACTGCGCCGGATAGCTTATGCTGTCCGCGAAGGATGATGTTGCGGATCGTTTCACCGCCCATGCCCATGATGGAAACACATCCGCACGGCTCACAGATTTCATCCAACCCATCCGAGAGGAAGAGCTGTGCACGAGCTTCCAAATGATGGCGTTCAATGTTGCCGCGTGCATGCGAAAGTGCCTTTGGGCTGATGTCGATCAGCAGCATCTGTTCACAGATGCGCTGATGAAGCAGATGGCAGGGAAGCAGCGCGTGATCCGTCCCGATGTCCGCACCCAGCGCACAAGGCTCGTAGAGCGCTGCGGCGAGCAATAGTCGTTCGTCTAACATGCATCCTCCAACAGAACGGGCTCTGCCGGAGTTGCCCAGACAGAGCCGATTTCACTCTTATTCGCTGTAATAATCTCGGAGCTTCTTTGCACGAGTTGGATGGCGTATTTTACGCAATGCCTTTGCTTCAATTTGCCGGATTCGCTCGCGCGTGACGTTGAATTCCTTGCCGACCTCCTCTAACGTGCGCTGCTGACCGTCATCGAGCCCGAAGCGGAGGCGGATCACCTTCTCCTCACGCGGCGTCAGCGTATGAAGCACCTCCTGCAGCTGCTCCTTCATCATGCTCATGGACGCAGCCTCAGCCGGTGCAGGCGCATTCTCATCCTCGATGAAGTCACCTAAATGGCTGTCCTCTTCTTCACCGATTGGCGTTTCCAGAGAAACGGGCTCCTGTGCTATTTTGATAATTTCGCGCACTTTTGCCTCGCTGATGCCCATCTCCTTTGCGACCTCTGCCGGAGTGGGGTCACGCCCGAGCTCCTGTGCAAGCTGGCGGTTGACGCGGATTAGCTTGTTGATGGTCTCTACCATGTGGACAGGAATGCGGATAGTGCGCGCCTGATCCGCGATGGCACGGGTAATTGCCTGTCGGATCCACCACGTTGCATAAGTAGAAAACTTGAAGCCCTTCTTGTAATCAAATTTTTCCACAGCCTTAATCAATCCGAGATTGCCTTCCTGAATCAGGTCAAGGAACTGCATGCCGCGCCCGACATAACGCTTCGCAATCGAAACGACAAGGCGAAGGTTTGCCTCGCTGAGTTTTTGCTTGGCTGCAGCCTGCTCTTCAGGCGTACCGTCGGCGAGCTGCTTGGCAAGCGTGATTTCTTCTTCAGTAGTCAGAAGCGGATATTTGCCAATTTCCTTCAGGTACATCCGGACAGGGTCATCGGCACTGACACTTTCGGGCACAGACAGATCGCTGGTATCAACGGATTCTTCCTCCTGCGCAGCGGAGGCAGGCATACTGTCCTCACTGATCACCTCAACGCCTTGAGCGTCGAGATTATCAAGCACCTTTTCGAGCTGATCCGGCTCGATGTACAAATCCATCAGACGGTCAATAACTTCCTTATAGGTGATGGTGCCTTTCTTTTTTCCATATTCGTAAAGATCGTCGAGCCGTTTTTGGCGGTTGTCAGGAATTTGTGTCAAGTGGCATCCACTCCTTTTCGGGCCCCTGATGGTCAGTCCATGTAGTCAACCAGATTCTTCGACAGATTTGGACGCTTGATCTTTCGAAGTGCCTTCACCTCAATTTGACGAATTCTTTCGCGGGTTACGTTGAATGCCTTGCCGACCTCTTCCAGGGTACGGGATTGCCCATCATCGAGCCCGTAGCGCATGCGGATTACCTGCTCCTCGCGCGGCGTCAGCATGTGGAGAACATCAGAGAGCGTTTCCTTCATCATGCTTTCAGCAACCTGCTGGGAAGGTGGCGGCGTTTTGTCATCTTCGAGGAAATCGCCGAGGTGGCTGTCCTCCTCCTCGCCGATCGGGGATTCCAGCGAAACAGGCTCCTGCGCGATCTTAATGATCTCCTGCACCTTGCTGACGCTGATGCCAAGCTCCTTGGCAACCTCCTCCGGATGCGGCTCACGACCGAGCTTCTGCTGAAGCTGACGATTCACGCGGACGATTCGATTGATGGTTTCCACCATGTGAACAGGAATGCGGATGGTGCGCGCCTGATCGGCAATGGAGCGCGTAATGGCTTGCCGAATCCACCATGTGGCGTAGGTGGAGAATTTGAAACCCTTCGTGTAGTCGAACTTGTCAACGGCCTTGAGCAGACCGAGGTTGCCCTCCTGAATCAGGTCGAGCAGGCTCATCGAGTTCTTGCTGCGCCCGACATATTTCTTTGCGATGGAAACGACAAGGCGGAGGTTTGCCTCGCTCAGCTTATGCTTGGCAGCATCGCGCACGGCAGGATCGTCGCTTTCGAGTTGCATGGCGACGGCTTTTTCTTCTTCAGCCGTCAGCAGGGGAATCCTGCCGATTTCCTTCAGGTACATGCGAACCGGATCATCCGCAGAAATGACATCGGCCTCGCTGAAGTCGTCGTTCATTGACGTGTTCGGCACCTCGGCATCCTGTGCGTCTGCGTCCGGAATCTCACTGGCATCGACCACCGTGACGTTCATGCTCTCCAGGCGATTCAGTACATTTTCCATCTGGTCGGCATCGATATAGATGTTCGATAGACGGTCTGTGACCTCCTGGTAGGTGATGGTTCCCTTGCTCTTCGCATATTCATAGAGTTCGTCAAGCGCTGATGGACGATCGTTTTCTGAAAGTGTCAAATGTCTCTCTCCTTCTTGCGAAAACAGCCGGAGCAAAATCCGGTTTGTGACCAAACAAGTTTTTCATCATGCCGCAATTCGGCAAATCATTTTAAGCGGTTCATGATAGAAAGCAGCTCCTGCGCCTGCTTGAGCGCACTGCTTTTTTCCTCGCCGGAAAGCGCCTTGATGCGATTCATAATATCGTCATATTGCATTTTTGCGCGCTTCCTGCGCATTTTTGTCAGGCAGTCCTGTGCCATCTGAATGACCTGATCCGTGCTTTCACTGCCTGTATCCATCAGCAGACGGCTGACGCGCGTCCGGATGACTTCATCTGTCTGATTTTCCACAAGGGATGCGGCGGACACGCCTGATGACAGCTGTTCGAACAGCTCATGAAGGAGTGGATCGCGGAAGTCATCCGCGTGGACGATGCCGTCAGGCAGACGACCTGCAGCAGCGAGTGAAAGCAGCAGTTCCTCTGCTCGGATGTCCTCATCGGCAGCCTCCTGCGGCTGATTGACCGCGGGTGAAGGCGGACGTGCAGCACGCGGCTGCGTAGGTATTGCAGCATTTGTCGCCTTGGCAGGAACCGTGCCGATCTGCGCCATCAGTACCTCTTTGCTGAAACCGGTTTGTACGGTCAACTCCTGCAGAGCGTTTTCCATATCGACCGGCTCCAAATGCCGGAGTACCTGAGCACATGCCTTGGCGTATGCTGTGCGTCCATCCTGCGTGGACAGGTCATGCTCTGCACGAAGCCGGCGCATCCGGTATTCATGCGGCTTGAGCGCCGGAAGATGATCGAAGCCTTCCTTGCCGCTTGCGCGGATGAATTCATCAGGATCCTGTCCGTCCGGAAAATCAAGGACACGTGCGGGAATGCCTTCTGACTCCAAAATTTCCAAACCGCGCAGGATGGCATGTTGACCGGCACTGTCGCCGTCATACGACAGATAAACGGTCGGAGCAAACCGCTTGAGCAGCCGTGCCTGTTCGTTTGTCAGGGCGGTGCCGAGTGTTGCACATACGCCGACAACGCCGAATTGTACCAGAGAAACAACGTCCATGTAGCCTTCCACCAGCACAACTCGCTCCAAATGGCGCTCTTTACGCAGAAGATTGGCTGCATAAACGCCGAGACGTTTATTGAATATGGGCGTGTCAGAGGTGTTCAGGTACTTCGGCTGAATATTCTCGATGGCGCGTCCGCCGAATGCCAGCACATTGCCGTACTGGTCGATAATGGGGAAAATAGCGCGGTTGCGGAACATATCAAACGCGCGCTCCGGCTTGGCGGGATGTTCCTCAGTGGCTGGCTCGGCAGGCTTGATGACTGTCAAGCCCACTAAGCGGAGCTCATCGAGCGTGTACCCCTTCTGCTGCAGTGCCTTTGTCAGGCTGTCCCAACTGTTAGGGGCGGCACCCAGCCCGAATTTGCGGATGACACCGTCTGAAACGCCGCGGCGCTTCAAATAGTCAAGCATCGGCTGACCGGCTGGCGTGAAGAGCGTCTCGTAGAAGAAATGCGCGGCATCCCGATTGCATTGCAACAATCGCTCGCGCTGCGACTGTCGCCGCTGATAATCCGGGTCGGCTTCCATCTGCGGCAGGGGCATATGAAGCTGGTCGGCCAGATATTTGACGGCATCCTGAAAGGACAGATGTTCAATCTCCATGATGAAGTGGATGACCGTGCCGCCTGCCTTGCAGCCGAAGCAATAAAACAGCTGCTTTTCGGCATCAACAGAGAAGGACGCCGTTTTTTCGCCGTGGAAGGGACAAAGTCCCCAATATTTGCGCCCGTTGCGCTTGAGCTGGACGTATTGTCCGATGATCTGAACGATATCCGCACGGGCACGAAGGTCATCCAGCCATGCTGGTGGAAAACGCACGGAACCGCTCACCTCCTCGAACTGATCGCAACACCTACTTTATTCGCCGCTGAAGCGGTTTTTCCTGCCGAATTTCGGGATGTGTTTTGTTGAATCCACTTAAAAATCGCAGGAAATCAACGCATGGGAAAATTTTAGATAGTTGCAAAGCCGCTCGGCACGAAGAGCTGCTGATAGGTACGGATAGCGAATCGGTCGGTCATGCAGGAAATGTAATCGCAGACAGCGCGTGCTGTACCTTCGCGGTAACCAATGAGCACAAATTCCTCCGGCATTTCCCCCGGATGTTCGCTATAGTATTGGAAGAGATGGCGGATCACATGGTCGCACTTTTCTTCTTCGGTCTGCCGCCATGAATCGCGGTAAACGCGTGCAAACATGAACTCGCGCAGGCCGTCCATGGCAGACTGCACAAGCGGCGACATGGACAGCGTCGGCTGATCTATGCTGGATTTAACGATGTCCGTGATCATGGTATTGATACGCTCGCCGTGGGTCTGACCGAGCACCTGCAGACAGTCTGCGGGAAGCTCATGCGGTTGCAGGATCCCGCCGCGAAGCGCATCATCAAGGTCATGGTTGAGGTAGGCAATGCGGTCGGCGCGTCGGACACACTGCCCTTCAAGCGTTGTTGAAACCTGTTTGCCGGAGTGACAGAGGATGCCGTCGCGCACCTCCCATGTCAGGTTCAACCCGTCACCGTCGTTTTCCAGAACCTCGACGCAGCGCCTGGACTGCTCGTTGTGACGGAAGCCTTCAGGCATGAGCGTATCCAGCGTGCGTTCGCCGATGTGCCCGAACGGCGTATGCCCTAAGTCGTGTCCGAGCGCAATGGCTTCGGTCAGATCCTCATTCAGACGCAGGCAACGTGCAATTGTCCGTGCAATCTGAGCGACTTCAAGCGTATGCGTCAGGCGTGTGCGGTAATGATCACCTTCAGGCGAGAGAAAGACCTGCGTCTTGTGCTTAAGCCGTCGGAAGGATTTGCAGTGAATGATGCGGTCGCGGTCGCGCTGGAAAT
Organism: Bacteroidaceae bacterium; assembly: GCA_963642705.1. GTDB lineage: Bacteria > Bacillota > Clostridia > Christensenellales > Aristaeellaceae > UBA11524. The sequence continues at coordinate 27,305 of CAVIHU010000001.1, forward strand.
CTGTCCGCATGGGACAAGGTGCAATTTGCTTTTCGCGTCCCTTAGTATCCGCCGAGCACGTGGCAAAGGAGGATAGTCGATGCCTTTCCTCGTCTTCGAGCTGTTCACGAATGGTCATGAAAAAACGCCTCCCTCCGCTGAGCTGATAAAGCGTCCGATCGATTTAAAATAGAAAATTCAATATGTAATTACAACATTTCCACTGAAAAATCCTTGTCATTTGTGCAGAAAAATAAAAAAGTCCGAAAGCAGCAGCCTTCGGACTTGATGAACCGATGGGATTTACTTGCCAAGCATTGCAGCGCCGATGATGCCTGCATCTGCGCCGAGCCGCGCCAGCTCGATATGTGCGAAAGGCAGTGCCTTGTAGAGCACGTAGCGTTTTGCTTCCTCGCGGACGGCGTTGAGCAGAAAATCACCGGACTTGCTGACGCCGCCGCCGAGCACGATGACCTCAGGGTCGAAGAAATTGACGATGCTGGCGATGAACTGGCCGAGGTAATTCACATAGCGGTGGAATACCTTCAGACCGATTTCATCGCCATGCTTTGCAGCATCGAAGACAATCTTGGCATTCACACGGGACAGGTCACCTTCGCAGACGGTCACGATCTCGCTTTCCGGATGAACGGCACACAGCTCGCGTGCCATATGGATGACGGCAGTCGCAGAGCAGTAGCGCTCAGCACAACCGTAATTGCCACAGTTGCACGGCTCACCGTTCAGCTCAAAAATGACATGACCGATTTCACTGCCAACGCCGTGGAAGCCGTTCCATACCTTGCCGTTGATGATGATGCCGCCGCCGACACCGGTGCCGAGCGTGATGAAAACGCTGCTGTCCGCGCCCGCACTGACGCCCGCAACATTCTCTGCAAGACCGGCGACCGTTGCATCATTGCCGATGAAGACAGGCTTGGCGATGTGCTTGTTGAATTCCTGCACAAACGGCGCGTCATACCAGCCGAGGTTGTTGCAGAAGGCGATATTGCCGGTACGCGGATCAACAACACTGGGAACGCCTGCGCCAATGGCTTTGACATCGCCAAGCGTGTAGCCGCCCTTGTCGATGGTATCCAGCACGCAATCAGCGATGGCCTTAACCTGCATGTCAAAGGGGATATTGGTCGTGGTTGGAATGCCGCCCTTGCAGAGAATCTTGCCGCTTTCGTCCACCAGACCGACCTGAATGCCGGTGCCGCCGACGTCGATGCCTACATAAATCATGGGGAAACGCCTCCAATATTTTTTATGATAGAATGCAGCAGATATGCCGCTTATTCTTGATTTTCGGGATGATTGCGCTTCATAATCATTTCCGTCATCCTGCGGTCGAGCTCGCGTGCTGCACTGAAGCCGAGACGCTTCATCGAGAGATTTCGCGCCGCCACCTCAATGATGATGGCGAGGTTGCGTCCCGGACGAACCGGCATGGTCTGGCTGGGAACCTTGACACCGAGAATAGTAACGTATTCGTCATTCAGCCCGAGCCGGTCGTATTCCTTTCCCTCGACCCATTTTTCCATATGGATGACGAGGTCGATGGATTTGCTTTGCGCGACGGCGCCGATGCCGTACATCGAGCGGATGTCGATGATGCCAATGCCGCGGATTTCCATGAAGTGGCGCACCATTTCGGGACATTCGCCTGTCAGACGACTGTCGGAGACGCGGCAGATATCCACCACATCATCCGCAACCAGCTGATGACCGCGCCGAATCAGCTCAAGTGCCGCCTCACTCTTGCCAACGCCACTGTCGCCGGTAATCAGGATGCCCATGCCATAGACGGACACGAGCACGCCATGACGCGTGACACGCGGCGCGAGGCAGCGGTTCAGGTAGTTGATGGCGTTGAAGAAAAACTTCGTTGTCACCATCGTCGACTGGTAAACGGCGATGTTCCTTGCTGCGGCAGCCTCGAGCAGCTCATCAGGCGGATTCATGCCGCGGCAGACGACAACGCATGGAATATCGAACGAGAAGTAATTTTTGAGCATCTCGCGGCGAACATCGGGGTCAAGATTCTCCAGATAGGTCATTTCAACCTTGCCGATAACCTGCGGACGCTCGAAAGGGAAGTATTCATAGAATCCGCAGAACTGCATACCGGGACGGTTCAGGTCCGTCGTGCGGATATCCCATTCGGTCTGAGTGGAAGGTGACAGCACCGTTAGCTGGAGGGCCTTGACGAAATCTGCGGCCTGTACCATAGAAGACCTCCTTCGCGTTGTAGGACGGAATCAAAACACCATTTGACGGATATAGCGTGCAACGCCGTCCTCCTGATTCGTTCTGCAGACGGCAAAGCCCATCTGCTTGACATCCGCACGACCATTGTCCATGCAGACGCCAATTCCGGCGGCACGAAGCATCGAAATATCGTTCAGGCTGTCGCCGAACGCCATGCATTCAGATAGCGGAAATCCCATTTCCTCGGCGCAGACGGCAAGCGCGTGTCCCTTCGTTGCGTTTGGCGGATTGACTTCGAGGAAGTAAGGCTTGGAGCATGTCAGCGAAAGCGTATCGCCGAAAAGCTGCTGCGCTTCGGTCATCATAGCGGAAATCCGCTCGGGCTCCGCCATGATGAGAATCTTGGTCGTGGGTGCAGTCAGGTGCTGTTCGAGGTCGCCGACATACACGCCGTGAAGGGAGGAGCTTTCCGCATACGACTCTGCGTAGTGCCCGTGCTGATTATAATAGAAGCAATCGCCGGCGTACGTCTGAGCGTAGCAGCCGTGGTTTTGCGCAAATCGGGCAACAGCGCGTGCAACGTCCATCGGAATCAGCAGCTCGTGGAGCGTTTCACCGTCCGGCGCGGAAATAACGGCGCCATTGGCGGAAATGACGCGCGATGCACAGCCGATGCGGCGCAGCGTGTTGAACATGCTGCTGAACGTTCGTCCGCTGGCAGGAAGAATGTGGATGCCCATGCTGCATGCCTGATGGAGCACAGCAACTGTTTCATCGGAAACGGTGCGGTCATCCCGAAGAAGTGTATCATCCAGGTCAAACGCGATGGCGCGAATGGGCGGATGGGAGTTCAAGCAGTTCACCTCACATAGATGTGTTCCGCACTATTATAGCAAAAAAAACGCCATGATTCCATACGTTTTTCGCAAAAAAGGTCGAAATTCGTGAAAAATGTCACAGGAAAGGCAGGAGTTTTTAGTTTGTGGTTGAAAATATCATAGAACGAGGACGAAAGCGGATTTATTCTGCATCGTGTTTGCTTTTTTTGGAAGGGGATTTGATGAACGATGAATCGTGAGGAAGCGCGCCGTCTGGCGCATGAACTCGTTTCGCAAATGACGCTTGAGGAGAAGGCGTCGCAGCTCCGTTATGACTCGCCGGCAATCGACCGGCTGGGCATACCCGCCTACAATTGGTGGAATGAAGCGCTTCACGGTGTGGCGCGGGCAGGTACGGCAACGGTGTTCCCGCAGGCAATCGGTCTTGCGGCGATTTTTGACGAGGATTTCCACGAGAAGGTGGCCAGCGTCATCAGTACCGAGGCGCGGGCAAAGTACAACGGACAGTTCTCACACGGCGACCATGATATCTACAAAGGGCTGTCGATGTGGAGTCCGAATATCAACATTTTTCGTGATCCCCGCTGGGGACGCGGCCATGAAACGTATGGTGAGGATCCGTATCTGACATCGCGGCTCGGTGTGCGCTTCATCAAGGGACTGCAGGGCGGCGGCAAGTACCTGAAGGTAGCCGCCTGCGCGAAGCATTTTGCCGTACACTCCGGTCCCGAGGCGATTCGTCACTCTTTTGACGCAGTTGCCAGCAAGAAGGATATGGCGGAAACGTATCTGCCGGCGTTCGAGGCGGCGGTGAAGGAAGCAAAGGTTGAGAGCGTCATGGGGGCGTATAACCGCGTCAATGGCGAGCCTGCCTGCGGCTCGAAAACGTTGCTGGTGGACATCCTGCGCGACAAGTGGCAGTTTGAGGGACATGTGACGTCCGACTGCTGGGCAATCCGTGATTTCCATGAGCATCATCATGTGACGGATACCGCGCCTGAATCGGCTGCACTGGCCCTCAAGAACGGCTGCGATGTCAACTGCGGCAACACATACCTGCATATGCTGACGGCATATCAGGAAGGGCTCGTCACGGAAGAGCAGATTACGACCGCTTGCGAGCGCATGTACACGACGCGCTATCTGCTTGGGTGCTTTGCGGATGACTGCGAGTATGACGGGATTCCGTTCACTGAAAATGACACGGACGAGCACGATGCGCTGGCACTCGAAGCGGCAGAAAAGTGCATGGTGTTGCTGCGCAATGACGGTATCCTGCCGCTGGATGCAAAGAAAATCTCCACGATCGGCGTTGTCGGTCCGAATGCGGACAGCATTCCGGCACTTGAAGGCAATTACAATGGGCGTTCCGGCCGCTATGTGACCTTCCTTGCAGGAATCCGTGCCTATGCGAAGGAACATGGTATCCGCGTGCTCTACAGCGAGGGCTGCCATCTGTTCAAGGATCGTGTGCAGGGGCTTGGCATGAGGGATGACCGCATTGCCGAAACGAAACTGGTTGCTGAAAATGCGGACGTTGTGATTGCTTGTGTTGGTCTGGATGCGACGCTTGAAGGCGAGGAGGGCGATACGGGAAACGCGTTTGCTTCCGGCGATAAGACAACGCTGGATATTCCGGCAAGTCAGCAGAGGATGCTGGATGCGCTTGCGGAAACTGGCAAGCCGTTTGTGACTGTGATCGCGGCAGGCTCGGCACTCAATGTGCCGCAGGGCAATGCGGAAATCATGGCGTGGTATCCTGGTCAGGCCGGTGGTACGGCGCTGGCAGAGGTCCTCTTCGGCGAGGTCAACCCGTCCGGTCATCTTCCGGTGACGTTCTATCATGATGTGTCCGAGCTGCCTGATTTCACGGATTATGCCATGAAGAACCGTACGTATCGCTATTTTGAAGGCATGCCCCTCTATCCGTTCGGCTACGGGCTGTCCTATACGACATTTGCGATTGACAATGCAGCTGTTGACGCGGAAACGGGCTGGGTGACGGCTACGGTCGAAAATACAGGCAGGTTTGATGGCGAAACGGTGGTTCAGGTGTATGTCCGCAATCTTGACAGCTGCTTTGAAACGCCGCATGCGCATCTGGCAGGCTTTGCGCGAATTGCGCTGCAGGCAGGCGAAAAGAAGCAGATTGCTGTTTCGCTGGATAAGAATGCATTCACGGTGGTCAATGACGAGGGCGAACGTGTGGCGGACGGAACGCGCTATGAGGTGTTCTGCGGACTGTCACAGCCTGATGAACGTTCGAAGGAATTGACTGGCTGCGAGCCTGTCCGGATGATGATTCAATTTGAGTAAAGGGGATTTTTTCCAAATGAAGAAGATTGCCGTATTGCTCCTGATGGCTGTTCTGTTGATGACTTCGCTGGTGACGGCGAATGCTGAGGTGGAACGCTCCGACCTGCTGGACGCGGCTTTTTCCATGCTGGAGGAAGGAAACGACTTCCTTCGCCGCTATAACAAAATTACCAGCGCTGATATTCAGGCGGTGTTCACGTATGGCTGCCCGTACTTCTTCGGCGGCAAGGGCGATACCGAGGCGACACAGACGCGTCTGTTCTCCCGTGCCCCGCTGTACGGAAAGCGTGAAATCTGGGAACAGACGCGCTTCTATCAAAAGGGCTCGTATTACCTTTACGGCTTTGACTGCTCCGGCTTTACGCAGTGGGTATACGCGCAGGCAGGACTGCCGGAGCATGACTCGCTGTCCAGCATGATTCTTGAGTATGGCAAATACGGCAAGAATCAGATTTACAGTCACCGCAAGGGCAAGGAAATGCCTTCGTATGACAAGCTGGCGGAGAATCTGCAGGTCGGCGACCTTCTCGTCGCGAAGAAGCGTGCGCGCCACGTGATGATGTTCATTGGCACGCTGCGCGATTTCGGCTACACCGAGGAGGAAGTGCCGGAGCTTGCGGATTATCTTGACTATGCGCTGGTGATTCACTGCGGACCGAATTTCGACTACACCGACCGCATTCAGGCGTTCCTCGATGCGAATCAGGATGAGCCTTACTATCAGGGCGTGAAGACAACCGATGGCGGTGTGGCCATCTCCATCATCGGCATTCCGTTCGAGGATGCGCCGAATCAAGGACATTATGGCGTGAATGACTTCGCATGGTTCGAGATGCCTGACGGCTATAAGCTGACAATCTGGGATTTGCCGAACGCAACATCATTCTGCTGGTTCCGCATGAATCCGTAACGAAAATGGAAACACATTCAATTTCAGAATGATGCGGATTGTATTGAATGTTTTATGAAAAATGATGACTTTGGCATGGAAAAAACAATAAAAGGACATTTCAACCTTGCAAAGTTTTTAGCAATCGCGGTATAATTAAGCAATAACCGACATGCTGATATCTTTTTACAAGAGGAAGGATGGTTTGCTAATATGTATCCAATCGTAAAAAAGCGCACGCTCAATGAGACGGTTACGCTCATGGAGATCGAGGCGCCGCTGGTTGCGCGCAAGGCGTTGCCGGGACAGTTCATCATTTTCCGCATTGACGAAGAGGGAGAGCGGATTCCTCTGACGATTGCGGGCTATGACCGTGAAAAGGGAACCGTCACGATCATCTTCCAGAAGGTCGGTTACTCGACCATGAAGCTGGATACCCTCAACGAGGGCGATGCACTGCTGGACTTCGTGGGTCCGCTCGGCGAGCCGAGCCATACCGAAGGCGTCAAGCGTGCGGCGGTCATCGGCGGTGGTCTTGGCGTTGCTATTGCCTATCCGCAGGCTAAGGCGCTGCATGAGGCTGGCTGCGAGGTTGACCTGATCGTTGGCTTCCGCAACGAGTCCCTTATCATTCTGAAGGACGAACTGACTGCATCGTGCACCGACCTGACCATCATGACGGATGACGGCTCCAATGGGCACAAGGGCTTCGTGACGCAGGCACTGCAGGAAAAGCTCGATGCCGGCAAGCAGTACGACGAAGTCATTGCCATTGGTCCGCTGCCGATGATGAAGGCTGTCTGCGACCTGACGAAGCCGCATAAACTCAAGACGATCGTTTCTATGAACCCGATTATGATCGATGGTACTGGCATGTGTGGCGGCTGCCGCGTGACGGTCGGTGGCGTGACCAGATTCGCATGCGTCGACGGTCCTGATTTCGATGGTCACCTCATCGACTGGGATGAGGCTATTGCCCGAGGTCGCATGTTCCGTGACGAAGAGAAGCGCAGCATGGAGAAGCTCCATGCCTGCCGCCTGACGGGAGGTGTTCGATAATGCCGAACATGAGTCTGCAAAAACATCCGATGCCTGAACAGCAGCCGGAGGTTCGTGCAACGAATTTCAAAGAGGTTGCGCTTGGCTATACGCGTGAAATCGCCATGGAGGAAGCCGAACGCTGCCTGCATTGCAAGAATGCTCCCTGCGTGCAGGGGTGCCCTGTGAACGTGCCGATTCCGGATTTCATCGCTCACATCAAGAAGGGTGAATTTCAGGAAGCTTACGAGACTATCCGTCTGCAGAACGGTCTGCCGGCAATTTGCGGTCGTGTGTGCCCGCAGGAGTCCCAGTGCGAGAGCAAGTGTGTGCGCGGCATCAAGGGCGAGCCTGTCGGCATCGGACGTCTGGAACGCTTTGCAGCTGACTATGCGATGAATGAGGGCACGGTTTCTGCGGAAACGGCGCCTGCAACCGGCAAGAAGGCTGCCGTGGTCGGCTCTGGTCCTGCAGGTCTGACCTGCGCGGCTGACCTGGCGAAGGCCGGCTGGGATGTGACGGTATACGAAGCGTTGCATACACCTGGCGGCGTGCTGATGTACGGCATTCCGGAATTCCGTCTGCCGAAGACGCTCGTACAGAAAGAGATTGACAATATCCGCAAGCTCGGCGTGAAGATTGTGACAAATGCAGTCATTGGCCGTGCAAAGACGGTGGAAGAGCTGCTTGAAGAGGGCAACGACGCAGTGTTCGTCGGCTCCGGCGCAGGTCTGCCGAATTTCCAGAGGATTCCCGGTGAGAGCCTCTGTGGCGTGTATTCTGCTAACGAGTTCCTCACGCGTATCAACCTGATGAAAGCGTACACCTTCCCGGAGCATGATACCCCGATTAAGATCGGCAAGCATGTGGCAGTTATCGGTGGCGGTAACGTCGCAATGGACGCAGCACGCTGCGCACGCCGTTTAGGTGCGGAGGTTTCGATTGTGTATCGCCGCAGTGAAGCGGAAATGCCTGCCCGTAAGGAAGAAGTCCATCACGCCAAGGAGGAGGGCATCCACTTCTGTATGCTGACGAATCCGAAGGCGATTCTCGGCGACGAGAAAGGCTTTGTCAGCGCCATGACGTGTGTGGAGATGGAGCTTGGTGAGCCGGATGCGCGCGGTCGCCGCCGTCCTGTTCCGAAGGAAGGCAGCGAGTTCGATATGCCGGTCGAGACGGTTATCGTCGCCATCGGCAACAGCCCGAATCCGCTGATCAAGAAGACCACGCCCGATCTGCCGACCGAAACATGGGGCGGCATCACGACGGACGAGAACGGCAGAACCGGCAAGAAGAATGTCTATGCTGGCGGCGATGCCGTGACTGGTGCTGCAACGGTTATCCTCGCCATGGGCGCCGGTAAGAAGGCAGCCAAGGCGATTCTGGAAGACGCAGCCAGGGAAGAGTAAAACCATCAGGGACGCTTGTGCGCAAATGCGGCATGCGTCCTTTTTTCTCGACAAATGCATTTAAATGGTGTATAATAGAAACGAAAAGGAGGCGAGCGCGTGAATAAGAAAAAACGGATTGTTCTGGCACTGATTCTGCTGGGCATGTTCTGTACGGTCGCTGTGGCGGCTTCTCCGCAGGTGGACAGTATTCTGCAGGAGCATTCGATTATCGTGCCGTTCTTCTGGCCACGAACACTTTTCACGATTACGCCGGAGGATGAGAACGTATCATGGTCAATCAGCCGCTATAATGGTGAGGAGTGGGAAGACGCGACTGTCTCTCAGGAGGACAAGACGCCGCTGCAGGGTGAAATCAGTGCAGATGAAGGAACGGAGCGCATCTGGTGGAATTTTTCCAATTACGGCGACTATACAGCGCATGACGGCGGTGTGACGCACCGGCTTGATGTATCGGTAGACGGCGAGATCGTTACGCAGGTCGATTTTGATGTCACCTACATACCCGCACTTGGGCTGGACTACATTTCGCTGGTGGATTGGAAGAATGAGGATGACCTCAAGCAGAAGGAACGGACATCAAATGATGTTTGGTTTACCAAGCAGGAGGCTTGTTCATTCGGACCGCAGTTCAAGGACGAATGCGAGGAACTGACGGATGAGTGGTACCGCTTTTCGGTGGTTGACCTCAGTCGGCAGGGAACGCAGGTGTTCGACCTGATAGCGGCGGATGCATGGCATATTGGTTATGTTACGGTGACGGTGGACGGCGACTGGGCACAGGCGGATTATATCTGCTCGGAGGATCTCAACACGGCTGACGGTTGGGATCAGGTATATGTGTATCGGGAATTTGTAACGTTCTTTAAAAGCACGGACGATGTCATCCGGCTGAATCCACGCCGAATCTACACGAACTTCAAATTTGGCGAGCCGTTCTCCATCTCCGAGTGTTTTGGCGAGGAGCGCGTTGTGATGATGTATGTCAACAATCTGGTGTCCTTCAATACGGCGAATCCGTATGTCACACGGTTCTGGCGCAATCAGGCAGATAAGCAGGATGTGCTCAATGCCATGAAGGCACTGATGAAGAAGCTGCTGTGAACGCTTGAAATTTCAGCAAATATGCGGTATACTGTAATCGTTACACAAGATTAAGGGAGGAAGCGGCGCATGAAACTGATTATTGCGATTGTTCAGGATGAAGATACTTCCAGATTGGTCAACCAGCTCATGAAAGCCGGAATCGGCGTAACGAAGCTCGCAACAACCGGCGGATTCCTGCGTGCAGGCAATACAACGTTGCTCATCGGCGTTGAGGATGACCGTCTGCAGAGCGTGCTGGATATTGTCGAGAAGGTTTGCAAGTCGCGCAAGCAGATGGCGGCAGCGCCGGCACCTGTCGGCGGCAGCGGCAATGTATTCACCTCCTTCCCGATGGAAGTGACCGTGGGCGGAGCTACCATTTTTGTCCTGACGGTTGACCAGTTTATGAAGCTGTAAGGAGCAGAAGCGTTGACACAGGCAGGAAATGCAACATCAGCGCCCGTCCTGAGCGACTTTCAGGGGCAGGGCGCTGTTTATGATGGACTGATGCGGACACTCAGGGACGGATCATTCGTCCATGCGTATCTGCTGACGGGCATCGAGGGCGTTGGCAAGCGTACCTTCGCGCGGCTGCTGGCACAATACTGGCTCTGTCAGTCGAAGGATGGCGAAAAGCCCTGCGGAAAGTGCAGCGCGTGCGAGCAGGTTCTTGCCAAGACGCACCCGGATATGCTGGTTGTTACGCCCGGTAAGCCGATCAGCGCTGATGTGCGTCCTGATTTAAAATCTATTCCCGTGGATGAGATTCGCGCTGTTAATATGATTGCAGGTCGGCATACGTTTGAGGGCGGACAGCGCGTTATCCTGATTGAGCATGCGGATAAGATGAATCCGCCTGCGCAGAATGCACTGCTCAAGACGCTTGAGGAACCTGTGCCAGGTACGGTTTTTGTGCTGATTACAGAATCACCGGCGCTGCTACTGCCGACAATCGTTAGCCGGTGCCGCGAAATCAAGCTGCATCCATGGCAGGATGAGATGATTCTGTCAGTGCTGGAAAAGCATGGCGTATCGGGCGAACGCGCAAAGCAGGCGGTGTATGTCAGCGGCGGCTCAATCGGCAAGGCACTGGCGGTTGCAGGCAACGAAGCGTATTGGCAGCGGCGAAACGAAATTATGCAGGATTTTTTTCAGATTGAGCATCAGAGCGACATCATCCGTGTGTCAAATGCATGGAAGGATCGCAAGGATGATGCCGAAGAGATGCTTGATGATCTGGAGGATATGCTGCGGACGTTGCTGCTGTGTTATTTGGGACAGCGGGATGAGCAGGCATTGGACGCTTATCCGAACGCGTGGAAACGTTTCAGCCATGACGGCTCGCTGGAAAGCATGGTGCACCTGATGGATGAGGTTGCGCAGGCACGAAAAATGAGGGCAAGTCAGGTGACTTGGCAGGCAATAGTCGAACGGCTGCTGCTGTGCCTGATGGAGGAAAAGAATCGATGGTCAATGTGATCGGCGTTCGATTTGAGAACGCGGGAAAGCTGTATTTTTTTAATCCCGGCGCGTTTTGGCCGACACCGGGTGACTTTGTGATTGTGGAAACGGCGCGCGGCGTAGAATTTGGCGAGGTTGTAACGGGAGTCCGTGAAATCGATGATGAAAAGCTGAACTCGCCGCTCAAGCAGGTGCTCAGAATCGCGGGCGAGGATGATATTCGTCATCATCATGCAAATAAGGCGGCGGAGAAGGAAGCCTTTGCTGTCTGCCAGAAGAAAATCGCGGACCATAAGCTCGATATGAAGCTTGTCAGCGTGACGTATACGTTCGACAACAAAACAATTTTATTTTATTTCACAGCGAATGGCAGGGTGGACTTCCGCAGTCTCGTCAAGGACCTCGCAGGCGTGTTCAAGACGCGCATTGAACTGCGACAGATTGGCGTACGCGATGAAGCGAAAATGATCGGAGGACTCGGTCCGTGCGGTCGTCCGATTTGCTGTGGAACGTTCCTCGGCGACTTTCAGCCTGTGTCCATCAAGATGGCGAAGGAGCAGAATCTGTCGCTGAACCCGATTAAGATCAGCGGCGTTTGCGGCAGGCTGATGTGCTGCCTGAAGTACGAGCAGGATACATATGAGGAAATCCGAAAAACCATGCCGAAGGAAGGAAAGGAGGTCATGACGCCCGATGGCGTTGGCGTCGTGTGCGAGCTGAAGATCATCACCGAGTCCGTTAAGGTGCGGATGAAGAAGGGCGACAGTTTTGAAATCAAGGAATATCCGGTTGCCGATATCCAGCGCATTACACCTCAGCATACTGTTCACGCGGAAAATCAGCCACAGGATGTGTATGACCAACTTGAGGAGAATCAGCTGCAGTCAGAGGAAGCGCAGGAATCCCTGAAAAATAGGGAACGTGCACCGAAAATGGAACGAAATAAGTGCGAGGAGAATTCGCGGGGGAATCAAAACGGGCAGCCGGAGATGGAAGAACAAGCGAAGCAGGAAAGTCAGACGAAGCCTGCGAAGCAGGAAAATCAGGCGAAGCCTGCGAAGCAGGAAAATCAGGCGAAGCCTGCGAAGCAGGAAAACCAGGCGAAGCCTGCGGAGCAGGAAAATCAGGCGAAGCCTGTGAGTTCGTGGAAGATGGCGGTAGAGCAAGCACTGAGGGCAGCAGAAGGCATTTCTGATGATGTGATTATCGAGGAAAAGCATGAAGAAAAAGTGATGGAAGAGGCTGCAACGAACAATTTCGCGGAAATTGTGATTCTGCAGGATGATCAGGATGACACAATCTGACTACGGGAATCAATTTTCAGAGTATTTATTCATCTGGAACGGATGCGTTCGTAAAAATCACGGTTTTGCACCGTGAAAAAGCTGCTTCTCAGCAATTTATACTGCAAGCAAAAGTTCAAAGTACATAGATATTCACAAAATTGATTTCCGTGCAATCTGACAGGTGGGGCTTGCTTTTTCTGCGAATCCGTGATATGATGATAGCATCAACGAGAACGTTGATCAGTATGATTATTCAAGGAGGAAATCACCAATGGCTTATCAGATTTCTGATGCTTGCATCAAGTGCGGCGCTTGCGCTGAGGGCTGCCCGGTGTCCGCAATCACCGAGGGCGATACTCAGTACCAGATCGATCCCGATGTGTGCGTTGAGTGCGGCGCATGTGCAGAAGTATGCCCCGTTGGTGCACCGGCACAGGCATAATTTTTTTCGATGCAGACAAGGGCAGGACGATGCTGATTGGCGTCGCCCTGCTTTTGTATGCTGAATGTAAAATATGACTGTAACTGTTGCAAAAACATGCCATCAATGGTATGATGCAGAATATCAATGGAGGAATCAGTATGATTGATTTTGAGCATGTTGTCAAGCAGTATGGTAAGAGTGATGTCCGCGCGGTGGACGATCTGACGCTTCACGTGGGCAGGGGACAGGTGTTTGGCTTCATCGGCCCGAATGGCGCCGGTAAAACGACGAGCATCCGTCTGCTGACGGGGATCCTGCAGCCTACGAGCGGTAGCGTGAGAATCGGTGGCGTGTCCATGAAGGATGACCCGATTGGCGCAAAGCGCCTGATTGGCTTCGTGCCGGACGGGCATGAGCTCTATGACCGCCTGACGGGAATGGAATATCTGAATTTCATGGCAGATGTCTATGGTGTCAGTGTACAGCAGCGCAAGGAGCATATTGAGAAGTATCTGGCGCTCTTTGAGCTGGAAAGAGCCGCAGGGGAACAGATCAAGTCGTATTCTCGCGGCATGAAGCAGAAACTGACCATCATCGGCGCACTTATCCATCAGCCGCCGCTGTGGGTGCTTGACGAGCCGATGGTCGGACTTGACCCGCGTGCGGCGCACATCCTCAAGGAGGAAATGCGTGCGCACTGCGAAAAGGGAAACACAGTGTTTTTCTCCACACATGTGCTGGATGTGGCGGAAAAGCTGTGCGATGAGATTGCTATTATTGATAAGGGACATCTGATTGCACAGGGGACATTGGAGGAATTGCGCTCGGCAGAAAAAGGCGCGTCACTTGAGCAGATGTTCCTCGAATTGACGGATGCGGAGGAGCAGGCATGAAAGCATTTGGAGTGCTTGTTCGGCTGAATCTTCGCCTGCTGATTGCCGGAATGCATGATGGCATCCGCAAGAAAAACGGCAAGCTTGATATTGGAAAAATCATCCTGTATGTAATTGCGGCTGCTGGCGTTATTGCACTGATTGGATTTGTCATTTTCCTTGAACTGTCACTGTTTGACGTGTTTAACACACTGGGTATGCCCGAAATGCTACCGAAGCTGGCGGCGATGCTTGCGATGCTGGCATCGCTGTTCTTCAGCATCTATCAGATGCTTGCAACGATGTACTTCAGCCGCGAGCCGTCCGCAATGGCGTATCTGCCCATCAAGAGCTGGACGGTGCTGGCAGCGAAGTGGGCAGAGGTCTACGTGAGTGAGATTCCATTCTCGCTGCTGATTGCAACGCCGGCGTTTGTACTCTACGGCTTGAACTGCGCACAGAACTGGACGTATTGGTTGAGAATGGTACCGGTACTCCTATGCATTGACTGCATTCCGCTGATTATCTCGCTCCTGCTTTCCAGCGTTGTAGCACGCTTCACCTCCGTGACGAGGAACAAGGAGATGTGGTCGGTCATCGGCACGGTGATCATGCTGGTAGTCGTGCTGGGGTTTGAATGGGGCATCATGCCGAAATTCACCGACGATGCGGATGCAACGCAGATGCTCCAGGTGCTCATGAATCTGCAGCCAACGATGGAGAAAATTGTTGGTGCAGTTCCGCCGGTTACGTGGGCAGTTTCCGGCGTTGGCGGAAATTGGGGACTCTGGCTTCTGTTTATTGCGGCATCTGTTGGCGTAACGGGTGCGGCGATTGCACTGCTCGGGCGGAACTATCTGAATGTAGCGCTTCGTCAGGGCGAATCGAGCCGCAAAACGAAGGCAATGCAGATGACGGACAGAACCTTCCGCCGTAAAAGCGCATTCATGGCTATTTTCTGCCGCGAGTGGAAGGAAATTTTTCGCGTACCGATTTACATGCTTAACGGCGTGCTTGGCGTTTTGATGCTGCCAATCATGCTTCTGGGCGGCAGTATCGGTGCCGCAAAGGATGGCGGAATGAATTTCATTGGCACGTTGCTGGAATTGTTCCGGAATGAACTACAGCTCGCTGATGTGATGCTGGTACTTGGCGGCATGCTGGCTATCGTGAGCTGGGTGAATCCGCTGGTTTCCACGGCTGTGTCGCGAGAAGGACGCAGATTGCCGATGGCAAAGTGCATTCCGGTGTCGGCGCGAACACAGCTCTTGGCGAAGCTGAGTGTCAACCTGGCACTGAATGCGGCGGCAATCCTGGTTATGGGTATCGCGATGCTGATTCTGCTGGGCTGGCAGTATTGGTTGGCTGTGCTCGGTGCGATGATCATCGGGAATCTTTTCAGCATTGCGAACGGATGTGCGGCGATTACAATCGATGCCTGCCGACCGCTGCTGCGCTGGAAGAGCGAGCAGGCGGTGATGAAGCAGAACATGAACGAGATGCTTGCGATGCTGGCATCAACAATCATCATCGCATTGCCGATTGCAGCCTGCATTGGCTTGATCATGCTGATAGAGAACACTGCAGTGATGCGCTGTACGGTAACCATCACGGTTCTGCTGCTTGAAACGGCTGCAGCGGCGCTCGTTTTCGTGCATGTCGGTGAAAAGCGGTATGCGGCGCTGGAACCGTAAAAAAGGGGATAGACGGATGAAAAAAATCGCCGCGTTCCTGCTGGCGTTGCTTCTGTGCTGCTACGCGGCGCTGGCGGAGAGCGATGAGGACTATGACATTGAGTATGACGTGGAATATGTGCTGGATGAGAACAACGAGATTGTGACGGTTGAGTCATCCGAGACAGAGGAGTCTTCCGATGCAGCCGGATCGGCGGAAGAAGTAATGTCTGCGCGCGATGACTTGATTAACCGGATCATCGACCTTGGTCATTCGCTGTATGTCAAGGCGGATGGGAAGAGTCAGCGTGCACATTACAAGAGTGACATCTATGTCTGCAAGAACTTCACAACGTACCTGTTCCGACAGAATCGCGATGATTTCTGCATGGCAGAGTATCCGGATGTGCAGCTGCTTGTTCCGAACAATCTGTCCTCCTCGAAGAGCAAGCCGTACAGCTACGGCATCGAATGGGAGGATATCTCGGCAGCAGATGGCAATCCATTCTATATTGCAGCGCAGTTCAAGTACGATACTTCGCTGTCTGAGGAGGAAAACATGGCGCTTGCTTGCGAATTCATGCGTCAGGCGCAGCGTGGCGACTATTTCCAGATGTCCGCAAAGTATGAATACGGCACGGGAGCGCACAGTGCCATCATGCTTGGTTACGATGCGGAGACGGACGAAATCCACTGGATGGACAGCAACATGCGCGGCGGCAAGAAAAACGGTATTCGCTATGGGATTGTGCAGTACGACGAGGTCAAGAGTGTAGAATGGTGGGCGAGCACCTTCTGCAAGAAAACAAGAGGTGCGACGCTCTATCGTCTGCGCGATGATATCGTCTATCGCGAGGGTCATGAGCCTGAAAAAAAGTAAGAGCTAACACGCATGAAAGCATGGAGCAAAATACTGCTTCGTGCTTTCTTTTTGCACGGTGTGCATAAATCGTGCTTGCAATTTCAGCGCTTTTTGTGTAGAATACAGGAGAGGAAAGCCTGAATGAGTTAACCGCTTACATTGCTCATGCAGCAATCAAAGGAGGAGAGAGAACGCATGAAAATGACGTTTCGCTGGTATGGACGGGAGGCCGATCCGATTCCGCTGAAGTATGTCAAGCAAATTCCCGGAATGTCCGGCATTATGGGACTGCTGGATAAGCCTGCTGGCGAGGATTGGGACGAGGAAGAGATCAAGGCGCTGGTCGAGGAGGTTCATGCTGCCGGTCTTGAATTTGAGGTGGTCGAATCTGTCAATGTTCACGAGGACATCAAGATGGGGCTGCCGACGCGCGACAATTATATCGCAAACTATATTTCTACCATCCGCAAGCTTGCGAAATACGGCGTGAAGGTTATCATCTATAACTTCATGCCTGTGTTCGACTGGCTGCGTACGGATCTTGCACGCGTGATTCCGGAGGATGGTTCCAATTCGCTTTACTTTGATGAGAAGGATCTGGGCGAGATGGGACCGATGGAGATCGTTCGCCGGACGGCGGCTGATTCGCATGGCTTTACACTGCCGGGATGGGAGCCGGAGCGTCTTTCTCTGCTGGAAACGACTTTGCGGCAGTATGAGCACATCACGCCGGACGATTTGCGCAAGAATTACAAGTATTTCCTTGATGCGGTCATTCCGGTGTGCGAGGAAGTCGGCGTTCGAATGGCATGTCATCCGGACGATCCGGCATGGCCGATTTTCGGGCTGCCGCGCATTGCGCATAGTCAGGACGACTTCGACAAAATTATCAAGCTGCATGACAGCCCTGCAAATACCGTCTGCCTGTGCACGGGCTCTCTGGGGTGCTCGCCGGACAACGACATTCCGTCAATCATCCGCCACTTCGGCGAAAAGAACCGCATCGGCGCAATGCACGTGCGCAACGTGAAGTATCTGGGCTATCACCACTTCCGCGAGGCAGCGCATTTGTCCTCTACTGGCGACCTGAACATGTTTGACATCATGGAAGCAATTTATGATACCTGTCCGGATACCTACATCCGTCCTGACCACGGTCGCATGATTTGGGACGAGAAGGGTCGTCCCGGCTATGGTCTTTACGACCGTGCATTGGGTGCAACGTATCTGAACGGTCTGTGGGAAGCTATCTGTCGAATGAAGGCGGAGAAAGCGGGGAAAGTAAGCCATGAAGCTGTCATATGAAGGAATTCAGCATAGCGCGGAATACGCAGCGGCGAATGTCCGTCTGCCGAAATTCGACTGGAAGTGCATGTCGGAAAAGACGGAGAAGTCGCCCGTGTGGGTACATTTCGGTGCAGGTAACATCTTCCGCGGCTTTATCGCAGGTCTTCAGCAGCGTTTGCTGAATGATGGCCTTGCAGATGCCGGCATCATCGCTGCGGAAACGTTCGACTACGATATTATTGACAAGATTTACGTGCCGCATGACAGCATGACGCTGATGGTGTCGCTGCATGCGGACGGCTCAACGGACAAGGAAGTCATTGCCTCCATCGCTGAGGGCATCAAGGCAAACTGCGAGGATGCATCTTCGTGGCTGAAGCTCAAGTCTGTTTTCGAAGCACCGTCGCTACAGATGGCGTCCTTCACCATCACGGAGAAAGGCTATGCACTGCGCAATGCGAAGGGTGAGCTGATGCCGGTTGTAACGTCGGACATGACAAACGGTCCTGAAAAGGCGCATCATGCTATGGCGGTCGTTGCGGCGATGCTCTATGCACGCTATCAGGCCGGTGCAAATCCGATTGCCATGGTCAGCATGGACAACTGCTCGCATAACGGCGAAAAGCTGCGTCAGAGCGTGCTGGAAATCGTGTCTGCATGGGTGAAAAACGGACTTGTTCCGGTTGATTTCGAGGCGTATGTGACGGATGAAGCACGTGTGTCCTTCCCGTGGAGCATGATCGACAAGATTACGCCTCGTCCAGCACCCGTGATTGAGCAGCAGCTGACACAGGCTGGCTTCGAGGATATGCAGACCATCGTCACTGGACGAAACACGTACATCGCACCATTCGTGAATGCGGAAGTGCCGCAGTACCTCGTGGTGGAGGATCGATTCCCGAACGGTCGTCCGGCGCTTGAGAAGGCTGGCGTATATCTCTGCGATCGAAACACCGTCAACGAAACCGAACGCATGAAGGTAACAACTTGCCTGAATCCGCTGCATACGGCGCTGGCTGTTTACGGCTGCCTGCTCGGTTACACGTCTATCGCAGATGAAATGAAGGATGTTGAGTTGGTCAAGCTCATTCGGATGATCGGCTACAAAGAAGGTCTGCCGGTGGTGACCGATCCCGGCATTATCAGTCCGAAAGCCTTTATCGATGAGGTCGTTGAGCAGCGCCTGCCGAATCCGTTTATTCCGGATACGCCTCAACGTATCGCGACGGATACGTCCCAGAAGGTAGCCATCCGTTTCGGCGAGACAATCAAGAGCTACATGAACGATCCGGACAGGAATTCTGCCGATTTGACTGCGATTCCGTTGGCACTGGCCGGCTGGATTCGCTATCTGCTGGGTGTGGACGACAACGGCGATGCGATGAACGTGTCCTCTGATCCGCAGCTGACGGCCCTTCAGGCGATGTTGTTCGGCGTGAAGCTCGGCGAGCCGGAATCCGTGGACGGAAAGCTCGACAGCATCCTCGGCAATGCAAGTATCTTCGGTGTCAGCTTGTATGCGGCAGGTTTGGCGGACAAGGTTACAGCTTACGTGAAGGAAATGCTGGCAGGGAAGGGCGCTGTCCGTGCAACTCTCAGAAACCATCTCGCATAAATAATAGCATATGGAAAGGGGAGGAAGTTTGAACTTCCTCCCCGATTTTGTTGTATTACTCGACGTCCTGCAGGGCATCGTAGCCTTCTTCGCCGGTGCGAACCTTGACAACGTTTTCAACGTCGTAGACGAAGATCTTGCCATCGCCGATATGACCTGTATAAAGCACCTTCTTGGCGGTTTCGATGACCGTGCGGACAGGAATCTTGCAGACTACGATATCTACCTGCACCTTGGGCAGCAGGTTCATTTCGACTGCAACGCCGCGGTAGTATTCCGGACGTCCCTTCTGCATGCCGCAGCCGAGCACCTGAGAAACGGTCATGCCGGTAACACCGATTTCTTCCATGGCAGTCTTGAGCACCTCGAAGCTGCTCTGCTTGCACAGAATAGAAACTTTCGACATCTTGACATCCGATGCAGGCATCTTTTCACTGCGGACAACAACCGGCACTGCATCGTCCACGGAAGCGGGAGCAGCAGGGGCAGGTGTGGAAACGCCGATGGAGGTCATCAGAGAGGTTGCAGGCATGAAGTCGGCATAGCCGGAGGCAAGACCATGCTCAGTGATATCCAGACCAAGCGTTTCCTCCTCCTTGCTGACACGCAGACCAAAGATGGCCTTGATGGCGAGGAAAGTCAACGTGATGGTGACAGCCGTCCATGCGAGGACGCTCACGATACCGACAATTTGCAAACCGAGCAGTTCAAAACCGCCACCGTAGAACAGACCTACCTTCATGGTTGACGGGAAATCAGGCGTTGTGCCGGTCGCGAACAGACCGACCGCGAATGTGCCCCAGATGCCGTTCAGGAAGTGAACAGCGACAGCACCGACCGGGTCATCCACATGGAGCTTGTTGTCGAGGAACCAGACACCAAACACAACCAGCAGACCGGAGACAATGCCGACGATGATGGAACCGGTGCAGTCCATCACATCGCAGCCGGCTGTGATGCCGACAAGACCAGCCAGCGATGCGTTCAGGCACATGGAAACATCAGGCTTGCCGTAACGCACCCATGTGAAGATCATGCAGGTGACCGTTGCAACAGCGGGCGCAACCGTTGTGGTCAGGAAGATGGAACCCATTGACTCGATGCTCTTGGCAGCGGCTCCGTTGAAGCCGTACCAGCCGAGCCAGAGGATGAAAACACCAAGGCAGCCAAGCGGAATGTTATGACCGGGGAAAGCATTCACGCCGATAATCTTGCCGTTTTTGTCTTTGGTGAACTTGCCCATACGCGGACCGACCATCTTGGCGCCGATCAGTGCGCATGTTCCGCCGACCATGTGAATGGCGCAGGAGCCAGCGAAGTCATGGAAGCCGATCTGTGCGAGCCAACCACCGCCCCAGATCCAGTGCGCTTCAATCGGGTAGATCAATGCGGAAATGACAGCGGAGTAAACGCAGTAGGACAGGAACTTTGTGCGTTCAGCCATGGCGCCGGAAACGATGGTTGCGGCTGTCGCGCAGAAGATCAGGTTGAACACGAAGTTCGAGAAATCGAAGGTCGGATACGCCGTGAAGATATCGAAGCCGGGCTTGCCGATGAAGCCCAGCAGATCCTCGCCCAGCAGGAGCGAGAAGCCGATCAGGATGAACATGATCGTGCCGATGCAGAAATCCATCAGGTTCTTCATCAGGATGTTGCCCGTGTTCTTTGCGCGGGTAAAGCCCGTCTCCACCATGGCGAAGCCTGCCTGCATCCAGAAGACAAGTGCAGCACCCATCAAAAACCATACGCCGAAAATTTCATCATCAACGGTTGACATGATGCTCGCCAGATCCAATTCCATTTTCCAAGAACCTCCCTCTATGAAAATAAAAAACGTGCAGGCGAACACGTTTGCATGTTCAGCCTGCACGTCTTTGTGCAGAAATAATTAGACATTGAAGAGCAGATCGTCGTAGGTCGGGAAGGGCCAATATTCCTTGCCGACAAGCGTCTCCAGCTCGTCCGCCTGTTCGCGCACAGCCGCCATCGCAGGGATGATGACATTGTGCTCGTACATTGCACAGTCGAGCGCATCGCCGTGGCATGTGGACTTAACTGCCGTGCGCAGACCATCGATTGTCTTGTAGAGCTTGGCGTTGCATTCTGCAACGCTGGACAGTACCTTCGATTCAGCAACAGGCTCGACACCAGCGGTCTTCATCGCGTTGACGGTCTTGGCGGTATCTCCGGCGAACTTCATGCAGGCCGGCAGAATCTCCTTCTCCGCCATCATCAGGCAGGTTTCTGCCTCAATGTTGAGCACCTTGGCGTAGTTTTCCAGCTTGATTTCGTAGCGAGAGCGCATCTCGGTTTCAGTGAAGACACCGAAGGAGGTGAACAGTTTGATGTTCTTTTCATCGAGCAGGTGCGGCAGCGCATCAACGGTGGACACGTAATTCGGCAGACCGCGGCGGGCAGCTTCTTCAAGCCATTCAGGCGCATAGCCGTTGCCGTTGAAGATAATGCGGTTGTGCTTGCGCAGGTTCTCGACGATCAGGTTGTGCAGCGTTTCGCGGAAGTTGTCTGCATTCTCCAGCACGTCGGCAAATTCCTTGAGGGAGTTCGCAACGATGGTGTTGATGACAACGTTTGTTTCAGCAAGGGATTCAGAGGAGCCGAGCGAGCGGAACTCGAACTTATTGCCTGTGAAGGCAAACGGCGATGTGCGATTGCGGTCGGTGTTATCCTGCGGGAACTTCGGCAGGACGCTGACACCAATTTCCAGCTCACGCTTAGCGGTTGCGCAGTATTCCTTCTCTTCTTCGAATGCATTGACAATCGCGGACAATTCATCGCCAAGGAACATGGAGATGATGGCGGGAGGTGCTTCATTGGCACCCAGACGGTGGTCATTGCCGGCGGAAGCAACGGAGATGCGCAGCAGGTCAGCGTATTCATCTACAGCCTTGATGACAGCAGTCAGAATGAGCATGAACTGTGCTGAAGTCGCAGGATCGTCGCCAGGATCAAGCAGGTTATAACCGGTGTTGGTGGACATTGACCAGTTATTGTGCTTGCCGGAGCCGTTCACGCCTGCAAAGGGCTTCTCGTGCAGCAGGCAGACAAGACCGTGACGATCAGCAACCTTCTTCATCATTTCCATCGTTAGCTGATTGTGATCGGTGGCGACAGATGTGATGGTGAAAATCGGAGCGAGTTCGTGCTGAGCGGGCGCAACTTCGTTGTGCTCAGTCTTGGCGAGAATGCCAAGCTTCCACAGTTCCTCATCCAGGTCGGTCATGAAGGCCTGCACACGGGGCTTGATGGAGCCGAAATAATGATCCTCAAGCTCCTGTCCCTTTGGCGGCTTATTGCCGAAAAGCGTGCGTCCGGTGAAAATCAGATCCTTGCGCTTATTGTAAAGCGCCTTGTCAACGAGAAAATATTCCTGTTCAGGACCAACCGTGGAGGTGACACGCGTGGCATCGCGTCCGAAAAGCTTTAGCACGCGGACAGCCTGTTTCGAAAGAGCCTCCATAGAGCGCAGTATAGGCGTCTTCTGGTCGAGCGCTTCGCCGCCGTAGGAACAGAAAGCAGTCGGGATGCACAGCACGCCATCCTTGATGAACGCGTAGCTGGTCGGATCCCAAGCAGTATAGCCGCGCGCCTCAAAGGTGGAGCGCAGACCGCCAGACGGGAAGGAGGATGCATCCGGCTCGCCGCGGACAAGCTCCTTGCCGCTGAATTCGAGGATGACCTTTCCGCCGTCCTTGGGAGAAATGAAGCTGTCGTGTTTCTCGGCTGTGATGCCGGTCAGAGGCTGAAACCAATGCGTATAATGCGTAACGCCGCGTTCAACAGCCCAATCCTTCATCGCATTAGCAACGACATTTGCAACCTGAGGATCAAGGGGCTTTCCATCGCTGATGGTCTTGTGCAGCGCCTTGTAGATATCTTTCGGCAAACGCTTCTGCATCACAGCATCGTTAAAGACGCTGCTTCCAAAAAGCTCGTCCAAGTTGGGCATTCAGGTTTCCTCCTTCATCATTTCGATGACAATTGCCAATCAGCTCCGACAACAGACGTCAATGCCTGTCAGTCGAATTCCGCTAAAAGGAAAAGGACACTGCGAGAACGAATGAAATCCATCTCACAGCGCCCTTGCTGTTATAACAAGTATAGCCGCTGAAAAACCGTTTGTCAAGGGATATTTTTAATTTTCCTGATGCGTTTTACGGAAAAAAACGCAAAAAACAGCGTAAAGACAATCTGTACCACGAAAATAAATCAAAAGACGAACGAATTCACTCGCATAACAATAAATGTCTGTTAAAAGAGCCCCCTTTCCCAACATGAAGCGGAAAAGGGGGGCGAGGGATAAGCGAAGTTTTACTTGATGATCGTCAGTGTCTGAATGACGCCAGCCAGCGTGTTTGCGACTGTCGACATCATCTTGATGAAGATGTCCAGCGCTACGCCGACAACGTCCTTACGGGTATCGCCGACGGTGTCGCCGGTAACGGACGCCTTATGGGCGGCAGAGCCTTTGCCGTGTCCCTTGAGGGCGCCGCTCTCGATGTATTTCTTTGCATTGTCGAAGGCACCGCCGGAGTTACCCATGAAGATGGCACGCGGGATCGCCACGATGGTTGCACCAACAAGGATGCCGCCGACGAATTCCACACCGAAAAGGATGCCGCCGACGATCGGGATGAGCAACGCGAGCATCGAAGGCAGCAGCATCTTGCGCAGCGCCTGCTTTGCAGCCATTTCGATGCAGCGGTTGTAGTCGGGCTTGACCTTACCTTCCAGAACGCCGGGGACGGACAACTGACGGTCACCCTCATCTGCCATCAGGCGTGCACTCTCGATGGTGTTGTCGGTCAGCAGTGCGGAGAAGTATTCAATCAGCGCACCGCCGATAATGCCGCCTGCGATGACTACGAAAGAAGCGATATTAAGGATCGGTTCCGTCGCATTGGAGTAACCGGAAACATATGCCACGATCAAGGAAACCGTTGCAAAAGCAGCAGAGCCGATGGCAAATCCCTTGCCGATGGCGGCGGTAGTGTTGCCGACGCTGTCGAGCTTATCGGTGATGACACGAACCTTGTCGTCGAGGTGGCAGCTTTCCGCCAGACCGCCGGCGTTATCCGCGATGGGACCGAAGGCATCGATGGAAACTGTCGTACCGACGAATGCAAGCATGCCAAGAGAGGACAGCGCAATGCCGTAGGTGCCGCAAATCTTGCCGGAGATGAACAGCGCAATGCCGATCACCACGATGGGCAGCAGGCAGGAACGGGAGCCGATAGCGTCGCCCTTGGTGATGACGAATGCTTCGCCTTCTGTTGCAATTTCAGCCAGCTGACGGGTCGGCTTGAAGTCTGTGCTGGTGTAGTATTCGGTGATGGAGCCGATAGCGATGCCGCTCAGGATGCCAAGCACGCTGGAAATCCAAGGAGACAGCCAGCCGGCCGCGAAATCACTGTACAGCTCCTTGCCGTTGAAGATGATCAGGCAGGAGAAGAAACCGATGATGATGGTCATGCCGGCGGAAATCCACGTCGCAAGGTTCAGCTCGTGAGAGGGGTTGTCGCCCATCTTGCGGAATGCTGCATAGCCCAGACCAATCAGGCAGCCAAGCAGACCGCCGCCGGCGAGCACGATGGGATATACGGTCGTTGCAGTCAGGGTTTCAGTCGGCAGGGTGCCGTTTGCCTTGAAGAGCGTGATGGCGATCATGATGGCAGCCGCCATGGTAGCTACAAAGCTCTCCAGCAGGTCGGAGCAGTTGCCGGCGATGTCGTTGACGTTGTCGCCGATGAAGTCAGCAACGACGTTCGGCACGCGGCTGTCGTCCTCAGGCATGTCGTGGCGCAGCTTGGCCAAGATGTCGGAAGAAATGTCGGCAGCCTTGGTATAATTGCCGCCGGCCACGCGGTTGAACATGGCGACGATGGAGCAGCCCAGGGAGTACGTCGTGACGCGCATGATGCACGGGTTGCACTCGAGGTTGGCGATCAGACCGTGTCCAATGCCGTTGATATCCTCAACGCCCCAGATGATCAGCACGAGCAGCAGACCCAGCATGCCGAATGCCTGAACGCTCAGACCACTGATGCTGCCGCCGCAAAGCGCGACCTTCACCGTTTCGCCGATGGAGAGGCTTTCACGAGCCTTGTTGGCGGTGCGCACGTTAGCATAAGTCGCACTGCGCATGCCAAGCACGCAGACGATGCTGCTCATGCAAGCACCCATCAGGAACGTAATGCCGCTGGTCGCTTCCACGAACAGCGAGAAAACAAGCGCAACAAGGACGGTGACGATGGAGATGGTCTTGTACTCCGTCTTCATGAAGGTCGAGGCGCCATCGCGAATGATGCCGGCCATCTCGATCATGTCAGGGGTGCCTTCACTCATCTTCCGGATGCGCACGTAGTTGTAGGCGATATAAGCGAGCGTAAGCGCGACAACCGCCAGAACAATGAACCATGCCATGAGTTTGTTCTCCTCCTGTAAAGTGAATTGATAGGCGAACCTATTCTAATGTTCTTTTTTCTACATTTTTCTCCCTTTTCCTGCTGGTTTTGACGTCATTTTTCGAAAAAATTTCGTTATTAAATTCTCGATGATAATATTCTGCAAGTTTGACTGCAGGATGCTTTCATATGATGCAGTATGAAACGAATGCGAACGCGAGGCGATTTGCAGTGCGAAATGAAAAAATGTCGAAAAGCTTCCAGCACAGATGCTTGCTTTGCCCTGTTTTTTTTGAACAAAATGTGCTATAATCATAACATGGACAGGAATACGATCTGTATGCTTGTGGGAGGAGAGTGTCCGATATGTTTGAGCCGCGTGTGAAGAGTGAGCAAACGGATCTGCTGATGAAGGCGCTTTTGACGCTTGATTCGGTGGATGAGGCATATCGCTTTTTTGAGGATTTGTGTACTGTGTCTGAAATCAAAAGCATGGCGCAGCGCATTGAGGTCGCAAAGATGTTGAGGGAGCATGCGACTTATCAGGAGGTTGCACGGATTACGGGTGCGTCCTCTGCTACCATCAGCCGTGTCAACCGTGCACTGATTTATGGTGCAGATGGGTACACGGCAGTGCTGGATGCCTTGGAAGGAAAGCCTCACGACGGAACAAAGAATGATTGAGGAGAAAACAATGGATTTAAGTATGCTGAATCCGGAGCAGCGCCTGGCAGCGGAAACGCTGGAGGGACCGGTGCTGATTCTTGCGGGTGCAGGGTCGGGCAAAACGCGTGCCCTGACCTGCCGCGTAGCGAACCTGATGGCGCACGGTGTGCAGCCTTATCATATTTTGGCGCTGACATTTACCAACAAGGCGGCAAAGGAAATGAAGGAAAGAATCTGTTCGCTTGTCGGTGATGCGGCGAATGATGCATGGATTTCGACCTTTCATTCCACTTGCGCAAGGATACTGCGCCGCGATATCGAAAAGCTCGGCGATTATACGCGCTCATTCGTGATTTACGATGACGATGATCAGAAGTCGGTGCTCAAGGAAATCCTTAAGCGGCTGAATATCGACGACAAGCTTCTGCCGGTTCGCGAGCTGATGTCCAAAATCTCCGATGCGAAGAATAAGCTGCTCTCGCCGCAGGAGTGGTTCGATCAGTCTGAACGTGACCATCGTTCGCAGCAGATTCATCAGGTGTTCGTGGAATACGAAAAGCGTCTGCGCTCGCTGAATGCACTGGATTTCGATGATTTGCTGATCCGTACGCTGGAGCTGCTTGTAAATCATCCGCCTGTGCTTGATGTTTATCGCAAGCGTTTCCGATATGTGATGGTGGACGAATATCAGGACACGAACTATGCGCAGTATAAGCTCGTCCGCCTGCTGACGGATGAAAGCAGGAACCTGTGCGTCGTCGGCGATGATGACCAGTCGATTTACGGCTGGCGCGGTGCTGACATCCGCAACATCCTCGACTTTGAGAAGGATTATCCTGACGCGAAGGTCATCAAGCTCGAGCAGAATTACCGCTCGACTGCGAACATCCTTGATGCCGCCAATCAGGTGATTGCCCACAACGCCGGTCGAAAGGAGAAGAAGCTTTGGACGGATCAGCCGGAGGGTGAGCCTATCCGTTTGTTCACCGCTGGTGACGAACGCGAGGAAGCGGCTTGGGTCGCGGACAGAATCAGACAGATGAACCGCAGGAATGAACCATACGGCAACATGGCGATTCTCTACCGAATTAATGCCCAGAGCCGTGTGCTGGAGGAAATGCTGATGCGCTCCTCCATTCCTTATAAGGTGTTCGGGGGACAGAAATTCTATGACCGCAAGGAAGTGCGCGATGTCATTGCGTATCTGCGCGTTGCGGTGAATCCGTCGGATGACATTTCACTGCGCCGGATTATCAATGTGCCCAAGCGCGCCATCGGTGACAGTACGGTGCAGGAGCTGATGAGCTATGCGCAGGACAATGATATGCCGCTTTTCAGTGCCCTGACAGATGTGCCGGAAACGCTATCGGCCAGACCGAAAAAGTGCGTGAATGATTTCTTCATGCTGATGACGAACCTCCTTGCGCTCAAGGATACGATGCCTTTGACGGACTATGTGACGATGGTCATCGAAAAAACGGGGCTGCTGGGGCAATATAAGAAGGAGGACACAGAAGAAGCCAGAACGCGTGCTGAGAATATCAACGAATTCATGGGTGCTGTTGCTGAATATGCAAAAACAACGGAAAACGCGACGCTTGAAGACTATCTGGAGAACGTGTCGCTGATAACCGACCTTGATCAAGCGGAGGATGACCGCGGTTATGTTACGCTGATGACGTTGCATGCTGCAAAAGGGCTGGAATTCCCGGATGTGTTCATGACAGGGCTGGAAGATGGCGTATTCCCGTCTGCAAGAAGCTTGTCGGACGAATCGCGCATGGAGGAGGAGCGGCGCTTGTGCTATGTCGGCATTACGCGTGCGCAGAAGCGGTTGTTCCTCTCTCACGCGAATCAACGCACGATCTTCAACCAGATTAACCATAATGCACCGAGCCGTTTCCTCGAAGAAATTCCGCCGCGCCTGATCTCCGATGAGCTGGCAACCATCCGCGAACGCTTTGGCGAACGCGTGCCGAACCATACGAAGACGGCAGGCGGATATCGCAATGCTCCGGCACGTCCGGTACCAGTTCGTCCGGCACCATCGGCAGGAACGCTTCCGACGACGAGCAGTGCCAGCCGGCTGAAGGGGCTGAATATCCCTGGCGTGCAGAAAGGCTTCGTGCAGTCACCCGCGCGAAACCTGTCAACAAGCGCCCTCAGGAATATGTACAAGGCAGGGGATCGTGTTCGCCACCTGAAGTTCGGCGAAGGCACAGTGGTCGATGTGAGTGGTTCAGGCAATGACAGCTTGATTAAGATCGAGTTTACGGCATATGGCGTCAAGACATTCAAGCTTGTTAATGTGCCGATTGTAAAAATGGAGGAATAACGCATGACCGAATCGACCGACCGCATGCAAGCGCTGATCGGCAGGCTGAATGAAGCGTCGCAGGCGTACTATTTTTCCGGCGAACCGATCATGTCTGATAAGGACTGGGATGCGCTATACGATGAGTTATCTGCACTTGAAAAGCAGACAGGCATTGTGCTGCCGGGCTCTCCGACGCATCGGGTCGGCGGCGAGGCGAAAACAGCGCTTGAACCGCACACGCACATCCACCGCCTGTGGAGCATGGACAAGGCGCAATCGACCGGTGCGGTAATGGATTGGGTACAGCGGACGAAAAAACTGTCCGGTCAGACAGAACTGGAATATTGTGTGGAATACAAGTTTGATGGGCTGACGCTGAACCTGACCTATCAGGACGGTCAACTGATTCAGGCGGCAACACGCGGCAACGGCATCACAGGCGAGGCGATTCTGCCGCAGGCGAAGACCATCGCAACAGTGCCGCGCACGATTCCCTATAAGGGATTGCTGGAGGTACAGGGCGAGTGCATCATGCGCCTGTCCGTGCTCGATGCGTACAACAAGACGGCAAAGGAACCGCTCAAGAATGCACGCAACGCCGCTGCCGGTGCGCTGAGAAACCTTGACCCGGCTGTGACGGCATCGCGCCACCTCGATGCATTCTTCTATCAGATTGGTACGATTGACAATCCACCATACACAACGCAGGAGGGAATGCTGTCTTTCCTGCGCGAGAACGGCTTTCAGGTTAGCCCGTATCTCGGTCGCTGCAAGAGTACGCAGGAGATTGAGCAGTGCATCCGCCATATTGAGGAGAAAAGAAGCAGTCTTGACTTCCTGATTGACGGCGTGCTGATTAAGGTGAGCGACTTGTCCTTACGCGAAATCATGGGCTACACAGACCGCTTTCCGCGTTGGGCAATTGCCTATAAGTTCGAGGCTGAGGAAACAACGACCATCATCCGCAGTGTGACATGGGAAATCGGCAGAACAGGCAAGCTGACGCCGGTGGCTGAGGTGGAGCCGGTTGATTTTTATGGCGTGACGGTGCGTCGGGCAACGCTGAACAACTGGGGTGACATCCAGCGCAAACGCGTGGCAATCGGAGCAAAGGTATGGATTCGTCGTTCGAATGACGTGATTCCGGAAATTATGGGTCATGTTGGTGAGAATGAGGAGAACGAAACGCCGATTGTGCGTCCGAACGTATGTCCCGCATGCGGAAATCATCTGATCGAACGGGGAGCGCATTTGTTTTGCATGAACCGTGTGTCATGCCGTCCGCAGGCAGTGGCACGAATCAGCCATTTTGCCGGACGGAATGCGATGGACATTGATGGTCTGTCAGAAAAGACAGCAGGGCAGCTTTACGACCAGATGAACGTGCGAGACCCGGCGGATTTGTATGTGCTGACGCGCGAACAAGTGCTGTCGTTGGATGGCTTTAAGGATAAGAAGGCAGATAATCTGCTTGCAGCGCTGCAAAAGAGCAAAACCTGCGCACTTGATGCATTCCTGTTTGCAGTTGGAATTCCGAATGTCGGAAGAAAAACGGCACGTGATCTCGCCAACAATTTCGGCACGCTTGGAGCTGTTGCAGGTGCCTCGCAGGAAGCGCTCGTTGCAATGGAGGATGTCGGCGAAGTTGTCGCACAGAGCATTATCGAGTTCTTCTCATTCTCAGAGAACCGCGCGATGATTGATCGCCTGCTTGCAGCAGGTGTTACGCCTGAGGAAAAGACAAAAGCAGAAGGTGGCTGCTTCAGCGGCATGAGCATTGTCGTGACCGGTACGCTGCCTACGCTGTCCCGGCACGATGCTGAAGAGCTGATTGCGCGTAACGGCGGCAAGCCGGCTTCGTCCGTCAGCAAGAAAACTGCCTTTGTCGTTGCAGGCGAGGCGGCAGGCAGCAAGCTGACGAAGGCGCAGCAGCTCGGCATTGAGATTGTTGATGAAGCAGGACTGCTTAGACGCGTTTCTTCATGATGACTTCATGAATGGATGGTAGCATCAGCATGGGCACAGGCATGTGTCCGAAGCAATACAGTGGAAAAGAGGAAAACGATGATTTCCCATCTTGATACGTATCTGGAGGCATTGCGGTCTGATCCGCTCGGCTTTCTGCTGACGCTTGTGTACAGTGTGGTCGTATTCCTTCTGAGTCTTATGCTGCACGAATGTGCACACGGATATGTCGCGTACCGTTGCGGCGACCCAACGGCGAAGATGATGGGCAGGCTGACGCTTGACCCGCGCAAGCATCTTGATTTAATCGGTACCATCAGCATGTTCCTGATCGGTTTCGGCTGGGCAAAGCCGGTGCCGGTCAATCCGAATAACTATCGTCATGGACGGCGCGATGATTTTCTCGTGTCGATTGCTGGTATTGTGACGAATCTCTGCTTGTGTCTTGCGTGCATGGGATTGAGCGTCCCGATCGGACGGTTGATGTTTGGTGATGACCTTCTCAAGCAGGTGCAGAACTTTTCCGGTTCCGTGTCGTACCTGTTCAGCCCGTTTTATACGACGAGCATGAACACAGGCGGTGCAGATATTGCGAACGGCACATTTGCAGCAGAAATGCTCAGCCGGCTGGCAGTGCCGTGGCTGCAGTACGTTCAGCGCTTTTTGTTGATGATGGCGCAGACGAACCTATGTCTTGCCATTTTCAATTTCTTGCCGATTCCGCCGTTGGATGGGTATCATCTGTTCAATGATCTGCTGTTCAAGGGCAGGTTACACCTGAACCGAAATGGGTATATGATTGCGCAGGTTGTGCTGATTGTGCTTGTACTGTCAGGTATGCTGGACAGCTTCCTGAGCGAAGCGCTCTTTCAGGTATACGGCTTCCTGCTCAAGGGCACGCTTGCGTTGGCAGGATTATCATAAGGATGGAAACGCATGAGCATGACATTTCAGCTCAAGGACTTTGACGGCCCGCTTGACCTGCTCCTCTTCCTGATTAACAAGGAAAAAATTAACATCAAGGACATTTTTGTCAGCCAGATTACCGACCAGTATATCGATTCTGTCCGGAGTGCCGCTGATTTGGATATGGATGACGCGACGGATTTTCTCGTGATGGCTGCGACGCTGCTGGAAATCAAATCCCGTGCGATGCTGCCGCGTCCGCCGGCACTCGATGAGGGTGAGGAGGATCCGGAGGAAGCACTTATCCGTCGTCTGGAGGAATACAAGCGCTTTCGGGAGAGCGCATCGGCGCTCAAACAGTTTGAATTGGCGGCGGCACAGGTGTTTACGAAGCTTCCGGAGGAATATCCGCTTCCGCCGCAGGAAACGGAGTTTGTCGGGCTGACGCTCCATGGACTGACGGAGGCGTTTCTGCGCATCTGGGCGAGAAAGCCTGCAGATGGTGACCGCCCGGAAACAAATCACTATGCACCGCGGGACATTCATCGCGATGAGCACAGCGTGCAGGAATGTATGCTGACGCTGCTCAAGGGTGTGTCATCACGCGGATGTCTGCGCTTTGAGGAAACATTCAGTGCTGCACCGACAAAAGAAGAGGTCGTTACGCTGTTTATGGCGCTGCTGGAACTGCTCAAGCTTGGTGAAATCCATGTGGAGCAGGAAGGAACATGTCGGGAAATCGTGCTCTATCCGGGCGGAAGACATGGCATGACGGATGAAGAAACAATATCGGAGATGATGGAGGAGCTGCAATGACAGGCGAACAGGGTAAGGAAGAGCAGCTGGAAATACTCGACGAGTTAGAGGAAACCGGCGGCAACCTCCTCGGAAGAATTGAAGCAATTCTGTTTGTAGCAGGAGAAGCAATTCGGGTGGAGGAGCTTGCAAAGGCGCTTGATTTGTCCGTACAGCAGGTGGAGGATGCACTTTCACAGCTTCGCGATGAATACGACTTCAAGCAGCGGGGTTTTTCACTCAAACGGTATGGGCATCATGTACAGCTGGCAACGCGTGCGTTGTATTCGCAGGATGTTGTTCGCTTGCTTCAGCCCGTACAGAAACAGTCGCTGACGCAGGCGGCGATGGAAACGCTGGCAGTCGTTGCGTATCGTCAGCCGGTGACGCGTGCCGAGGTCGAACAGGTTCGCGGCGTCAAGTGTGATTATTCGCTGCAGTCACTGATGAATAAGGAGCTGATTGCCGAAGTCGGACGCAAGGAAGCACTCGGACGGCCGATACTGTATGGGACAACAGATGCATTTTTGGCACATTTTGGTATTTCGTCGCTGAAAGAGCTGCCGCCGCTACCGGAAAAGGTTGAAGAGAAAAAAGATGACAGTCAGGATGAAATTCGGGATTTGATTTCATAAGAGCAGCTCCGCCGGGCACAGGTGCGTGTCTGGCGGAGCTGCTTTAGTTGGAAAAGTCAGGCGTTTTCGTTTGTGTTATGTAGTACGTTTGTTGGCAGATCAACGAAGAATGTCGTGCCTGTGCCGACCTTGCTGCGAACGCGGATCTGACCGCCGTGTCCCATAACAATGATACGCGCGATGGATAGTCCGAGACCATGACCGCCTGTTTCGCTTTTGCGTGCACTGTCGGAGCGGTAAAAACGCTCGAAGATTTTCGGAAGCTCTTCCTTGGCGATGCCGATGCCTTGGTCAGCCATGGTCAATGTGCAGCCTGTAGCTGTTTTTGCTACGCCGATGGTGATGGTGCCGCCTTTGTGCGAATATTTGACGGCGTTGTCGCAGAGAATACGGAGCACCTGTTTAATCATTTTGCGGTCGGCTTCGATTTGGACATGGTCGGAAGGGGACAGCAGAAATGTATTTTCCGGTGCTACCATGGCTGCTTCACTTTGCACCTCGGTAGCAACATCGAGCACATCGAAGCGAACTGTTTCCAGCAGAAGCGTCTTCTTGTCATGGCGTGCGAGGAAGAGAAGCTCCTCTACCAGCTGCTTCATGCTTTCTGTTTCCTGTGAGATGGCGTTGATCGCCTCATCGAGGATGGCAGGGTCACTCTTACCCCAGCGTGCAAGCATGTTTGCGTAGCCCTGAATGACGGCAATTGGCGTTCGCAGTTCATGAGAGGCATCGGATACGAACTGCTTCTGGCTGTTGTAGGATGTTTCGATGCGATCGAGCATGGAGTTGATGACGATTGCTAAATCCTGCAGTTCATTTTTTGTGCCGGCAATGTTGATGCGGTTGGACAGGTTGTTGGCGGATAGTGTCGCGGCAAGCTCTGTTATATCGCGGATTGGTGCGAGGACATTTTTGAGCAGCCGTTTTCGCTTCAGGACGAAGTACAGCATCCGGTATGCGTCAGCAAGGAACAGAGCTGCGACAAGAATCCAATACAGAAAAATCGGACGCTCGAGCGAAAAACGGATCAGCAGCATTGTGCCGGAGGCGTGAACGGTCTCAACGATCAGGCAATGCTCTGTAAATACGGCTGCTGGGTCGGGAAAGGCAATCTGCGTGGTCGTGTTGTCTGATGACTCAACGTAGGTAACTTCTGCATCATCGAGCACGGACAGTGTGATGGCGCCGTTGGCAGAAAGCGGCGCATCAATTAGCTTGGCAGTATCCTGCTGGAGCAATGCAAAAACAGCAGCCCAGAATAGCAGGGAAGTCAACAGCAGCACCGGAATAAATGACCGAATGAGTTGCACGGAATAGTGCATGGCGATGCGCAGCGTCAGCGAAAGCCGAATGCGGGAAATGGGCGAAGGATTTTCGGGAGCGGGCTTTTTCTCGAGAACTTGAACTGCTTTCAACTGCGATTGGGCAGGTTTTTTACTCATCGATACGGAACATGTATCCGACGGAGCGGATGGTGTGCAGCATCTTTACGCCGAAGGGCTCATCGAGCTTATGACGCAGATAGCGGATGTACACGTCCACCACGTTTGTGTCGCCAGTATAATTGTAGCCCCAGACATCCGTCAGCAGTGTGTCCCGCGTTACTGCTTCGCCTTGGTGGAGCATCAGGTACTTCAGCAGGTCAAATTCTTTTTTCGTCAGGTTGACAATTTGATTGTTCATGGTGACAGTGTAACTGGAGGGCGTCAGCGCGAGCGGCCCTGCACGAAGCGTTTGTGACTGTTCGGCGGACGCTGTTCCGCGGTGCTTCTTGAGCGCAACACGGATACGCGCGAGGAGCTCTTCAATGGCGAATGGCTTTGTCATGTAGTCATCCGCGCCCATATCAAGCCCCATGACCTTGTCGGATACGTCATCCTTTGCAGTCAGCATGATGATCGGCACATCGCTGTCATGGCGAAGGCGACGGCAGACCTCAATGCCGGATAGCTCAGGCAGCATCAGGTCAAGAATCAGCAGATCAGGATCCCATGATTTTGCAAGTTCAAGCCCTGTACGACCGTCGCCGGCTGTCTGCACCTCGTAGCCCTCATGCTCCAATTCCAGTTGAAGAAAGCGAGCGATTTTACGTTCGTCCTCAATGACAAGAATGCGGCTCATGCCATCACACTTCCTTCTGGTCGTTCTTGAACAGTCCGAGGAACAGCATAATGGAGCCGATGGCAAGCAGATTGCTTATGAACAGGAGAAGAAGAGAAAAAAGCCACATGGTTGAATCCTCCTTACTTGATGGTTGCAGAGTTGAAGCCGTCTGTGTCATCCTCAATGGTTACGCGGCCATCCTTGCTTTTGACCTGCACGGGGACATTGAGGGTCGGGCAGGAATGGTGAACAGGTTTGCTGGAGTAATAGCTATGTGCGAAGTCGTTTTCAGCCTGCTTTTCGCCCTTTACGTTGCTTTTGCCACCCTGAAAGCCCTTCGTAAACTCGTCAAAGGCAGGTTTAAAATTCTGTGCGGTATTTTTAACCGTGCGGTCGACGTTTTCTCCTGCAAAGTCAGGGTCTGATTTGTCAACGGAAACATGATATCCGAGCAGCAGGATGCAAACGATGCTGCAAAACAGCAGGGGCAGACTGAAGAGTGCAGAAATGATTGCGAACAGGACGGAAACATTGAGAATCACCGCCCCTTTGCGGGTGACTTTGATTCGAATGCGGTAGAGCCGGTCGAGATAATGCATGATGCCGCGCTTTTGATTTGAATAAAATTCGGATGAGGCAGAAGAAATGCTTGCAGCGGACGTGCTACTCGCAGCAGACGCTCTGCTCGCAGCAGACGCTCTGCCCGCAGCCGTCGTTTTGCTGGATGTGTTTGCTTGAGATGTGGTGCGTGTGCGGTCGGCAGTGGTATACTCGTATTTCAGCTTGCCGCTGCGTTCCAAATCAATCAGCGCGCGGGCGACATTGCCGTTATGATAATCAAGCAGCGATACGGCCTCCTGATAGCTGATTCCACTCTTGCGACGAATCAGTTCGATATCCTCAATGGTATAAGCTGCCATGATGAAAGCTCCTTTCAGTGAGTGACGGACACGTGATGTGCCCTTGACGTCTTCTATCATAGCACAAATGAAACGAAATTGCCTGAGAAACAGGAAAGGAAAAGATGAAAATTATATGAGAAAAGCAGTGAAAATGCACCCGAAATTTGATTGACAAACCCTTTTAACGTGCTACAATAAGATGTGCTGTCCGAAAGGGTTCGGCAGCGTTGAAAGGGAGGTTAGACAGAAATGCAGATGTTTGTCCTGGTACTCAATCGGGAGGAATTTCTGGAGCCGTTGCTGGAGGAAATGCTCAAGCAGAAGATCGGCGGTGCAACTGTTCTGGAATCGACCGGCATGATGCGTGTGCTGGACAGCGATCATAATATCGATGATCTGCCGCTCCTTGGCGTGTTGCGTCATATCTGCAATCCGGAGCGCAAGCACTCCAAAACGATCTTTACGCTGATGAAAGATGAACAGATTCCGAAGATGGTCGAAATCATCAACAAAGTAACCGGAGGACTGGACAAGCCCGATACGGGTATCTGCTTTGCCCTGCCCACGACATTTGTGGAAGGGGTCAAGAAAAAGCAATGAATATCCTGTGTGCGCTGGCAGTAGCAATGGCTGTCGGCATGGCAATGACCCGTGCGATTAAGCTGATTCATCTGCCGAATGTAACGGCATATCTGATTGCCGGCCTGCTGGTTGGTCCGTTCATCCTGAATGTGCTGACGCCGGAAATGAATAACATGTTGTCCATTGTTTCGGATGTGGCGCTTGGCTTTATTGCATACTCCATCGGCGGCGAGTTCAAGCTGTCGTATATTAAGGAAATCGGCGTGAAGCCGCTTGTTATCACGGCATTTGAAGGCTGTGTGGCATCGCTGCTCGTGTTCCTGACGCTGCAGGTGCTCAATCAGCCGCTGCCGCTGTGCCTAGCACTCGGCGCGATTGCTGCAGCAACGGCACCTGCCGCAACGCTGATGGTTGTCCGTCAGTACAAGGCGGACGGTCCGGTGACGAAGATGCTGCTGCCTGTTGTTGCAATGGATGACGCACTGGGACTGATGCTCTACGCGATTATGATGGCGATTGCTCGCACGATCGATAGCGGTGAGGCGCTGAGCGTTATGACGCTGTTCGTCAAGCCGATGTTGGAAATTGTTATTTCGCTTGGATTAGGCGTGGTGATCGGCATCGCGATGGTGTTCTTCCTGCGCTTCTTCCACTCGCGCGGCAACAAGCTGACCATGACGATTCTGGTTGTTTTCCTGTCTGTTGGCATTTCGTCCATGTTTGACTTGAGCAGCCTGCTCGTGTGCATGATGGTGGGTGCGACGATGATCAACATCAGCAACGATTCGACGGCATTGCTGGAGCAGTGCGACCGCTTTACGCCGCCGCTGTTCCTGCTCTTCTTCGTGCTCAGCGGCGCGAACCTCGATGTATCCGTTCTACCGACAGTCGGTGTTGTGGGTGTGGCGTATGTGCTCAGCCGCGCAATCGGCAAGGCACTCGGTGCTACTATCGGCGCAAAGATCGAGAAGTGCGATAAGAACATCATTCGCTATCTTGGCTTCACGCTGATTCCGCAGGCTGGTGTCGCAATCGGTATGGCGCGTATGGCGTTGACGGATCTGCCTGAATACGGCGCAACCATCAATGCGGTAGTCCTTGCCGGTACGCTCATTTACGAGCTGACAGGTCCTGTTATTACGAAGATCGCCCTGACGAAGGCTGGGGAAATCAAGGAGACAGGAAAAAAGAATCGGCTGGCAGTCGGCTGAATGGACCGTTCCCCGTCCGACGGACGGGGAACGGTCCAGAACGACATAAGGCAATACCGCCTCATTTGTGCGGGGTTGCCTTAACAAACCGCCCTGCATCGACCGGAATTCGGCTGATGCAGGGCGGTTCTGTTACATTGTGTTGTGTTATTCGTTCTCTTCATCGCCGAAGCGGTACTTGCGGCGCTTGTGGCGACGGTGGAAGCGGAAAATCAGGAAGAGGGCGAGTGTCGGAATCATCAGAATGATGATGGCGGGTATGACGGTTTCAGGCACGATTGGGATGCCCGTCTGCAGGTTCGTCATCTCGACGATTTCCTCATAGGAGAGCGGCAGATTTGAACGGCGCTCAACGCTACGGCTGGCGACAAGGTTAAAGGTGATCGGCGTGCCCTCATCGCTGACGTACGTCATGGTACCCATGATTTCACCGGCGGCGACTGGTGCCGCAAAATCGCGCGTGTAGGTGACGGTAACAAGGTCACGCAGGTTTTCTGACAGGTAATCAATGCGCGATGCCGAGGCACTGATTTCGGCAAGAGCAGCCTGTGTGGCGTCCTGCGGCTGGCAGAGCAGCGTCAGTTTGCCCTGATTAGGGTCATCCAGCTCATAAGCGCTGGTGTAAATGCTGATGGGGTTCAGGTTGTAAAGCTCGGAGATGGTCACGTGCTGATACTGACTAAAGCCGTACTCCATCAGCTTTTTTGTGTCTGTCCAGACGCCGTACTGACTGGAGTAGAGAACAACGGAAATCAGGTCAACGCCATCCTTGCTGGCAGAGCCGACATAGCAGTAGCCTGCGAGCGACGTCGAACCGGATTTGATACCGGTCATCGGAGCGTAATAATAGCGGTTCTCCTCATTGTTGTACTGAGAGAGCATAATGCGGTGGCGTGTCGTCAGCGAACGGGCGCGATGCTTGTTCGTCTTTGCCATGGAATAGGAGGTTGTACCGGCGATGGTGCGAAAGGTGTCGTTCTGCATGGCGAACTGTGCAAGGATGGCAAGATCGCGTGCAGTTGTGTAATGGTTGTCATCATGTAGACCATGGGGGTTCATGAAATGCGTGCTCGCCATGCCAAGGTCTGAAGCTGTTTGGTTCATCAGTGCAACGAATGTGCTTTCATCGCCGCAAACTGCCTCGGCAATTGCTACGGCGCCGTCATTGCCGGAACGCAGGAGCGTGGCAAAGAGCAAATCCTGCACGTTCACCTCTTCGCCTTCCTGCAGCCCGATGACGGTTGCCTGAGAGTCAATCGTCTGCAGGGCATCCGAGCTGGCGTTGGCACTGACGGTGACGGTGGCGGTTAAATCCAGGTTGATAGCACCAAGAAGCACCGTCATGATCTTGGTGATGGAAGCAGGGTACATGATTTGATCTGCATTTTTCTCGAAGACGACCTCTCCGGTGCTTTCCTCAATCAGGATGGCGGAGGTGCAATAAAGTTGGTCAGCCTCCAGAAGCTCCGGATGCTCTGAATCATATGGATTCGCGTTGGGGTTCAGCGTGGGATTCGGCATTTCCGCAGATGCTGCACTCAACAGAAATATCAGCAGAATCAAGATGGAAAGTAGCCGCCGAAGCGTTTGCATCAGGCGCAATCGTCCTTTCTGCACGGCTCTGCCGCACGAATATTCAAAAAATAGTATATCATTTTATGACAAGAATGGCAAGTAAAAAAAACGAACGGTTGCAACACTCGCCGAAACATGCTATAATAAAAGACGCTGCAACGTAATCGATGCGCATATACGGGAGGAATTTGTATGCTGACGGCAATCTGTATGAATCCCGCAATTGACAGGACGGTCACAGTGCCGTCACTGCAAATCGGCGCTGTCAACCGGATCGCCTCCGTTCGGCACGATGTCGGCGGCAAGGGCGTGAATGTCGCGATTACGGCGAAGCGACTTGGTGTTGAATCGTTTGTGCTGGGCTGTGCCGGAAAAGAAGGCATGGAACGAGTGATAAATCGGCTGTCGGCTGAAAAAATCGATAGTGCGTTCCTTCCGTTAGATGGTTCTGTCCGGACGAATACGAAGATTGTTGCACTGCAGCCGCATTGCGTGACGGAGCTGAACGAACAGGGCGCACCAATGAATGCGCAGCAGGTGCAGGCATTTCTTGCAATGGCAGAGAAGCGGATTCAGGGCAGCAACTATGTCGTACTGACAGGTTCGTTGCCGCCGAACGCACCAAAGGATACGTATAGGGCGCTGATGGAATGTTTGCCGGAATGCCGATGCGTTCTGGATTCAAGCGGTGAGACGCTTCTGCAGGGCTTGAAGGCGCATCCGTTTCTGATTAAGCCCAATCAGCATGAACTGCACGAGACACTCGGTTGTCCATGCGAGACGCTTGCGCAGGTGCGCGAGGCAGCGAAGAAGCTCATCGAGATGGGGACGGAGAACGTGCTTGTCAGCCTTGGTGCAGACGGTGCCATGTGGGTGACAAGGGATGCGGCAATGTTCGCGCCTGCCATGCCCGTGACGGTTTCTTCGACGGTCGGCGCGGGTGACGCGATGGTCGGCGGCGTGATGGCTGGGTTCATCAAGACAGGCGACATTCGGCAGGCGTTTGCCTATGGTGTGGCTGCAGGAAGCGCCTCCGTTATGACCGATGGGACGCAGCTGATTCGTCCGGATGTGTTCGAAGCATTGCTTCCGCAGGTAAAAATACAGGATGTGTAAAGAATGCTGTTACGCAGAGTACGTGCTGAATTTACAGACGGCGTGATTGATTTATTGCCTTTGCGGCTCTATCCACCGGAGCGTGAGATGGGCTTCGGGCGCGTCTATGATTACATGATTGTGCCGCACAGGACAAAGCGTGAGGCAGGGCGGATTTCACTGCGCCTCGGAGAAAGTCCTTGCGTTTATTATTTTGGGCATATCGGATATCATGTTGACCCACCGTACCGCGGTCAACATTATGCGCAGCGTGCGTGTCGGCTGCTTGCTCCGCTGATTGCGCTGCACGGCAAGAGCAGCGTTGTCATCACAACTGACCCGGATAACTGGGCAAGCCGTAAGACGTGCATTGGTCTTGGCTGCACGCTGGAACGCACAGTCGCCGTGCCGGACAGCATCCGCGATCGATGGGAAATCAGCGCGGTCAAGTGCCGTTATATCTGGAGAATCAACGCCTGAGGGAGAGATGAACGGCGTGGAAATGATACTCGATGGAGTCAAGATCCATTATGAATTGAGCGGACAAGGTGAAAAGCGTGTCGTGTTGCTGCATGGCTGGGGATGCTCGGAGAAACTGATGCAGGGGCTTGCAGATGCACTGTCGCCGGACATGACGGTGCTGCGCGTTGATTTTCCGGCACATGGTGAGAGCGATTTTCCGCCGGAGCCGTGGGGGGTGCCGGACTTTGCGGCGAATCTGCTTTCTTTGCTGATGTCGCTTGACTTCTTGCCGTGCAGCGTGATTGCACATTCCTTTGGCGGACGTGTGACTATTGAGTTGGCGGCGAATCATCCGGAACAGTTCGAGAAGATCATCTTGACAGGGGCTGCTGGTATTACACCAAAGTCCTCAACAAGCAAAAAGAAGCGGTCAAGCCGTTATCAGCGGTTGAAGAGGCTTGTGCAGAGGGCGGAAAATATGCGCATTTTCGGGACTATGCCGAAAAAATGGATGGAACAGCTCATTCAGAAGTACGGCTCGGCGGATTATGCCGCGCTTTCTCCGGAAATGCGCAAGACATTCGTCAAGGTCGTGAACTATGACCAAAGCGGACTGCTGGAGCAAATCAGGACGCCGACGCTGCTCCTTTGGGGTGACTGCGATACGGAAACGCCGCTGTGGATGGGTCAAAAAATGGAACGGGATATTGCTGATAGTGCGCTGATTGTGCTGGAAGGCGGAAGCCATTTTGCCTATCTGGAACAGGCAACGCGTTTTCAGGCGATTGCACGTCAGTTTTTGCTAAACTGATTCAACAATTATCAGGGGTGGCATTGTGACAGCTTTTCTCAATTTTCTGAAGTGGATGATAGCTTTTGCGACAGCAATCGCGATGCTATGTGCACAGCGGAGTCTCATGCATGATTTCCAGCTGGAAAGCTATCAATTTCCTGGCTATTTTCGCACGCTGAAGCGGAATTGGAAGCGCAGCATCATGCCTGGACTCGTGCTCGGCTGCTATTTGGCAGCCCTCTATTGGCTGCACAGTCGCATCATTGTCGGATTTGCGGATAACCGGTATAAGATCCTGCTGGCGATTGCGAATCTTGTGCTTGCAATTGGCGGCGGTCTGGTCTGCCGAGCGATGTTCCGTCAGAAGAAGGCGAAAAAGGCATTCGTTCTTACAAAGCGTGTGAAGCGGACGTACGTTGTGATGGCGGTCGTCTACACGCTGTTATGTGCATTGGCGGCGCTGTCTTTACCCGTGTGGTGCTGCGGATTGATGCCATTGCTGCTGCCGCTGTGGGTGGCGCTGGGCGGTCTGCTGGCGTGGCCGATTGAGAAGCTTGTGAGTGAGCTGTATTTCCGCGATGCGCAGCGGAAGCTGAAGGCGCGTCCGGATATCATCAAAATCGGCATAACGGGCAGCTACGGCAAGACGAGCGTCAAGTTCATTCTGGGGACAATCCTGCAGGAAAAGTATCAGACGCTTGTTACGCCGAGCAGCTTCAATACACCGATGGGCGTGACGCGTGTCATCCGCGAAAAGCTGACACCTGCGACGCAGGTGTTCGTGGCGGAAATGGGTGCGCGTCATGTCGGCGATATCAGGGAAATGTGCCGTCTGGTACATCCAACCTACGGTGTACTGACGAGCGTCGGACCGCAGCATCTGGACACGTTCCGCACGTTGGAGAGAATCAAAAATACGAAATATGAGCTGATTGAGGCACTGCCGAAGGATGGATGTGCGTTCTTCCCGGATGATGGGACCATATGCCGTGAGCTCTTCAGTCGCACGACTGTCGAAAAGCATTTGTGCTCGCTGACGAAATCGCAGGATGCCGAGGTGTGGGCAAGTGATATCACCGTGTCCGCAACGGGCAGCAGGTTCATCCTCCATGCGGGTCAGGAGCGGATTGCCTGTGAAACGCGCTTGCTGGGGGAGCATAATATCCAGAACATCCTGCTTGCGGCGATGGTTGCGCTTCGCTTGAACTTGACGCTTCACCAGATTGCAAACGGCATCAGCAAGCTGCAGCCCATTGAGCATCGCTTACAGTTGATTCCGTCGATTGGCTTGACTATCATCGATGACGCTTTCAATTCCAATCCGCGAGGCGCAGAGGCTGCATTGAAGGTGCTGGGCGCGTTCGATGCGCGGCGTATCATCATTACGCCGGGCATGGTTGAGCTTGGCGCGGAGGAGGAGCAATTCAACCGCGACTTCGGTCGCAAGATGGCTTCTAATGTGGATATCGCGATTCTCGTTGGAAAAAAGCATACGCAGCCGATTGCGGAAGGACTGCTGGAGGCAGGATTCGGACAGG
This sequence comes from Bacteroidaceae bacterium, assembly GCA_963642705.1. Classification (GTDB taxonomy): domain Bacteria; phylum Bacillota; class Clostridia; order Christensenellales; family Aristaeellaceae; genus UBA11524. The sequence goes on from CAVIHU010000001.1 coordinate 70,522, forward strand.
AAAATTTGCATGTGGTAGCAAGCCTCGACGAGGCGGCATCACTTCTGCGTCAAATTGCCAAGCCTGGCGATGTCGCGATGTTTGAGAACGATTTGCCGGACCATTATTCCGAAGCTTAATGAAGGAGATAGAGCTTTATGTCAAAGATCCAACTTGGTGTGATTTTCGGATCGCGCAGTTGCGAACGTGAAGTTTCGATTATCAGCGCAGTGCAGCTAATGAACCATGTCAACAGCGAAAAGTATGATGTTATTCCTGTATACATCACGGAGAATGGCGTCTGGTATACCGGTGCATCGCTGCGTAAAATCGAGACGTACACACATTTCGACCCGAATAAGAACGGCGTTGAAGCTGTCTCACTGGATATCACATCCGGCTCCGGCGCATTGCTGACGACGCGTCCGGGCAAGGGACTGTTCAGTCATCCGGAGCAGGTGATTGTCGCACGCCTTGAGGTCTGTGTGATTGTCATGCATGGTCTGAACGGCGAGGATGGCACGCTGCAGGGTATGCTGGAGCTGGCGAATTTGCCGTATACGTCTACGGGCGTGGCTGGAAGTGCCATTGGCATGGATAAAATCATGATGAAGCAATTCTTCCGCGGCGCAGGGACGCTGCCGTGTCTGCCGGATTGCTGGTTTACGCGTGCGCAGTATCAGAAGGACAAGGATATTGTCCTCGACCGCGTTGAAAAGGAACTGGGCTTCCCGGTATTTGTCAAGCCGGCAAACCTCGGCTCATCGATTGGTGTCAGCCGAGCGGATGATCGTGTGGAGCTGGCACAGGGGCTTGATTTAGCGTTCGAATATGACCGACGCGTGCTGGTGGAGAAAGGGCTTGACCGTCCGATTGAGCTGAACTGCTCCGTCCTGGGCTATGACGGCGAGGTCGAGGCAAGCCCGATTGAAATGCCGCTGTCCGGCGAGCAGTTCCTTGATTTCAAGGAGAAGTACCTTGCCAACGGCGGTTCGAAGGGCATGGCAAGCCTTCACCGCGTGCTGCCCGCACCGATTGAGGATTCTCTGCGCGACAAGATCCAGGTGATGTCCTGCGAAATCTTCCGCATGCTGGATTGCAAGGGTGTTGTCCGTATTGACTACATGTTCGACCGTTCGACGGAGCAGGTGTATATCACAGAAATTAACACGATTCCCGGCTCATTGGCGTTCTATCTCTGGGAGGCGAAGGGCGTCAAGTATTCACAACTGATTGACCGCATGGTGGATTGTGCACGTAAGGCGCATGCGGATCGCAATATGCGCAACTATGCATATACATCCAATATCCTATCTAACGTATCGCTTGGTGGCGGTACGAAGGGAGTAAAGGGCGCAAAAGGGGCGAAGCTGATCAGTGCGGCAAAAAAGATGTAAGCTGTAACGCAAAAAGGCACGGTGACAGGCAGAAAGGAGTGGAATGCGTGCGTCTGGAGGACATCAAATCTCCACAGGATATCAAGCAACTGTCCTATGATGAAATGAGCAATCTGGCAGCGCAGATTCGCACGACGCTTGTCACAACGGTAGCGCAGCGCGGCGGTCATCTGGCAAGCAATCTGGGCGTGGTGGAGCTGACAATGGCAATCCACCGCGTTTTTGACATGCCGGCGGATCAGATTGTCTTCGATGTCGGGCATCAGAGTTATGTCCACAAGCTGCTGACTGGGCGCTACCGCATGTTCCATACGCTGCGAACTTTCGGTGGCATGTCGGGGTTCCCGAAACGGACGGAGAGCGAATACGATGTTTTCGAAACGGGACACGCGTCCACGGCAATTTCCGCGGCACTTGGCCTGGCACGGGCGCGCGATTTGCAGGGTAAGCACCATCATGTGCTGGCACTTGTCGGCGATGGCGCACTGACTGGCGGCATGTGCTACGAGGCGCTGAACGATGCCGGCGACAGCCATACGCGGCTGATCGTGATTCTCAACGACAACGAGATGTCGATTGCGCCGAATGTCGGGGCGCTTTCGCGTCATCTGACGGATTTGCGTGTATCAAGCGGCTGGGCAAGCACGAAAAACGTGGTTCGCAAGGGTCTTTCACGTTTGCCGGTGATTGGCAAACCGATTCACCGTTTCCTTTCATGGGTCAAGAACAGCATCAAATCTGTCCTGATGCACGAGAATCAGGAGGGTTTCTTCAATAGCTTGGGTTTCCATTATTTCGGTCCGATTGACGGGCATGATTTGAAATCGCTTGAGCATACGCTCAGCGAGGTCAAGAAGCTCGATGAGCCGGTTGTGATTCATGTGCTGACGCGCAAGGGTTACGGCTACAGCGCGGCGGAAAGCAAGCCGGAGCATTTCCATGGGACGCCGCCGTTCTATGTGGAAACAGGTGCGGCACGCGAGAAGAAGAAGCTGTTGTCTTACGGGCAGGTCATGGCGGAAACGCTGGCGGATATGGCGCATGAGGACGACAAAATTGTCGCAATTACCGCAGCGATGCCGTCCGGTACAGGGCTTTCGTATTTTGCGGAGCACTTTCCGCACAGGATGATGGATGTCGGCATTGCGGAGGAGCATGCCGCGACAATGGCGGCAGGTCTTGCAGCGGGCGGAATGAAGCCGTATTTCGCCGTATACGCATCGTTCTTTCAGAGAGCGTTTGACCAGACGATTCATGATGTCTGCATGCCAAAATTGAACGTGACATTCCTGATTGACCGTGCCGGGCTTGTTGGTGAAGATGGTGCAACGCATCACGGCATGTGGGACCTTTCATCGCTTCTGCCGATTCCGAACATGACGGTGCTGGCACCGCGCGATTTAACAGAGCTGCGTGCGATGATGCGATGGACGCAGCATTATCGTGGTCCGTGTGCCATTCGCTACGGCAGAACACCGGTGGACATGTCCACCGAACATCCAATGAGGTCGGATATCTCTCTTGGCGAATGGGAGCAGCTTGAAGAAGGTGAGGATGCGGCGCTGCTGGCAGTCGGTTCCATGGTGCCCGAAGCGGTTGAAACGCGGCGTGTGCTCGAAAAATACGGCATATATGCAGCAGTCATTAACTGCCGGTTTGTCAAGCCAATGGATGCAGATATGCTACGGTCACTCTCGGATAGATGCCCGATTGTAACGATGGAGGAAGGTGCGCTGATCGGCGGCTTCGGGAGCGTCGTCTGTTCCTTCCTGACTGGAGAAGGCAGAGCGGCGCCACTGGTGACTTTTGGCATTCCGGACACGTTCATTCAGCACGGGCGGCGTGAGCAGCTGCTGAAGTATCTTGGATTAACGCCGGAACTGATGGCGAAGCGTATTGAAGGCGCGCTGAAGTGCAAACAACAAGAATCGGAGAAGAAATATGAGCGATAAGCAGCGTGTCGATGTGGCGCTGACGGAGCGCGGATTCTGTGAAAGCCGTGCAAAGGCACAGGTGCATATTTTGGCAGGCGAGGTCTATGTCGGGACACGCAGAATTGATAAGCCGTCCGAACTGATTAAGCCGGAGGAAGAGCTGGAAATCCGCGAAAAGACAGCGCAGTACGCCAGCCGCGGCGGTTTCAAGCTGGAGAAGGCGATTAAATCCTTCGGTGCGGACTTGACGGGGAAGGTTTGCATGGATATCGGTGCTGCAACAGGCGGATTCACGGATGTATGCCTGCAGAACGGCGCGGCGCATGTCTATGCAGTCGACGTGGGCTACGGGCAATTCGCATGGCGGCTGCGTAATGATCCGCGCGTGACGCTGTATGAGCGGACGAATGCCCGCGCACTGACACCGGATATGGTACCGCTTCACCCGACGGTGACAGTTATGGACGTGAGCTTCATCAGCATCCGGCTGATTTTACCCGTTGCGGCTCAACTGATGGGGGAGTCGGGCGTATTTTATACCCTGATTAAACCGCAGTTTGAGGCGGGTCGCGAGCGCGTCGGAAAAAAAGGTGTCGTGCGCGACCCTGCCGTACATGAGGATGTGCTCAGCGAGATTGTCGCGTTTGTGTCCACTATCGGCTGGCAGGTGCGAAAGCTGGACTATTCACCGATCAAGGGACCTGAAGGAAATATCGAGTTTTTAGGGGAAATTACGGTGCAGTCGCCGGAAAGCAAGCAAATCACTCGTGAAGAAATTCATGAGCTTGTCCAACGCGCACATCGGGAACTGAAGGGGAAGGGCTGACAATTCCGGTTGCCCTTCCCTCTGCTTATTTTTGTGTATATGCTTGAATGAATATTCATCCTGTGATATAATATTCTCAGACCACGCGGCTGGATCGTTTTGCAGCCCATGGACAAAACGAGGAGGGACACAGCGTGCAAGTTGCCATAATGATTCATGGGCAGCGTCAGGATGCGGCGGATGCTGCCAAGAATGCTGCTGTGAAGCTGCGTTCTCACGGCATAGAGGTTCTTGTTGAGGAGGATATGCTTCCTTTCTTCAAAAGGGGAACGGTGTTGCCGATTACTTCGCAGGATGCGCATGCGGATGTCATCCTATCGCTCGGCGGTGACGGGACGCTGCTGCACGGCGCTCAATACGCGCTTGCATGGAATGCGGCGCTGATCGGTGTGAACTTCGGTCATGTCGGCTTCTTGGCGGAATGCGAGGTTGATGCGCTGCCGAGTCTGCTGGATAAAATTGTTTCCGGCGAATACGAAACGCTGAACCGCACGGTGCTGTCGGTGAAAGCAAAAGGAAAACAATGGTATGCTGTCAACGATGTCAGCATGACGCGCGGCGGTTATGCACATCTGATTACTGTGACAGCGGTTGTCGATGGCGAGCAGGCAGGACGCTATGTCGGCGACGGTGTGGTGCTTGCGACGCCGACCGGCTCAACGGGCTATTCGCTCTCCGCCGGCGGACCGATTGTCTCGCCGAATGTTAATTGCATGGTGCTGACACCTGTCTGTGCCCACAGCCTCCAGCACCGCCCGATTGTTGTGCCTGGCGGAGCGAAGGTTCAACTGTATCTGTCTGCACAGGGAGCGCAATGTGCCTGCCTGCAGGTTGATGGGCAGTCGCATGAGGAACTTTGCAACGGCGACATGATTGAAATCAGCCAGTCAGAAAAAATGCTCCGGTTGATTCATACGGGAAAGAAGTCATTCTTCGGTCTTGTTCACGAAAAGCTCAGCGAATGGACACGATAAGCAGAAAAGGCGGGGGATACGATGAAAACAGTCAGACAGGTAGCGATTCTCGAAATTATTGAGAATCAGGAAATCGAAACGCAGGAAGAGCTGGCAGATGCACTCAATGCACGCGGAATCCGCGTGACGCAGGCAACTGTTTCCCGTGATATCAAGGAGCTGCGGCTGGTCAAGCTCCTGAGCAGCACGGGCAAGTACAAGTATGCGACCGGCGAGTCGGCAGAAAATAACATGTCTGACCGCTTCGTCCGAATGCTTGCCGAATCGCTTCTTTCCGCGACGTATGCAAACAATCTGATTGTCGTCAAGACGCTCAGCGGCTCAGCGAATGTTGCAGGAGAGGCACTTGACAGCTTCCGCTGGCCGGAGGTCCTCGGCACGCTGGCAGGCGATAACACGGTGCTGCTGATTATTCGCTCGAATGAGGAAGCGGCTGCCGTGACGAGTCGAATCCGCGAAATGATGAAGTAATGCGCGACAAAGTAAAGGAGCTTCTGTCATGATTCTGTCCCTGCAAATGTGCAACATCGCCCTGATTGAGAAACTGACGCTTCAATTCGGCGAAGGCATGCATGTGATGACCGGCGAAACTGGTGCGGGTAAATCCATCGTTGTCGATGCGGTGAACCTCGTACTTGGCGGTCGTGCAACGCGGGAAATCATCCGCACGGGTGAAGACAAGGCGTGGGTTGAGGCTATTTTCGATGCATCCGGCAGCGACAGCGTTCGGCAGTGGTGTGAAGCTGAAAATCTGGAGGATTTTGACGGAACTGTCACGCTGTACAGAGAAATCACGCGCTCCGGGCGCAACCTGTGCCGGGTGTGCGGAATTGTGATGCCGTTGTCCGCACTCAAGGAGATTGCAGCGCTGATGATGGATGTGCATGGTCAGCATGAGGCACAGTTCCTGATGAATTCGCAGTTCCATCTGCTTTTTCTGGATGCGGCAGGAGATGAAGATTATCAGAAACTGCTTGGACAGGTGGATGCGGCATATCAGGCGTTCATCGAGAACCATCGGCAGTACGCGCGGCTTGTGAAGGCGAATGAGAAAAAGCAGCACCACATGGAAACGCTCAGAAAGTCGTTGGAGGAGCTGACGAAGGCACGTCTTCGTGTGGGTGAGGAGGAGACGCTCACGTCGGAGAAGGAGCGCTTCCGCAATTCCGAGAAAATCACGATGGCGGTGACACGGGCACAGCAGGCTGTTTCGGCGAATGAGGACAGCGAGGCAGTGCTTTCGCGCATCAAGGAGGCGGCAGACGCACTGCATTCGCTTGCAGCGTTCGGCGAGGAGTACGAAGCACTGGCGAAACGATGCGATTCGGCGTACTATGAGATTGAGGAAATCAGCTATGAGCTTGCAAAAATGGCGGAGCAGGGTGATTTCGATCCGGTACGCGCGGAGAAAGTCGAAACACGACTTGATCTCATTCGGAGGATGGAACGCAAGTATGGAAGCAGCATCGCTGAAATCCTTGATGAACAGGCGAAAATGCAGGAAGAGTACGACCGCTATGTTTCACTCGACAGTGATGTTGCGGAAATGGCGGCGGAGCATAAGAAACTGCTGGCACAGTACCGCAAAATGGCTCGGCGGCTAACAGAGGCGCGTCATCAGCTGGCGGATACGTTCGAAAAGAACATGATGATGCAGCTGCAGGATCTTGGCATGAAGAACACAGTTTTCAAGGTGGATTTTGCAATCAGACCGGAAGGCAAGGTGTACATGCCGCAATCGGTCGGTGATGATGTGATCGAGTTCATGATTTCGCCGAACCCCGGTGAACCGCTGAAGCCGCTGTCCAAGATTGCCTCGGGCGGTGAACTGTCGCGATTGATGCTTGCGATTAAAAGCCTCGAGGCGGAGAAAAGCGGCGTCGGTACAATGGTGTTTGACGAAATTGACACTGGCATCAGCGGACGCATTGCTCAGGTCGTCGCGGAGAAAATGGCGCTGATTGCACAGCATAGGCAGGTCATTTGTGTGACGCATCTGCCGCAGATTGCCGCGATGGCGGAGCATCAGTTTCTCGTGGAAAAGAAACTGGAGGGCGAACGTACCAATTCAAGCGTGCGATTGCTGACACCCGAGGAAAGAATCGGCGAAATTGCCCGAATGCTTGGCGGTGCGGATGGCAGTGAAAGCAGCGCAAGAAGCCATGCCGAACACATGCTTCGCGTAGCAGATGAGCAACGAATCAGAAAAGTTAGCCAAAACTAATAGATAAATTCGCGAAAATCACGCTGTTACTTTTGTACAAAATTTCACTGTACGAATCAGCATATATTATGGTATAATTAACATTGTTCGATTATGTGCTGATCAGACAATGTTGCCTGAAGTATGCGCGCGCCTCTTTATATGAAGCGCGCGCATCAAGCGAGTTGGAAAGGGGTTTTTTCTGTGTTCGCAAAACACATGTTTCCAGGCGGTACGCATCCGCATGAAGGCGTGAATGGCAAGGCTGTCAACAGCGGCAATGCGATTCGTGAGCTGCCTGCACCTGCGAAGGTTGTTATTCCGCTTTCACAGCATATCGGTGCGCCCTGCAAGGCGGTCGTCAAGAAGGGCGATACGGTGCTTGCAGGTCAGATGATCGGCGAGGCCGGCGGCTTTGTGTCTGCGCCGGTGCATTCTTCCGTTTCCGGCAAGGTAACGGCGATTGAGCCTGTCGAGCTGGCGAACGGCACATCGACCATGGCGGTTGTGATTGAGAATGATATGCAGGATAAATGGGTCGAGCTGCATCCTGCGGAGCATCCGGAAACCATGACTGCGCAAGAGCTGCAGACCATCGTGCGTGAGGCCGGCATCGTTGGCATGGGCGGCGCGACCTTCCCGACGCACGTCAAAATCACTCCTGCAAAGGGCAAGAAGATCGAGAAGCTGATCATCAATGGCGCGGAGTGCGAGCCGTACCTGACGGCTGATCATCGCCTGATGCTGGAGAAGTCTTCCGAAATTATCGATGGCATTCACTTGATGATGCTGGCACTTGAAGTCAAGGAAGCGATTGTAGGCATCGAGAACAACAAGCCTGATGCGATTGTAGCCTTGACAGCGGCAGCACAGAATGTCGAGGGCATCGCAGTCCGCGCACTGCCGGTTCGCTATCCGCAGGGCGGCGAGAAACAACTGGTTTACGCCTTGACGCGCCGCAAGGTGCCTACGGGTGGTCTTCCGCTGGATGTCGGTTGCGTTGTCAGCAACGTCGGCACGATCTATGCTATTCAGCAGGCGATCCGCGAGGGGCGTCCGCTGGTTGAGCGCGTCACGACTGTCGGCGGGCTGGTCAACAACCCTGGTAACTTCCTCGTCCGCGTAGGCACACCGATTGATGTACTGCTGGAAGCGTGCGGCGGCGTGCAAAGCAGTGCGAGAATGCTGATCAATGGCGGTCCGATGATGGGAATGTCGATCAACCGGACTGACATTCCGGTGACGAAGGGTACCTCTGGCGTGCTTGTGCTGGGCGATGAAGCAGTTGATCCGGCGGAATCCGCGTGTATTAATTGCGGTCGTTGCCTGCGTGCCTGCCCGATGCAGCTCATGCCGACGCTGCTCGACCGTTGCATCCGCGCTGATCGCTACGATGAAGCGGAAAAACACGGCGTCCTGAACTGTATTGAGTGCGGTGCCTGCACATTTGTCTGCCCGGCAAAGCGCCTGCTGACACAGTCCTGCCGTCAGGGTAAAAAGGTCATTACGGCGCGCAAGAAGGCGGAGGCTGCCAAGAAAGCAGCTGCTGAAGCCGCAAAGAAGGCTGCCGAAGAGCAGATGAAGAAGGAGGCATAACCCATGCAAAATAATTTTGTAATGACATCCTCGCCGCATCTGCGCGATCACAGCAGCACGCGGCGTATCATGCAGGAGGTTTGTCTGGCACTCGTTCCGGCTGGCATCGCGAGTGTCATCCTGTTTGGCTGGAACGCGCTGATGCTCATCTGCATCTCTGTGGCGACGTGCGTGCTCTCCGAGTTCGTCTGGGAAAAGGCGACGAAGAAAGAAGTCACCATCGGAGACTGGAGCGCGGTCGTGACGGGGCTGTTGCTGGCATACAACCTTCCGGCGAATGCACCGTGGTGGCTTCCGCTCATCGGCGGTATCCTCGCTATTGTGCTCGTTAAGCAGTTTTTTGGCGGCATCGGCAGCAACTTCATGAATCCTGCACTGACGGCGCGTGTCATCCTCTTCATCAGCTGGTCGGCACTCATGAGCACCTATCCGCAGACGAAGTTTGCGGTTGATGCGACAACATCTGCAACACCGTTGAATATCCTTGCCGGCACGGGCGTGTCCGGCATCAGCTTCATGGATCTGCTGCTGGGCAACTGCGGCGGCGTCCTCGGTGAAACGTGCAAAATCGCTATTCTGGTTGGCGGCATCTACCTGTGCATCCGCAAGATTGCGGACTGGCGCATTCCGGTTTCCTTCATTGCGACCGTGTTTGTTTGCTACCTGATTAAGGACGGCGCTGAAATGGCGCTGTATCAGGTGTTTGCTGGCGGTCTGATGCTCGGCGCATTCTTCATGGCGACCGACTACGCAACGAGCCCAGTGACGACACCTGGTAGAGTCATCATGGGCGTTGGCTGCGGCATCCTGCTCTTCGTCATCCGTGCGTATGCGAATTATCCGGAAGGCTGCTCGTTTGCGATTCTGTTCATGAACGTCTGCACGCCGATGATTGATCGCTTGACGGCGCCGAAGCCTTTTGGAGAGGTGAAGAAGAATGGCTAATCATGATAAGAAAACGTTCCTGAGTGTTTTCCTCAACGGTCTGATTTTTGAGAATCCGACGTTCGTGATGATGCTTGGCATGTGCCCGACGCTCGCCATTACGACCTCCGGCTCGAATGGTATCGGTATGGGTTTGGCGGTGACGGCAGTTCTGATCTGCTCGAACCTGTTCATCAGCCTCCTTCGTAACATCATTCCGGACAGCGTTCGTATTCCTGCCTATGTTATCATCATCGCGTCCTTCGTGACAATGGTTGACATGCTGCTCAAGGCGTTCCTGCCGGATCTGAGTTCGGCATTGGGCATGTTCATCCCGCTGATTGTCGTCAACTGCATCATTTTCGCGCGTGCGGAGTCCTTCGCCTCGAAGAATCCACCGCTGCTGAGCATTGCTGATGGTCTCGGCATGGGGCTTGGCTTTACTTGTGCGATTACGCTGTTGAGTATCATTCGTGAGGTGCTGGGCAACGGTACGTTCTTCGGCATGCAGGTCATGCCGACAAGCTACCAGCCGATGGGTATCCTGACGCAGGTTCCGGGCGGCTTCATTACGCTCGGTTTGTTGCTGATTCTTGTCAACGCGCTGTCAAAGAATTTGAAGAAGAAGGAGGCGGCAGCATGAGTACCTTGTCAAGTCTGGCAACTATTCTGATTGGCGGTCTGCTGGTTCATAACTTCGTGATGAATCGCTTTCTCGGATGCTGCCCGTTCCTTGGTGTTTCCAAGCAGTTTGATACTGCGAAGGGCATGTCGATGGCGGTTATCTTCGTGATGACGCTTGCAAGCTTCATCACGTGGTTTGTGCAGTACAAGATTCTCGTTCCGCTGAACCTCAAGTACATGCAGACGATTGCGTTCATCCTCGTCATCGCTGTCCTTGTGCAGATTGTTGAAATGGCGCTGAAGAAAATTTCGCCTTCGCTGTATCAGTCGCTGGGTGTTTACCTGCCGCTGATTACGACGAACTGCGCAGTGCTGGGTGTCGCTATCCTGAATATCGACAATTCTTATAACCTGCTGGAGAGCACGTTTAATGGCTTCTGCGGTGGCGCTGGCTTCGGTCTGTCGATCATCCTGTTCTCCTGCATTCGTGAGCGCCTCGCGCTTGCGAACATGCCGAAGTGGATGAATGGCTTCCCAGGCGCGCTGATTACGGCTGGTCTGATGGCTGTGGCGTTCATGGGCTTTGGCGGTCTGATAGCGTGAGGAGGATAAGAAAATGACAAGTATTCTCATCGCGACAGGCGTTCTGGGTATCATGGGCCTGCTTTTCGGCCTTTTGCTCAAGGCAACAGGGAAATTGTTCGCCGTTCCATCCAATCCGAAGCGCGATGCGGTACGTGAAGCGTTGCCGGGCGCAAACTGCGGCGGCTGCGGCTATCCGGGCTGCGATGGCTGCGCGGATGCGATTGCAGAAGGCAAGGCGCCCATCAATGCGTGCCCTGTCGGCGGCAAAGCGTCGTCGGACAAGATTGCTGCCATCATGGGCGTCGGCAGTGACACCACAAGTGTCCGCAAGGTAGCGAACGTCATCTGCCAGGGCATGTCAGGGTACTGCAAGGAGAAGTTCGAGTACAACGGTATCGCTGACTGCGTCGCAGCTTCTGTCGTGAATGACGGCAACAAGGCGTGCAAGTTTGCATGCCTCGGTCTCGGAACTTGCACACGGGTCTGCGCGTTCGATGCAATTCATGTCGATCCGGAGAAGAAAATCGCCGTGGTTGATGAAGAAAAGTGTGTGGCGTGTGGCAAGTGTGTTTCCATCTGCCCGAAGGGTGTGCTGAGCCTACGTCCGGTGACGGAGGACGTGAAGGTTCGTTGCCGCAATACCGATACCGCCAAACGCGTTATGACGGCTTGCTCGATCGGTTGCATCCATTGCGGCAAGTGTGCACGTACATGCCAGTACGGCGCAATTACCATGGTGAACGGTCTTCCAGTCATCGAACAAGCAAAGTGCCAGCACTGCAAGGCGTGCGCGGAAGCCTGTCCGACAAAGGCAATGTGGGCGATTCTCGAGCCAGAGCAGGCAAATGCGCCGGATTAACCGAAAACCAACGTACCTGCCCCTTATCCTGTGTTTCGAACCTCAATAAAGCTCAGTTTTCGTCATGACGAGAACTGAGCTTTCATTTTTTCAGTCAAGGGAGCAAATCGCTGATTTCGACTCTAGGATTGGCGGTAAATCGCTCTGGCAGAACATCATATCAATTTTGTTGTAGCTCATTCCTTGGTACGGTATGTTTTTCTTTATTGCCTTTTCTCAATTCGACAATTTCGGCGTACTCTTTTTCAGAAAACTCAATTGCCTTCATCATCATCATTATCGTATGCGATGATACCGTAAATCGAGCTGATTGTAAATGGGTTAAGTTTGATTTGGTATTAGCATAAAAATACCTCCACAGCCGTGAAACTGTGGAGGCAGCCTGTTAATCTGTTAGTTAGAGTGAGTGGGAAATTACTTGCCCATCTTCTCCAGAATTGCAGCGTGTGCAGCAGCCAGACGAGCGATCGGCACACGGAAAGGCGAGCAGGAGACGTAGTTCAGACCAACCTTGTGGCAGAACATAACGGAGCTCGGATCGCCACCATGTTCGCCACAGATGCCCAGCTTGAGGTCGGGGCGGGTCTGACGGCCGAGCTTAGCAGCCATCTGGACAAGCTTGCCGACACCGTCAGTATCCAGACGAGCGAACGGATCGCTCTCGAAAATCTTGTTATCGTAATATGCGCCGAGGAACTTACCGGCATCGTCACGAGAGAAGCCGAAGGTCATCTGCGTCAAGTCGTTCGTGCCGAAGGAGAAGAATTCCGCTTCCTCAGCGATCTCATCGGCGGTCACGGCAGCACGCGGGATTTCGATCATCGTGCCGACATGGTAGGGTAACGTCGTGCCCTGCTCTTCGAAGACCTTCTTCGCAGTGTCATCGACAATTTTCTTGACGAAGGCCAGTTCCTTCTTGGAGCCAACGAGCGGGATCATGATTTCCGGAACGATGTCGTAACCACATTCACGCTTCACGTTGATCGCAGCCTGCATGACCGCACGGGTTTGCATCTCGGCGATTTCCGGATAGGTGACAGCCAGACGGCAGCCGCGGTGACCCATCATCGGGTTGGACTCGTGCAGGGCGTTGATCTTGTGGATGACATCCTCCGTGGAGATGCCCAGATTCTTAGCCAACTCTTCGATTTCGTCCTTCATATCCACATGCGGTACGAACTCGTGCAGCGGCGGATCGAGGTAACGGACGGTCATGGGACGACCTTCCAGCGCCTTGTACATGGCCTCGAAGTCACCCTGCTGCATCGGCAGGATCTTCGCCAGCGCATGCTCACGCTGTTCCTTCGTGTCGGACAGGATCATTTCACGGACAGCCGCGATACGATCAGCCTCGAAGAACATGTGCTCGGTGCGGCACAGACCAATACCTTCAGCACCGAATGCAACAGCCTGCTTGGTGTCGCGCGGAGTATCAGCATTGGTGCGGACGCGCAGACGGCGAGCAGCATCAGCCCAGCCCATGAAGCGAGCGAATTCGCCGGAGATGGACGCTTCGACCGTTGCAATCTGGCCATCGTAGACGTTGCCGGTGGAGCCGTCGAGAGAGATGAAGTCGCCCTCATGGTACACCTTATCGCCGACAGTGAGCGTCTTGGCTTCTTCGTCGATCTTAAGAGCGCCGCAGCCAACAACAGCCGCACGACCCATGCCGCGGGCAACAACAGCCGCGTGGGAGGTCATGCCGCCGAAGACGGTCAGGATGCCCTGAGAGAAGTCCATGCCTTCGATATCCTCAGGCGTGGTCTCACGACGAACCAGAATAACCTTTTCCTTGTTCTTGCCGTGCGCAGCAGCTTCGTCAGCAGTGAAGTAGATGCCGCCGGTCGCAGCGCCGGGGGATGCCGGAAGACCCTTTGCGATGACGGGTGCCTTCTTAACAGCAGCTGCATCGAAATTCGGGTGGAGCAGGGTGTCGAGCTGCTTCGGCTCAACCTTCAGCACCGCTTCTTCCTCGGTCAGAACGCCTTCATCGACCAAATCGACAGCGATCTTCAGAGCCGCGGCTGCAGTACGCTTGCCGTTACGGGTCTGCAGCATATAGAGCTTGCCGCGCTCGATGGTGTATTCCATGTCCTGCATGTCGCGATAGTGCGCTTCCAGCTTGGTTGCGATATCGACGAACTGCTGGTACACCTCAGGCATCTGCGCCTGCAGGTTGGAGATGGGTTCGGGGGTACGGATGCCGGCAACGACGTCCTCACCCTGAGCATTCAGCAGATATTCGCCGTATAGCTTCTTCTCACCGGTCGAGGGGTTGCGCGTGAAGGCAACACCGGTGCCGGAGGTTTCGCCCATGTTACCGAAGACCATGGACTGCACGTTGACGGCAGTGCCCCAGTCGCCCGGGATGTCGTTCATGCGGCGATAGTAGATGGCGCGCGGGTTGTCCCAGGAGCGGAAGACGGCCTTGACAGCCTCCATCAGCTGAACCTTGGGATCCTGCGGGAACTCAACGCCCTGATGCTTCTTGTAAATTTCCTTGAAGCGGACAACGACTTCCTTCAGATCATCCGCAGAGAGGTCGCGGTCGTACTTGACGCCCTTCTTCTCCTTGAATTCGTCCAGAACGTCTTCGAATTCGCTCTTCGGGATTTCCATAACCACGTCGGAGAACATTGCGATGAAGCGGCGATAAGCGTCATACGCGAAGTGAGGATTGTTGGTCAGATTTGCCAGACCGACAACGGAAACATCCGTGAGACCCAGATTCAGGATGGTATCCATCATGCCGGGCATGGAGGCGCGGGCGCCGGAACGGACGGATACAAGGAAAGGATCTTTGTCATCGCCGAACTTCTTGCCGGCAACCTTCTCGGTTTCGGCCAGTGCAGCATAGATCTGCTCGACGATATCGTCACCGATGACCTTGCCATCCGTGTAGTAGCGGGTGCAGGCTTCAGTCGTCACGGTGAAGCCCTGAGGAACTGGCATGCCGAGGTTCGTCATCTCAGCCAGGTTGGCACCCTTGCCACCCAAAAGCTCACGCATGTTAGCGTTGCCTTCTTTGAAGAGGTAGACATACTTCTTCGCCATTGGAAACACTCCTTTTTTCGTAATGCGGAATCAGAGAACGCACAGAAAACAACCCTTCGTAGAGTATATCCACGCATTCCTACAGCTATCCTTTTTGATTATACTATTTTTTCAACCTTCTTGCAAGACGAACTTCACTTTTTTTCGCCGCTTTCGCCCATGATAGTATTTACATATTCAAATTTCGGACATTGTTTGCTTCTCAATTGACGAGCAACGCTTCGTTTGGTATACTGTTAATCAGAAAAGGAAGTTCGGTTCTTTTTAAAAGGAGTACAAGGAGTAAAAGGAGGATTAACCATGAGGAGGGTGACGGTTCTTTTGCTGGCGTTGGTGCTGATTTTGATGTCCGTTTGCACGGTTTGCGCGGAGGAAAATGAAGCAATTCCTGCGTCCTTCATATTTGGCGCAGATGTCTCGACAGCACTAAGCGAGGAGAATAGTGGCGTTGTGTACAAGAATGCAGCAGGCGAGGAGACGGATTTATTTCAACTGCTCAAGGATGCTGGTTGGGATACGATTCGCGTGCGCGTATGGAACGATCCCTTTGATGAGAACGGAATGGGCTACGGCGGCGGCAACTGCGATGTTAACAATGCGGTAGAAATTGCTAAACGCTGCCAGCAGGTTGGATTGTCGCTTGTGGTGGACTTCCACTACAGCGACTTCTGGGCAGACCCGAGCAAGCAGATGTGCCCGAAAGCATGGCTCGGCATGACGCTCGAGCAGAAGTGCGATGCGCTCTACGATTTTACGGTCAGCGCGCTGACGCGAATCAAGGAAACGGACGTGCAGGTGACCATGGTGCAGGTCGGGAACGAAATCAACGGCGGCATTGCGGGTGAATGGAGCACAAACGGGCGCAATCAGCTGATGAATGCCGGCAGTGCGGCGGTTCGTGCTGTGCTGCCGGATGCGCTTGTGGCGGTGCACTTCACCAATGTCAACAAGTCTGATGCCAAAAAGTACATCCGCGAGGTCTGCGAGGGCGATGATGTGGTTGACTTTGACGTGATGGCATACAGTTATTACAGCTACTGGCACGGTGATGTTGATACGCTCAAGGAGCTGATTAAGGACGTCCGCGAGAATTTTAGCAAGGATGTCATCATTGCGGAAACGGCGTATCCTTTCACGAACGAAAACCTTGATATGCACCCGAACAGCGTGCCGAACGAGTGGTGCGACATGAAACAGACGATAGACCGAGATGGTCAGGCGGCTGACTTTAAGGCAACAGTGAAGGCAGCGGTCGAGGCAGGCGCATTGGGCGTGTTCTACTGGGAGCCAGCGTGGATTAAGGTGCCGGGTGATACATGGGAGGAACAGCGCATTCTATGGGAACAGTATGGCTCAGGATGGGCGAGCAGCTATGCAAGCGGCTATGATCCACAGGACGCGGGCGAATGGTACGGCGGCTGTGCGTGGGAAAATCAGGCACTTTTCGATATGGACGGCACGGCGGCATGGACGCTTGCGCTGCCGAATATCATCCGCTCAGGGGAGTAAATCGTCAACAAATTTTTTGTTTGCGGGAACAAAAACGTCAGGAAGCTCGTTTAATATATGTAAGGCGTGTGCATCTGAAGCTGTGCACGTTCTGGCAAGGAGGAATGACTATGAAAAAGCTGCTTCCTGCGTTACTAAGCCTGATTTTGCTTACAACGGCTGTCGCACTTGCAGAGCCTTCGATGACACATTTGGGTTATACTGCTTATTTGGGCGACAACAACGAGCTTTATTTGCAGGATCCGGCCGGGACGGTGCGAGTCCTGCGTTATCCGATTGCGGATGTCCTGTCTATTACGGACACGGTCGTCTACTGCAGAGCGCAGGATGGCAAGCTGCTGAGCATTGCACTTGACGGCTCGCAGTCGTTGATTATGTCGAATGAGCCGACAGATGAACAGATCGCGGATGTCACGGCTGTGCCGAATTATACGCTGACGGACGGTGTATTGCGCGATAATGCCGGAAACGTAATTGCAAGCGACGTGCTGGCATACTGTGACCTCGCTGACGAGCAGTCACTGACGGATGCAGACGTACTGCTCTACCTGACGCAGAACACGACGAACACGCTTGCACTCATGCAGCGCACGGAGAATGTCCAGACGGCGCAGTCCATTGCTGTGCTGAATGTTCAAACGCCTGTGCTTGGCATGACGGCGAACTCCGAGGCTGTCTGCATCGTCGGCGCAGACCATAGTGTACTGGTTGTCAACCGTGTGACCATGCATGGAGTGGTGTATGCGGCGACATCAACGTTGACCGAGCGTGCTGCCGTGGTAGACGGCAAGCTGATCCGCTATGCCCCGGCGGAAAAGTTCGGCTGGACGGTGGAAGGGGAAAGCTCGGGCGTGCCGATCCTTGAAACGGTGACATCTCAGCCGTCAACGACCGCAACTATTGCGCCCACGCAGAAGCCTACTGCAACACCCACCGTCAAGCCGACCGCAACCGCCACGCAGAAGCCGACTGCGACTGCTACGGCTGAATCTGAGTACACGCGCCTAA
The DNA here is from genome assembly GCA_963642705.1 of Bacteroidaceae bacterium. Taxonomy (GTDB): domain Bacteria; phylum Bacillota; class Clostridia; order Christensenellales; family Aristaeellaceae; genus UBA11524. The sequence goes on from CAVIHU010000001.1 coordinate 87,994, forward strand.
CTTACGGCAGCAAGGGCTCCGCAGTCCGCAAGCTTCAAAACCGCCTGAAGGCGCTGGGATATCCGGTCGGCAAGGTCGATGGCGTTTGGGGCGATGATACGCAACTGGCTGTAAATCTCTTCCAGTTTGCCATTGGCTACTCCGAGCACAAATATGCATCGCCTGCCATGCAAGAGAAGCTTTACTCCAAGAAAGCGCCTGTCTACGACCAGTACAAGCCTCTAAAAGAAGGCGACAAGGGAACGCCAGTCAGGCTGATGCAGAAGCGCCTGTACGATTTGGGATACTTCACATCAACACAGAACATTGAGGACAAGGAAGTTGACGGCGTGTACGGCAAGCGCACGACCGAGGCGGTTAAGCTTTTCCAGCAGGTTTGCGGCTATCAGGAAAAGGACATCACTGGCAAAGCAGATGCAGACACGCTGATTCTGCTTTACAACGAGAATGCGCCGCTGAATCCTGCCATTGTACCCAAACCGGTACCTTCAGCAACGCCGACAGGCGTGCCTACGGCAACGCCCACGGAGACGCCCACGGCAACTCCGACAGCAACGCCGACGGAAGCACCGACGGAAGCGCCGACAGCAACGCCGACGGAAGCACCGACGGAAGCGCCGACAGCAACACCGACGGCAACGCCGACAGCTACGCCAACGGAAGCACCGACGGCAACACCGACGCCTACGGAACCGCCGACATCCGGCACTGATCTTTGATTCTTGGCAGCAGGAGTTGCTTCTTGGCGCTCTTGCTGCTCTTGATGTATACATGCATACAAGCTTTCTGACGAGGTTAGAAGAATTCAACTTGTAGGCTTATCCGGCGAGCTGAGCATGATGATTGAAATGAGCAATATTTTTTTATTCATGGGATGAAAGCATACGGCTGCCTCGTTTTATAGGTGAAGGCTGCGAAAGCAGCGGAAAGAAGGATGCAAAATGAGGTACATTCGCAAAGGCTTTGTTTTTCTGTTGGTGCTGGTGATGGCGTTGCTGCCAGTGATGAGCTTGGCGGACAGCCTGCTGCCGGATGAAGTGGCGGATCTGTTCACCGTGAAGTCGTGGGCGCATTACACCATCGCGACGCAGTCGTCGATGCCGGAAGGCAAGGCGTTTGCTGTCGCGGCGGATTCTAACGACGGCTATGAGGCTGTCCTGCTGGTCATGCGCAACACGCAGAGCAAGACGAACGTGCTCGTCATGGCGGAGAAAGCGTCCGTCAAGGATAGCTGGAAAATCACCATGCGTAACTGGGCGGCAGTTGATTCCGGCGATGAAGCGGTGCCGAAGATCTATTACACAACGGAGCACTGCTTCGTGCTTTCATATCCAAACGGCAATACTGCGATGTTCGTGCGAAAAAATAAGCATTGGGAGCTGACGCAGCTGACCTACGGCGATTCGACCATTGTGCATGTTGCGAAGACCGGACTGACCTTCGAGGTCGTCGCATCGTCCGGCAAGCTGACGAAAACGACCGTCAGTGGCGTTGTGGAAACGTCCATGGCACAGTTCAGCATGAGCCGCTTCCCGAAGACGGTCGCGAAGGCACGTGAAAAGCTCACGAATCCGCCGACCGTGCCGAATGGCGCAGCGCTTGGCGATGTCATGGGTGAATATGCGATTCAAACGTCTGAATACGCCTCGCTGCCTGCCGGCAAACAGTACGCCGTCTATTCTGCACCGTCTGAGAATAGCTACCGTGCTGCGAACGGCAAGGCACTGCTTTCAACGAACGACTGGGTACAGGTGTTTTGCGAGGAGAACGGCTACCTGATGGTGCAATATGCCATCTCCAGCAAGCAGTACCGCATCGGCTACATTACAGCGGATGCACTGAAGGATAAGTCCAACGTGAATATTCGCAGCAGCTGGGCGAATTATGACGCGACCGTCACCACCATGACCGCGATGACCGATGACCCGCTGAATTCCTGCGATACGGTCATGACGCTCAGCCAAGGCACGAGTGTCAAGTATCTCGGGCACCTCGGCAGTGATTGGGCGTACATCGAAGCTACAACCTCGCAGGGAAAGACCATCCGCGGCTTTGTCCTGATGGAAGAATTGACCGTGTCGCTCCCTGATGATAACGGTTCTAACGGCTAAAAAAGAAAAGAAGACGCGCAATCCGGATTTCTCTGGACTGCGCGTCTTTTTGACTGCTAAGGCAACACCGCACAATTCGGCGGTGTTGCTGAATGTGCCTTTTGTGCCATTTGAGTCAGCGAAAAAAACAATATTTCGCCGATCTGTATTTGGCAGACCTGGAAATCCTTTAGGGTTTCCAGACAGCATATAGCAGAAAACTTGATTTTTATCCAGTAAACCTTCGATTTCTGCAATTGCATCTGGTATAAAATACACCTCATTTGTGCGGTGTTGACCAGATTCATTGCACGGTCGTGCGGATGGTGAATGGAATGCCCCACATATAATAGGTGATGTTCACCTCACGGACGGGATGCATGGACTTTTCCGTCAGCAGGGTTGCGGTGATATCGCCGATGCTGTGTGGAGAGAGGATAAGCACGTGGTCACTGCCAGTCTGCAGGATATCGCCGCTCATGGGCGTAATTTGCACTTCAAGCATTTCAGCGGGGAGTGCTGTGTTGTTCTCCAGCCGGAATGTGTAGGTGTAGAGCACGTAGTCGTCAGCGGAGGACAGTTCCTGCGCAGTTACGAATGCTGTGCCGACCACTGCACCTGCACGCACCTGTGCCGCCAGCTCGGTGAACAGCTCGGCATTGTTCGAGGCTTCGATGGCAGTGACGCCTTGTGCGATGACAGTCACGTTGGATGTCATGTACATGGCGCCGACGCCGATGAAGGTCAGCAACAGCAGAATAATGCAGATTATGGCGAATTTCTTCATGCGTTACTCCTGTTCAGTTTGTTGAAGAAGGCGGTTCATTTCTTCAATCATTTCGGAATCCTTCAGGCTGAAGTGAAATTCTACACGGCGCGAGGCATCAGCGTCCTCGTTTCCGTTTTCATCGTACACGAGCACCGATTCGCCGCGACCGGTGACGGTCAGCAGACCGCCCTTGAGCAGCTCGAGCTGCTTGCTTGTCAGCGACGGTATTTGCAGGATATACTCGGCGACGGCGAGCGCACGGTTCTGGCTTAGCTTCAGGTTGTTGAAATACTCACCGGTGGAGTCCGTATGCCCCTCAATGATGATTTCACCGAGGTAGTCGCTGTATTCATCCTGAAGCAGCACGTTCAGGTAAATCGGCACGAAGGTGCTCAGCAGCGCCTTGCCCTCAGGGCGGATTTCATAGCTGCCGGTATCGAACAGCACGGAGCTGTCCAGGACGATGTCCCCCGTCTTGCTGTCGACATTTGCGCGGAGATTGGCGCTGGTCAGCGCAGACGACAGAGCACTGATGATTTTCGGACGAATGCCGATGACGGCTTCAATCTTTTCCGCCTGAGCGGAGATGGCTGCCTGCTGGTTTTCGAGCACCTCGTTTGCAGCCTGCAACGCGATTTCCTTGCTGCTCAGGTCGCTCTGCAAGATAATCAGTTTTGCCTCGCGGTCTGCAAGGTCGGTCTGCGCCTGCTCCAGCTCTGCCTGCTTGTCGGACAGGACGATGTATGCGCTTTCCAGCTCGGCTGCCTGCTCATCGAGCTGCACTTGAATGATGGCAATCTCGCTTGCCTGTTTGTCCAGTGTGACCTGCTGCGAGGCAAGCTGCAGCGTTTGTTCATCGAGCGTGACCTGCTGAGCGCTGACGATTTGCTGCTTCGCATCCAGCTCAGCCGTTTTCGTTTCCAACATGTTGAAATACCGGTATAGGCTGACGCTGAGAATCAGCACGAACACAAGCAGAAGTGCCGCCATCATGTCGGAGTAGCTAATCCAGCTTGCACCGCTGTTGCTGGTGCGGGCAGCACGCCGGTTACGGATGCGTGCCATGGTCACCCCTCCTTCTGACGGAGAGCGGCAGTCGCCTGATTGATGGAGTCGGTCAAGGCGGTCAGCAGACGCTGGGTTTCGCAAGCTTGACGCGTCGTGTCCGCACTTTCGGCACCGCTGAGCTTGTCGGTCGTCTCAGACATCATGGTCATCAGCGAATGCATACTGGCATCAAACATACCCAGAGACTGGCTCAGACCGCTGACGACATTCTGCGTGAAGCTCTGGCAGCCGGAGGAAAGCTCAGCAGCTGACTGCTTCATCGCGTCGGAAACGCCCTGGCTGTGGCTGGTGAAGCGCTCGGATGTGCGGATGAGCTGCTCCTGCTCCGACTGAATGCGGCTGAGCGCGGACAACTGCTGGTTACTGACCTTACTGAGTTTTTCCATCAGCTCGGCGGCGCTGCGCTCAAAGCTCTCATCGCGGCTTCTGGCGGCGCTCAGTTCCTTGATGTACTGCTCGAAGTGACTCATGACATCGTTCGTCACTTCGTGAAGCTGGACGATATTCGTGTCTATGGCTTCGGCTGCCTTCAGCGAGCGCTCGACCTGCTCTATGCTGGCCTGCTGCTGCTGATTGATTTCCGTCATTGTCCTGCCGAGCGTTAGCAGGTGGTCGGACAGCGTCGCGTTCATCTGCTGGACGAAGCTGTTGACGATGCGCCCGACGCCATCGACCTGCGCACGCGTTGATGCAAGCAGGAAGTTGTCCAAAGACTGCGAAACAGGTTGCATGGCGTTGCGGACAGACATCTCCATTGCGCCGGCGAGTTGACCGGGCAGGGTGTCCGTCAACGTCGACAGCATATGGTTGGAATCCTGATTTTGGCAGATGAGCTGCACATCATTGTCCAGCGGACGCGACATGGCCAGCGTTGTGAAGTTCGATACAAAATCATCGATGGCACGGTAGCTCGAGCCCTGCAGGATGCGGTTAATGATGCTGAACGAAATGGAGCAGGTAACGCCGGCGACGGACGTGCCAAAGGCGAACTGCATGCCGGTCAGCAGCGTCGGGATGCTGTCGATAATTTTGTCGGCATTGGTGAGGTCAAGTCCGCCCAGACCGTCCATCATACCCATGAACGTACCCAGAATGCCCAGCGACGTCAGCAGACCGGGAATCAGGTCGGCAAGCTGCGCGTTGCCGGGACCGTGCGTCACGGTGTCATCGTTGATGTAGTCCTCGACGTTACATGGCAGACCGCGACGGTCGAGCTGTTCGGCATTCTGCAGAAAGCGGAGCCAGCAGTTCTTGAGGTGGTTGCCCATGAAGCGCTTCTCCTGCCAGACGGGCGTGCCCTGGCGCGATCCTGCGTCATGCTGGAGCATGGAAATAGCACGGCGGAGCGCATGTGTGGTGGACAGCAGGGGAATGAGACATTTGAACACGCCAATCAGCGTAACTCCGGCAATGGCGATATAAACGAGTGCATCGGTCAGGCTTGACACCTGACTGGAAACCCATTGCACCAATGCATCAAACATGGTTCAGCCCTCCTGTAGGCATTATCGAGATTATTCTATCACGTCTGACGGATGCTTGTAAACAGACGGATTGTAAATCTTATTTTACCCCGTCGGCGAGCACGGCACTTGCCTGCACGGTATGGAAGGCGGCGGCACGACCGAGGCGATTCATGACAGCCAGTCCGACCCCTTCCGGCGGTACGACTTCGCTGAAAATGACATCCATGTGCTCGTCATCGAGTCGGCGAAGCGTATCAAACAGGCGCTGCGCAACCTCGGAGGCGCTTCCGCGGTGTCCGATGTTATGCGGATGGCAGTTCTTGAGCGTTTCCATGTGCTCTGTGAAGCACATGACGCAAGAACGGTGTCCCTGCGCTTCGGCAGCGGCAGTCAGTAGCTGAAGAGCCTTGACTACGTCCCGCTCTGTACCCTCCACCAGCGTGACCTGCCCGTCAGGGGAGTAGTGGCGGTAGCGCATGCCGGGAGACAGCGCCTTTTCGCCCTTCTGTAGCGGACGAAGCACGCTTCCGGCGACATCGACATGGTCAAGCACCTGCTCAAGCATGTCCTTTGTGACTCCACCCGGACGGAGGATACAGGGGGTGCCGCTCGTCACGTCCAGCACGGTCGACTCCACGCCGACAGAGCAGCTGCCACCGTCCAGAATCAGCGGAATACGACCGTCCATGTCCTTGAGGACGTGTTGCGCGGTTGTCGGGCTGGGCTTGCCGGAGCGGTTCGCACTGGGTGCGGCAATGGGCAGCATACAGGTTCGCAAAAGCGCCTGTGCGACAGGATGCGACGGCATGCGGACAGCGACTGTGTCCAGCCCTGCGGCTACGGCATCCGGAATCGCCTTCTTGCGCGGCAAGACGAGCGTTAGCGGTCCCGGCCAGAATGCATCCATCAGCTTTTCTGCCAGCGGAGAAACCTCACACAGCGGCGTAAGCTGTGAACGCTCGCAGACGTGGACAATCAGCGGATTGTCCGCCGGACGCCCCTTTGCAGCAAAAATATGGAGTACGGCTTCGGCGTTGAGCGCGTTGGCGCCGAGACCATAGACCGTTTCCGTGGGAAATGCAACGAGCTGACCGTCATGCAAAAGACATGATGCCAACGCAAGAGATTCGTCGGTGGGAGCAAGAACCTGTGTCATGATGATGCCTTCTTTGTCAATAATTGCCAAGCGCGCTGAGCTGTTCGGTGATTTCCTCAGCATGGAGCGCATCGATAATTTCATCGAGGTCGCCGTCAAGAATCTCCTGAATGCGGTAGAGCGTCAGCCCAATGCGGTGATCGGTGACGCGTCCTTCACGGAAGTTGTAGGTGCGGATGCGCTCGCTGCGGTCGCCTGTGCCAACCTGTATGCGGCGGTTCTCGGCGTATGCGGCATCCTTCTCGGAACGAAGCTTCTCCAGCAAACGGCTACGGAGCACCTGCATGGCGGTGTCACGGTTCTTGAGCTGGCTCTTCTGATCCTGGCATGTAACAACGAGTCCAGTCGGCAGGTGTGTGATGCGCACAGCACTATCTGTCGTGTTGACGCACTGTCCGCCGTGACCGGTGGAGCGATAAACATCGATGCGCAGGTCGCGCGGATCGATTTGCAGGGCGATTTCCTCCGCTTCCGGCAGAACGGCGACTGTGCATGTAGAGGACTGAATTTTCCCGTTCGACTCGGTGATTGGAACGCGCTGAACGCGGTGAACGCCGCTTTCATACTTCATGCGGGCAAACACGCCGTTGCCGGTGATGCTGAACACTGCCTCCTTGATGCCGCCAAGTTCAGTTTCCGTGGTGGAGACAGGCTCAACACAGAAGTGATGACGCTCGGCGTAGCGGATGTACATGCGCATGAGCTCCGAAGCGAACAGGCAGGATTCCTCGCCGCCGGCTCCGCCGCGAATCTCCATGATAATGCTTCGCTCGTCATCAGGGTCGCGCGGAAGCATCAGCATGCGCAGAAGCTGTTCCTGGTCAGCAATCTGCTTGTCAAGCGTATGAAGCTCTTCCTGAGCCATTGCACGCAGCTCAGGCTCATCAAGCATCTCCGTCGCTTGACGGTGATGCTCCTGCAGCGCCTGGTATTGCCGCCATGCATCGACCTGCTCCTGCAGGGAGGTCTGCTCCTTCAAATAGGCCTGATAGCGAGGCAAATCGGCGATAATGTCCGGCTGCACAATGGCTTCACTGAGCTCTTCATAACGGCTGACGAGCATAGGATACTTTTCAAACATTGAATTTAGCCTCAATCATTCGGGGAATGTGCTGATAATCCTCATGAATCTGCACGCTGTAATCCGTCAGCATCGCGGCAATCGTTTTTGCCATGCCGTAGCCGACCTCCAGCAGCAGCACGCCGCCAGGCAGCAGATGGTCGGCGGCTTCATGCGCAATGCGCCGGTAGAAATCAAGCCCATCTTTGCCGCCGTCCAGCGCAAGCATCGGCTCCTGCATTACCTCAGCCTGCAGCTCTTTGCATTCCTCTGACGGAATGTATGGCGGATTGCTGACGATGACATCGAATTGCATGTCATGTACAGGGGCAAACAGATCGCCTTGAAGAAAATACACATCGGCGTGCAGATGTTCTGCGTTGTACTTAGCGACCGCCAAAGCATCGGTAGAAAGGTCGACCGCTGTGACGACAGCATTGGGCACATCAAGCGCCATCGACACCGCCAGCGCGCCGCTGCCGCAGCAGAGGTCAAGCGCGGCTGGATGGTCGGAGAGGTGCCTGAGCGCCTGAATTGCCTTCTCCGCGAGTAACTCCGTTTCCGGACGGGGAATCAGCACACTTTCGTTCACGAAGAAGTCGCGGCCGAGGAACGACTGTCGCCCGAGCAGATACTGGAGCGGACGTCGTGTCAGCCGTTGAGCTGCCAACTGCTGGAAGTGCTGCATCATGTCCTCTGAAAGCAAGGTTGTCATGTCCAGACGAAGGTCGAGCGGCTCTCTTCCTGTCACGTACGATAAAATTAGCGATGCGTCCACCTCTGGGTCGGGAATGCCGGCCTGACGGAAGGCGGACGCAGTTTGGCGAAGCAGTTGGCGCGGCGTCACGGCTGCTCCTCACTCGTTTCAGGGAAGGTATATCCTTCTTCCGACTGCGTGTAGGAGGTCAGGACTGCCCAGCCTTCTTCTGTTTTCGGAGCGTTCTTTGGCAGACCGTACAGCGCAATGTTCATGGAGACAATCGCGCATTCCAGCATGCTGTCATCAGGCTGACGGGTTGTCAGCCGCTGCATTTGCAAGCCGGGCCAACGCAGGATGCTGACAAGCTTGTTCTCGGAATGTGCCAGTCCCTTGAGCACCTCGTAGCTGACACCGGCCACAACGGGCAGTAGGCATAGATGAACGAGCATACGCAGCAGAGCGTTGGTGATATCGCGCCCGACAAAGAGAAACAGAACGATAGAAATGAACATGACAATCAGCAGGAACGCTGTGCCGCAGCGCGGATGGAGCGTGGTGAACTGCTGGGCATTGGCAGGCGTGAGCGGCAGCTTGTGCTCATGGCAGTAGACAGTCTTGTGTTCCGCACCGTGATACTGGAATGTGCGGCGGACATCCGGCACAAAGCCACAGAAGACCATATAGCCAATCAGCAGCAGAATCTTCGTGATGCCGCCGACAAGCGTCGCAAGGAAGCCGCTGCCGCCGAGGGAAAGCACGCCCTTTTCGACAAGAGACGGCAGCACGATGAACAGCCCGACGCTCAGCAGTACGGCGAGAACCATGGCAACACCCATCACGACATGGTCAATGCTCTTGCCAAGCGTCTTGGCGAGCCACTTCTCGAACTTCGTCGGCTCCTCTTCCTCCGTGCCGAGCATCTTGGCGGACGTTTCGAGTGTATTCATGCCCATAACGAGCATAGTCACCATATTGATAGCGCCGCGGATAATCGGCCAACCCATCCATGCATGCTTCTTCGCAGGGGATTCATAAGGATGATAATCGACCACCATCGTATTGTTCGGACGGCGAACTGTGATGGCGATTGTCTCCGGCCCCTTCATCATGACTCCTTCCAGAACGGCCTGTCCGCCGATATCGACAGGCTTTTTATTCTCACTTGCCATAATGCTTCCTTCTTTCTATTAAACATACCATATATTTATACGGAAAAAACACCAACTTATACTATTCGTGAGAGGCTTTCGCAATTCCTGCCGATGTAAAAAAAATAGGCGCTTCGTCCGTCTTGCGCTTCGGCGTAAAATACGCTACAATGGACAGGAAGGATAGCCGGGAAAAGGAGACTGAACCATGACCGCAACGCACGATGGGCACAGGAAGCGCATGCGAGAGCGCTTCAGGGAGAATGGCTTGCAGGGCTTTTCGGCGCATGAGGCGCTTGAACTTTTGCTGTTTTACGGACGTGCGCGCGGCAATGTCAATGATACGGCACATACGCTGATGGACGCGTTCGGCTCGCTGTCCGGCGTGCTCGAAGCGACGCAGGAGCAGTTGATGAATGTGAGCGGCGTCGGCGAGGAGACGGCAACGCTGCTCACGCTGATTCTGCCGCTGTTCCGGCGCTATGCCGATGAGGCAAACCAGAAGCGGAGGAAGCTGACAACCTGCCAGATGACGATGGATTACTGCAAAATGATGATGGCAGGATACCGCCAGGAGCAATTCTTTATGATTTGTCTGACGGCAGACGGAAGTGTCATCTGTCATCGGAAGATTGCTGAAGGGACGCTATCCGCCGTGACCGCGTATCCGCGCATCGTCATGGAAGCTGCCATCAACAGCAACGCACACAGCGTTGTCCTTTGTCATAATCATCCAGGCGGTATGGCAGAGCCGTCCGGCGATGACATCTGTACAACACGCTACCTGCAGCAGCTGCTCGAGGGGACAGGCATCATCATGCTTGACCACGTCATAGTTGCAGGACAGCAGGCGTACAGCATGAATCAGCATCACGATCTCTTGCCGACGCGTGATGTTATGCGAGCCATGCTCTCCGCTGCAGAGCAGCCCTGCAATGCAAACCGGTAAAGCGAAGAACGCCCTTTCCGTAAAGCTGATGCTGTCGGAAAAGGCGTTCTTTTTAATCGTTCGGGATATAAACTGATGCGTTTGCACCGAGCGGGATCTGGTTGTTGGGAAGCTCGACATGCACCTCATAATATGCTGCGTTCTGCATGGTTGTGCCGACATTGCTGATTTCAGTCACAACGCCGGTGATGATGTTGTCGGCATCCATGTCGAGCTTGATGGACAGTTTGTCTCCGACATAGACGTTACCGATGTCCACCTCATCCACCTGCGCGACAACCTCCAGCTTATCCACCAGCATGACGCGCGCGAGCAACTGCCCTTCGTATACCTGCTGACCGGCACTGACTGCGAGTGCACCGATGACGCCGTTGGATTCGCTCTTGATGTAGGGCGATGCATCGGGTGTCGTGGCGGTTGCCATCAGCGTCAGCAGCGGCGTGCCGTTCGTGACGTGGTCGCCGACTTTAACCAGCACCTCTGCAACGCGTCCTTGACCGGATGCCATCAACGTGCTGCGGCGGCTGACAACGCCCCTGCCGACCTGATCGGTTGCAGTGCGGTTCTTATCACGGTAGAGCGAGAGAGTTTCGTTTGGCTCAAATTCGCCGGTGAGTACCTCCACCACATATTCCGAGCCGGACACGCTGATGACGCGGCCGGTGCCGACGGAACGACCTTCCTTTGTTGAGCGGAAGTACAGCGTTTCGCCAACATCGACAATCTTGTTGTCGCGCTTCTCGTAGGCAGATGTGATGCTGCCTGCAATGACCCATTCGGAATCGGCACACATTGCCACAAGACCGCCGTAGCGCGTCATAACTGCCGTTGCATCATCACTGACATCGCAGTAGATCGCCTGTACGGTGGCATCTTCCGTAGCGTAGATGGTCGTAGTACGCATTTCAAAAAGCAGATCGCCGGCACTGACGAGGTCGCCGACTTCCCATGTGAACGGCTTGAGCGTGCCGGAAAAAGGGGAGACAATGTCGATATAGCTGACAGCGCTGACGGTGCCGTTCGCAACGGAGCAGTCTGTCAGAGATACCGTGTCAGCGAGTGCAAGCGACATGCTCATCAGCACAGCCGTAAAGAGAGCAAGCATCCTTTTCATGAGAATCATCCTTTCAAGCAAATTGGAAAGCGCCTTACTCGACGCTCTTGAGTGCCTCCACCATGTCAATGGAGCGAACCTTGCGTGTCAGCAGCAGCTGAATCAGGAAGGCGAAGATATATGTGACTGCGCATGCGGCAGCGACTGACGGGAACGTGATGTATGTCGGGAAGACCATGTTGTCATACTCGCACATTTTGAGAATGATGGTTGTAATCATGAATCCAGGCGGAATCCCGAGCAGCACACCGGTGATGGAAACATAGTTGTTTTCACGCAACATGAGCCGGCGGATTTCACGCTGATGATAGCCGAGCACCTTGAGCGTGGCGTAATCGCGGACGCGTTCGGTGAAGTTCATCAGACCCATGTTATAGCAGATGATGAACGCCAATGCCAGCGCGGCGACGCTCAGAATCGTGAATGCTGCGGTGGTCGAGTCCATGATGCTGGACATTTCGACATGCTGGTCGGCAGGATAGAGCAGGCTTGAAAAATCATCCGACGCATCGAGATAGTGGCTGCATTCCTGTGTTGGCGCAGTAATGAGCAGTGCGGTCACATGGAAGTCTCCCTTGCGGCATTCCGCCCATGCCTCCTTGCTCATGTAGAGTCCCTGACCGATGTTTGTGTCCGCCAGTGCGGTGATTTCCAGCGTAATGGCATCGGTGTCACCGGGTAGACGGACGGTGACTATATCGCCGATGGATACATCCATTAATTCTGCCAGCTTGATGCTGATAGCGGTACCCGAGCGAGGCAGCGTCATCAGCGTTTCGTCCGTACCGAGGGCAATGGAAGTCTGGTCATCCGTCATGACGGTCAGCAGGCAGGAGCGCGTGTTTGTTTCGCTGTGTAGGCTGACGGACTTCTCCATGATGCCATCGATCGTCATGGCGTTCAGGACGGCACGGTAATGGTCGAGCGATGCGGTGTTTCCTGAGGCGAGTTCGGCGCGGACATCATATCGCAGCGTTTTTGTGTAGTAATTGTCGATAAAGGTGTTGATGGATTCCTGCAGCCCGAAGGAGCAGATAATCAACATGTTGCAGCAGAGAATGCCAACGAGCGACAGAAATGTGCGTCCCTTGTTGCGGAAGATGTTGCGGACAATCATCTTCGTGTTGAAGGAGAAACGCGACCACAGTGGCATGATACGCTCCAGCAGGATGCGCACACCGGATTTCGGGGGCTTCGGGCGAAGCAGGTTCGCAGTTGTTTCACGTGCGGCACGGTTGTATGTGTGCAGGCAGATGAAAAGGCTCATCAGCACGGAAAGCACCGCAATCAGCCATGTGATGCCGGAAATCGGCGCATGCAGCTGCTCCGGATAGCGCACGTTTGTCGACACAATCGGCCAGATGATGTACGGAATCGTAATCTGACCTGTCAGCACGCCAAGAAGTGAACCGGCAACCGACGGCACGACAGCGTAGCTCAGGTAATGCAGACGGATTTGCGCATCACGGTAGCCAAGTGCCTTCAGAGTGCCCATCTGCGTACGCTGATTCTCAATCATGCGCGTCAGGGTACTGACAACAATCATCGCCGCGACCGCGAACACCAGCACCGGGAACAGATACGACAGACTGCGGAACATACTGACGAAGTTACGTGCTGAGAGCGTGCCGCTGTGCGTGTTGCTGTCGACAATGATGGCGGCAGGGCATGCGTCCATGACGCTGTCGCGCACGGCAGACGTATCCGCATCATCCGCGAGCGTCATCAGCACCTCAGTGAACGGAAAAGCGGAAAGAGCTTTCGCACTGACGTACATATAGCCGTACGTTTCCGGTTCAGGCGTGATATTCTTTGTTGTTACGAGATATTCGCCGGACAGGATAATGCCACGGATGAAGAAGGTTGTTTCCATGCCGTTGTAGGACACCTTGACGGCATCGCCGACGGACAGATTGTGTGCCTGCGCGAACTGCTCCTCAATCAGGCAGCCGCGCGTATCAGATGAGGACAGCGTGCTGCCGGTACGAACAATCGGCGTGCAGATGCGCATGTCGCCGTCATAGCCGTGTACCATTAAGGAAACGTCATCGCCCAAAGTCGGACAGTCCATCTCCAGCGTGATCCGTGCCTGCGTGTCCGTAACGCCTCCGATATTCTGCAGCTTGAGAATATCAGCTTTGCTGAAGGACGAGCCTTTCACCCAGAAGTCCGCCAAATTGCTTTGAGCAATCGGCGTTTCGGTGGACAACTCCAGCATCCGCCAATTGGCATCCAGACCACTGAAGCACCATGTGCCCATGGCGCAGAGCAGGAACATGGCAAGAAACTGCATGGCGCTGCGTCCCATATCGCGGAACAGCTTTTTTGTCAGTGTTCCGTGTCTTCTTTTGCCGCCGCTCTGGTTTACCATGTGATATCAGCCACCTTCGCGGGATGTTCGTTGATGACCATTTCCTGAACGCTGCCGTTTCTCATTCGGATTAGGCGGTTGCCGAGCGGCGCGATGCTTGCGTTATGCGTGATAATAACGACGGTCGTATTGTAATCATGGCACAGGTGCGTCAGCAGCTCAAGCACCTGTTCGCCTGTCTTGCTGTCAAGGGCGCCGGTTGGCTCATCGCAGAGGAGCAGCGCCGGGTTCTTGCACAGCGCACGGGCAATGGAGACACGCTGCTGCTCGCCGCCGGAGAGCTGGGCAGGGAAGTTGTTCATGCGGTTTTCCAGTCCGACCTGCTTGAGCACCTCGCGCGGATCAAGGGCGCGCGAACAGACCTGCTGTGCCAGCTCGACATTCTCAAGCGCAGTCAGGTTTGGCATCAGGTTGTAGAACTGGAATACGAAGCCAACATCGTGGCGGCGGTATTCCGTCAGCTGCGGCGAGCGCAGACCGGTGATTTCCTTGTTGCCGACAATAATGCGTCCGCTTGTCGCCTTGTCCATGCCGCCAAGCAGGTTCAAAACAGTTGTTTTGCCTGCACCGGAAGGCCCCAATACGACGCAAAATTCACCCTTTTCAATCTCAAAATTGACATGATCCGATGCGTGGACAACCGTATTTCCAGCAGGATAATCCTTGCAAACATCCTGAAAGGAAATGTAACTCATGCCAATCACCTTCTTTCTGATTCTTTCACAATTCCAGTATAAGTCATTTTTTTGAATTGTCAATGAACTTTCCAGTGTCGATTGAAGGGACATCGTGAATTTTTGAATAAAACCATTTCTTTTTCCAAAGTAACTTTGCAGGACAAAGGAATAGAACTGTCGAAGTATCTATAGACCGCATCTTAATGGGCAGATGCGGCTGAATGTGCAACCACGAAAGGAGAATTCTGCATGTTTGAGAAGCTGCTGAGAAAGGCAGAACACCGGCTCGGACGCTATTGGGGTATACCGCAGCTGATGAAAATTCTCTGCATCGGCATGGGTGCTGTGTTTAGTGCTGATTATTTGCTGAATGCATACGGCATCAGTCTTTATTCCTATCTGATGTTCGACCGGAGTGCGATTCTAAGGGGACAGATTTGGCGACTGATTACGTTTGTATTTCTGCCGACAAGCTCGTCGCCCCTGTTCTTCCTCTTTTCGCTTCTGTTCTATTGGTATCTGGGGTCAATGTTACAGAACGCGTGGGGCACGTTCCGGTTTACAATGTACTATCTTTGCGGCATACTCGGCGTTATCATTTCCGGCTTTATTTCCGGTTATGCAACGAACACATATTTAAACCTGTCGCTGTTCCTCGGCTGTTCGGTGCTTTTCCCTGAAAACGAGGTCAACATCATTATCATTCCGGTCAAGATGAAGTGGCTGGCGCTGGTTTATCTGCTGCCTGTTGCAGAGCAGCTGCTGACCAGCAATCTCTGGGGAATTGTCGCGCTTATCATGAGCCTGCTGAATGTCATCCTGTTTTTCTACGGCGATCTGCTGCAGCGCATCCGCGACTTCAAACGCCGTCAGCAGTGGAAGAAAAACTGGCGCAGATAAAGCGTGCCGACGGAATTTAAGAAAGGAGAAAAAGCAACATGCTGCGGGAATTGTTTTATCTGGCTTGGGGCTATTTGTCTGGCAGCGTTTTGTTTGCAGTCATCTTTTCGCAGCTTTTTCATAAGGATGTCACGGCGGATTCAAAGGACAAGAATCCAGGCTCAGCAAATGCATTCATGTACGGCGGGTTCTGGTGCGGCGTGCTGACGCTTGCCGGCGATATTTTAAAGGGATTCGTCCCGATTGCATGCTACTTCTATACGCTTCCGAACGGGCTGCCGACGCCGCTGACCCCCTTCATCCTCTGCGCACCGGTCATCGGGCATGTGTTTCCAGTGACGCGACATTTCCGCGGCGGCAAGGGAATAGCGACTTCATTCGGCTGCCTGCTTGGTTTTGCACCGATATACTGGACGCCGGTGGTTGTGCTGGCGGTCATCTTCGTCTTCTATTCGATCGTCTTGCGGATTACTCCGAACCTTGCGCGGACAATTGTGACGTATGTAACGCTGCCGCCGGGATTAATCCTCATGCATATGCCCGTGTGGATCTGTTTGGGTGCGTTGTACATGTCCTGCATCGTGATTCTCCGGCTGCATCTGAGCAAGGAGGAAAGAGAAAAAACGGCGGTTCACCTGCTGTGGTGGATATAAGGGAGGCTGGATGATGAAGGTCGACAAGACAACATGCATTACTGTTGGTGTGTCTGCATTCCTGCTCTTCCTTGCCATTCACTATTGGGATGGTTTGGTCGGTGCGGTGTCACTCTTTGTCGCAGCTGCGGGCACTTTTTTTGCCGGTGCAGCCATTGCCTATGTGCTGAATATCCTTATGTGCTTCTATGAGAAGCGTATGATGCCGCATTCTGCCAAGAAGGCAGTCATAAAACTGCGCCGCCCTGTCTGTCTGACGCTTGCGTTCCTGACGTTGCTGCTGGTGGTCATTGCGCTGATTCAGATTATTTTGCCGCAGCTGTTCTCGTGCTTTCAGGTGCTGATTTCGACGATGCCGGGCGTCCTGCGGCAGCTTTATGATAAGCTGATGGAGAACCAGACCATCGCATCGCTGCTGACAGACTACAACATCGTGCTGCCGTCGACTGATTCGGAATGGCGTGAAATCCTTGAACGCATTATCAATCTGCTGTTTAACGGCACGAACAATGTCGTCAATACGGCAGTGACATTCACGACATCCATTCTGGGATCGATTCTGTCGATGCTGATGTCACTGATTTTTGCGTTCCATATGCTCAGTAGCAAGGAAACACTCAAGCGGCAATTCACAAAATTGATGCACAAGGTGCTTGGCGACCGGCGGATGAACTTTGCGATGCACATCATTTCTACATTAGACGACTGCTTCCACAGCTATATTGTTGGGCAATGCACGGAGGCACTCATACTTGGCATGCTCTGTGTGACGGGTATGCTGATTCTTCGGCTGGATTATGCGCTCATGCTTGGTACACTCGTAGGCATGATGGCGCTGATTCCGATTATCGGCCCATACATCGGTGCGGTGGTCGGATTTATCATGCTGTTCTCCGTGTCGCCCTCGAAGAGCCTGATTTTCCTGATTTTCCTCTTTCTGCTCCAGCAGGTGGAAGGCAATCTCATCTATCCGCACACGGTCGGTAGCCGCTTGAAGCTGCCCGGCTTGTGGGTGTTGGCGGCAGTCATGATTGGCGGAGGCATGATGGGCATTGCCGGCATGATTGTGTTTGTTCCGCTGACGGCTGCACTGTATCGTTTGCTTGGTGAATGGCTGCGGCGTGAGCCGAAGGAAGCATGACGAAGGCAGCACCACATAAATCATGAATGATGTTTGGCAAAATTTGCACTACTCCATCATCTGAATGATTTATGTGGTGCAGCCTTGATTTTTTTTTTGACTTGTGATAGGATTGTTCAATGTACCATGAGCCTGTTTTTCTTAAGAACTTATTTCACGAGAAATTCGGTGGAAGATAATGGATGACGGAGGGAGGCATGGCTGTTGCGCTATTCGCGGGAACAGGGGTGCTTAGCATGGCTGTCCCATGGCCTGATTAGCGGCAAACATCTGGCATCGATGCTGGCGCAATATGGCAGTGCTGAAGCGGTGTACGATGCGTTTGTGCACGATCATGGAGCTTCCGTCCGGGACATGATGTCATCCTATAGCCTGTCGCTGCTTCGGGATCATGCGTCGCGTGAACAGATGCACGACATGCTTGTCACCATGCAGAAGTGGAATATCGGCGTTATTTCGATGAAGGACGCAGAGTATCCGGATGCGCTGCGCAATATTGCCGTTCCGCCGCAGATTCTCTTCTATCAGGGAAATCTGGCGGCAATGCAGGGAAAATGCATCACTGTCGTAGGCTCACGGAATGCAACCAACGCAGGGATTTCCGCAACACATTCTGTATGCCGCGAACTGAGCAACGCAGGCGTGTGCATCGTCAGCGGATTGGCAATCGGCATCGACACTGCTGCGCACACGGGCTGTCTGGAAGGCATAAGTCCGACCATTGGCGTGGCGTCTTGCGGATTGAATGTGCCGTATCCGTCGGATAGCGTGCCACTGAAGGAAAGAATCTTATCGCAGAATGGTCTGCTGATAAGCGAGTATCCGCCGGATATGCGGTCGAGCAAGTATGTTTTCTCCGCACGAAATCGGATTCTTGCCGGTTTAAGCAATGGTATCGTCCTAATGGAAGCGATGATTCGCTCAGGCAGCATGCTGACTGTTCAGCATGCGCTGGAGCAGGGGAAAGACGTGTTCGCTTATCCCGGCATTCCGGGAACAACGCATTCGGAAGGGACGCATCAGCTGCTGCGCGAGGGTGCCGTCTTCTTCACGAGTGCACGGGACATTTTAGAGGACATGGGCTGGGCGGATGATTTGACCGAAAAGCCGAGGCACACAGAGCGAATGCATGCTATGCCCAAATCCGAGCCGTCGCCCAAGGCGCCTGCAAAGAAAAGCAGGAAGCCGGAAACACCTGAACCGGTAGAAACGGCATTTAAACCTGTGGAGGAACAGCCCGAGCCGATTATGTCTCTACCGCCCATGAGTGATGAGCAGAAAGCAATCTATGAGGCACTGTCTGAATGCGAAATGTCGTTTGACCAGCTTGCGGCACGGACGAAATTGAATGCACCGCAGCTGATGTCCTCGCTGACCATGCTGCAAATACTGGGCGTTATCAAGGCGCTGCCGGGAAAGAGCTACTGCCTTGCCGAAACAAACTGACCATTGAAATTGACAGCGCATCGTGTAAAAAAGCGCGGTGCAGCACGAATATTACATCGGAGGCTATAACGAATGACCGTGAGCAAGCAGAAACTTATCATTGTCGAATCGCCTGCAAAGGCCAGAACCATCAGCAAATTCCTCGGCAAGGGCTATAAAGTCGAAGCATCGCAGGGACATGTGTGCGATTTGCCGAAAAGTCAGATCGGCGTTGATGTTGACAATGACTTTGCACTGAAATACATCACCATTCGTGGACGCGGCGAAATCCTGAACAAGATCCGCAAGGAAGCACGAAATGCATCCGAAATTTATCTCGCGACAGACCCTGACCGCGAAGGAGAAGCGATTTCCTGGCATCTGAGCCATGTGCTGAATATGGATGAAACAAAGCCGTGCCGGATTGAGTTCCATGAGGTCACAAAAAAGGCGATTCAGAATGCGCTGAAGTCAGCGCGGCAGATTGATATGGGACGCGTGAACGCCCAGCAGGCACGTCGCGTGCTTGACCGTCTTGTCGGCTATAAAATCAGTCCGCTGCTTTGGGCGAAAATCAAGAAGGGGCTTTCAGCCGGACGTGTTCAGTCGGTTGCTACGCGCATGGTTGTCAGGCGCGAGGAGGAAATCGAGGCGTTTATTCCAGAGGAGTACTGGGATATCTCTGCAAAATTCAATACTTTCCAGGCGCACGGTCGCAAGCTGCAGTTCAACACCCGTTTGTACTCCTTAGACGGTCAGAAGGTAGCCATTGCCAATGCGGACGATGCTGAAAAGGCTGCCGAGCGCATCCGGCAGGCTCATTTTGCCGTCAACAGCATCAAGAAGGGTGAAAAGCGCAAGATGCCTGCGGCACCGTTCACGACATCATCCCTGCAGCAGGAAGCCAGCCGGAAGCTGGGCTTTACGACCGCTAAGACGATGCAGGTCGTGCAGCAGCTCTATGAGGGCATCGATTTGGATGGCGAGGGTGCGCAGGGCATTGTCACCTACATCCGTACGGACAGCGTGCGTGTGAGCGATGAAGCTCTGGCTGCATTGCGTGCCTATATTCCGGAACGTTTTGGTGCGGAATATCTACCGGAAAAGGCAATTGAGTACAAAGGACGCAAGAACGCGCAGGACGCTCATGAGGCGATCCGTCCAACGGACATTCAGCGCACGCCTGACAGCATCAAGGCATCGCTGAGCAAGGAGCAGTACAACCTGTATCGGCTGATCTACAACCGCTTTCTGGCCAGTCAGATGATGCCGGCGCTGTATGAAACGATGACCATGGAAATCGCCGGATCAGGCGTTGTCATGCGCTTCTACGGCGAGCACAAGTCGTTTGCAGGCTTTACCTCCGTATACGAGGAAAGCATGGATGATGCCGTTGTATCGGCTGAAACGATACTGCCACAACTTGCAGAAGGGGATGCGGTCACACTGGCGGATGTCAGCAGCGAACAACATTTCACTCAGCCGCCGTCCCGTTATACCGAAGCTTCACTCGTGCGCATGATGGAGGAAAAGGGCATAGGTCGTCCGTCCACCTATGCGCCGACCATCACGACCATCATTGCTCGCGGATATGTCAGCCGAGAGAAGAAGCGCCTTTATCCGACCGAACTCGGACGTATGGTAACGAGCATGATGGAGACGTACTTCAAGGACATCGTCGACATGGAATTTACCGCCGAGCTGGAAGACAAGCTGGACAAGGTGGAGGAAGGCGAAACTGACTGGAAGCAGATTCTCCGCGAATTTTATCCGCCGTTTGAGAAGACGCTCGAAATTGCCGAGCAGCAGATTGAAAAGGTGGAGGTCAAGGATGAGCCGAGCGATGTGCCCTGCGACAAATGCGGCGCAATGATGGTTTATAAGATGGGACGCTTCGGCAAGTTCCTGGCATGCCCGAATTTTCCGGAATGCCGCAACACGAAGCCAATTGTCAACTACATCGAAGCCCCGTGCCCGAAGTGTGGTGCGCGTCTGATGGAAAAGACGAGTCGCAAGAACCGCAAGTTCTACGGCTGCGAGCAATATCCTGCGTGCGATTTCGTTTCGTGGGAGAAACCGGTGACGGAGAAGTGCCCTGTTTGCGGCAGTTATATGGTCGAAAAGCGCGGCCGCAAGGGCGAGGTTTGGTGCCTGTGTGCCAACGAAACGTGCCATCATCGCATCGAGGTGCAGTCAAGCGAGGAGGATGCTGATGAGTAATCCGCATGCGACCGTTGTCGGCGCCGGATTGGCAGGATGTGAAGCGGCATGGCAGTTGGCACAGCAGGGGATTCACGTCACGCTGATTGAGATGAAGCCGGAGAAAATGTCGCCGGCGCATCACAGTCCACTGTTTGCCGAGCTGGTCTGCTCAAATTCACTGCGGAGCGACCGACTGACGAATGCAGTCGGGCTGCTCAAGGAGGAAATGCGCCTCCTGCATTCGCTGGTGATGGAAGCGGCTGATTTTGCGCGTGTTCCGGCAGGCGGGGCACTGGCAGTCGACCGTACTTCCTTCTCAGGCTACATCACGAAGAAGCTGAGTGAGCATCCGCTGATTGAGGTCATCAGCAGGGAAGTCACTGAAATTCCGGAAACGCCTGTTATCATCGCAACCGGACCGCTGACGAGTGATGCATTGAGCAGCGAAATCGCGAAGCTGCCCGGTCTGGAAACATTAAATTTCTATGATGCTGCTGCACCGATTGTGACGCTTGAATCACTCAACATGGAGCGCATTTTCCGTCAGTCACGCTATGACCGTGGCGATGATTATCTGAACTGCCCGATGAACGAAGAAGAGTACAACACATTTGTGGATGCGCTCCTGACAGCGGAAACAGCTGCGATTCACGGCTTCGAGGAGAACATGGTTTTCGAAGGCTGCATGCCGGTGGAATCCTTGGCACGCCGCGGCAGGATGGTTTTGGCGTTCGGACCAATGAAACCGGTAGGGCTGCGTGATCCGCATACCGGCAAGGAGGCATATGCAGTTGTGCAGCTTCGGCAGGATAACGCCGAGGGCACGCTGTTCAATCTCGTTGGCTTTCAGACACGATTGAAGTTTGGTGAGCAGAAGCGCGTGTTCGGCATGATTCCGGGGTTGGAACATGCAGAATTTGCTCGTTACGGCGTCATGCACCGCAATACCTTCCTGCATTCGCCCGGCTTCCTGAATGCGCACTTCGAGATGCTTTCCCGTCCGCAGTGTTATTTTGCCGGACAGATGACAGGTGTGGAAGGCTACGTGGAAAGCGCGGCAAGCGGTTTGCTGTGCGGTCTGAGCCTTGGGCATGACCTGAAAGGGCAGGGGACTGTCGAATTCCCCGGTATTACCGCGATGGGAGCAATGGGGCGGTACGTGTCCACACCGAATCACGACTTCCAGCCCATGAATTGCACCTTCGGATTGCTGGATGGATTGACTGTCGATAAGCAGCACAAGAAGATCCGCAATAAGCAGGAACGGTATACCGTCATTTCTCAGCGAGCCCTTGATTTTATGAAGGCTTGGTGCGAAAATATGACGGCAGAGGCTGAAAATCAGCCGGGAGGAGATCAATGAGCATCGAATTGAAGGGCACAACGATTTGTGCCGTAAAAAAGAATGGTCAGACTGCCATTGCTGGTGATGGTCAGGTGACGATGGGGCAAAGTGTGATCTTCAAGTCCCATGCGCATAAGGTTCGCCGGCTGTATGGCGGACAGGTCGTCATCGGCTTTGCAGGGACGGTGGCAGATGCCTTCACACTCTGCGACAAGTTTGAGGAGAAGCTGACGCAGTGCGGCGGCAATCTTGAACGTGCAGCAGTCGCGCTGGCGCAGCTCTGGCGTGGCGATTCCGGCATGCGTCAGCTTGAAACGCAGATGATAGTCGCGGATCATGACACGCTGCTTGTGCTTAGCGGAACGGGAGAGGTAATTGATCCGGACGAAGGCGTTGTTGCAATCGGCTCAGGCGGCAATTACGCCCTGGCCGCGGCACGGGCGCTCGTGCAGAACACGGATCTGTCTGCACATGAGATCGCCGAAAAAGCGCTGCACATTGCCGCGAGTATTTGCGTGTTCACGAATGACAATGTCATTGTCGAGGATGTCTAACCGAAAGGCAGGAGAAGCAAAATGGCTGAATTAACACCGAGACAGATTGTTGAGGAGTTAAATCGTTATATTATCGGTCAGGATGAAGCAAAGCGTGCAGTAGCCATTGCGTTGCGCAACCGCTACCGCCGTGCTATGGTGGACGAAGCAATGCGCGATGAAATCAACCCGAAGAACATCCTGATGATTGGACCGACAGGCGTCGGCAAGACAGAAATTGCCCGCAGACTGGCGAAACTCGTTAGTGCGCCGTTTGTGAAGGTCGAAGCGACGAAATTCACGGAGGTCGGTTATGTCGGTCGCGATGTCGAAAGCATCGTCCGCGACCTCGTGGAAAATTCTATCCGCATGGTGAAGGAGGAGCATATCAGCCGCGTTGCACCGCGGGCACGCGTTATCGCGGAGGATCGTCTTGTGACGCTGCTTGTTAATCCACCGAAAAAGCAGGCAAATACTTTCTCATTGGATTATCTGCTTGGACGCACGAAGTCGCCTGAAGCACCAGCAACGGATAATGCCGAGCTGGCAGACGAGCGCGAACGGATGCGTCAGCGCCTGATAGCTGGCGAAATGGAGGAGCAGGAGCTTGAAATCGAGGTGGAGGAAGCAACACCTTCGATCGAAGTCGGCGGCAATTCCATCAGCCTTGGCGATATGATGGGTAACATGATGCCCCAGAAGACGAAAATCCGCCGCGTGAAGGTCAGGGAAGCTCGCAAAATCCTTGAGCAGGAGGAAGCGAACAAGCTGATTGACCAGGACGCGGTGCAAGAGGAAGCGATTCGCCGCGCGGAACAGGATGGTATCGTATTTATTGATGAAATCGACAAGATTGCGGGTCGCCGAGGTGGTTCAGGTCCGGATGTTAGCCGCGAAGGGGTGCAGCGCGACATTCTTCCGATTGTCGAGGGTAGCACGGTCAACACGAAGTATGGTCCTGTCAAGACGGATTATATACTCTTCATTGCGGCAGGTGCATTCCACGTCGCAAAGGTCAGCGATCTGATTCCGGAGCTGCAGGGACGTTTTCCGGTGCATGTACAGCTCAGGAGTCTGACACGCACAGACTTCCAGCGCATCCTGACGCAGCCGGATAATGCGCTGACGCTGCAGTACAAGGCATTGCTGGCGGTGGACAAGGTGCTGCTGACATTCGATAAAAGTGCCATCGAGGCGATTGCGGATGCGGCGTACACGGCGAATGAAACGTCAGAGGATATCGGTGCGCGCCGGCTGCATGCTGTGTTTGAACAGGTGCTGGAGGATATTTCCTTCCATGCGGGCGATCCGGACATGCCGCAGGTCGAACTGAGAATCACGGGCGATTACGTCAGAGAGCACCTTTCCGGCGAGAATAAACCTGCTGATTTAAAAAAGTACATCTTGTAATTAAAGGGAAGGAGGCTGCGGGATTTGAAAAAAATCGGGTTGATTGGAGCAGGGAACATGGGCGGTGCAATCCTGCGCGGGATGCTGACTTCTGGATACGCCTCAATTGATGAAATGATGGTCTGTGAGCAGAGTGTCGAGAAACTGCAGGCGATGGAAGATGAGTTCCCTGAGCTGTGCCGCACAAACGATGCGAGGACACTTGCTCAGGAATGTCGGATGATTCTGCTTGCCGTCAAGCCGCAGGTGCTCGGCAGCGTTCTCGATGAAATTCATGACAGTCTGAATGACCATGCCGTTATCTCCATTGCGGCAGGCTGGACAACTGCTATGCTGCAGGAAAAGCTTTCAGGCACGAATGCAGCGATGATGCGTGTTATGCCTAACACGCCGGCGCTTGTCGGTGCAGGCATGACTGCCATCTGCCGTGAAACGACGTTCTCGGAGGAGGATTTCGCATACGCTGAGGGCATTTTCGGTGCTATTGGTGAAACGATTATTCTTGATGAGCACCTGTTTGACGGCGTTACAGCAGTCAGTGGCAGCAGTCCGGCATACGTCTTCATTCTGATTGAGGCAATGGCTGATGCCGCAGTTAAAGAGGGGATTCCGCGCACAGCGGCGATAAAAATGGCGGCACAAGCGGTTCTCGGAAGCGCAAAAATGGTGCTGGAGACAGGGAGACACCCTGCTGAGCTGAAGGATGCTGTCTGTTCGCCGGCAGGGACAACCATCGACGCGGTCGAAATGCTGGAAAAAGATGGATTCCGTGCGGCAATTCAGGAAGCAATGGCGGCATGTGCCGAAAAATCAAGGAAGATGGCGAAATAACGCAAACTGCAACGGAAGGGGAGAAGGGTATGACAGATTTACATCCCCGCAAACAGGTCAATATCTACACGGATGGCGCGTGCTCCGGCAACCCTGGTCCTGGCGGCTGGGGCTGCATCCTGGAGTTTGGTCAGCATCGCAAGGAACTCAGCGGATACATGGCAGGGACAACGAACAACCGAATGGAGCTGTTTGCAGCAATCAGTGGTCTTGGCGCACTGAAGGAACCGTGCGATGTCAAGCTGTATTCGGACAGCGCGTATCTGGTCAATGCCTTCAATGATCACTGGATTGACGGCTGGAAGAAGCGAGGCTGGAAGAATTCCGCCGGTCAGCCGGTCGAAAATCAGGATCTGTGGCTTATCCTGATTGCACAGACCAAGAAGCACAATGTGACCTTCTACAAGGTTAAGGGGCATGCTGACCATCCGGAAAATATCCGCTGCGATGAGTTGGCTACCGGTGCAATCAAAGAATATCGTCGTCTGAATGCGCTGAATGGAAAAGATAGTGCTACTTGAGAAGGGAAACCGCAATCGTCGTCTGAATGCGCTGAATGGAAAAGATAGTGCTACTTGAGAAGGGAAACCGCAATCGTCGTCTGAATGCGCTGAATGGAAAAGATAGTGCTACTTGAGAAGGGAAACCGCAATCGTCGTCTGAATGCGCTGAATGGAAAAGATAGTGCTACTTGAGAAGGGAAACCGCAATCGTCGTCTGAATGCGCTGAATGGAAAAGATAGTGCTACTTGAGAAGGGAAACCGCAAGTTATAACTATTCGCTAAACCACAGTTTCACGAATAGTTGCGATCAAAAAAGCCGCGGGAGGTGATGAAATGCCCTCAAATACGCCATCGTACCGCGAACAGGTCGATGCGAAGCGAATTGTGCAGATTCGTCAGATCCTGCGTGAGCTGCCGCAGGCGTGCGGCGATTTCATCCGAAGCATCGCCGTGACGACTGGCACGTTTACACGACTGGCGTATTCCATTGATATGCGGACATTCTTCGGATTTTTGCAGCGCGAACGGAGTTCCTTTGCGGATACGCCGATCAGCCTGCTGACGGACGCCCAGATCGGTAGCGTCACGCAGAGCGACTTGTCAGCCTATGTCGAGTATCTGACATATTATTTCAAGGCGCAGGATGATGCCGAAGATTCCGCGCAGACGCTCAAACCGCTCGTTAACCATGAGCTGGCGATCAAGCGGAAGCTGTCTGCGCTGCGATCCTTCTATGAATTCCTGTTTAAAAACCACCGAATCGAGGCAAACGTCCTGACGCTCGTCAGTCTGCCGAAAATCCATGAGAAGCCTATTATCCGCTTGTCTCAGGATGAGCTGCAGCGTATGCTGAGCCAGTCTGCTACAGGCGAAGGGCTGACGAAAAAGCAGAAGGAATTCCAGAAACTAACGTCTAAACGTGACTTTGCGCTGATTTCACTATTTCTTGGTACAGGCATCCGTGTTTCTGAGTGTGTCGGGCTAAATCTGGCGGACATTGACCTTGAGAACAATGCGTTTCTGGTCACAAGAAAAGGCGGAAACCAGGTTGTCCTGTACTTTCCGCCTGAGGTTGCCGAGGCATTGGCTGATTACATCGAGGAGCGCAAGCAAATTGAGACGCTGCCGGGTCATGAGGATGCTTTGTTTCTGTCCCTGCAGAAGCGTCGGATGACGCAGCGAGCCATTCAGAATCTCGTCAAGAAGTACGCAGCGGTTGCGGCACCGCTGAAGCCGAAAATCAGCCCGCATAAGCTTCGCAGCACGTTTGCCACCAATCTGTACCAAGAAACTGGCGACATCTATCTGGTCGCTGACGTGCTTGGTCATTCGTCCGTTGATACGACACGCAAGCACTATGCTGAAATGACGGATCAGCGACGCAGAATGGCGGCAGAGCATGTACTGTTGCCGACGCGCGAAGAAGCTGAGCAAACGGAGCTTCAGGATGACAATTTGCAAAAGTGAAAACAGCCCTTAGAAATCGTCATCCGACTCCCCTTCCAGCTTAATTCCAGTAATTGTAATTGCACGGTAATCAGCATCGCCGCCGACGCACCGCATGCAGTTATCACAGATTTTATCGGGATCTAAATCGCACCGCAGGCATTCGCCGCAGTCGATGCATTCCCGATCATACAGAACACATTGTTTAGCCATCCTTATCTCTTCCTTCCTGTTGGTAGAGAGTAGTATAGCATCGGCAAAAAGAAATTGCAAGATGCATCGAACGACTGTTTGAATTTTTTATCAGAGTATGATATAATAAATTGATCAATATAAAGAAAGGCGGCGAATGAATTCTATGCAAAGACCACGTGGTGATAATCAGCAGCGGATTCTCGATTTCATAAAGTCTGAAATTCAGACAAAGGGCTATCCGCCGTCTGTGCGTGAAATTGCACAGGCTGTTGGGCTGAAATCAACGTCCACTGTTCATGGACATCTCCAGCGGCTGGAAAAGCGCGGTCTGCTTCACCGTGATGCCATGAAGCCGCGTGCCATGGAAGTCATGGGCGACCCGAACTTCATCCGCAACAACTCGACGGCTGTTCCGATTGTCGGTCCGGTGACGGCAGGCGTGCCGATTCTCGCAGAGGAGAATCTCGAAGAGTACGTCTCCATTCCGGATGTTATGCTTGGTGAGGGCGAGCATTTCATCCTGCACGTCAAGGGCGAATCCATGATCGAGGCAGGCATTCTTGATGGCGACTACATTGTCGTCCGCAAGACATGTGAAGCCATGAACGGCGATATCGTGGTCGCGATGATTGAGGATAGCGCCACGGTCAAGCGCTTCTACAAGGAAAACGGTCACTTCCGTCTGCAGCCGGAAAACCATACCATGGAGCCCATCTATGCGGATGAGGTGACCATTCTCGGCAAGGTTGTTTCGCTTTACCGAATCATCAAGTAAGGTTGGTGATTTGAGTTGGATGAAAAAGCAATCAAACGCCAGAAGTACGGCATTCCGACCTACACGCTTGGCGAAGAACTGCTAAACAGCATTTCCCATGGCATTGGCGCAGGACTCGGCATTGCGGCACTCGTGCTGTGCATCGTTAAGAGCGCACACGCCGGCGATGGATACAAGCTGGCATCGAGCATTGTATTCGGGCTGACGACAACCCTGCTGTATCTGATGAGCTGTCTGTACCACGCACTTAAAATCAACCGTGCAAAAAAAGTCTTCCGTGTCTTTGATCATTGCACGATTTTTCTGCTGATTGCCGGTACGTACACACCGTATACGCTTGTGACGCTTCACGGTGCGGTTGGCTGGGTCATGTTCGGTGTGGTGTGGGCGGTGGCGATTACTGGCGTAGTGCTTAATGCGGTGAATCTGAAGAAATTTGCGAAGCTTAGCGTCATTTGCTATGTGATGCTTGGCTGGGTGATTCTGCTGGCATCGCGCACGCTGGTCACGAATCTCTCCTATGCAGGTTTGATGTTGCTCGTTGGCGGCGGTATCGCGTATACGGTCGGCGCTGTGCTGTATGCTGTTGGTTCGAAGAAGAAGTATTTCCATTCGATCTTTCACTTCTTCTGTCTGGCTGGCACGGTGCTTCATTTCTTCTCGATTTACTTCTACGTTTTGTGACGGAGGTAGGTAGCCTCTATGCTTGCTGAAATGTCTGCTATACCGGGTGATGAGCACTTTTATAATCTGCTGAAGGAGCAGCTTATTGCGCTTTCGGAAGAGGCAACTCCCCTATCCGCTTTGTGCAATGCGGCGGCACTGCTGTATAACGCGATGCAGGATATTAACTGGGCAGGCTTCTACATCCGCACGGGTGACATGCTGCATCTTGGACCGTTTCAGGGAAAGCCGGCATGCACGCAGATTCCGTTGGGACGAGGAGTGTGTGGAACGGCGGCACTTACACAGGAACTTCAGCTTGTACCGGACGTTGCCCTGTTTCCTGGGCATATTGCCTGCGACAGCGCGTCACGGTCGGAGATTGTCGTGCCGATTGTGTTGAATCAGTCGGCGTGGGGTGTGTTGGATATTGACTCCCCTATCCTGTCGCGCTTTTCTGAGGAGGATGCGCGCGGACTTCAGCAGTTCGTGGATACGCTGGTTCAGGCGATTGACCTGACAAGACTGCTCTGATTTGAACATCATGAAAGAGGACTTCTGCGGCAGATTGCTCTGTGCAGAAGTCCTTTTTATTATTCATACCCAAGCTTTTTCATGAAGCGTTTAAAGCCTTCCAGACCATGCTCATCCAGCTTATAGACGCCTGCGTCCTGAAGCACCTGTGCGCAGACATTCGCGACTTCCTGCTGCAGGACGTTCTCCGCTTCTTCAGGCGTGCTGCTGATGCCATTGCGCTTGACGATATCCGCAAGCCAGTCGAAATGCTTGGCGCAGCAATCTGTTTCATCCGGGCGAACAAGCGGCTTATCGCCGGTCAGGTACAGCTTTGCTTCTGCCAGCTCCTTCTTCAGGCGTCCCGGCAGGATAAACAAGCCCATGACCTCAATCAGTCCGATGTTCTCCTTTTTGATGTGGTGCAGCGGCGCGTGCGGATGGAAGATGCCCAGCGGATGTTCCGCGCTGGTGCGGTTGTTGCGCAGGACGAGATTCAGGTGGTAAACGCCGTTTTCCATGCGCAGAATCGGTGTGATGGTGTTGTGAGGCGTTCCATCTGTTTCCGCAAGGATGTCGCAGGAAGCATCGCTGTAGGTTCGCCACGCGTCAAGAATGCGGCTTGCTTCGTCGATCAGCTTCTCTTCATCTGTGCCGCGCAGCTGGATGGTCGCCATTGGCCAGTTAAGCAGCGATGCAGATACTCCATCCACCGACGAAACGAGTTCACAGCGGATGCTGGCGCTGTCCATCGGGAAATAATAGCGTCCGCCTTGGAAGTGGTCATGGTTGAGGATGGAGCCGCCGACGATTGGCAAATCAGCGTTTGAGCCGAGCATGTAGTGCGGGAATTGTTTCACAAAGTCAAACAGGCGCACAAATGTGTCGTGTGAGATGCGCATCGGGACATGCTGACTGTTCAGCACGATGCAGTGCTCAGAATAGTAGGCGTACGGTGAATACTGCATATACCAAGATTGACCGCTGAGCGTCAGCGGAATAATGCGGTGATTCTGACGCGCCGGGAAATTCGCGCGACCGCGGTAGCCGGGATTTTCCACGCACAGCATGCACTTGGGATAGCCGACGCTGGGTGCGTTCTTGAGCTTTGCAATCTCGTTCGGATCCTTCTCGGGCTTGGACAGGTTGATCGTGATTTCAAGTCTGCCGACACTCGTATCGGCGAAATACCGCACGTTCTGCGCGATAGCATCGACCTTAATGTAATCGCATCTTCGGCACAGTTGGTAGAAGTATGCGGTTGCATCCTCGGGCTGCGCATGGTCAAGGAATGAACGAAATTGCTCGCGAACGGCCTTTGGCGATGGCGTCAGCAGACCCATCACGCGGGCAGAAAACAGGTCACGCGCGTAGGTTAGGTCTTCAATGAGTCCCTTTTCGACTGCCAAATCACACAGATTCTGTAGCAGCAACGTTGCCGTTTCCGGAACCACATCGAGCGATTCTGATTCCCCGCTCGGTGCATCGAGGTTCATGACATCAAGAAGCAGGTTGCGGAAATAGCAAGTGTCCTGCTGCTCGATCAGTCCCTTTGCAGTTGCAAATGTCAACAGTTGCTCAATTGCCTGTGTAGCATTCTCTTCCCAGCACATAGTCCCATTTCCTTTCTGTTGTATCAATTACCAGGATAGTACCTCATGACCCGTTTCTGTGACAAGCACCATGATTTCCCACTGTGCGGAAGGCTGCCCATCTGCTGTGAAAATCTCCCATGTGTTGCCGGGATGCGTGCAGACCTCATCTGTGCCCATGTTGACCATCGGCTCGATGGTGAAGATCATGCCCGGTGCGAGCGCCATCTCTGTGCCCTTTTTCGTCACGAAGCTGACCCACGGATCCTCGTGAAATTCGATGCCGCAGCCGTGTCCGCCGATTTCACGGACAACGCGGTAACCGTTGCTGCGGGCATAGTCATTCACTGCCTGACCGATATCGCCGAGGAAACCCCAGGGCTTGACCTGCTCAAGACCGAGCTCAACGCATTTTTTCGTTACATCAACAAGCTTCTGCTTTTCTGGGCTGATGTTGCCGATGCAGTACATTCTCGATGAATCGGAAAAATAACCATTTAAGATGGTCGAGCAGTCAACATTTATGATGTCGCCGTCCTTTAAGATGACTTTCTCCGATGGAAAACCGTGGCAGACCTGCTCGTTGACCGACGTGCAGACACTGTAGGGATAGCCCTCGTAATTCAGCGGTGCGGGAATGCCGCCCATGTCGCGTGTCATTGTGTACACGAGATGGTCGATTTCCGCTGTATTCATGCCTTCATGAATTTGCTTACCGACCTCGTCCAGTACCGCCACATTGATTTTGCAGCTTTCTCTGATCTTCTCGATCTGTTCAGGCGTTTTGATCATCTTATGGTTTGGAATCTCATGACCGTTGAGCGCCAAGAAAGACAGATGCTGGTCAAAAGACGCGTGACAGCTCTTGTATTTTTTGCCGCTGCCGCACCAGCAGGTGTCGTTGCGTCCGGGAAGATGCAGAAGAAAAAGTGGCAATGTATGCATAGGTACTCCTTTCGTTGACTCAGCGGCAGTCTCCGAGGAAGAATACAGCAAGCGTGCCCGGACCGGAGTGCGAACCGATGACAGACCCAATATAGCTGACCTGAATGCCGGCAATGTCAGGAATTTCTGCCTTAATCATATCCGCAAGCGAGTTTGCTTCTTCCTCGCAGTCGCCGTGGCTGATGAAAATCATCTGCCCTTCCGGATTGACGATGTGCTCTTTCACCTTATTGGCGAGCATGCGAATGCTCCGGCGGCGTCCTGCAACTTTCTCAACCATGGCGAGGTGTCCTTGCTCATCCACATGCAGAATCGGTTTGATGCGGATGAGCGATCCGAGCATGGCGCTTGTTGCGGACAAACGTCCGCCGCGGTACAGGAACATCAGGTCATCCACTGTGAACCAGTGGACGAGATTTTGAATGTGCGACTGAATCCAAGCAGCGTTTTCTTCGATAGACATACCCTGTTCGCGGTTCTTCAGTGCATAATACACGAGAAGTCCCTCACCTGCCGATGCACACAGGCTGTCGACAACGATGAGCTTGCGGTCCGGATATTTGACAGAGAGACCCTTGGCAGCGTCCTTTGCCGAAGAGTACGTGCTGGACAGACCGCTGGAGAAGGCAATGCAGAACACATCATGTCCATCGGCAAGCAGCTTCTGGAAGCTTTCCTCCCACGTTGCCGTGTTGATGGCAGATGTCTTGATGACCACACCATTGCGTAGCTGATCATAGACATCCTTCTTTTCCTCGTCAGAGGCGCCGGGGATAAAGGATTCGCCGTTGCGCGTGCAGGAAAGAGACATCATCACAAAGTCGCGTTGCGCCTCAATCCAGGAAAGCGGCATATCGGTTGATGTATCTGTGACAATATAGTACATGGCATTTCCTCCTACGATATATAGATTGGATTGGCTGAGGTGAAAAAAGGAGACAGAGGCTCATCACCTCTGCCTCCTGTGCAGATCATCCGGAAAACAGCCAAATAAGATGAAAGATGCTCCCAAAGTGACGATGCACTGCTTGCTTTTCACCCGCTGTTAAAGCAGGTAGGTGTCCTGCCGCCTGCATCTGCCTTCCCCTGGCGTTTTGCAACGGGGGCATGACATAGCCGAACTGTGGACTCGGACTCCATTTGTTGAAATGTGGGGAAAACCAGCGTGCTGTCAGACACCCCAGGAGCATCTCCCCTGAAATCATTATATGCAGGTTGCACGCTCATGTCAAGGGATTTCAACGGATTTTCCGAGAAAACTCCTCTGTACTGCGCCGATTAGCGCTGAACGCGACCGGTGCCGGAGCCCTTCATCAGGCTCTCAACCTCTGCTGCAGACACGCGGTTGTAGTCGCCGATGATGGTGTGCTTCAGGCATGACGCAGCTACAGCAAACTCAAGCGCCGTCTTCTCGTCCGGATACGTGTTCAGACCGTAAATCAGACCGCCGCCGAAGGAGTCGCCGCCGCCGACACGGTCAACAATGTCCGTGATGCTGTACTTGCGGGAAAGGAAGAAGTTCTTGCCGTTGTACAGGCAGGCAGACCACTCGTTGTGATTGGCTGACTTCGACTCACGCAGCGTGATGGCCACACGCTTGATGTTCGGGTATGTCTTCATGGCGAGAGAAGCGATTGCCTTGTAGTTTTCAACGTTGATCTGACCTTCCTCAACGCTGCCGGCAGACTCAACGCTCAGGCACAGTGCCTTCTGGAAGTCCTCCTCATTTGCGATGACGGTGTCAACATACTTGACGAGCTCCTTCATCACCTCGTCGGCCTTCTTGCCGTACTTCCAGAGGTTCTTGCGATAGTTCAGATCGCAGGACACATGGATGCCCTTTGCCTTTGCAGCCTTGACAGCTTCCAGAGACAGGTCAGCCGCACCCTGAGAGATAGCAGGCGTGATGCCGGTCAGGTGGAACCAGGTTGCGTCCTCAAAGACGGAATCCCAGTCAATGTCGCCGGGCTTCGACTCCGCAATGGCAGAACCGGCACGATCATAGATAACTTTGGACGGACGCTGAACAGCGCCGGTTTCAAGATAGTAGATGCCCATGCGGCCGTCCTTGCGGACAATCCTGGACGTATCAACGCCGAAACCGCGCAGCTCACGGATGCAGGCGTTGCCGATGTCATTCGTGGGCAGAACCGTCACGAATGCGGTGTCCATGCCATAGTTCGCCAGGGAAACAGCCACATTGGCCTCGCCGCCGCCGAATGTTGCTTCGAGCGTGGGAGACTGGAACAGGCGCTCATACGCCGGGGACTTCAGACGGAGCATAATTTCGCCGAAGGTAATCACCTTAGCCATTGGAAAGACCTCCTCTATATCGTCAAGCAATTACTTCTGGACAAGATGGAACGCAAAGCCGCCGATTTCGTTCTCGAGGTAGATGGCGGTCAGCTTGCCGTTCTTGACGACGGCGCTGTCCTCGATGAACTTGAAGCCGCGGTTCTCCAGATGCCACTTCGCACGGGCAACATTGTTTGTGCCGATAGCGATATGACCGTTCGCGCCGCGTCCCTGCTTCTTCATGATTTCGTAGCCGGTGCCGACAAAGTTGGAGGAATTGCCTTCCTTCACTGGCCAGCCCATTAGAGAGGCAATCTGCTTGGCAGTTGCCATGGAGGATTCTGCATCCGGGCAGTTCAAACCGATGTGACGCACCTCGAAGCCAAGCATCTTATCGACGGCAGAGCGGGTCAGGTCAGTGATGCGCTGCCAATCCTTTGCGGCAACCGCATCCTTCGGTACCATCCAGGAGCCGCCGCAGCAGAGAATCTTATCAAACGCCAGATAGTCGAGCATATTTCCTTCGTTGATTCCGCCAGTGGGCATGAACTTCATGTCGGGATAAACAGGCGCCATGGACTTAAGCAGCTTCAAACCGCCGACTGCTTCAGCCGGGAACACCTTGACCGCCTTGAGACCAAACTGCATCGCCTGCTGAATGTCCGACGGATTGGACGTGCCAGGACAAACCGGAATTCCGTTATCAACGCAGTACTTCACGATATCCGGCGAAAGACCGGGAGAAACGATTGCAGCGGCACCTGCCTTCACGGCGCGGTCAACCTGATCGATGGTCAGCACAGTACCGGCGCACAGCAACACGTCCGGCATGGCCTCATGTACGCGGCGAATCGACTCTTCGGCCGCAGCTGTACGGAAGGTGATTTCGGCAACCGGCAATCCGCCGTCAGACAGCGCCTTGCACAATGGCAGCGCATCGTCAGGATCGTTGATGGCAATGACGGGCACGAGGCCGGCCAAAGACAGCTTCTCGAGAAATTCCATGAAACATCGTCCTTTCTTTTGCGGTCTCCGAGACGTTTGTAAGCGTTTACAACCTTGCGCACAGAAACCGGTTCGACAGTCCCTATGCAGTTGGACGCATGCGTTCGAACCTCTCTCATCATACAACGTTTCGCGACTTTCGTCAAGGGAAAAAACATCGATTTGCCGTATTCTACAGTGAAAAAATGAAAATGAGCAGCAATAGGTGAAATGCGCGATGGCAGGCACACGCACGGAAATCAATTTTATGCATAGTCATACATTCTTTCTTCCTTCACGGGTGCGTAAGCCGTCGGATGGCGGATTGGAGCCGCAAAAAACGGAATATTTTGCGAACATTTCTATGCCAAGCGAATAAGTATTCTGAAAATTGATTTCCGTGCAGGCACACGTTTTCCGACTTGCGGAAAGCAGGTAAACATGATATAATCAATTTATATACGCAAGAGGCGCTTTTGCGCCCATCAGGCAGAAAGTAGGTGCACGATGAGTCAGGTTATGACGTTCAAATGTCCGTCTTGCGGCGGATATCTCGTGTTTGAGCCGGCAAAACAGAAATTCCAATGTCCTTATTGCGGCAGTGAATATGATGAAAGCAAACTGAAGGAGCAGTCACACCAGCGCGAGCAGACAGCGGAACAGGCTCGGCAGACAGAAAAGCCCGCATCTGCCGCCCTGCGTTCTTATCACTGTAGCATGTGCGGCGCGGAGATTGTAACCGATGCGACAACTGCTTCAACGCGCTGCTATTATTGTCATTCCCCTGTTGTCCTGAATGACCGTTTGTCAGATGAGTTTTGTCCGGATGGCGTAATTCCTTTCAAGATGGACAAAAAAGCGGCAGAAGCACAGTTCAAGGCGTACATCAAGAAGAAAAAATTCGTGAAAAGGGACTTTTTCTCGCATGCGCAGATGGAGGATTTTGCTGGCGTTTATTACCCGTACTGGTCAGGCGACCTTGCCGGCGAGGGTTCATTTGACGGCGAAGGAACAAAGGTGTCTGTCACGAATACGCCGCGGGAAACTGTCACGGTCACTCGCTATTTTTCTGTTCACCGCGAAGGTCGTCTGTCATTCAGGCAAATGATCCGAAAGGCGCTGAACAAGGCGGACAGGCAGCTTTCTGACGGCATTCATCCATATGCCATGGAGGAAGTCAAGCCGTATGAGGCAGGCTACTTGAGCGGCTTCCTTGCCGAAAAGCGAGATGTACCGCGTGAGGATGCTGAAAGCTCTCTCGTGCAGGAGGTAAATTCCTATGCCGAGCGCATGTTTACCAGCGTTGACAATAGCTTTAACACACTACACGGTCACGCATCCTTCACACCTGATCAGGTAAAAATGAAGTATCTGCTGCTACCGGCGTGGGTGCTGACTTACAAGCACCGCGCGGACGGCGAGACATATTACTATATGATGAACGGTCAAACGGGGCGTGTCTGCGGCAAGCTTCCGCTCAATAAGGTCAAGCTCACGATTGTTGGCGCTCTGCTTGGTATCGCTGTATTTGCGTTGCTGTGTTTTGGAGGTGCTTACCTATGGTAAAGAAGTTTTCTGTGCTCCTCCTGATGCTGGCGCTGTCGCTTTCCTTTGCCGCGGCTGATGCACAGGTCGCGGATCATGCGAATCTGTTCACAGAGGGCGAAATCAGCCGAATTACCGACATCTGCGACCGGATTGAGCAGACGTATCAGGTGGACATGTTCGTCCTGACAAGCAATGATGTACCTGATGGGCAAACACAGTCATATGCCGATGATTACTATGATGAGCACGGTCTCGGCATCGGCGATGACAACGCTGGCATGTTGTACCTGATGGACATGAACAACCGCAAGTGCTACATCTCCACTTGCGGCGTTATGATCGATTACATCACGGACGACCGTGAAGAGGGAATCTTTGACGCAGGCTGGGATGAAATGGTAAGCGGTCAGTACGGCAGCTCCGTGATTCTCTCTCTCCAGCAGACAGAAAGGTATCTGTCGCAGGGGCGTGAAAGAGGTCAGTTTCGCTTTGATGAAGAAACCGGCGAACGTTACACCTTGTTGTATAATCCGCTGACCAGCACGGAAAAGATAGTCGCTGCAGCCGCGGGACTGATTGTGATGATCGTGTTCATCACATCTATCAGCCGCGCTTACAATCTGAAGAACAGCACGTACTCCTATGATCTGAACGATCTGTCCAGCATTACGCTGAGCCGGAATGACGTTCGTTTCCTACGCGAGCACGTCACTCGCGTCAAGCGTCCTGATCCGCATGACCATCCCGGCGGCGGTCCGTCGCACGGCGGTTCGTCACACGGCGGTAGCGGTACACACCGTTCGTCCGGCGGTCATACACACGGCGGCGGAGGACGCAGCTTCTGATGCGCCTCAGCAGAAAACATGCATGCACGGCTGTACTTCGCGACACGTTCGGCGTCAGCAGCTTTCGTCCGGGACAGGAGGAGGCGGCTGACGTGCTCCTTGACCATCGGGATTTGCTCTGTATCCTGCCGACCGGCGCAGGCAAGAGCCTTTGCTGGCAGCTTCCTGCGGTGATGGTTGGCGGACTGACAGTCGTCATTTCTCCGCTAATTGTCCTGATGCACGATCAGGTGCGTCACCTCGAGGAGAAGGGCATTCCGTGCGTTCATCTCGATAGCCTGATGACACCGGAGGAACGCACAGCAGGCATTCAGCGCCTTTCAAGCGGCAAAGCAGGGATTCTGTTCATTGCACCCGAACGGCTCGATAATACGGCTTTTCTCCGCCTGTGCGCCAAACGTCAGCCATCGCTTGTGGTCGTCGATGAGGCACACTGCGTCATTCAGTGGGGCGACTCATTCCGCCCTGCCTATCAAAAAATCGGCACATTCATCGAGCAACTGCCGAAACGGCCGGCTGTCTGTGCAATGACGGCAACGGCTGACCGCTCGCTGCAGAAGAAGATCATTACTTCTCTTGGTCTGCGCCGACCGAAGCATGTGATCATGCCGGTTGCGCGCAAGAATCTGCATTATCATGTCATCCCGACGATTCAGACAAACGGTGTGATTCAGTCCTCCCTGCGAAGCATAAAGGGCAAGGCAGTTGTTTTTTGCCGTCGCCGCGTGCGGACAGAGGAACTCTCAACGCTGCTGAACGACAGCGGAATTCCTGCGGCACCGTATCATGCAGGACTTGAGCGAGCTGTACGCAGTCAGGTGCTGAACGATTTTCTGTCTGGTAAAATCCGTGTTGTCACAGCGACATCAGCATTCGGCATGGGCGTTGACGTGCCTGATATCCGCATGATTATCCACGATCATTTGCCGGACAACATGATTGACTACGTTCAGCAGTCCGGACGCGCAGGTCGCGATGGGCAGGATGCTGTCTGTATTCTGCTGTTTCCGGCGATGGATTTATTGCGCTTTCACACGAGGTGCCGCCGGATTCATACGCAAAATAAGGGCATGCGTTTCAGAGCATACTGGATGATTCGTCAGGAATGGCTGCCTTTTCGTCGGGTGCTTCAGTGGTGTCTGACGGAAAAATGTTTGTCGCAGGGCATATCGTCCTTTTTCGCACAGCGGAGTGCGCCATGCGGACATTGCTCTGCATGCCTGAAAAAGCATGTCTGGCGGGAGGTGCCTGATATTCCGCGGATGACGTCCGAGGAGCTGTACATGTGGATTTTGCAGATGCATCGAGATGAACTGTCACTCTCTTTTCCGAAGGCAGCACAGGCGACGGATGCGCAGCTCTTCAAAATTTCGAATACAGAGAAACTGCCTGATGACCTCCCTTTTCGGAACACATATCCCCCCTATTTGAGACTTTTCCGCTATCATGTCAAATAAAAACCGCCGGAGCAGCTTAAAACTGCTCCGGCTTTGCGTTAGTTCAGATTCTCGGAATGATGCTTGACCTTCAAGCGATTCAGGGCTCTTGCAAGCGCTGCCTGTGTTTCCATGTATTCACGCCGGCTCATTTTCTGGAGCATGGCCTCGCGCGCCGCATCTGCCTTTTCCTGTG
The DNA here is from genome assembly GCA_963642705.1 of Bacteroidaceae bacterium. Classification (GTDB taxonomy): domain Bacteria; phylum Bacillota; class Clostridia; order Christensenellales; family Aristaeellaceae; genus UBA11524. Next base: position 126,939 of record CAVIHU010000001.1, read on the forward strand.
TGCGGATTTTGTCGATGTCCTCCGGTTTTTCTGCTGTTTCGACAAGGACGAGTACATGGTTATTCTCGATTTTTACCAGCCCGTAGGAGACGGCGGCAAGCCGCGATTTTTCGCCTGGAATGGTGTAACTGAGCTCGCCTGGGCTGATGGCTGCAATCGTATTGCTGTGATGCGCCAGCACGCCCAGCTTGCCGTCTGGTGTCGGAACGATCAGCGATTCGCATTCACCCTCGTAAAACACCGCAGATGCAGAAAGGATGTTCAACTGAAAGGTGCTCATACGCCCTGCTCCTTCGCGGCCTTCTCCTTTACGTCCTCAATCGTGCCGACGTTGAAGAAGGCAGATTCGGGATACTGATCCATTTCGCCGGACAGGATGGCTTTGAAGCTGCGAATGGTATCCTTCAGCGGCACATACACGCCCTTGAGACCCGTGAACTTTTCTGCCACATGGAACGGCTGCGAGAGGAAACGCTGCACCTTACGTGCACGGGATACCGTCAGGCGATCCTCCTCGCTGAGCTCCTCGATGCCGAGGATAGCGATGATGTCCTGCAGGTCGGCGTACTTCTGCAGAATCTCCTGCACGCCGCGCGCTGTTTCGTAGTGCTCCTGGCCGACGATGTCCGCTTCCAGAATGCGCGACGTGGATGCCAAAGGATCAACAGCCGGATAAATACCCTGCTCGGAGATCTTACGGCTGAGCACTGTTGTCGCATCCAGATGCGTGAATGTCTGCGCAGGTGCTGGGTCAGTCAAGTCATCAGCAGGAACATAAACGGCCTGAACAGATGTGACGGAGCCTTGACGGGTGGAGGTGATGCGCTCCTGCAGTTGACCCATTTCCGAAGCCAGCGTCGGCTGATAGCCAACAGCGGAAGGCATACGACCGAGCAGTGTCGAGACCTCAGAGCCTGCCTGCACAAAACGGAAGATGTTGTCGATGAATAGCAGAACGTCCTTATGCTCGACATCGCGGAAGTATTCCGACATGGTCAGACCGGACAGAGCAACACGCATACGGACGCCAGGCGCTTCGTTCATCTGCCCGAATACAAGCGCTGTCTTGGAGATAACGCCGCTTTCAAGCATTTCCATCCAAAGGTCATTGCCCTCACGGCTGCGTTCGCCGACACCGGTGAAGATGGAGTATCCGCCATGCTCGGATGCAACGTTGCGGATCAGCTCCTGAATCAGCACTGTTTTGCCGACGCCTGCGCCGCCGAACAGACCAATTTTGCCGCCTTTCGCGTACGGTTCCAGCAAGTCAATAACCTTGATGCCGGTTTCCAAGATGCTGACAACAGGACTCTGGTCGGCAAAGGAAGGTGCCTGACGGTGGATGCACCAACGCTCTGCGTCATCCGCGATGGGTTTTCCGCCATCGATGGGATCGCCAAGAACGTTGAACATGCGCCCAAGCGTTACAGCACCGACTGGCACGCTGATACCACGGCCAGTATTTTCTACGGTCATACCGCGCGCAAGACCTTCGCTCGGTGCAAGCATGATGCAACGAACCGTCTTCGTGTCGATGTGCTGTGCCACTTCCATGGTACGGACTTCATCATTTACCTGAACACGCAGGGCATCGCGAATCTTCGGAAGCTGTCCCTCCTGAAATTCGCAGTCAATAACAGGACCGGATACCTGCACGATTTTTCCAGTATTCAGCATGTAGGCACCTTCTTTCTTTTCTGAGCCTTCGCGCCGGAGGATACTTCCGTTATTTCCTGCGTAATGGAGGCCTGACGGACGCGATTATATTGAACCGACAGAGCCGACAGCATTTTATCAGCGTTGTCACCGGCAGAGGACATGGCGGTCATGCGTGCATTCTGTTCGGCACAGAAGCTATCGACCAGTGCGCTGTACACAAAACCGGTTACGTAACTGCGAATGACATTGTCCAGCACTGCTTCAACACCGGAAATGAAATCGAAATGGACACTCCCTGGCGCTGCAACAGAGGCGAAATCGCCACGGTGGAACGGCAGTAGACGTGTGCTTGTCGCTTCGGCAGACATGCTGTTTTTCATATCAGTGTAGACGATGAAGAGCTTCTGAAATTCACCGTTATCATAGCGTTCAAGCAGAATGTTACTGATTTGGCGTGCACGATGCAGCGTCGGATTCTGTGCAGGATACAGGAAGCTCTGCTCGATGGGCGTGCCCATTTGCATGAAGTGCTGGCGACCGTATTCGCCGACAACAAACAGCTTGGTGTTCGGGTGTTCGTTTAGCATTTCACGTGCAATTTTGAGCACATTGTGATTGTAAGCGCCTGCCATGCCTTTATCTGCCGTAATCACCAGACATGCATATTCGCCTTCAAGCTTCGGTGCACCCGCCGGCGGATAGAAGTACCGGCTGTCCACATCAGGTACTGTTCGGAAGATACGCTTGATTTCGCCCTTGAGTGCCTCGAAATATGGACGCGTGCGGTTCAAGTCATTTTTGGCTTTGCGGAGCTTTGTGGAGGAAATCAGGTACATGGCGTTGGTGATTTTCTGTGTGTCCTTGATGCTGGAAATCCTGCTTTTGATTTCCTTTGCGCTGGGCATGGATTATTCCCTCCTGAAACGGCTGCCTTCAGCATTCAGGAATTCTTCAGCAGCGTGCAGAATATCCTGCTTCAGGTCGTCCGTCAGCACCTTGTCCTCTTCGATTTTCCGGCATATGTTGCTCTGTTCCTTCGCAAAATAGGCAAGCAGCGCATCACGGAACTCTGTCACAGCCTTGACTGGTACTTTGGCAAGAATGTGACCCATGGCGCAAACAAGCACAATGACCTGTTCGCTCATGCTCAGCGGATGATACTGCTTCTGACGGAGCATCTGCATCAGTCCCTGACCGTAGTGGAGCTGTTCCTTCGTCCCATCATCGAGGTCGCTGGAGAATTGCGTAAAGACCTCCATCTCGCGGTACTGCGCCAAGTCAAGACGCAAACTGCCAGTCGCCTTCTTTGTAGCCTTTGTCTGTGCAGCACCACCGACACGCGAAACAGAAAGACCAACGTTGACAGCCGGACGCTGACCGGCAAAGAATAGATCGCTCTCGAGGAAAATTTGACCATCGGTGATGGAGATGATGTTTGTCGGGATATAGGCGGAAACATCGCCGGCCTGCGTTTCAACAATCGGCAGTGCTGTCATGCTGCCGCCGCCGAGCTGGTCACTCAGGTGCGCAGAACGTTCGAGAAGCCTCGAATGCAGATAGAAAACGTCACCTGGATATGCCTCACGACCAGGCGCACGTTCAAGCAACAGGCTCATGGCACGGTATGCGATGGCGTGCTTGGACAAGTCATCATAGATGATGAGCACGTCACGACCGCGATGCATGAAGTACTCCGCCATGGCGCAGCCGGCATACGGCGCAATGTACTGCATCGTGTCAGCCTCACCTGCCGTTGCCGAAACAACGATGCAGTAAGACATGGCATCACGGCGACGCAGGTTCTCAACGAGTTGTGCGACGCTGGAAGCCTTCTGCCCGATGGCAACATATACGCAGATGACGTTCTTGCCCTTCTGATTCAGAATCGTGTCGAGGGCAATCGCAGTCTTGCCCGTCTGACGATCACCGATAATCAGTTCACGCTGACCGCGGCCAATCGGGAACATAGCATCAATGGACAACAGACCGGTTTCAAGCGGTGTGTCGACGCTCTGACGGTCGATAATGCCGGGCGCAGGCTGCTCAATCGGGCGATATTCGTTCGTCTGAATATCCGCACCGCCGTCAATCGGGCGACCGAGGGCATCGACAACGCGACCGAGGAAGCAATCACCGACCGGCACACCAGCCGTCTTGCCTGTGCGGACAACCTTGCTGCCCGCATAGATTTCATCGGCATTATCAAAGAGGATACAACCTGTTTCGTTGCGGCGTAAATCCTGTACCATGCCCTTGATCCCGTTCTCGAACATGAGAATTTCGCCGTATGCGGCATGCGTCAGACCATCGACAACAGCAATGCCGTCGCTGATGGACTTCACCGTGCCGACTTCGCTGCTCTGTGCGATCAGATGGAAGGATTCGATGCTGCTGCGCAGCAACGGAATGATATTCTCAGCACTCTGCTTTCCGACAGTTTTTTCCATTGCGCGGCGGAACTGAGCCATACGACCCTTAGTACTCCAGTCGTACACCTCGCTGCCTACCTGCAGGATGAAGCCGCTTTGCAGGGAAGCATCCTGACGAACCTGCAGGTCAATATCTGCACCGTGCTTCTTTTTGAGAAAGGCGAGAATTGCCTGCTCCTGCTCCGGATTCGGCGGCGTCACGCAAAGCAGCATAGCCGTCAAGCGGCTCTGCTTTGTTTCACTCATGACGTTCGTCCTCCTGCGCAGCCTTCAGAAAGCTGTCATACAGCGCCTGATCATGCGAAGCATCCTGCTGATTGAGCAGTTTGTCCGTAGCGCTTACGACCATCTGCGCGATGTCCTTCTGCGCACTTTCGATCATTGCCTTGCGCTCGACAGCAGCAGAAGCCTGTGCATCCATCATCAGCTTATTTGCCTCGCTACGTACACGTTCGAGCTGCTTGCGGCATGCTGCATCGGTTTCCTGAGCGGCAGCATCGCTCTTTTGACGGATTTCTTCATCAGCGCCTGCGAGCTTCGCTTGATATGTCTGCAGCGCGGCATCCGCATCCTGCTGCGTCTTTAGCGCCTTTGACTGCAGATCGGCGAAGTAGTCTTCACGTTTTTTCATGAAATCAGCAACCGGCTTGTACAGCAAAAGATACAAACCGCCTGCTAAAACAACAAGGTTGAACATGTGCAGCAAAATCTGCTGGAAATTAATATTCAGCGGCATATCTACACCTGAATGAACAGACACTTTGGGTATCTGTCCCCTTTCCGAAACTTTGAATCGTTATCATTACAGGACGAACACAACCAGAATCGCAACAATCAGGGCATAAATGATAGCGGTTTCGATGAAGACCAGACCAATCATCAGGCTGCCGCGGATGTTTTCGCTTGCTTCCGGCTGACGGGCAATAGATTCAACGGACTTCGAGATGGCAAGACCCATGGCAATAGCACCGACAGCAGCAACAACGGCAATCGCAATCGCAGCGGCAAAGGCCTTTGCGGTTGTTACAGCATCAGAGCTGGTGGAGGCAGCCTCGGCAACCTCAGCAACATCGGCGGATTCAGCAAGGGCAGGAACAGCAAACATAGCAGCCACACAAACAATCGCCAGAACCAGAGCCATCATATTCAGAAACTTCTTCATAATTGATCTCCTCCTAAATTTAATCTCTAATCAGTTTGCCGCCTGAACAGCGGGCACTTTTTGCTTTTTTTTCTTGGGCTTCGCGGGCTCGCTGACTTCACCGTAGTAGTTTGCAGTCAGCATGGTCAGAACGTAGGTCTGGATGAGCGCGTGCAGCAGGGTGAACAGGACGCCCACCGCGACTGGCAGCACGAAGCTCAGGGACAGCGAGTAATAGACAAGCTCGGAAACGAGCAGACCGCCCAGCAGAGCGCCGAAAAGACGGAAACTCATGGAAATGGGGAGAGAGAACTCCTTGAGTGTCGAACCGACGCCGCGCAGACCGTTGCTGGCAATGCCGCCCGATAGAATCACGCAATAGGACATGACACCCGTTGCAATGGCCGCGTTGATATCAGAAATCGGCGCAGGCAACGACATGGACAACCCCTTCGTGGTCATCCACTGGATGCCGAGCAGCTCAAAAAGCGTACCGACTGAGATATACACGCCCACGGAGAAGAGGTACACGCTCAGAAAAGCATTCCGATGCGGACTGTACGACTTCGCCAGATTCTGAAAGTAAGAAACCAATGCCTCCAGCAAGGTTTGAAACTTCCCGGGGATGATTTTGAAATGAGGAATGACGAATACCCGCAGAAGCACTGCACAGACAAACAGCAATCCGGTGACTACCCAGTCCGAAATGACGGATGGGTTTACGGTCATCCCCAGAAATGCCATTTGGTTGTCTTCATGCAGCACTGCATCTTTCATAACTTCCTGAATCGTCTCCGATTTTGTCCCGCCGGAATCTGTCAGAAAGATGGCTGCGAGCAAGGCTGCCAGGAGCACGATCATGATGACGATGATTCGTGTCTGGCTGTTCTTCTTCTCCAGCTTCATAGAATACCTCGCTTTCGCTGTTTTCTTCGGGAACATCGGTCATTATAACACTTTGACAAAAGTATTGCAAGAAAAAAGAATGTCGAGTTTTAGTAAAATTACGCATAAAAAGAATCCTCCGATTGACAAAACTCAAAAGGAGGATTACATATGATTAAATTGTTTTTTAACCGATGCAGAAGGCAGGAATATTTTCTGCTTTACAGCATGTTTTTTTTGTGCATTACGATGTATGCTACCAGCGTCAGAATGATCGCAATACCGCAGACGGCAGCGAATCCCCAAACCTGCTTTTCAAATGGCACAGGGACGTTGATTCCCCAGATGGTCATAATCAGCGTTGGTACAGCGAAGAGGACAGTGAGCGCAGTCAGCACCTTCATGGTAATATTCAGGTTGTTGTTGATGATGGAGGCGAAGGCGTCGGTCGTGTTACTCATAATGTCGCGGTATATCGAGCACATTTCCATAGCCTGCTTGTTTTCGATGATGACATCCTCCAGTAAATCTGTGTCTTCCGGATAGCGCTTCAGAATATCCTGACGCATCAAACGCTCCATGACCAGTGCATTGCCCTTGAGCGAAGTGTTGAAATAAACCAGCGACTTCTCAAGCTTCATCATCTGCAGAAGCTCCTGATTCCGGCTGGAATGCTCCAGCTTTTCCTGAATGTGTTGGCTTGTCTTGTCAATCTGTTTCAGATAGGACAGGAATCGACCGGCATTGCGCTGAAGAATCTGTAGGATGAAGCGCGTACGCTTGAAGGTCCAGAAGTTGCGGATGCGCTCCTCTGTGAAGTCGTTGATAATGGGCGTGTCACGTGTGCACACGGTGATGATGACCTCATCGCACAGGACGATGCCGAGTGGAATGGTGCTGTAAACATAGCCGGTGCCTTCTGTATCGACATACGGAATATCGACAATAAGGAGCGTCTGCTGCTTGTCGGGGTCATAGTCGATGCGCGCGGATTCCTCTTCGTCCAGCGCTGCCGGCAGGAAGGTTGGGTCGAGGTCGAAACGAGTCGTCAGCCCATCCAGTTCTTCCTTTGTCGGGTTCTGCAGATGTACCCAAACGCCCTTTTCGAGCGTTGTGCATTCAGAAAGATGATCTTCGATTGTCTTGAAAATTCTTCTCATGCTGCTGCGTCCTTTCATTACCTGCATGGAAAAGACAGCGCAGCTTCAGCCGTTATTATGCGAGAGGAGCGCTGCCGTGCAAGAAATTGTTACTATACGGGTCACTGTCCATATCGGTTAAGCGCTCCTTTCGGGCATGCTGAAAAATAGCTGCTGAGCATACCTATGTGCTATCTTACGCCCATTTCGCGGAAATGTCAACGGTTGAAGTGAAAGATTTGAACGAAGCATCAAAGCATATAATTTACCGACCGAAAAGTAGAGATTCTGACGAAAATCAAAAAGATTTTGGTTTTTCTATAGCGTTTCGGAAAATTTTCGGTATAATAGTATTTGGTAAAAATATGACATGATCATTAGCAGGAGGATGAACCTCAATGGCGTGTGATCTTCAGCAGGCAAATGTATGGAAACGCATCTCAGCCTTTCTTTTCGATGTGATTCTATTGGCAGTTGCCTGCGTTTTGTGTGGCTGGGGCTTATCGTATCTGCTGAATTACGACCGCTATTATGATACACTCATGACGCGGTATCAAGCTATTGCCAATGAAAACGGTCTGGATGTATCTGTCATCTCGCAGAATTACAGCGACCTCACCGAGGAGGAACAGCAACTTGCAGAGCAGGTCAATCAGCAGCTTGCTGCTGATGAGGATGCCTTACATGCGTATGAGATGGTCATTCAGCTTTCGCTGCTCATCGTCAGCTTTGGCATTCTGATTGCCTATCTGCTACTGGAATTTTTGATCCCTCTGCTGCTGAAAAACGGACAGACACTGGGCAAAAAGATATTCGGCGTAGCCCTGATGCGCTCGGACAGCGTACAAATTTCACCTGTCATGCTGTTTGTCAGAACGGTACTCGGCAAGTACGCAGTGGAAACGATGATTCCGGTGATGGCAGTCATGATGGTGTTCTTCGGCAACCTGAACCTTGTGGTTTGCGTCATTGTCATCGTGCTTCTGCTGTCCCAGACGATTCTTTTCCTCGCAACGAGGAAACATTCGCTGATTCACGATTTGCTGGCGGATACTATTGCGGTTGATATGGGCAGTCAGCAGATTTTCCGAAATGCCGAGGACAGGGCTGCCTACATCGCCAAGTGTCAGGCAGAATCAACCGCCAATCAGATTCATTAACTACGCGCAGAGAAATGCACGGAATAGAAAGGGGATTCTATGAAAATCGTTTTGCAGAATCTGACGAAAATCTTCCCGAGCCGCAATAAGAAGTCCGGCGAAGAGGTCGTTGCAGTCAATAACTTCAACTTCACCATTCCAGATGGGCAGTTGATTGGTCTGCTCGGTCCTTCGGGCTGCGGCAAGAGCACAACGCTGTATATGATCAGCGGTCTTCAGAAACCAAGCAGCGGCAAGATTTTCTTTGGTGATGACGATGTGACGGAGCTGTCCACGGAAAACAGAGGCATCGGACTTGTGTTCCAGAACTATGCACTCTATCCGCATCTGACCGTGAAACAGAACATTCTTTTTCCCTTGCAGAATCTGCGCGGAAAGGATAAGCTGAACAAGGATGCTATGTTGGCACGTGCGCAGGAGGCGGCGAAGCTCGTGCAGATTGAGAATCTGCTCGATCGCAAGCCGAGTGAGCTTTCCGGCGGTCAGCAGCAGCGTGTTGCTATTGCGCGTGCACTGGTGAAAATGCCGCGAGTGCTGCTGCTTGATGAACCGCTGTCGAACCTCGATGCTCGTCTTCGTCTGCAAACACGTGAGGAAATACGCCGCATTCAGAAGGAAACGAAAATCACGACCGTTTTTGTCACGCACGATCAGGAAGAAGCAATGTCTATTTCCGATATGATAGTCGTCATGAAGTCCGGCATTGTGCAGCAGATTGGTAAGCCGCAGGAGGTCTACGATAATCCTGAGAATCTGTTTGTCGCAAACTTCCTCGGTACACCGCCGATTAACATCTTTGCAGGCAGCGTCAAGGATGAGCAGCTTTTCATCGGCGGGGAAAACGTGATGCCGGTGCCCGGTGTCAAGGATCAGGAGGTGTTTGCCGGCATCCGTCCGGAAGGCTTTATTCTGGATATGGAGCACGGCACCTTCTCCCTCAAGCCGCAGAATGTCGAGGTCATGGGACGCGATGTTTCAGTCGTTGCAACGCATGAGGCATCCCAGAAGCCAACGGTTCGGTCGATTATCGATGCGGAGCAGCGTATGCAGATCGGCGAGGATGTTGTTCGCTATCAGATCAAGCCGAATAAATTGTTCTTATTCACCAAGGACGATAACGGCACGCGCATTCCATTCGAGGTGAAATGATATGGTGGAAAGCAAACATCAATGGAAGGCATGGCTATACCTCGCACCGGCAATTGCCCTGCTGCTTGTCTTTACGGTCTGGCCGATTATCAATACTGTGCGCCTTGCTTTTCTCAATGATTACAACAGCCTGAGCGAGGTCGGCGGCGCTACGTTTGCCATCGGCATCAAGAATTTTCAGACGGTTATCGGTGACAGCGGCTTCCTGACTGCACTGAAGAACACGCTGCTCCTGTGCATCTTCACTGTGCCGATTTCCACAATTTTGGCTTTGCTGATTGCGGTTGCACTTAATTCCATTAAGCCGCTGCGTAATGTTCTGCAGACGATATTCTTCCTGCCGTACGTCACGAATTCTATTGCCATTGGTATGGTTTTTGCGGCAATGTTCAACATTATCGGCATGCCGCATATGGAGCGACTGATTCAGACGAAGGGCATTGTCAACAATATCATCGAATTTTTCGGCGGACATTACGTCAACTGGATCAATCAGGGTTCGGAGTATGGGGCGAATCTGTTTGTCATGATCGTGTACATCGTCTGGAACGCTCTGCCGTTCAAAATTCTGGTTCTGCTTGGTGGATTGCAGAGCATCAATAAGCAGTACTATGATGCCGCAAAGATTGATTCAACGCCACGGTGGCGCGTATTCACAAAGATTACCGTGCCGCTCCTCTCTCCGATGATTGCCTATGTCGTTATTACCGGTTTTATCGGCGGTTTCAAGGAATACACAAGCATTGTCGGCATATTCGGCGAAACGATGGGACCTGCGGGTGATGCGGGCAGAATGAACACCATTGTCGGAATGATCTATGATGCACTGCCGAAGTCGAATTACGGTGTGGCGAGCGCTGCAGCACTGATTCTATTTGCGATCATCTTCGTGGTAACGATGATCAACATGCAGGTCAGCAAGAAGCGCGTCCATTATTGAGAGGTGCAGTATGTCCGAAAAACAATTGAACGTCATGCATGCAAAGAACATGCAAAGCGTCAGCGTGATGCAGAAGGTCATGAAGGTCATCAGCACAATTCTGATCTACGCATTTCTGCTGGCAATGGCTGCGATTGTGCTGTTTCCGTTCTACTGGATGATTATCTCGTCCATGAAGTCACTGGAAGAATACCGCTCATCCGTGCCGACATTCTGGCCCAAAATACTCATGCTCAGCAACTACGCCGAAGCCTTCTCGACTGGTAATTTGGGGCAGCTCTTCCTGAATACGGCGTATGTTGGCATTGTATCGACACTGCTGTCGCTTGTTATCACCATTTTGACCGCCTTTGCATTTGCACGGTTGGAGTTTAAGGGCAAGAACGTGCTGTTCGGCGCATTGCTTGCAACGATGATGATTCCTGGAGAGCTGTTCACCATTACGAATTACCAGACGATTTTCCTCTTAAACTGGCAGAACACGTTTACTGTGCTGATTGTACCTTTCCTTGTCAGCGTGTTCTACATCTATCTGCTCAGGCAGAACTTCCTGCAGATTCCTAATGAACTGTATCTGGCGGCGAAGGTCGATGGAACAAGCGACTTCAAGTACCTTTGGAAGGTCATGGTGCCCCTGTCGTTGCCGACGCTCATTTCCATCACCATTCTGAAAATGATGGGTGCGTGGAATTCTTACGTCTGGCCGCGTCTGGTGGCAAATGACGATGCACATAAGCTGATTACAAATGGTTTGCGCAATGCCTTCAACAGCACGAGCGGCGAAACAAATTATCCCGTGCAGATGGCTGCTGTAGCCATGGTTTCGCTCCCGTTGTTCTTGGTGTTCATCTTCTTGCGCAAGTACATCATGTCTGGTGTCAGCCGCAGCGGCATCAAGGGTTAACCGGTGGATTAGGCCACCTTTAACAAATATACTCCCTACGATCAGAAAGGAAGGTAGTCACATGAGGAAGTTTCTCTCTCTTTTCCTGGCAATGACCATGCTTCTTGCTTGCACGGTCTGCTCTGGCTCTGCTGAAACGGCAGATAAGGTGGAGGCATACGACGGCAGTGAAGTCAACATCACCTTCTACAACACAATGGGAACGAACCTGACGGCTGTGCTGGATACCTACATCGCGGAATTCAACAAGTTGTATCCGAATATCCACATCACTTACACCGCTGTCGGCGACTATGACGATGTGCGCGATCAGATCACGAAGGAAATCACCGTCGGTGCGCAGCCGAACATTGCCTACTGCTATCCGGATCACGTTGCGCTGTACAACCTCGCACGTGCGGTTCAGCCGCTCGATGACTACATCGACAGCACCGCTGAAATCACCCGCGCGGACGGCACGACGGAAGCGTTTGGTCTGACGCAGGCGCAGAAGGATGACTTCATCGAAGCATACTACAATGAAGGCAAGCAGTTTGGCGACGACCTCATGTACACCATGCCGATGAGCAAATCCACCGAAGTGCTCTACTACAATAAGACATTCTTCGACGAGAACAACCTGAAGTTACCGACGACGTGGGATGAGATGGAAGAAATCTGCAAGCAGATTGTTGCAATCGATCCCTACAGCATTCCACTCGGCTATGACTCCGAGAACAACTGGTTTATCACGATGACTGAGCAGCTCAAGACGCCCTACACCAGCGCAAACGGTGAGCACTTCCTGTTCAACACGGCAGAAAACCGTGCGTTTGTGAAGCGCATCGCTGAGTGGTACAATCAGGGCTACGTGACAACGCAAACGATTTACGGCAGCTACACGTCCGGACTGTTCGTCTCCGATTCCGGCATCAAGAGCTATATGTCCATTGGCTCCTCCGCCGGCGCAACGCATCAGCGGCCTACAAAGAACGCGGACGGCACCTATCCCTTCGAGGTAGGCATCACAACCATCCCGCAGGCTGATCCGTCGAGCCCTAAGGTTATTTCACAGGGACCGAGTCTGTGTATCTTCAAGAAATCCAATGCGCAGGAGGTTGCTGCATCCTGGTTGTTTGTCAAGTATCTGACGACTACGGTTGAATTCCAGGCTGAATTCTCCATGGCTTCCGGCTATGTGCCCGTCATCAAGTCCGTTTCTGAGAATGAGGTCTATGCTGATTTCGTGGCGAATGCGGACGGCGGAGACAATGTGGCTGCATTGGCCGCGAAGGTCTGCCTTGAGCAGGTCGATGCATACTACACCTCCCCCGCCTTCCCCGGTTCCTCTGATGCACGCAGCCGCGTTGGCGAATTGCTGGCTGGCTGCATGACCGATGCCGCGACGCTTGACCTGACGAAGGAAGAGAACGTCACGAAGCTCGAAGAGATGATTCAGACCCGCTTCGATGACGCCATCACCAAGTGCGAGCAGGCCATCGCCGGCTTTGGGCTGTAATGTAAACGCATGAACATCAAACGCATTGTGACTCTCCTGCTGATCCTGCTGTTGCTCATCTTTACGATGACGGTTGAAGGCAGCGCAGAGGCGTCTGCAGAATTCGTTGACTATGTGTCTCAGCTTCACCTTAACATGAATTCAGCTACGCTCAAGACGACCGCGACAGTCAAATCCTTTGTCGACGGCGATACGGCGCACTTCTATGTCCCGACGAGCATTTCTGAAAGCGGCTATGTAAGGGTGCGTTTTCTTGCGCTTAACACGCCTGAATCAACCGGAAAAATCGAGGAATACGGCGTCAAGGCTTCCAATTTTACGCGAGAGAAGCTCGAAAGCGCCGTATCAATCATCCTTGAGTCGGATTCCAATGCGATGGAAATCGACTCAACAGGTGAAAGGTGCCTCTTCTGGGTCTGGTATCAGCCGGCAGAGGGCGAAGAATACCGCAATCTGAACCTCGAGCTACTGCAAAACGGGCTTGCCAAGGCTTACTCCACGTTCAATACGCAGTACGGCAGCAGCTGCTCGAAAGCGCTGGATCAGGCGCGGCAGTTCAAGCTGAACATGTATTCCGGCGAAGCCGATCCTGATTACTACTACGGGGACGCCATTGAAATCACGCTCAAGGAGCTTCGTTGCCATGCGGAGAAGTACTTGAACAAGAAGGTTGCTTTCAGCGGCATTGTCACCTTGACCTACAACCAGTCTGCCTACGTGGAAGCTTATGATGCAGACAGCGAACTTGTCTACGGCATCAGTGTTTACTATGGGTATTCGCTCAGCGGCAAGGGCTTGTCCATCCTCACGCCTGGCAATCAGGTTCGAGTAGTCGGAACGGTGCAATACTACGAGGCGGCGGATCAGTATCAGGTGTCTGATGTTTCCTACCGGCAGATGAAACCGAGCGACCCTAACAATCTGCAGCTCATTAACGATGGGCAATTGCCGTATTATACGGCAGTTTCGCTTGATAAGCTGCTGAATGATACGGTAACCATTGTTGACGAGGAGAATGGCGCAAAAACGTATGATTACGCAGAGCTGGCGCAGTATACGAGCGTATCGGTTGATGGGCTGAAAGTGACAGCTGCGTCAAGTACAGGCAACGCAATTTACCTGACATGTTCTTGCGGAGATCAGCAAATCACGGTGGAGACGCCTTACAACGAGGAAATGCTGACACTGATTGACCATACGATCAACGTGCGCGGCTTTGTCGAGCGTGATTATGACGGCAACGTCATCATCTGCACCTACCTTCAGGATGCCATTATGCTTCAGGATTAAACAAACCCGATCTTCAGAAAGGGAGATAAACATGAAGAAATTTCTTGCAATGCTCATGCTCGCCGTCATCTGCCTCACCTGCACGGCAGTTGCAGAAACGACTGACGAGGATCTGACTTCCGCAAAGGCATACCTGTACATGATGTACAAGTCCTCTGCAGAAACGACCATGGCTGACTACGAGGTTGTCGGTGTGGTGAACATCGGCGGCACGGAATTCCCGATCACCTGGACGACCGATAGCGACACCATTAAAATCGTGCCCGGTGACAATAAAATGGTCACCATTGATATCGACGAGAATAATCCGGAGGAAGTCACCTACACCCTGACGGCAACGCTGTCGAATGCTGACGGCGAGACAGTCAGCGTTTCCTTTGCACACAAGGTGCCTGCCGCAATGATCCTCGAGGGCATGAGTTATGAGGAGATTGTTGCTGCAGCGTATACGCTGGAAGCTGGCGTCTCCATGGAGGAGACGCAGCGCCTGTACGGCACGGTCACCCAGATCAACACCACATGGAGTGATGAGTACAAGAACATCACCGTAACGATTCAGGTTGGTGAGCTGGCAGATCAGCCAATTCAGTGCTACCGTCTTTCCGGCGATGGTGCGGAAAACCTTGCAATCGGCGATGCTATCACGGTTGAAGGCACACTGAAGAATTACAACGGCACCATCGAGTTTGATAAGGGCTGCAAACTGGTCGGATATGGCGAAATCGTTAGCCAGAAGAGCATTGTTGACGCTGCCTATGCATTGGAAGCTGGCGTTTCCATGACGGCACCAACTGCGCTCTGCGGCGAAGTAACCTCCATCGACACGGCATGGAGCGATGAGTATCAGAACATCACGGTTACCATCGTTTGCGACGGTCTGACGGATCAGCCAATTCAGTGCTATCGCCTGTCCGGCGAAGGCGCACAGACGCTTGATGTCGGTAGCGAAATCGGCGTGTACGGCACCATCAAGAATTACAAGGGCACCATCGAATTTGACAAGGGTTGTGTGATTGTTCCTGCGGATGATGTTGCGAGTGTTCGTCTGGCAATCAATGCCTACACGCTGGAGACCGGTCTTGCGATGACCGAGTCATCCACCATGACAGGTGTCATCAGCAGCATTGACACGGCTTGGAGCGAAGAGTATCAGAACATCACGGTTACCATCGTCCCTGGTGGCCTGACGGACTATGCGGTGCAGTGCTATCGTCTGTCCGGCGACGGTGCGCAGACGCTTGCTGTGGGCGACACCATTACTGTCAGCGGCACCATCAAGAATTACAAGGGAACGATTGAATTCGACAAGGGCTGCACGCTTGATGCGGTCGTTAAGGCAGAGTAATCATCTTACTGATGCGGAAACCTGTCAGGAGCGCTTGCTTCTGGCAGGTTTTCTGCTTGTAGGAAAAAGCAAAACGTGGTATAATTTGCGACAGGTGGTTATGCCCGATTGCTTTTTGAGGAGGATATGGTGATGAAAAAGTATTTGATATTGATGATGATCTGCGCGCTGGCGTTCGGTGTGCTGAATGCGTATGCAGAGGATGCAGATGTTGCGTGCGTTGAAACTATTTCCGTGGGAGAAAATGAAATGGATTATACGGTATTCGGCAACGGCAGCAAGACGTTCGTGATTATACCTGGCTTGTCGATTCATAGCGTAATGAACTCAGCAGAAGCAATTGCTGCGGCGTATCAAGACTTCACAGCGGATTATACCGTATATGTGTTCGAACGTCCCAAGAAACTCAGTGAAGGCATGACAAACAAGGACATTGCGGAAGAAACGGCAGCGGCGATGAAGGAACTCGGCATCGAAAGCGCCGATATCTTCGGTGCATCGCAGGGCGGCATGATTGCGATGGAAATTGCCATCAATCATCCGGACATGATTAACAAGCTGATCCTGGGTTCAACGCTTGCCAAGCAGAATGATACATTTCAGCAGGTGATTGAGCGGTGGATTTTGCTTGCGGAAAAGAAGGACGAACCGGCATTGCTGGAGAATTTCGCAGACAATGTCTATTCTGAGGCGACTCTTGCGGCGTATCATGATGTTCTCGTTTCCTCAAATCGTTGCATCACGGACGAGGAATATGAGCGGTTCATCATTCAGGCAAAAGCTTGCGCCGGATTCGATTGTTATGATGAGCTGTCAGCAATCAAGTGCCCAGTGCTGGTGCTTGGTGCGGAAGGTGATCATGTCACAACGGCAGAAGGCTCGAAGCAGATTGCAGATGCACTTCAGTGCGAATACTACCTGTATGGCGAGGAATATGGTCACGGCGTATACGATGAGGCACAGGACTATCGGGAACGCTGCCTGAAGTTCCTGACAAACTAATAGAATAATACTCCCCTATCCTGAAAGCGCGGCGGTCAGACGATCGGTCGCGTTTTTTGATATTTTTCGATGTTTTAATATTGTTTTTTATAATTTATTTACAAATTAATTTTGATAAACTATTGACAATGCTTCAAAATTATGATAAATTAATAACAAACAAATTCAAAGATGCGTCAGGAAGTGACGCTCGAGACATGACAAGGAGGTCAAATATGAAGGGTTTCGCAATGCTGTCAATCGGTTCGACTGGTTGGATTGAAAAAGACATCCCGAAGTGCGGACCGATGGACGCAATCTGCAAGCCGCTTGCACTCGCTCCCTGCACGTCTGATATTCACACGGTCTGGGCTGGTGCGCTCGGTGATCGCAAGAACATGATTCTTGGTCACGAGGCTGTCGGTGAGGTTGTTGAGGTCGGCAACGAGGTTCATGATTTCAAGGTCGGTGACAAGGTGCTTGTGTCTGCCATCACGCCTGACTGGAATTCTCTTGAGGCGCAGGGCGGTTATCCGATGCATTCCGGCGGAATGCTGGCTGGCTGGAAGTTTTCCAATTTTAAGGACGGCGTCTTTTCCGAGTATTTCCATGTGAACGATGCGGACGGTAATCTGGCGCTACTCCCTGATGGAATGGACGTCGCCGCTGCAGCAATGATTTCTGACATGGTGCCAACCGGTTTTCATGGAGCGGAGCTTGCGGATGTTCAGTTCGGCGAAAATGTCGCCGTTATCGGTATTGGTCCTGTCGGGCTGATGGCAGTAGCTGCCTGTGCAATCCGTGGCGCTGCGGAAATTTATGCAGTTGGCTCGCGCAAGAACTGCTGCGACCTCGCACGTGAATTTGGTGCAACGGACATCATTGACTATCATAAGGCGGATATTGTCGAGCAGATTATGGACAAAACGCATGGCAAGGGCGTTGATAAGGTTGTCGTTGCCGGCGGCGATAATGACACGTTCGCGCAGGCAATGAAGATCGTGAAGCCCGGCGGAATCATCGGCAACGTCAACTACCTCGGCGAAGGGGACACGGTTGGCATTCCGCGCCTCGACTGGGGCTGTGGCATGGGACACAAGCAGCTTCGCGGCGGTCTGATGCCCGGTGGTCGTCTCCGTTCGGAGCGTTTGGCACGTCTGGTGATGGCGAACCGCATCCGTCCGGAAAAACTGATTACACATCGTTTCAGCGGACTTGAGAGTGTTGAACCCGCACTGATGCTGATGAAGGACAAGCCGCGTGACCTGATTAAGCCGCTCGTGGTCATCTGAGAAGACAAATAAAAAGCAGGACGCATCTGTTTTGATATGCTCCCTCCGATGTGGTTTCGAAACTTTTTATTGTTTCGAGTATCTACTCCGGAGGAAGCATTTCATTTTTGTTTGATGCGCCCTGTTTTTGTTGCTGGTTTTATTTTACATACCAATCATATTGATAGCCGTAATCGCCTTCATGTACTTGCCTTGTGAGCGTGAAACGGACGACTGCATTTTCACGCAGCAGGAATTCAAGTTTTATAGTGCCGTGATCTGCCACGGCGGTGCTCAAGTTGACATCAGGATGATCCATTTTTCGCAACGTGCTCAGCTGCTGCTGCGTCAAGCTGCGCGGTTCGCCCATGTCGTGCCACGCCTTGAGCGGATTGCAGGTCACCTCATCAACCGTTTCGGTAACAAGGACCTGTTTGCTATCGGAAGGAAGCGTGATAGTGATGGGAAGCTGCTCACGCGTTTCGTGGCATAGGTTCCAAAGGATGCCTTCATAGCTGCTATCTGTATTGCGGATAATAACTGCGTGTTCATCTCGGTAAACAGGTGTGCCGTTCAGTTTGGAGAAAAATGCAAATACCCATAGCGTCGGTTTTGCAATCAACCCGTTCGCAATCAGACCGAAGCCGCCGTGGAAGGGCATCGGCGGAACTCCCTGCTCCTCAAACACATCGCCGAATGTCCAGTAGGAATAGGATGCGGCAACATCACCCATCCTTGCCAGCACGCCGGCCATATATGCTGCGTTCAGATTCGTATCGTGAATCGGGCAGAATGGGTTATATGAGGTGTTGAATTCCGTGATGTGCATTTCGATTCCACTGTACTCCGGAAAACTGTCGATGATTTCGCGTGTTTGCTGCATTTCCTTAATCAGTGAATTCACTGAGCGCATGGTATGATACAGATAACGCCCCTGATGCTCCGGCGTTTCGCCCATGTAGGCATGACGCGTCACGAAATCAACGGGCAGATGTTCGTCGAGGCAGAACTGCAGGAAGTTGCGTACCCAATCCAGCGATGTCGTACCGCCACAGATGGCAGGTCCGCCAACACGCATTTCCGGCAGTACTGACTTTACAGCGCGTGCGGTGACGGCGTATAGATGATGGTACTTTTCCTCGTCTGCGTTTTCCCAGAAGCAATCAAGGTTTGGCTCGTTCCAGATTTCGCATGGCCATGAGGAAACTTCCTCTCTGCCGTAGCGATCTGACAGATGCAGAAGGGTCGCCTTCACCAGATTAGCCCATTTTTCATCATCCTGCGGCGGTGTTACATTGCCTCTCCAATAGAAAATGGTTTGTGTGCCGCTCGCCATCTTCTGCGGCATGAAACCCAGTTCCAGAAAGGGTTTCAGTCCAAGCGAACGATAGTCATCCATGACGCGGTCGAGGTAAGTGAAGTTATACGATTCATGCCAGTTGCCGTCTCGATCCTGATACGGTTGGTAAATTGCCATATCATCGCTAAAAAGTCCGTGTCCGCGGATGTGCTGGAAGCTGCATTCCGCCTGCGCCATAGCAAGCTGGTCGTGATATTCCTTCTGCAGCGCCAGCCCCATGCGCCCTGTACCAATGCAGAAGGATGTGTGATTGCTGAATGAAGCGGCACTGTTTGCGGATAAATGAATTTCATGCATGTTCATGAAAGCTACTCCTCTTCCGATGCGACTTATAAGCCTGATTTAGTCCAGTCAAAAACAAAAACCTGATCATGCGGCAGATATGCCTGACATGTGTCGATTTTCTCATATGGTGGAATGTTCACTGGCTCAGCAGCACGCAGGTTCCCATCTGTTAGAGCATTGAAAAAATCATCGAACATCCAGCGGTCATAGAGGACATCACGATGCGGACAAAGCACCTTTTCGAACGGTAGCAGTTGCACCTCACGCATGTTGTTCCGAAATTCTCGAAGCCCGAGCGCCTGCGGAAAGAACAACCACGTGGTTGGGTTCCAGTTATCGCCGGAAAGCAACAGCTTTCGCTCGGGTATATACACCACTGCAGAACCAGGTGTGTGACCGGGAACAGCAATAATTTCAGCCGTTATACCACCCAAATCGATGGTGCAGGGTGTCATCGGCTTCGGCGGTTGAATGCTTCCTGATAGGAATACAGCTTCATCTACTGCGATATTCTGTCCGACTGCTTGCGTCACAATACGTTTGCGTGTTGCAGTATCCGTGAAGAAAGACCAATCCGGCAAATCCTCCGGCAGCATGTATGTTTCCGGAAACCAGCGTGCGCCCAGCACATGATCGTAATGGTTGTGCGTGAGAAAGACTGTCAGCGGCTTGTCGGTCATGTGTTGCATAAATTCCGCAACATTCTCGATACCATAGCCTGTATCGAGCAGCAGAGCGGCGTTCTCCCCTTCCAGCAGCGTCATGCACACGCCAAGGCAATCCACAATATGCCACACGCCCGGCATCACTGCGTGAACCGTAAAAGCCAAGTTTGTTTCATCCTTTCCTGAAAAGAAATGCACATCCTCTATTCGACGGTCAGTTATGTTTTTCCTGTTGTCCGCTTAATTTTTCGATGTGCTTCAGGAATTTGTGTTGTGCTTTCTGCCGTGACGTGCTATACTTTTTTCGATTTTCTTTTGAGGAGTGCTTCTGCGATGAAGGATTTATGGCGTTCGTGGCTTCCATTTCTGACGGATGATGTTCCTGAAGGCTTGACACAGCCGATTGAGACGGCACGTTTTGAACTGGAGCATGCCCTGCTGCGGCTTGCCCCCGATTGGCAAGTTACGTTGAAGCAGGATGAGTCGCTGCATGACGGCTATGTCCTCTCATGCAACGACACCAGCATCGTTCTGACAGGCGGTGAAACCGGCGTACTATACGGTGCGTATCACCTGCTGATGAGGCTGGCAAGTGGTACAGACATTCCGGAAAGATTCACTGCATCGCCGCAATATGCACTGCGCATGATCAATTGCTGGGATGATATGGATGGCAGCGTGGAGCGAGGTTATTCCGGTAGAAGCTTGTTTTTTGATGGAGGACGGCTGTCCTATAATCCAGCACGTCTTCGTCAGCTTGCAAGGATGATGGCATCAGTCGGGCTGAATGTATTGTGTATCAACAATGTCAATGTTCGCGAGCCTGCGCAGGAACTGATTGAGTCGTTTTTGCCGGATTTGGCGGCTCTTGCGGCGATCTTCCGGCCTTTCGGCATCCGCTTGATGGTTTCTGTTGACTATTCACAGCCTATGCGCCATGGAATCCCGACATCTGACCCACTGGATGAGCGTGTGCAGGCATGGTGGCAGCAGCAAGCCGCGATAGTGTACAGCAGCATCCCGGATATTGCTGGCTTTCTCGTCAAGGCAGACAGCGAGCATCGTCCTGGACCGTTTACCTATGGTAGGAATCATGCGGAAGGCGCGAACATGCTCGCTCGAGCAATCAAACCATTCGGTGGCGTACTTGTCTGGCGTTGCTTTGTCTACAATTGTCAGCAGGATTGGCGCGACAATTCGACTGATCGTCCGAAGGCTGCTTATGATAACTATGTGCATCTCGATGGTCAATTTGATGATAACGTGATCCTGCAGGTAAAGAACGGACCGTTCGATTTTCAGGTGCGTGAGCCGATTTCGCCGACGCTCCTGGCGATGCCGCATACGCAGCTTGCCCTGGAATGGCAGCTCGCGCAGGAATACACGGGTCAGCAAATTGACTTGTATGCTATGCCAATCATGTGGCAGGAGACCATGACTGATTTGCCACTGAAGTGCATCATGGCAATGGCTGCTGTTTCGAATCTCGGCAATGATGCAATCATGACAGGCCACCCGTTTGCGGCGTTGAATCTGTTTGCGTACGGCGTACTTGCGTGGAATCCGCTTTGCTGCCGTCCGGATGACATCATTCGTCAGTGGATTCGCCTCACCTACTGCCTTTCGCTTAAAGATGAATGCATGCTAACAGACATTTTACTCGGCAGCCGTCATGCGTATGAGCAGTATACGGCGCCGCTCGGTATCGGCTGGATGGTTACGCCGAATGTACACTACGGTCCAAGTCCGGACGGATATGAATATCAGTCATGGGGGACGTATCACAAGGCAGACCGTGATGCTATTGGTATTGACCGCACATCCGTAGGGACAGGCTATGCTTTGCAATATCCACCATTGCTGCGCGATCGATATTCATCGCTGAAAACCTGCCCGGATGAACTGCTGTTGTTCTTTCATCGTTTGCCGTACACTTATCGGATGCGTGACGGACGGACGCTGATTCAGCGCATTTATGATGATCACTTCGAGGGATATGACTGGGTGGAACGCACAAGCGAAGCACTGCGGTCACTGACATTGCCGGAGGAGGATCGTGCAATTGTGCTGGAGCGTATCAAGCTTCAAAAGCAGAATGCCCGCGAGTGGCGTGATGTCATTAATACGTACTTTCATCGGTTGTCCGGCATTGACGATATTCATGGCAGAACGATTTATCCATAAGAAGACTCCCGTTCTGAATTGCTTCAGAGCGGGAGCTTTGTTTTGCCTTGATTTTATTCCTGCGGAGGAACCGGCGTATATACCGCCTCAGGAAGCGGCAGATCATCAGTGGTTTCCGAATCGGTTGACATGGGAGCATCTTCATCTTCCACTAAATCAGCCGGTGTGGCGAAAGAAATGGGCTGCGAACCGAAGCTTTCCGTCAAGCTGTTCATCGCTGTTGACAGGATGCTGAGAAGCTGTGGGCTGTCCATGCTCGTAACATTCTGTGCACTATCGGTCGGCAGATCAAGCGCATTCCAGCGACCTGTTGTTCTCAGCGCCATGCGGAGCGTCAGATCCGCCTCTGCCATGTGAAGACCGACAGTGATGTTCAGACGGACAGGGGCAGCTTCCCTCTTTTCGCGGTTGTACTGGAGTGTCAGTTCAGCCGTAATCGGCTCAAACGTTTCGTATTGATCCTCTTCGCCATCGGGAATGTCCGGTGTGAGCAACAACTGCCATTCGGAATTATCGTAGCGCTTGCTGGAGTCTGATGTTTCGGAATGTGTGTACGAGAAGGCAAACGCAGCACGTAGTGGCTTAATGTCCTGCACATCTGCGGCAGGCATGCGCGACACATAGCCCGAATAGGGCTGCTCGGCATCTTCACTCTTCTGAATGCTCAGCGTGAGCGTCTGCTTCTCGTTCATGAGCATCAGCGTTGTTGTCTGCTCTTCCTGCTTGAATGTCAGGTTCGTGTAGCTCCACGGATTCTGTGGAAGTGGTAGAGCAACAGCCACAGACAACGTGTCGCCATGCGTAGAGAGCGTTCTGGACAGACGCAACTCACCCGTCAGCGGCAGCGCATCGATGCACGCGTCATAGAAGTAGAGCATTGATGTGTTCAGGTATGTCTCCTGCTGCGCTTCTGTCATCAGTGGTCGAATGAGCGCCAGCAATTCCTGATCATAGAGGAATGTATGCCACAGTTGCTTTGCCAGCGCTTTGACGTCGTCAGCAGGGATGACGTAGGTAATCTGAAGGAGCATCTCATCGCTTTCCGTCACGGTTGTCGGATCTGATGCGTAATCGGCAAGCCAAAGCTCAATACTGTTGAGATATGCATCAAGCAGAGGTGCCCATGTGTTTTCCAACACCAGGCTTGGCTGATTTGCAATGCCAAGGAGGACGGAATAGAATGACGGGTTCCCGCCGGCGGAAGTGCCAAGAATCGTCTGAAGCGCGCTATCGTTGAGCGAAACCGTCAGGATGGTATCCGGCACAAGAGCGGAACGGAGATACAGCGAATCTCCCACACGGTATAGCTGCGTCAGTCCCTGTTGATTGCCATCATCATCCTCGGCATAAATCTGATACTGGAAGTCATCACTTTCCTCCAGATTCAGCAGACGCAGATGAAGCGTTGATGCCGTGACAGGCAGGAACAAATCAAGCCATGAGGCTGTGCCAGAGGCTGTGAGCGCCATAGAGCCACGAATCGGATAATCCTGCACAGAAAATTGCTGATACATCACTTCAGGTAGCGTGTAGTCATCCTCTGTGGCAGCGAAAGCACTGCCCAGCATGAGTAACGTCATCACCAGCGTCAGGACGGCCGACAGGATTCGTTTTGACATGGGTTATTCCTCCTCATATGATGGATCAGCCAATGGTTATTCTACGATGACCTCTTTGCCAGCCTCCTGCTGAATTTCCCGCACATCTTCTTCTGCCATTTCGTAGAAGAAGAATGCGGCATCTTCGGCACTGAGCACCTGAATCAGCGGACGGACAATTGCCGTTGCGACTGCACCGGACACCTGCGCCTGAAGCGATTGCAGTGCATCTTCGCTGAGCGCACTCAGATCAGTTGCTGTGGTGTTCGATTCCCATGGAAATTGATCAGCGGCACCGACAGTCATAGCGATGGTGCAGTCCTCGGTTACGCCTGCCTCGCCTTTCCGCTGATAGCGCAGCGTTCCGGAGCCTGTAAGCGTTTCAGAAGCCGTGCTGAAGGCAAGATCCGGCGTGAATGTTTCTGTGATGGTGGTGTCACTGCCGGCAGCCTTTGTTTTGAGGACAACGCTACCGCTGATGGATTCGCTTTCGCCGCTGATTCTATTGGTCAGATCGAAGGTTGCATCGGACTGCCTTGTCTGTTTGTCAGCAGTCACCTTGTAGGAATATTCGCCTTTAGCCGTAATCGTCTTGTTCGAAAAAGTCATGACGCGCGTGAAGCTCAGCGTATTTTTGTTTGAGCCGCTATTAGCAGGCGAAGTTAGTGTGATTTCGTCGCGAGTTTCGTCCTCTTCGCGCTTTGTACGCCAGACGAACTTTACCGTGCGCAGATCGCCTTCCAGACCGCATACGCCGTTGTACTCCAGTCGCAGCGGTGTTTCGTCCTGCGCACGATAAATGCGGATGGTCTGCTTGCCGGAGAAGATCAAGGAGGCAAGCAGATTATGCAAATCGCCTTCAGGGCACACCGACAGCAGGATTTCCTTAAAGTCATCCGTCTTGGACTTTGGAATGGTATAATCAGTGCAAGAGCTTGCAACGCCCATGTTTTTAATGGTTGTTTTCGTACTCTTTCGCTTTCCGTAATCCGTAAGCGACTCCAAAAGTGAAGTGCTGAGCGTCCAGCCGTCCTTCAGCCACTGCTCATACGTGCCGTCAATAGCGGCAGTATCGGCAGATACATCTGACCCGAGAAGCAGCGCAAGAACATTATTTTCTGATGCAGTATAGGTCATACCCGGCATGCAGGAAAACTGTGCCTCACGGCCTTTCTGTGAGAGCGTAAGCAGATCTTCATTGCCCATCCTGATGGCAACACTGCTTTGATCGTCCCCAGCGTAAATGCACAGCGCCAGCTGAGAGAGCACCTGATTCAGCATGGTTGTTCTCGTCTCATCAAACGGTGAATGCTCAGTAAGCTGAATCGAAAGCGTGACAGCAAGCGGCGTTTCAGCCAAATCCACATCGGACGCATAGCGAAGCAGCTGAGAATCAGCCGATGCTGCGGGAAACAGTGTCAGGAGCACCAGCAGCAGCGAAAGCAGCTTACGCATGAAGAGTCACAATCCTTTCAAGCAAGAGTTTCTGATTCCGTATTTGCTTCGGCAAATGCACGCAGCATATCCTTAACCTCGTTTGGACTTTCCAACTGATTGATTTGTCCGCGAAGCTGCGCAGCACCACGCATGCCGCTGACATACCAGCCGATATGCTTGCGCATTTCATTGACGGCGACTCGCTCCGGCTTCCAATTCAGCAGCATATCATAATGGCGAAGTGCTGTATTGATGCGGTCCTGAATGCGAGGTAGGGAAACCATTTCACCGCGCAGCTTCTGCTTGATTTGCCCGAAAAGCCACGGATTGCCGAGTGCCCCGCGCCCAATCATCACACCGTCAACGCCTGTTTCGGCGATTCGATGAACTGCATCGTCTGCGGTAAAGATATCGCCGTTTCCAATGACGGGAACATGTACGGCATTTTTGACTTCTGCTACATAGAGCCAATCTGCCTGACCACTGTACTGCTGCTGACGCGTTCGTCCATGGATGGTAATCTCACAGGCACCGCAGTCCTCAGCCATTTTCGCCATATCAATGACATTGATGTGATCACTGTCCCAGCCAAGGCGCATTTTAACGGAAACAGGCAACTTGCTCGCCTTGCAGACTGCACGGAGAATTTTCTCGGCATTTTCCGGCGTGCGCATGAGCCCGCTTCCCTCACCTGAGGCTGCTACTTTATGCGCCGGACAGCCCATATTAATGTCTATACCGTCAAACCTGCCCATTGAGGACAGTTCTTCGGCGGTGCGAGCCATCAAATCGGCTTCCTTGCCGAAAATCTGCACGAGCAGCGCGCCTTCATGTTCATCCTTTTGCAACAGCGATACGGTTGCAGGGTGGTTTCGCGGTGCATACAGATAACCCATTGCGCTGACCATCTCGGTCGTTGCCATATCGCAGCCTTGCTCAAAGCAAAGCAAGCGAAATGGCCAGTCTGTGATTCCTGCCATGGGTGCAAGCCGGATGCTTGTCATGCACGATCCCCCCGTGGGAACAGTGCAATCCGCTTAAGTGCTTCGGCATACGGCACAAGCACGCATTCGCGCACCTCGCCCGTCAGTGGCGGCAGAACAGGCAGATTGTGAGGCGCATCATCATCCTGCTTCCAAGCAATCGGCGCAAGCGATGCCTTGATGACATCGCCGTCTGCAATACCGTCGCTGCACATCGCATAACGCCACTCATCCTCGATCGGCAAAGCCATGACCTGAGCGCCATACAGCAGATATGTCCCCTGATGATGGGATGTGCATCGTGTGAGCTTCTTTTCCAGTTCAACGTTGATTTCATCGCCGTCATGCCAGGTGCGGTCAAGGACGGCATAACCGTCAATCAGCTTGCTCAAGTTGACATGCTCGCCGTTCAGCAGAAGATTCGATGAAGCTGCCCATGATGGAATACGGATACGGAGAACAGCGTTTTGCTCACTCTTCATGTGCAGCGCAATGTTGTGTCTGCCAGCGTTTTCCTCGATAGACAGAACGATCTTGTTGCCGCACACGGCATATTTACCGCTCATCAGGAGATTGACCGCACAACCGTCTTCCCATGCCGTCACAGCAGACTGCATTGCCAGTGCATAACCGCGGCAGAAGCGCGGCAGAAGCTTGTCGGCACATGCCGTATCAGAAAACGAATTTACGCGTTGAGCAGAAAGCAACTGATTTTCCTGCACGCAGGCAGGCATTGCGTTTGTCAGCAGGCGTTCGAGCGCTTCCCATGCCCAACCCGCATGGATGCCCATGCCGGCACTGACAAATGCCTCTGTCCATGCGCCGAGTACCTCGCTTGAGATAGTCAGGCTCGGATTGGTGCCTGCCAGTAACGGATCAGCTGTAACACCGCCGCAAATTGCACCATGATGACGGCTTAGTCGTTCCCAGCCTGTTTGGGCGGCATTCATTTCCTTTGACGAGCCGCTTAGCCAGCCGCGCAGCATTGACGCACGTGCGCCATCTGCCAGCGCAACCCCATGATTCGTTAAGGTCAGACGCGTGTAGTATCCTTCTAAATCGCCATTTTCGTTTTTTAGCCCTTCCGCAAGCTCATCCTCTGTTGTTAGATGGCTGACAGGCGTCTGAAAAGATGCGGTTGTTAGAACGCTGCCCCAATTCATGGTGCTTTCGGACAGAACGGTACAAAGCTTCAGCAATGAGCTGATGCCGGTGACGCGGTACACATTTTCGAGCAGCTCCATCAAATCTGCCGGGTCGGCGCAGACTGTATCATCCGCGATGATTTCCTCCCAGCGTTTGGATGCCCAATTCATCCAGCGAAGGAGGCATGAAAGCGTTTCTTTCTGCGTTTCGTATTCATAAAGTGCCCACACAGCACGAAGCAGTGAAAGCGTCTCTCTTACTGTCAATGGGAATGAGCCGTCTTCACGCTGTGTTGACATCATTGTACGGATGGTCTTTGCAGAGGCTGACTGTGCTGCATCCTTCTCGAACAGCGCTGAAAGACGAAATGTTCCCTCAAGCATCGGCAGCTCATGACAGTTAGCGACTTGTGCATACAGTGTTTTCAGCGTCTTATTGTTCATCCGCACCTGACCGGCGCTCAGCGGATGGCAGGTCAGCGCAGAAAGTGGATTCTTCTTCAAAACAGGTTTGAGCGGCACAACTTGTTCCTCCAAATCAATTGATCCTCATCATTTGCCGTTTCTTATTATACCGCATTCCTCGGCAAACTTCAATCTCAAAATGTAAAAAGCACGCAATGCTTCGGCAGTTCTTGACATTCGCATTCGGCTCTTGTAAAATATGGCTGAGAACAGCAAGGGAGCGACCACCCGATGAGCACTTTGAATACGCAGTTTCTGCCTGTTACCTTATCCGAATGCCGCGAAAGGGGCTGGGATGTTCCTGACTTCGTATACGTATGCGGCGATGCCTATGTCGATCATCCGTCGTTCGGTCATGCGATTATCAGCCGAACCCTGGAAAAAGCCGGCTACCGCGTTGCAATGCTCTGCTTGCCGCCGTGGCAGGATGAATCTGCATTCAAGCGTTTCGGCAGACCACGGTTGGGTTTCCTTGTGTCTGCCGGTGTAATTGACAGCATGGTGAACCACTATACCGTTGCAAAGAAGCGCCGTCATGACGATGCCTATGCCCCCGGCGGTAAGGGCTTTATGCGTCCTGACCGCGCGACAATTGTCTATTGCAACCGCATTCGGCAGGCGTATCGCGATATCCCGATTTTGATTGGCGGCGTTGAGGCAAGTCTGCGCAGATTTTCACACTATGACTATTGGGACGACAAGGTACGCCACAGTATACTGGTCGATTCAGGTGCAACGCTGCTGATGTACGGCATGGGCGAAACGAGCATCATCGAGTGCGCCAATTGGCTGGCAGACGGCATGAATCCGGCAGAGCTGCCGAAAATGCGCGGCATCTGCTACATGAGCAAGACAGCGGATACTTCCTGCATTCAGTTGCCGACACATCAAGAAGTCAGTACGGATAAGCGCAAGTATGCTGAGGCGTTTCTCGTTCAATATAATGAGCAAGACCCGATTCGCGGCAAGCGTCTCTGCCAGCAGCAGGATACCGACCGCTATCTCATCCAGAATAAGCCGTGTCTTCCGCTGAGCCGCGAGGCACTCGATGCTGTCTACGATCTCCCCTATACGCGTACCTATCACCCGATGTATAAGGCAGAAGGTGGGATTCCAGCGTTGCAGGAGGTTGAATTTTCGATTGCTTCGACACGCGGCTGTTTTGGCTCATGCAGCTTCTGCGCTATCACGTTTCATCAGGGGCGGATTATTCAGAGCAGGAGTCCGCAGAGCATTCTGAAGGAGGGGCGATTGTTGACGACGCTTCCCAATTTCAAGGGGTATATTCACGATGTAGGAGGACCAACGGCGAATTTCCGGAAGCCTGCATGCCAGAATCAGATGAAGGTCGGCGCGTGCAAGCACCGTCAGTGTCTGTTTCCGGAGCCTTGTAAAAATCTGCAGGTTGATCATGTGGAATTTCTTTCAATTCTCCGGCAGCTTCGCGAGCTTCCGCGTGTCAAGAAGGTGTTCGTCCGCAGTGGTTTGCGATATGATTACATTATGGCAGACAAAAACGCAACGCGATTCCTGCGCGAATTTTGCAGTCATCATGTGTCCGGTCAGCTCAAGGTCGCGCCTGAGCATGTTTGCCCGTATGTACTCGACTTGATGGGCAAGCCGCGCCGCGAGCTATACGATGCATTTGTTGCACGCTATCAGCAGATTAACGAACAGCTCGGACTTAAGCAGTACCTGATTCCTTACCTGATGAGCAGTCATCCGGGCAGCGACCTGAATGCAGCGATTGAGTTGGCATGCTATCTGCGCGATACAGGCTTTTATCCGGAACAGGTGCAGGATTTCTACCCGACACCGGGCACGCTTTCGACCTGCATGTTTTATACAGGGCTGGATCCGCGCACGATGAAGCCGGTATTCGTTGCCCGTTCTGCGGATGACAAGGCAATGCAGCGTGCGCTCATGCAGTATAAGAATCCGAAGAATCAGCCGCTTGTGAGGAAAGCGCTCCGTCTGGTCGGACGCGAGGAGCTGATCGGCTATGGGCGCGAATGTCTTGTGCAGCCGGAACAAAGTGCACAGCGGAATCAGCTGCCTAAGCCAGAAGGCAATTTCGCCCATGCGTGCAGGCCCTTTCTGCATCCGGATAAGCGCAGGCTAAAGGATAAATCGCGTTCGTCACACCGTTCCAATCATCGATAATCACACCCCCACGGCACATATTGGTTGCCGTGGGGGTGTTCTATGGAATTATTCTTCGACTGCCTTGCAAAGGGGCGTCAGGTCAATGCCTTCTGTCTCCTGCAGCACAGACAGCAGCGCTGCAAGCATTTCATGAACGCCGCCGGGCACATCGCTTTCCACGTTCAGCGGCAGCACAGGATCGTGCACGGACAGGCGCAGCAGGAACCAACCGTTGTCGATGCCGCCGTCCAGGTCGAAGGAAATGCGCACACCTTCACGGTTGTCAGGCGCAATGTGCCAGCTCTCTGCGGCGTTCGCATAGTCCAGCACATGCTGAATGGCGATTTTGCCAGCCTCGCGGAAGTCCTCAGCCGTGATGCTCAGGCGGATTTCGCGGCTCTCAACAGGCTCCTTCAAATCAGCAATCAGGCTGCCGAGCGTCTTGCCTTCCTGCTTGAGCTTCATTGCGCGGACAATCAGCACTGTTACCAGATACATACCGTCATCAAGGAAGTGATTTTCGCGTAATGCTGCATGACCGCTTGTCTCAATTGCCAGCGGGCAGGAAATGCCTTCCTGATTCAGCCGGATTGCCTCATCAATGACATTGCGATAGCCGCGCTTGTAGCGGTAATGTTCGCCACCCCAGTCATTGATGAACTTCTTCAGTCCGGAAGAGGTTACGGAGTCTGTCACAATCGTTTCACCGGGCGTGTCATCCAGCAGAATAGCGGAAATCAGCGCAATCAGACGATTGCGGTTGATCTCACGACCATCTGCATCAACGACAGCGGCACGATCGCAGTCCGTATCGAAAATGACGCCCAAATCAGCGCCGACACGTTTCACGGCAGCAGAAAGGGACGCCATGGCATCGGCGTTTTCAGGATTCGGGATATGATTCGGGAAATAGCCGTCCGGCTCCAGAAACTGACTGCCTTCAATCCATGCACCGAGCTCTTCCATCAGCCGTGCATAGAAGCCGCCTGCACCGTTGCCGGCATCGACGACTACATGCAGACCGAGCAGCGGCTTCTGGATATCCGTGCCGAGCCCGCGACGAATACGATCCGCCAACTGTTCCTGATATGTCGGCAGGAAGGGCTTCTCGACAATTGCACCTGCCAGTGGCTGATCTTCCGGCGATAATGTGCTGGCTGTGCGGAGAAGCTCCTCCACCGCCGAACCATCCAGTCCACCGCTCTCCATGAAGAATTTCAGACCGTTCTTGTCATATGGATGATGGCTTGCCGTAATCATTATCGATCCATCCGGCTGGAAACCGGGCGTAATAATGCACATGTACATAGCGGGCGTTGTACACATGCCGAAATCAAGTACAGCGGCGCCTGCCTTACTGACACCCTCAGCCGCTGCACGCAACAGTGCAGGACCGGTAATGCGGCTGTCGCGACCGACGGCGATGGTCACCTGCGTTACAGGTTTGCCGAGCTTTTCGGCTACATGCCGTGCGAATGCCATGCCGAGACACATCGCTACATGATCTGTCAGCGGAGCATTGTCGCCGACTGCTACGCCGCGTACGTCTGAGCCGCTTTTCAATTTCATCCAATCCATGGTGATGCCTCCTCTATCCACGTCTTTTCTTGCCAAGTGTTTTTTCCATTTCATCCTGCGGTACAGATTCGTAGGCGCCGCGCAGGAGATGATACAGCGGTGACATGCTCAGCAAATCATCCTGCACGCGCTCCGCAAGCTCCGGCGAGTGAATGTCAATGCTTGCTGTGCTTTCCGGACAGATGTACACATCCCGAAGTGCATACCAGCCTTTCAAGTCATCAGGAACACCGGCAGGAATGTCAAGTCGCTTGAACGAACTGCCGTCAACCTGCATATGATGCTCCGTCAAATGTGCCTGACGGATGATTTTTCGGACTTCATCCGGCTTTGCGGCTATCCTGCGGCGCAACATGTCCATCATGGGGCGATTCTCGCCCCATGTGCCGAGCCCCCAATTGACGCTGCCAGGTGCAAGCTCAAACCAGAACATGACGCTACCCTCGCGTGGTTCTCCGGCATGACGGAACAGCACCCACAGATGATCACGAAATGGGCTCTTATCCTTCGTGAAGCGGACGTCTCTCCGCAGCCTAGCCATGCACCGATAAGGACGCAACTCCATCTGCGGATCAACGCTGAGCATTGCCGGCGCAAGCGCTTGAATAAAGCTCTCGAAAGGTTCCTTGACATCGCGTTCATAGCGCTCGCGATTTGCCTCAAAATACGCAATGCTGTTATGGAAGCGAATATCGAGAAAAAACTGAATCGTCGCCTCTGGAAAACCGGTAAACATCATGCTGCCTCCTGTGATTACTCCCCTATTATACCTGCTGAGCGACTGTTTTTCAACTGGTTAGTGATGACAAACTGCAAAAAAACAGGGGAAACAGCACCTTATTCACAACACTGTGAACAGCGGTCAAATTCTGCCGTCAATGCGGCATTCGTTTTGCGTACAGCATCTGCATCCGGCTTGATTTCCAGTCGGTCGTAGGTGCGGATGCCGTTGACTTCTTCCTCGACATCACTGAGCTGCGTATAAACCAGCGCGGACAAGCCTTTCTCAAGCTGCGGCAGAATTGTGTCCATCTGCAGGACGCAATAACGTGCGGTTAACGTTTCGCGGTTGCCTGCCGTGCCGTAGCCGTATGTCTTTTCGTGTGTCAAATGACCGGGCATCGGCCATGCAATGCCGCCATACTCCGTCAGTGCAACGACGCGACTCTTCTTTCGGATGCGTAGCTTGTAGAAATAGTTGTGAATTGAGTAAACATCGCCGCCACCCTGATCGAACCAGCCGCTTGCCTGATCAATCAGGCGAGTGTTGTCCATGTTATGCAGTTCCTTTGTGATGCTTGACGCATTGAATTGTCCCCAGCCTTCATTAAAAGGAATCCACATTGCGATGGAAGGATGACTTTTCAGCGTCATAATCGTATCCGCCATTTCCCTGCGGAATAATGTCCGACTTTCCGAATTCGGGCGTGACAACAGATATCGGAACAGTCCGTGATCAGGAAAGTGTCGCAACACCGGCAATAGCAAATTTGCCAGATAGGTCACATACCACGACTGCATCTTTGTGCCACCGCTGACACAGTCCTGCCAGACAATCAGTCCAAGCCTGTCGCAGTGGTAGTACCACCTTTGCGGTTCGATTTTCGCATGCTTGCGGAGCATATTGAAGCCGAGTGATTTCACGAGCTTCAGTTCCTCGATGACAGCCTCATCTGATGGCGGCGTGTACAGACCATCCTGCCAGTACCCCTGGTCCAATAGACCGTTCATAAAAATTGGCTGATGATTCAGGCAGAAACGCATGATGCCGTGTGCATCCCTTTCGCATGTCCATTCGCGCATGGCAAAGTAGCTTAGTACCATATCCTCACCCAGATGAATGATAACATCATACAGATTTGGATGATTCGGAGCCCACAGGTGCATGTGGGCTTTTGGCAAAACAACACGCATGATGCAGTGCTTGCCGTCTGTTTCTGACGCAGCGGATGCGACGAGCTGCTTTTCAAAGAGAATGTCCGCACGTACGGTGCTGTCAGCGTTCGTTTCAACCATGATGCTGACTGTATTGTTTTCAACATCTGTCTCGCAGGAAATGTGATGTACATAGCAGTTCGGTACATGTTCCAGCCAGACTGTCTGCCAGATACCACTCTGTGCCGGATAAAACATGCCGCCTTGCTGAAGCTTCTGTTTGCCGCGCGCCTGAATACCGGTATCAGAAGGATCCTGCACCGCCACATGCAATATATTTTCGTTGCCTTCGTGCAGATAATCCGTGATGTCAAATGTGAACGGCCAATAGCCGCCGGTGTGTCTGCCGACCTCGCAGTGATTCACCTCAACAAGACAATCGCAGTCAACCGCTCCGAAATGCAGCAGCACATGACCGCCGTTCGCAGCAGGTGCGGCAAATGTGCGGGAGTAATGTAGCCACTCATTCGGCTGAAGCGTCCGCTGAACGCCGGAAGCTTTCGTTTCGGGTGAATACGGTACAAGAATATCGCCATGCCATTCTTTCGGCAGCGATGCTTCTTCCGTAAAGGCATACTGCCAAATACCATTCAGATTAACAAAACTGGTGCGCTGCATCATCGGGCGCGGATATTCCGGAAAAGGTACCATCAAACTTTCCTCCTTTGCCGCTTATCAGATATTATTGTAGCACATTGCAAACGAAAAAGAAAGCATAGGATACTTGACATCAAAGCGCGAAAAAATTACAATGATTATGACCTATGTCATCGATTAAAGGAGTTGAAACGGACGATGAAATACGTATTTGTAACAGGTGGCGTTGTTTCCTCTTTGGGCAAGGGAACGACCGCTGCTTCTCTCGGACGTCTGCTGAAGGCACGAAGCTATAAGGTTGCTATGCAGAAGTGCGATACCTATTATAATGTAAATCCGGCATTGCTTTCACCACTGCAGCATGGTGAAAACTTCATCACAGAGGATGGTGTTGCTGCCGACCTGGATCTCGGTCACTACGAGCGTTTCATTGACGAATCGCTCAAGGGGGAAGCAAGTATTACGACCGGCAAAATTCATGCGGCGCTTGTTGAGCACGAGCTGCACGGCGATTATCACGGGGCTACGATTACGGTCGTTCCGCATGTGACGAATGAAATTAAGCATCGCATTGTGACGGCAGCAGAAAATTCCGGTGCTGACATTGCTATCATTGAAATCGGTGGCGTTGCAGGCGATATCGAGTCTTCACCGTATCTGGAGGCAATCCGTCAGCTGAAATGGGAAGTTGGTGCAGGCAACACGTGCTTTATCCATGTGGCACTGATGCCGTATCTGTCCGTTGCGGGTGAAATGAAGACGAAGCCGACACAGCACAGCGTTAAGGCGCTCCGCTCTATCGGCATTCAGCCAGATGTGATTGTCTGCCGTACGGAGGTCAGTATCAGTCAGTCTGCAAAAAATAAAATTGCATTGTTCTGCAATGTTCCGGCGAACCATGTGATTCAGAATTGTGATGCTGCGACATTGTTTGAAGTGCCTCTCAATCTGGAGAAGGAAGGCTTGGCAGACATGGTGCTCCAGACGCTTCATCTGGATAATCCACCTGCCGACCTCGATGAATGGCGCAACATGGTGGCTCGTTACGATGCGCCGGACAAATATGTCAAAATCGCACTTGTGGGCAAGTATGTCGCGGTGCATGATGCATATCTCTCAGTGCACGAGGCCCTTGTACATGCTGGTATTGCGAATCTCGCGTCGGTTGACATCGACTATATTTCTGCTGAGGAACTGACAGAAGAAAGCGTGCAGAACCGCCTGAACGGTTATGATGGCATTATTCTGCCCGGTGGCTTCGGCGACCGCGGCGCGGAAGGCATCATGACGGCTGCACACTTTGCACGCACGAATCAGATTCCCTGCCTGATGATTGGCTATGGCATGCAGCTTGGCGTAGTGGAGGCTGTTCGTAGTTTGCTCCATCAGCCGAATGCTAACTCTGCCGAGGTTGACAGGAATGCAGACCCGATTGTTGTCAGCATTCCGAACGATCGTGTCGATGATAACGACGGAAGGCAAAATGCACGAATGGGCGGTTCGGATGTCCAAATGATGGCTGGCAGCCTTGTTGCCTCCTGGTATAATGCTTCTCAGGTGCATGAGCGTCACGGCAACCGCTATGAAATCAATGCTGACTGTATTGCACCGCTGGAGAATGTAGGCGTGCATTTTGTTGGTTTCAGCAAGGAAGAGCATTACCCTGAGGTGTTCGAAATGACGGATCATCCGTTCTATGTCGGCACGATCTATCATCCGGAGTTCCTCTCGCGTCCTAATAAGGCTCATCCGCTGTTCGCAGCATTTATCGCTGCGGCATTCAAGAGTCAGCAGCAAGGAGAACAGGCATGACCGAAGCAATTCTAATTCCCGGCAAGGAGAAGCGCGTCTACAGCGGTCACCCATGGGTGTTCCGCAGCGACATTGCCCGCGTGAACGGTGACTTCACGCCCGGCGACATCGTCAACGTCGTGTCATCCAAGGGAAAGTTTCTTGCTAAAGCATTCTACAATCCGCAGAGCCAGATTTCACTGCGCATCATGAGCCTGCATGACGAGCCGATTGACCGTGATTTCATCTTCCGTCGCGTCCGCGAAGCTGTTGACTATCGCCGAACGTTTGCCGATTTGCATTCGTGTCGCATGATTTTCGCCGAAAGCGATCGTCTGCCTGGACTGATTGTCGATTCCTTCGGCGATGTGCTGGTCATGCAGTGCCTTGCGCTGGGCATGGAACAATGGAAACAGGAAATAGTCGATGCGCTGTTGGAGGAGCTTCATCCGCAAGGCATCTACGAGCGCAGCGATGTGCCTGTCCGCCGTCTTGAAGGGTTGGAACAAACAACCGGCGTGCTGTATGGCAATGTCCCTGACCGAGTTGAAATGGTTGAGAATGGCGTGCACTTCTGGGTTGACGTAAAGGAAGGGCAGAAAACGGGATTCTTCCTGGATCAGAAGGAAAACCGCGCTGCGATTGCACCGTTTGTGAAGGGTAAGACGGTGCTGGACTGCTTTACCCATACAGGCAGCTTTGCGCTCCATGCAGGTTACTACGGTGCGAAGGAAGTCACTGGCGTTGATGTTTCTGCCTATGCGTGTGAATTTGCAACGGAAAATGCAAAGCTGAACGGACTGGAGAACATCGTGCATTTTGTCGAGGCGAATGCATTTGACCTACTTGCAGAGCAAAGCCGTGCCGGTGTCCAGTACGACGTTGTTATTCTTGACCCGCCTGCATTTACGAAAACCCGCAGTGCCGTTGAAGCGGCAACACGCGGCTACAAGGAAATTAACCTGCGTGCTATGAAGATGGTGAAGCCAGGCGGATATCTCATTACCTGCTCGTGCTCGCAACACATTTCGCCGGATGCATTCATGCAGATTGTCCGTGATGCCGCGCATGATGCACATGTGCAGCTGCGCCAGGTAGAGTACAGGACGCAAGGACGCGACCATCCGATTCTGCCTGCTTCACCCGAAACTCAGTACCTGAAGTGCGGCATATTCCAGATTTTCGCTTAATTGCGGAGGAAAATATGAAGCTAATGTTTGTCCGTCACGCTGAACCATTTTATCGTTATGATTCGCTGACGCTGAAGGGACGTCGGGAGGCAGAATTGCTTGCACTCCGTCTGTCGAAGCTGGACGTGAAAAATTTCTACGTGTCTCCCTTGGGGCGGGCACAGGAAACAGCGCGCTATACGCTTGAACGGACGCATCGCTCGGCGGAAACACTGCCGTGGCTCGCAGAATACCGCGGACGCTGCGCAGACCCGGAAACAGGGGTCGATCGCATCCCGTGGGATATCAAGCCACGCATTTATGAGGAACATCCGTTGCTGAAAGATTTCGACCACTGGACGGAGGATTCGCTTTTTGACGGCGGCACCGTTGGCGCAATCTGGCAGGAAACGAAGGACGGCATTGATACATTGCTGAAGCGCTACGGCATGGTTCGCGAAGAAAACGGACGCATCTACCGTTGCGAGCACAATAATCCGGATATTATCGTGCTGTTTTGCCACATGGGCATTTCGGTTGCTGCCATCGGTTATCTGATCGGCATTTCGCCGTTTCTGCTGTGGCATGGGTTTAACATGCAGCCGTCCAGCGTCTCGACGCTTGTGACCGAGGAACGTACAAAGGGCGAGGTCGTCTTCCGCTGTATGCAGCTCGGCGACATTTCGCACCTGTACGCCGCTGACGAGCCGTACTCCACGTCCGGCTTGTTTCCTGAATGCTATACCGGTCGCGACACAACGAATCCACCCGAGTGGGATACGCTCGGCTATAATTGATAATGAAACTGATTTCTTGGAATGTGAACGGCTTTCGCGCACGGTTGAGCCGTTCGCTGCTGGATACACATGCACTGCTCGATTCGGATATCTACTGCTTTCAGGAAACGAAGATGCAGGCAGGTCAGTGCGAGCTTGACTTGCCCGGCTATACTGCCGTTTGGAATTGTGCAGACCGGCCTGGTTATTCGGGTACAGCAATTTTATCCATCCGCACATTGAAGGATGTTCGTTTCGGGCTTGGTGAGGATACAGAGGATGTGCAGGGACGTGTCATCACGGCTGATCTCGGCGACTTCTACCTGATTAATGCGTACGCTCCAAACGCTGCCGCTGATCTGAGCAAGTTAGCAACGCGCATCATATGGAATGAGGCGCTTCTTGCGCATGTGCAGGCACTCAATGCAATTAAGCCGATTATTCTTTGCGGTGACCTCAATGCAGCGTACAACAAGGCGGATTTGACCGGCGAAAAGCAGGATATGCGCACTCCCGGCTTCACCCGTGAAGAGCGAAGCTGGATGACATCGCTGCTCTCATGCGGGCTGATTGACGCGTACCGCACCGTACATCCGGATGGCAAGCCCGGTGCATTTGCCTACCGCAGGGGTATTCGAGCCGGAGGACTTGATTACTTTTTGATTTCTGAACGTCTGCGTGAACTGGTGGTCGATGTATCCGTTCATCCGCGTATTCGCGGCTCGGATCATTACCCGCTGGAGCTTGTGCTGAGAAATTGAACTTTTTACAGATCATAAGGAAACGCTTGCACAAGCGTTGCGGATGTGCTACAATGTGCGTGGTTTCCTATTAACTTGAGTATGAAGAGGAGGCAGTATCATGACTGATACCCCTAACACCCCTGATATGATGGAGCCTCAGGACGAGGAAAACGAAGATGTCGTTGTCATGACCGATGAGGACGGCACCGAATATCTCTACGATATTGCGGCACGCATTCCGCACGGTGAGAACGAATATGTTGTTCTTGTGCCTCAGGACGAGGAGGACGATGAGGTAGTCATTCTTCGCTCTGAAATGGTCGATGACGAAACGGAAGAGTTTGTTCCGGAAGACGATGACAGCTTGACGGATGAAATCTTTGAAGAATTCAAGAAGCTGTTTGCGGATGAATTCAACTTCGTCGACGGCGATGATGATGGCGATGACAGCATGTTTACTGACGCCGAATAATCAGGAGGATTACAATGAGCGAGTATCAAGAGGACGATTTCATCACATTAACCGATGAGGATGGCAATGATACGAATTTCCTGCTGCTGGATGTCGTCGAGTATGAAGGCGATGATTATATGGTAATGATGCCAGCAGATGATGACGAGGCAGAGAACGATGAAGAAGAATTCGGAGTTCTGATTCTCAAAGTTGTTCATGAGGCGGAAGAAGATGCCTATGTCGGCGTAGAGGATGAAGATATTCTCGATGCAGTGTTCAATATCTTCCAGGAGCAGTGCAATGAGGAAAACGAGGATTAATCATCATTCTCCTCTCAAAAAAGGTTGCTGTGTTGCACAGCAGCCTTTTTCATATGCAATAAAGCAGGGATGATCAAAGACCATCCCTGCAATTGTTACTTTGACAGCTTTTCCTGCATGACCTCAAGCGCTTTTGCCAGCTGTGCATCTGTCAAGTCGCCCAACTCATACATGCCGTTGTCGCCTTCAACCTCAACATCCGGTGTAATGCCAACCTTGTGAACAGCGTTACCGTTCGGCGTGTAGTACTGTGCAACCGTAATTTGCATGCCCGTACCGTCAGAGAGCGGCACAACAGATTGAACAATGCCCTTGCCGTACGTCTGCTTGCCAACGATGGTTGCATCAGCGCGATCCTTGAGTGCACCGGTTAGAATTTCCGAGGAGGACGCACTGTTCTCGTTCACGAGGATAACGAGTTGCATATCAACCTTACCATCCTTCGTGCGGTAATAGTAGCGTTCGCCGTCTTTGTACTGCAGATAGCAAAGCGTGCCCTTGTCAAGGAAGATGTCCGCGATGCTCTGTGCATCATTGACCCAGCCGCCGGGATTATCACGCAGATCAATAATCAGACCTTTCGTGCCGTTCTTAACCATCGTGTTGACTGCCGCTTCAAACCTCTCTGCGCAGTCACCGGCGAAATCGTAGAGATAGATATAGCCGATTTCATCTGTCAGCATCATGGAATCAATGCGATTGACGTTGATATTCGCGCGCGTCAGCGTGAACTCGATCTCCTCGTTATCACGCAGGAATGTCACATGAACGTCTGTGCCGGGTGTGCCGCGCATGATGCTCACCGCTTCATTGATGGTGGAAGAGTTGACATAAAGATCCTCGACCTTGTAGAGAATGTCGCCCTTGCGGACGCCTGCCTCATGCGCAGGACCATTGTCAAACACGCGGCTGATGGTGCAGATGCCAGTCACATAGGATGTGGAAATCTGAATGCCGACACCGGCGTACTCGCCCTCATCCTCTTCCCAAAGCTCGGCGTATTCTTCAGCTGTGTAGAAGAAAGTATATGGGTCGCCCAGACCGGACAGCAATCCCTGTGCAGCGCCGTCCAGCAAGTCCTGCACGTCGTAATCCTCGTAGTAACCTTCCTCGACGATGTCCATCAGCTCAAGCAAACGATCAAACTGCTGATAGCGTGCGTATTCCTCCGCAGTAATTGTGATGGTGTCGCCGGAATCCTTTGCGGAGTTGGCTGCCTGCGCATTGAATGTCCCACTCTGCGCGAGGAAAATACCGCTGAAGAAGGCAAGACAGACAAGAAAAGTTGAGACAACAAGGACTGTTCTTTTTTTCATGTTCTTTTCCTCACTGATTATGATTTTCGGGTTTGCTTATCGCTACTGACGTTCTTGAGCTCCATCAGAATTTTGAAGGTGATTGCATCATCGAAGGAGCGCAGATCAAGACCAGTCTGACGCTGCACCTTGTCAAGTCGGTACACGAGCGTGTTGCGATGAATATACAGCTGACGCGCGGTGTCGGACAGGTTCAGATCTTTCTTGAAGAACATTTCGATGGTATACAGCATTTCGTCATTGAACAGTCGCTGATTCTTTCGGTTGAAGAGCAATCCGTGATAATAAGCGCTAATGTCTGGAGGAAGCTCCATTAGAAAGCGCTCCAGAATCAGGTGACTGTACATATAAATGCTCTCTTCAGGCTTGAAAATTCGTCCGACTTCGATAGCACGCTTCGCTTCGTTGTAGCTTTCACGCAGTTCATCGAGCGTCCGACGCGCCTTGCCGATACCGACTGTCATCTGATG
Source organism: Bacteroidaceae bacterium (assembly GCA_963642705.1). Classification (GTDB taxonomy): domain Bacteria; phylum Bacillota; class Clostridia; order Christensenellales; family Aristaeellaceae; genus UBA11524. Next base: position 168,146 of record CAVIHU010000001.1, read on the forward strand.
TGCTGTTTCACCCATCAGCGTCTCCTGCAATGCCTGTGCGAACTGCTTGAGGTCATCAAGCGTATCGACATCCGACATTTCCTTAATCAGCACGACTGTGTGGCGATCCATGTTGAGCAGAACATCCTTGTCCTGTAGCGGTGTGATATCACGCAGCAGGTCGTATGCGCTTTCGTTTTCCGTTTGAACAATATGGAAGAGCATGACAGCGCGCTCCATGTCCTGCGGCATCTGATGCTCATGGCTTAGTGCTTCCAATTCGCTGCCTATCAGTTCACCACGAAGCGCACGGCAGTAGACATCGCTGCTGCTTTCTGTCCGTCCTTCGCCTGTCTGTTCAAGTGCAGTCAGTACCATTGCTGCCAACTGAAGCACATCGCGCGCACCGGAAAGCTGTTCGGCTGCAGTCAGCACAACATGCAGCTTGGGTATGGCGATGTACAGCTTTCCCATTGAAGCGCGGAGATCGCCTTCCGTCAAGCGAAGCGAAGACAGGCTTGTGCCGTCTGGCAGCATGTCGTTCTTGACCTCGAGCATGGTTACTGGGATACTCAGCCGGTTCAGGATACTGTTAGCCTGGTCTTGCAAACGTTTTGTCAACATTTGCTTATCCCCTTTCAAGCTGCCTAACGAGCAGCATTAACATACAAAACAACGTATTTAGTATAGCACAATCAAATGTCAAAAAAAAGCGAAATCCGATGGGAAATGAAAATATTTTATGAATATGAAACAAAGCAATGTAGCTTGCCAGAAAAAAGAAAAGATGCACTCATCCGATCAGATAGAGTGCATCTTGAATGCTATTTGGGATTACTTTTCAGGGTTCACGGGCGTTGCAGCAGCCAGAGGCGCCGGAACAGCATCGGACACAAGAATTGTGCGCGCAGTCTCCTTGTCGAAGAAATGCAGGTGGTTCACATCGAACGCGACCTTGATGTCGGCACCGGCAGTGGACGTCGTGCGCGGATTGACACGAGCGATGATGTTGCCTTCCTTGCCGGTCGTCGTCAGGTACAGATAGGTCTCAGAGCCCATCTTCTCAGTTACCTCAACCTTCACATCGATGCAGGCATCGGCGGCGTTTGCGAGGAACATTTCGTCATCATGGATGTTCTCCGGACGAATGCCCATCGTCACCTCACGACCAACGTAGGACTCATCAACAAACTTGGAAACCTTGCCCTGCGGGACAACAATCTTGTTGTCTCCAAAGTGTGCAACAACCTCGTTGCCTTCGCGCTTGAGCATGACATCGAAGAAGTTCATCTGCGGAGAGCCAATGAAGCCTGCAACGAACTCGTTCGCCGGGAAGTCGTACAGATTCTGAGGCGTATCCACCTGCTGCACAACGCCATCCTTCATTACAACGATACGGGAAGCCATGGTCATAGCTTCGGTCTGGTCATGGGTGACGTAGATGAAGGTGGTCTGCAGGCGCTGATGGAGCTTCGTGATTTCGGTACGCATCTGCACACGCAGCTTGGCATCCAGGTTGGACAGCGGTTCATCGAACAGGAAGACCTTCGGTTCACGAACGATTGCACGACCCAGAGCAACACGCTGACGCTGACCGCCGGACAGAGCCTTCGGCTTACGGTTAAGCAGATGGTCGATACCGAGAATGCGAGCTGCTTCTTCGACGCGACGCTTGATTTCGTCCTTGGGGGTCTTGCGAAGCTTCAGACCGAATGCCATATTGTCGTACACGGTCATGTGCGGATACAGTGCGTAGTTCTGGAAAACCATCGCGATGTCGCGATCCTTCGGAGCAACATCGTTCACGAGCTTTTCACCGATATACAGCTCGCCGTCAGAAATTTCTTCCAGACCAGCAACCATACGCAGGGTGGTAGACTTGCCGCAGCCAGACGGTCCGACAAGAACGATAAATTCCTTGTCCTTGATATCGAGATTGAAATCGCTAACAGCGGTCACGCCGCCTGCATACACCTTGTAGATGTGCTGCAGAGATACACTTGCCATGATGAATTCCTCCTCATCAATCATTCGGTCATTCGTTCTGGCCGGTTTTGATCCATCTGGATTATCCTCTCCCGACCACTGCTGTTATTATAGCGTTTTTTTGATAAAACGTAAATTGCCCAGATTGACAATTCTTCAAGAGAATCCTTGTGCAAAATGTATCGCATGGTCAAAAACAGACTTGAAATGTAGGCAAATTGCCTAAAAACAGCCTTGTGAACAGGCACTTTCCACAACACAGAAACCGCTAACGGTATTGCACGTCAGCGGTTTCTGCTTGTATGGAGGATAGGGAGGTTCGATGTTTCCTTTTCAGAAAACACCGGGAAAGTAGAGATTGCTCCCGCGGGATGGTGGCTTTCCCGCGCTTGCAAGGCAATGATACTCAAGAAACATGAAGCCTGCATGAATTACCCGTGAATATTTTGTAACACCTGACTGAAAATTATTGCGAACTGCGCACTTGATTGCGTGCGTTGCGAATGTTTTGGAGCATTTGCGTGACATAATTGTCGAGATTTTGCAGCTGACCGGCAATATACTCCTGCGTCTGCTCCCGCTGTTGCGCGGCATCCTCCATCGATTGAGAATGCATGGTATCCGCCTCCTGCTGCGCCATCTGATGGATGGAGTCAGCCTGGACAAGCCGCTTTGCTTCCTGCTGGGCATTGCGGATGATGTTGTTGGCTTCGCTGTTGGCACGTGCAATCAGTGCCTGTGCTTCACGTTGCGCATCGCTTTGTGCGTTGTTGCGGATGGTCTGCGCTTCCTGCTTGAGTGCATCGATTTTTTTCTGTGCCTCAGCCTTCAACTTTTCCGCTTCAGAACGTGCGGCATCTGTTGTCTTCTGCGCTTCATTCTTCTGACGGCGTGCATCATCCTGTGCTGTGTTTCGGAGCATTTCCGCCTGTTTTCCTGCCTCGGCGATAATTTCCTCTTTCTGATTAAGCAGGTTCTTCGCCTGTTGGAGCGCTTGCGGCAGCACACTCTGCAGGGCGCTGAGCTGATTAATCAGCTTCGCCTTTTCGACAATGATGGTTTTTCCGAGCCCTCTTGTATGGGAGATGTCTTCGATCATTGCATTGATGGCGTTGAGTGCGGTCTGCAAATCGTTCGTGTTCTGTGTGCCTTGCGTTTGATTCAGCATTGCCTTTTTCCTCTTTTCCAACCATTCTTAATCTTACTGGTTAGTGCTTTGAGTCCTGCTTTTCCTGAAACAGCGCGATAATGTCATCAGCGATATATGTCGGCACAAATGCGCGGATATCGGCACCGAATTTTGCAGCCTCGCGAACGGCAGAGGATGAAATATAGGAGTGCTCCGGCCTTGTCATCAGGAAAATCGTTTCGACATCCGGCAGAAGGTGGCTGTTGACCTGTGACATGGTCATTTCCGACTCAAAGTCGCTGACGGCACGAAGCCCGCGAACAACCGCAACGGCATGTCTCGCGCGTGCATAGTCCACCATCAGACCATCCCAGCAATCTACCGTGACGTTTGGCAGCCCGGCAGTCATCTTTCGTAGCAGCATCATCCGTTCTTCCAGAGTAAAGCAACCCTGCTTCTTCGGATTGTGCATGACGGCAACGTAGAGGTGATCAAACAGCATAGCGGCGCGGCGGATTATGTCCTCATGTCCGAGCGTGACCGGATCAAAGCTGCCGGGATATACGCAAATCCGCTCCATTAGGTTGCCTCCGATCTGATCAGGCGAAAGAAGCTGACGCCAGCGATGCCATACTGACGGTGATCATATAAATCAAACCCATCCGATGTGACTGGAAATGTCTTTGCCTCGTGCTCCACAAGTACAATAGCGTCTGGCGAGAGCATTGGCATAAGCAACGTCATGATCGAACTGAGGTTGTGCATGGCATAGGGCGGATCGAGCAGCACAAGGTCGAACTGTGCATTTTGCTGGCGAAGCTTTATCAGCGCAGTCTGCCAATCAGCCAGGAGAATCGTACATTTGTCCGTCATGCGTAGTTTTCGGCAGTTATCTTGTTCTACCTGATTTGCCTGACGATTGTGGTCGACCAGCACGGCACTTGCAGCTCCCCTGCTGACAGCCTCAAAAGCCATCGCTCCGCTGCCTGAAAATAAATCAAGCACGCGTGCATTGCGGACGCGCTGTTGTAGAATGTTGAAAACATTTTCGCGAACGCGATCAAGCGTCGGACGTGTATCCGTTCCGATCGGTGCTGCGATGACAGTTCCGCGTGCTGATCCAGCAATGATGCGCATGATATCAGTTCAGCTGCTGTGACGATGAGCGCTGCTCACGCTGCCGCTGCTCCTTCTTCGCTTTTTTCTTTGCCTTGCGTTTACCGGCTGCGATATCTGCCTGCACTTGAGCGCGGATTTTGACTCCCTGCGGATAGCCCAGCCCATACGCAAGCATCGGCAAACAGCATAGCAGCGGACTAAGGTGCTCGATGGTCAGAACAGCATCCTTATTAGATGTGCCGACAATGTTGAGGAATGGCAGGATGCAGCAGCGGACGACAACACGTAGAATACTCATGCCGACATCGGTTGACTGCTGATGGTAGACTGCGAGTGCGATGCCGTTGTCGACATTGCTTTGCATGCTGCTGACCCACGTCGGCAGTGCACCGATGGACGTCATCTGCCGCTGAGCAAGGCATGCCAGCACAGTAGCGGCAATGAGCACAGGTAGCGAACCGAGAAGTGCCGTCAGCAGCCCTTTAATCGGATGATAGCACGCATCGACCTCGCCCGGATTCAGCATCCGACCGGATTCCCTGCGCTGATACGCCATTTCGCCTGCGTTGACGGCTGCTGTGCCGGCAGTTGCGCCGGACTGAAACATAACCGTCAGCATAGCTAAAAGCAATGCAGCATTGATGACAAGGTTCACTACAAAGCTGTCAAAGCTCAGCATTACGCCCAGAAACAGAAAGGCGACTGCAATCAGCAGATAATATAGTAAAAAACGCAGTGCACTGCTAAGGCACGATGAATCAAGCGGTTTGCCGTTAAGATACGGTTTTGTCTTGACAACGCCCTTTGTGGTCTTACTTGCTTCGTTCACGACATTTCCTCCTCTTTCGGTTGATCTGTAAACCAATGAATCATTCTCGAATCAGCGCATGCATTCAGCTTGATATCCCACGGATCTGCAGGAATGCGCTCTACCCATTGCCACGACAGCGCACAACCGAGCGTAATGCCCTTCATTGATGGCAGCAACGTATCATAAAAACCGCCGCCTTTACCTAAACGGATACCTTCCCTATCAATACCTTCCAGCGGCGTCAGAAGAAGCTCAATGTCATCGCACGGGATGATGGGCGCATCTTGACTCGGTTCCAAGATGCCATAGCTGCCTCTGACAAGCTCTGACATTGCAACCACTTTGCGCATGGTCATGATATGCGGTTTTTCAACACGCGGCAGCAGGAGCGTTTTTTTCTGCGACATCACGAATGCCATTAGCTTTGTGATATCTGCTTCCCAAGGAAGCGCCATATATCCTGCGATAACAGATGCATCATGGAAAAGCGATGAGGAAGCGATGAGATCGCACATCCGGCTGCTCTCCTCGTTTCGCTGAGCTTCACCGGCAAAGCGTACGCGCAGCATCTTTCTCAGTGCAGTCTTTTCTGTGCTCATTCGCGTTCGTGCAGCCACACGCGGTGGACACGGTCTGTAGCAGCCAAAAGTACCTCATAGCCGATGGTGCCGGACCATGAAGCAAGCTCGTCTGCCGAAATCGTTTCCGAACCATCTGTGCCCATCAGTGTGACCTCCTCGCCGATTTTAACATCAGGAATATCTGTCACATCCACCATCATCTGATCCATACAGATACGTCCGACAACGTTTGCACGATGCCCGTGAATCAGTACCTGCGCCTTGCCGGAGCCATTGCGGTGATAGCCGTCGCCGTAGCCGCAAGCTACTGTCGCGAGGCGCATGGGCTTGTCCGCCGTATATGTGCAGCCATAGCTGACCTTGTCGCCGGGATAAATCGTCTTCAGGAACGTGATTTCTGTGCGCCAGCTCATGACCGGCTGCAACGGGAGATCAGTCGCCACTGGTGGATTTCCGTACATCGAAATGCCGGCACGAACCATGTCCATTGCAACCTCCGGCAGGCGGTGAATCGCAGCAGAATTGGCACAGTGCCGCACAATGTGATCAGGCAGCAGTGTCAACAGTTCCTGATAGCGCTTGAACTGTGCATGCGTGTACACCAAATCACCGCCGTCAGCATCAGCGAAGTGCGTGAAAGCTCCAGTCATGCGGACATGCGGACATTCCTGCAGGCAAGCAAGGATTTCACGTACCTCCTGCTCCGTCCTGACACCGATTCGCCCCATACCCGTGTCGAGCTTCAGGTGCATCATGCCGTCCATGTTTGCAGATGTCGCAGCTTTTTCCATCGCACGAACCATATGCGGTGTGCAGACTGTCAACGTCAGTTTGTTTAGCACGCCCTCATTGATTTCCTCATCCGAGGACGCACCGAGCACCAAAATCGGAGCTGTGACGCCTGCGTCACGAAGTCGCTTACCTTCATCTGTGCGTGCAACGGCCAGCGCGACGGCACCTGCTTCCAGGGCAGCACACGCCACCTTAATAATACCGTGACCATAGGCATCTGCCTTTACAACGGCCATCAAGTCCGTACCGGCAGGCAGGGTTCCAATCAATAAACGAACGTTTGTCCTGAGGACGTCAAGATCAATCGTCCGAACAGGATACTGCTGCATTAGCAGCTCACCATCTTTCATTGCTATGCACCGCATTTGGAGCGGATTGCTGATTATTATAGCATAGAATTTCATTCATGAAAAGGACTTCATTTGCCGATGTCAGCTTTTTGCCTTTTCGTGTTCCTCAATCTGCTCATTTAGGAGGTTGACATCTCCGCAGCCCATGGTGATTGCCAGGTCACCCGGCTGCAGGTGTTCACGAAGATATTGCTCCGTGTCATCGAAGGAGGGTGTCCAGACGGCATTCAGTCCGTGCTGCTTCATGCCCTCGATGAGCTTGCCGCTGTTCAGTCCCGGATAATCCTCTCGGTGTTCACGAGCACTGAAGATGTCCGTTACGACTGTAACATCCGCCTCTTTTGTGCACGTCAGATAGTCCTCAAACAAATGGCTGACGCGGTCAAGCGTGTGTGGCTGCATGACAGCGTAGAGCGTCCCTTTGCACCGCTTGCGGGCAATGGCAACAGCATTACGCATTTCCGCAGGATTGTGTCCGTAATCATGAAACATCTCCGCACCGTTGAGCATGCCTGTTTTCTCAAAGCGGCGATGTGCACCCATGAAATGATGGACGCTTTCAGCCGCCTGCTCTAAATCAGCGCCTGCGACCCACGCAGCAGTAATTGCAGCAAGCGCATTCTCCACGTTGAACAGTCCGGGCACGCTCATGACGACGTGGGCTGCGGCCTGATTCATGACGCACAGGTCGAATTCATAGATGCCGCAGTCGTCCTCCGTCAGATTGATCGGATGAACATCACACACTTCAGACAAGCCGAATGTAATGGTACGACAGTTCAGACGATTCAGCTGACGCATGATGCGCTTGTCTGTTCCTTTGCCGATTGCAACGCCGTTGTCAGGAAGCAGATGCAGGAACTGTCCGAACGTATCCTCGATTTCATTGATGTCTTTGTAGCAGTCCAGATGATCTGCATCGATGTTCAGCACAACCGCCATGGTCGGATGCATGTGCAGGAAGGAACGGTTATATTCGCATGCCTCTGCAATGAAGATATCGCTCTTGCCGATGCGTGTTGAGCCGCCGATGGCATCGAGCTTGCCACCGATGTGCACGGATGGCTCAAGTCCGCATTCCACCATGATTTCAGAGAGCATGGAGGTCGTGGTTGTTTTGCCATGAGCGCCACAGATCGCGATTGCATGGCGATAACGCTCCATAAGCTGACCGAGCAGCTCGGCACGTTCAATCGACGGAATGCTGAGGCGTGTCGCTTCCATACGTTCAGGATTGTCCTGACGGATAGCAGCAGTATAGACTACAAAATCTGCGCCGTGTACATTTTCCGCCCGATGTCCGATATATACCGCAGCTCCGGTCTTTCGGACGTCATCCATGAGATATCCATCATTCTGATCCGAACCTGACACCTGATAACCGAGACTGACCAGCATCTGTGCTAAGCCTGACATGCTTGAGCCGCCAATGCCGATCATATGAATCCGTTTCCCTACATAATCACGAATTTGGGGTTCACTCATTTTTCATCTCTCCCATTAGGTTCAATAACCGTGTCTATTATACTCTAATTCATCCTGATTAATCAAGCTGTTTTGCGCATTTGCTTCTATGTAACATATGAAACGCTGCCAATTGCTGTTTCAGATGTTTTGCAATGTCTTTTTTTGACACTGAATTGCTCTCTTGCAGGATTTCACCGCAAAAAAAGAGAAATAATATCAGGGCCAAAAATGTCTATGATGAAGGAGGATTCAACATGGAACAGCTGCTGAAGGACGGCTGTCGCTTTTGCAAGCCGCCGAGCAGCTCAACGTTGAAGGATTTAGCCAGTGCAGAGTTGGAAGCGGTTGATCTGCCCCATGTTTCTTTGATTGCTCATGCTGATGACCTGTACGAAACGGTGGACGGTTGGTATTCCGGCGCAGGCATTTTCTGCTGGACGGCGATGTGCCTGTCTGTGCTGCAACAGTCAATGTGGCAGGGAGCCATGCGTTGCTTTTATGCGGGTGCGTTCGCCGAAGCTATGCTTGCCTGTTACACTGCATATCTACACGCTACGGACAATGCTTGGCAGTCAGATCGTCACGTAGCTTGTCGGCTTCCGTGATGTCACCTTCACAACCAGTCGTGTGCTGTTTATTAATATCCGGTCGCCATCCGCTTCACGAATGCAGACGGTGAGCAACTGACCAGCCTCGCACAGTTCGCCGCGACGCAGCGAAGCACACAGTCCTTTGATTTGAGTGCCCTGCGAGGCGAATGTTCCGTTGAGTTTGTCTTCCTGTCCGGCAGTCAATTCGACTTCTATGGCTTTGTCTTCCTGAAGCCATAATCAACCATATATGAAAGGAACGTCATCTTATGATTCTTTATAATTCGTTGACCCATCGTAAGGAACCGTTCACACCCCGCTTTGGCAATAAGGTTTCCATGTACACCTGCGGACCGACTGTCTACCATTTTGCACACATCGGCAACCTCCGCACATACATCATGGAGGATGCGCTCGAAAAAGCGCTCCGCTATGAGGGCTATGACGTCAAGCGTGTCATGAACATCACCGACGTCGGTCACCTGTCCAGCGATGCCGATACCGGCGAAGACAAGATGCTCAAGGGTGCACAACGCGAGCACAAGACCGTCATGGAGATTGCCCGTTTCTATACGGATGCATTCTTTGCGGATTGCCAGAAGCTCAATATCCGCCATCCGGACGTTGTTGAGCCTGCCACAAACTGCATTCCTGATTACATCGATATGATTACCGTGCTGCTGAATAAGGGATATGCCTATCAGGCAGGCGGAAACGTATACTTTGATACCAGCAGGCTGGAAAAATACTACGTTTTCAACGACCATGATGAGGATGACCTCGAGGTAGGCGTTCGCGACGATGTCGATGCGGATGAAAATAAGCGCAACAAGGCGGATTTTGTGCTGTGGTTTACCAAGTCCAAGTTTGAGGATCAGGCGCTGAAGTGGGATTCGCCGTGGGGGGTCGGTTATCCGGGCTGGCACATCGAGTGCTCCTGCATTTCCAAGAAGCATCTCGGCGAGTATCTCGATTTACACTGCGGCGGCATTGACAACGCCTTCCCACACCATACGAACGAAATTGCCCAAAGCGAAAGTTATCTCGGGCATAAGTGGTGCAGCACGTGGTTTCATGTCCATCACCTGAACACAACCGGCGGCAAGATGAGCAAGTCCAAGGGCGAATTCCTGACGGTATCACTGCTGGAAGAAAAAAAATATGATCCGCTGGCGTACCGCCTGTTCTGCCTGCAGAGCCACTATCGTCAGAGCTTGATGTTCACGTGGGAGAATTTGGACAATGCCGCGTCTGCTTACACGAAGCTTATCCAGCGAGTTGTACAGCTGACACCGTCCGACGAAGCAGTAGATGAAGCGAAGCTTGTGCCATATGATGACAAGTTTAAACAGGCACTTGATGCTGATTTGAACACTTCTCTCGCCCTGACACGGCTCTATGATGTCCTGAAGGCCAAGAATCTAAATGACAATGAAAAGCTCGCTCTTATCAGCAAATTTGATTACGTACTGTCGCTGAGTCTGCTGGATAAGGCAGCAGCTATCCGCAGTGCCAACAAGAACGCAGCTGCTGCGCAGAATGAAGGCGAATACACGATCATCGCGCCTGCAGATGCTTCCGAAGAGGAAAAGACGGATGTACGTGAACTGCTTATCTGCCGCTATCAGGCGCGTCAGCAGAAGAACTGGACAGAGTCTGACCGCATCCGCGATTTGCTTAAGGAAAAGGGCATCGTTGTTAAGGACAGCAAGAACGGCGTTCAGTGGATGCACGAGTGAGCAGCTTCAGGCAATCCTCACAAGAAATCTGCTTTTCTGAAAGGAGTTCTTCCCATGAGTATACTTCAAGCTGTTCTTTTAGGGCTTGTTCAGGGACTCGGCGAGTTTTTGCCCATTTCCTCCAGCGGTCATCTTCTGCTGGCACGTATGGTGATGGGACTCACCATCGATGAGACACCTGCCTATCATATGCTGGACATTCTCCTGCATGTCGGTACGCTGATTCCGGTGATGATAGTGTTCTGGAAGGATTGGTGGGCGATTCTTCGCAATCCATTCCGTTCCAAGACACTGCTGCTGTTGTTTATTGCATCATTGCCGACTCTCCTGTTCAAGGTTATGTTCGATGATTTCATCTCTTCCTGCGATACAGGCTGGTTTCTCGGCATCAGCTTCCTGATGACTGGCTTTATCCTTGTTCTATCAGAAGCAATCAGTGAGCATCACCGTAAGACGGTTGATCAGCCGAATTACAAGCATGCCATTGTGATGGGCTGCATGCAGGGAATCGCGTTGCTGCCGGGTGTTTCAAGAAGCGGCTCGACGTTAGCTGGCGGACTTGCATCTGGGCTGAACCGCAAGAGCGCGGCAAAATTTTCCTTCATGATGAGCGCTCCTGCGATTGTCGGCGCGCTGATTATCGATGGCAAGGAAGCGATTGAGGAGGGTTGGATTCATGACCTTGACCTCATACCGACGCTTGTTGGCATTCTGGTGGCTGCCGTCTGCGGCTATGTGGCAATCCGTTTTATGCTCAGTCTGATTAGCCGCGTCAGTCTAAACTGGTTTGCGCTGTATGTGTCGCTGCTGGGATTGCTGATTCTTGTCCTACAGTTCATCAACTATCCGGGCGTAACGCCGCTGGTTGCTCCGCAAATCAACGAAGAACTTGATGCGGTTGGAACAGCACTGCGTTTTTGGAAGCAGTGCTGAATTGTCGTATCCGCCCCATATAACCACGTAGTTCAATGACGTCCCAAATGCTGTATACTATCAGGAGCAAGCATTTGCCATTGCAAATTGGGCGCAGCAAGCATTTCGCTTGGTAAAGTGAAAAAGAGCAACTGATATGGACAGCAGACGGAGATGCATAGGAGAACAGCTTTGGCTGGTTAGCGAATGCTATCAAAGCGGAATGACTGATTTGAATGGTGTTGGGGTACATATCAGTACTTGATGCGCTTGCTGCAGGTGTTTTGTTCTTGACTTACCAGCGACGAAAAGGACGGATGATGCAATGGCTGATACGAAGCTGTTCAATATAAAAGGACCGGTAAAGGAATATCAAAGCGGTACTGTCACACTTGAAAAAGAACTCCAGACAGTGATTGAAAATAACATGAATATCTTTTTCGGGGTAACGTTTCTTGTCTCCGAGTATCGCACGACAGATGGTGGACGCATGGATAGCATTGGTATTGACGAAAATCACTGTCCAGTTATTTTTGAATACAAACGTTCTGTGAAAGAGAATGTTATTAACCAGGGCTTATTCTATTTGAATTGGCTTTTAGATCATAAAGACAGTTTCAAAGTACTTGTGATTGAAAAATTAGGCATGAAGGCAGCGAGCAACATCGACTGGACTATGCCGCGAGTTATATGCGTTGCAGGTGACTTTACAAAATATGATGAGTCTGCGATTAAACAGATGAACCGTAATATCAGCTTGATTCGATATAAAAAATTCGGAGAAGATTTGCTCATGTTCGAGCAAGTCAATGAAAATATCGCCACCGCTATTCCGGAAGATGAGCCAGCCAGCAAAACGAAACCTACAGACAAAACATTCGATGAACAGATAAGAAATGCCGATGAAAACCTTTCCAACTATATTCTTAGCCTCGGCGATGATATCAGCGAAAACCATTTGAAACTATATGCAGCATTTAAGAAAATCAGAAATGTGGTCACAGTGGTTGCCAAAAAGAAAAGACTCATTTTGAATTTGCCTCTTGATGTGTCTACGATTTCGTTTGAAGAAGGCTTTTCAAGAGATGTTACGAATATCGGCCACTGGGGATGTGGTTCGGTTGAACTTTATCTGCAAAACAGTACGGATTTTGAGAAAGCAAAGCCTTTAATCGATAGAGCATATGATGAAAACTAAGGAATCACCGCACAATTCGGCGTCACCGCAGGTGGAGCCAAAGGCACTCGCTATTCATCGTACCACCTCATTTGTGCGGCATCAAACCAATTTTATGTGTCAATCACGATACAATGCTCGTCTGGTAGATGATAAGCAGAAAAGTAGGTATTTTCGAGCGGAATCCAGAGGCGTTTAAAATCAGCGAGTCGTTCTTTGCCGACGCGTTGAAGGAGCCGTTCCTGCTGCTTGTCCGGCGAAATTCGGAGGAAGAAGCAGCAATCTGCAAGTGCACGAATTTTTGGGAGCAGACTGCCATTGCCTTCGAGGATTGTGTATTGCTGTTCGGGCAATGCAATCACATCGGAAAATTGATCCGCATGACAATCATAACGGCGATAGGCAATCGGAAGGTGATTAGCGTATGGCTGCAATACCTCCTGCTGTAGTCGTTCGATGTCGACATTGCCGCCAGGGATGGACAGCCGTTCGGGTGTCTTGAGGTGGAATGGAATGAGAAAATCGTCCATGTGAATCACTGCTACACCGAGAATCGTAGCAAGCTTCTCTGCAAGCGTCGTTTTGCCGCTGCCGCATGGACCATCGATAGCAATGAGGTGGCGAGTCTTATTCGGCAGTTGCGCAAGAAGCAACAGAATCGTCAGCAGTTGCTCTTTCGATGATTCAAAATTTGGCACTGCCGTCAGATTTTCCTGCCATGCTTGCGGTAGCAACTGAAATGCGTCTGAATCAGAAAGTTGTGTCATGTTTCCTCCTGCCAAGGCAAAAGCGCACTGCATGATTATTGGGCAGTGCGCTTTGCTGTGTTATTGAAGATATTTCTTCAGAATGTCCAGACCGGCTTTCAAATCATCATACGGAATATTCAACGGAGGCAGAAGGCGAACCTTTTCATGTGCCGTCAGTACCATCAGTCCATCCTTCAGGCACGCTGCAGCAATTTCGGAGGACGAATGGTTCTCGGGCAGAATGCCAATCATTAGCCCAAGTCCTGTGATGTCCTTCACGCCCTGTGCACCGCTCAGTTCCTTGACAATGAAGTCGTGACGTTCCTGAACGCCCTTGAACACCTCGTCGTTCAGGCGGGAAATCACGTTCAGTGCAGCGGCTGCACAAATCGGGTTGCCGCCAAAGGTAGAGCCATGGTCACCCTTGCCGATAACATGCTCACACTTTTCGCCCAGCATGCACGCACCCATCGGCAGACCACCGGCAAGTCCCTTTGCTGTTGAAACAACGTCTGGCGTAATTCCATACTGCTCATAGGCATAGAGCGTGCCTGTACGACCGTTGCCGGTCTGTACCTCATCTACCATCAGCAGCACGTCATGCTGACGACAAAGCTCCTCTGCTTTCTTGACGAATTTATGCTCAAGCGGAATCACACCGCCCTCACCCTGTACCATTTCCATCAGCAGACCGCAAACTTCACCGCTTTCAAGCAACCTTTCGAGCGTTTCGCAATCGTTCGCAGGTACATAAACAAAGCCCTCCGGGAACGGACCGAAATGCTCATGGAAGCGCTCCTGACCTGTAGCAGCAAGCGTTGCAATTGTACGGCCATGGAAACTGTTCACGAGCGTTGCGATGAGGTGACGACCGGTTGTTTCGCCATATTTACGTGCAACCTTCAATGCACATTCGTTGGCTTCCGCGCCGGAATTGCCGAAGAAAACCTTCTTCAACCCAGTGCGTTCGCAAAGCAGCTGCGCAAGCTTCGTTTGTGGCTCGGTGTAGTACAGGTTTGAAGTATGACCGAGCGTATGGAGCTGGTGCGTCACCGCATTGACCCATTCTGGATCGCATGCGCCGAAAAGCGTCACACCGATGCCGGAACCGAAGTCGATGCAGGTCTTTCCCTCATCATCGATGTAATGAGCACCGTTTGCCTTCATCATAACGGCATCGAAACGGCCGTATGTTTCGGCAATATAGGTAGCGTCACTCGTTTTGATAGACTGTTTTTGGCACATAACCAGGCTCAATCTCCTTCTTAAACATCGTTCCGGCGCCTTCGTCGGTCAGCGTTTCAATCAGCAGTGCATGCGGCACACGCCCGTCAATGATGAACACCTTGCGTACACCTGCACGAATGGCATTCGTGCAGCACTCCACCTTGGGAATCATGCCGCCGGAGATAATGCCTTCCTCCTTGAGCTGTTCGACGCCTTTCAGATCGATGCGGCGAATAAGGCTTGTCGGATCCTTCGGGTCGCGCAGCAGACCGACTGTATCCGTCATGGAAATGAGCGATTCGGCATGAAGCGCCGATGCGATCGATGCTGCAGCTGTATCCGCATTGATGTTATAAACATGGCCGGTTTCATCGCAGCCGATGGTGGACACAACAGGAATGTATCCTTTTTCCAGCAAATCAAGCAGCGGCTGCGGATTTACGCTGCTGATTTTGCCGACATAGCCGAGCTGAGGGTCAATCATCTGTGCTTTAATCAGACCGCCATCCATGCCGCAGATGCCCATGGCTCTGCCGCCAAGGTTGTCCAGCTTTGCCACAAGCGACTTGTTGATTTTGCCTGCCAGAACCATCTGCACGATTTCGCTTGTCTCTTCGTCTGTCACACGGAGACCATTGACAAATTCGGATTCCTTGCCAACGCGCTTGAGCATGTTGGAGATTTCCGGACCGCCGCCGTGTACCAATACCATCTTGACGCCAATCAGGCTCATCAGCACCATGTCGCGCATGACGTCGTGCTTCAATTCCTCGTTGATCATTGCGTTGCCGCCGTATTTCACAACGATGATTTTCCCGTAGTACTTCTGAATGTATGGCAGCGCCTCGACAAGCACCTGAGCACGCTGGCGGTTTGTCATACCGTTATACATCTGCATTGCTTACAGATCCTTTCTCATGGAACAAAGTCTTCGGACAAAGCTGTTGAGATGAAGGGGAAGAGAAGGCAAAGATAATGAGACGAAGAAAAGATGGGATGAAGACCCCGCTTTAGCTGCGGTAATCGCCGTTGATCCGCACGTAATCGTACGTCAGGTCGCAGCCCCAGGCTGTTGCGTCTGCTTTGCCGTCATGCAGCGTCACGATAACGTCAATTTCATCCTCAAGCAGGATTTCCTTTGCACGTTCTTCACTGAAGTCAATCGATGCGCCGTCCCTGCAGACGTCAATGGTGCCAACGGCGCTTCGGAAGGCAACGTCAACCTTGTGGATGTCCATGTCTGCGCCCGAATAACCAAGTGCACACAGCACGCGTCCCCAGTTCGCATCCGCACCGAAAATTGCTGCCTTCAGCAAGCTGGAGCAGACAACAGCTTTTGCGGCAAGCTTGGCATCCTTCACGGTTTTTCCGCCGTGCACCACGCAGGTCAGCAAACGCGAAGCACCTTCGCCGTCCTTGGCAATCATGCGACACAGCGCGGTTGTCACCTCGTTCAGTGCTTCGCAGAAAACATCATAATCCGCATTTGCCGTTTCAATTGGGTTGTTGCCGGCCAAACCATTCGCCATAATGCAGACCATGTCGTTCGTCGATGTATCGCCGTCCACGCTGACCATGTTGAATGTGTCCTTCACGTTTTCCAACAGAGCTTTCTTGAGCATTGTGGGAGAAATCGCCACATCGCAGGTCAGGAAAACAAGCATTGTGGCGAGATTGGGATGAATCATGCCGGAGCCCTTCGCAATACCGCCCAGATGGCAAACGTGTCCGTTGATTTCAAACGAAACAGCAATTTCCTTTAGCTTTGTATCGGTCGTCATGATGCCTTCTGCGGCCTCTGCGCTGCCGTTCGCGTTTACAGCTGCATAAAGCTCATCAATATGCTCGGCAATCGGCTCGATGGGGAGCGGTTGACCGATAACGCCGGTGGATGCGACAATTACATGATGTGGATCAATACCAGCTGCCTTAGCGGAGAGCTCGCACATCTTCCATGCAATATCCTCGCCGTCAGCGTTGCAGGTGTTGGCATTTCCGCTGTTGCAGATGGCAAGCTGTGCTACGCCGCCCATCAGGTTGCGCTGCGTCACATAAATCGGTGCTCCCTTGACCAGGTTGCTTGTATAAACAGCGGCAGCTGAAGACGGCACCTTGCTGATAATCATGCTGATATCGCGTTTGCCGCGGTTCTTGCGGATACCGCAATGAATGCCACCTGCCAGAAAGCCGTTTGCCGCACAGATACCACCAGAAATATGCTCCATATTCCTTCCTCCGAATCCATCCGATAAATCAATGATTATTTGATTGCGAGTCCAGTCAGTTCGTCAACTCCAAGCATCAGGTTCAAGCATTGCAGTGCTGCGCCGGATGATCCTTTGCCGAGATTATCGAACAGGCTGACAACCTGAAGGCGGTCATCGTTGCCAAGCACCATGATTTTCATGCTGTCAAACCCAGACATGGCGTTTGCAGCAACGAAGCCATTCTGTGCGGCGACTTCCTCCGCAGTCAGAACGTTGATAACAGATGACCCCGCGTAATGCGACTTCAGACAGTCAGTTACATCCTGAATCGGATGCGCACAATTGACCTGCTTGCGGAAGAGCGGAACGGTTACTTCCATGCCTGAATAGTAATCTGCAACGATCGGAGCAAACACAGGTGCATGAGTTAAGCCGGAAATTTGCTTCATCTCCGGCAGATGCTTGTGAACCTGCGTCAACCCATATTGCCGTGGTGACTCGAGCACAGCGTCGCGTCCCGTTGCTTCATACTGAGCAATCATCTTTTTGCCGCCGCCGCTGTAGCCGGTTAGGGAGAAGCAGGACAGCATCTCGTCTGCGGAAATCAGTCCGGCTGCAACAAGTGGTGCAGCTATGGCGATAAAGCCGCTTGCATGGCAACCTGGTACGGCAACACGGCTGCTTTTCGCGATTTCTTCACGCAGATTGGAGCGAATTTCCGGAAAGCCATATGTCCAACCAGATGCAACGCGGTGCGCGGTGGATGTGTCCAGAATGCGCGTAGTGCACCCTTCTGCCAAGGCAACGGATTCCCTTGCGGCAGCATCCGGCAGGCAGAGAATAGCAATATCTGCCGAACGGATGGCTTCCTGACGGGCTGCCGCATCCTTGCGGAGCTCCTCGGAAAGCGTCAGTACTGTTATGTCCTTTCGGGACTGAAGACGGTCGAAAATTCGAAGCCCGGTTGTTCCTTCCTTCCCGTCAATAAAAACAGTTGAAGCCATGCGCATCCTCCTTCACTATTCATGCGAAACACGCATAAATATACACATATTATACACGCAGACGGGCAATTGTCAAGGCTTTCATTGAATTTATTCGGCTATTTTATACTGAACGGACGTATACAGTGAGGCTTTTTCCAGCCACTGCGAAACCGTGCTTTCCATGGCCGCAATCGTTGCATTCCGCAGCACTTCCGCCTGATCGCCGGAGAAGTAGCGCTCACGGCATTCGAGGCGCTGATCTTCCAGCGCCTGTTGCACATCGTTGTCATCAAGATACGGATACAGTGTCGAATCACTCTGAATATTGGTCGGCGTCAGCGAATCAAGGATCAGAGTGGGCTCAGGGAGTATGAGCGTCAGCACATCGCCGTTCAGTTCTATCTTGACTTCCTTTAAGTTAATGCCGAAGCTCGCTTCATAGGTATAGGCTGCATCGATGCTTGCAACTGCACCGATAAAGGCGGCCTTGATTTCATACTGCATAACGCCTTCTTCGCTGATGTGCATCGTTTCAAGCATTGCTGTTTCTTCCAGTTTTTGTGATAAAACAGCAGATGCTCGAAGGGCGGCGGCAGAATCGTCGGGTATCAGCCAAGTGACCAGCTTCGAGGCATATGGTAGCAACACAATAATAAGCACGAGCGACAGAGCCGAAGCCAGCACGCCAGCAAGCCATTTTCCGATGCGTTTCATAGCTTTCCTCCTGTCCAGATGTGCAATTGTACCAGGAAAGGCACAATCAGATAGCGGAAGAACTCTACGGCAACAAATGCAGCGCCAATGAATGCAAAAATATACAGCCAGATGCTATGGCGCTTTTTAGCAGCGTGATGCGACCGTCTGCGCCTTTGCTTTGGCGGCTTCTGTTCCTCTTGAAGCGGCTCCTGGGGTTCTATTTGCTTTTCTTCCATGCAGTCGACCTCCTCGCCTGAATAAAAATGCCATTCCGATCAGATGGTCGGAACGGCAATCGAAAACAAGCCAATTGCCGCTGGATTCTGCGGCGCAATTTCATGCTGGATTATTTGTCTTCATCATCAACGCAAATGGTCGGAACGTCATCATCCTGCAGAACAGGCTTTTCAGGCTCCTCAGGTACATTGATCGACGGAATGCCGTCATCGTCCGAAGGTTCCTCGTCAATCGGTGCATCTGTTGCCATCTCTGACGTTTCTGCGGCTGTCCCGGTTTCTTGTACAGATGCTGCCTTGCTTTCGCGAAGAATCTGCAGCTTTTCATCAAGATCTTTCATTTCGAGAAGCAATTCTTCAAGCGATGCCGGTACCTGTTCGCCGCTATTCCACAGGTCATAGATTTTATTTCCGAGTTCAATGCGAAGCTCCTTGCGGCGCGTTGTGAGGTTCATTTCATCAACCTTCAGCTTCGCACTGACAGCGATATTTGTTGCAGCCTTGTTAACAACCTGCATGCTCTGTTCAAGAAGCTTTTTTGCTGTTGCTCCAATATCTGCCATCGTCATTCACTCCTTTCAGACATTATTGATAATCGATTGCAGTATTAATTCGCTTCATACAGCTTAGAATCCTGCATGTTCACCAATAAATCAGCATGGCATTGGGGTGGATGGTGAATTCCATCCGCTCGCATGGCGTGATTTCGCCGTCTATTTCGACCTTCATGCCGGGAGATTCCGCAACCGCCTTGTCACACAGAATGTGATGTGTAAAAGGAAAGTCGACAATCTGTCCCATCATCATTTTTACAAGGTAATAAGGAATTTTCCAGCGCGGCTGATTGCCAACAATCATCCAGTCGAACTTGCCGTCATTGGGTACAGCAACTGGGCAAATCGGGATACCGCCGCCAATCCAGCGACCGTTTGCTGCCACGCAGAGTAACGCGTCCTCTGTGTGCGTTTCGCCGTCAAAGCTGTATGTCAGTTTCATCGGCTGATGTTTGCGGATTGCGCGAATCAGCCCGACAAGATATGGCAGGATACCGCGGATTTTGCCGCCGAAATCCGCCACATTTTCGAGCACCGTCACGTCAAAGCCTGCACCGGTCACATTGATAAACACGCGACCATTGATGTCGATTGCATCGCATGGACGCGGTTCATGGGAAAGGATAAACTCCATTGCATCAATTGGCTTTTTCGGCGTGCCAAGCGTTTTAATGAAATCGTTGCCTGTGCCTGCCGGAATGAGTCCCATAGGCACACCTGTGTTGATAAGTCCGCGAGCTGCTTCACTGAACGTCCCGTCACCGCCGATGACATAGATGGCCTCGGTGCCCTGCTGCAACGCCTTCGCTGCAAGCGCTTCAGCGTGACCCTTGTATTCAGTCTGCAGCACCTCATATGCAATATGGCGTGCAGAAAGAAGCGCCTTGACCTGCTCTACTGCCTTAAGTGCATAGCCGCTTCCGGCAATCGGATTGACGATGATCGTTCTCATGTTCTTTTATTCCTTATATTCAGAATCCGAAACCATCCCGAATTCAACACGTGAAACGGACAGCGTCCATATACCTTGAAGCGCTGTCCGTTTGTGCCGAATCAGAGAAGATTAGTCTGCCGCAACG
The DNA here is from genome assembly GCA_963642705.1 of Bacteroidaceae bacterium. Lineage (GTDB taxonomy): Bacteria > Bacillota > Clostridia > Christensenellales > Aristaeellaceae > UBA11524. Next base: position 188,512 of record CAVIHU010000001.1, read on the forward strand.
CGATCGGCAATCTGCTTTGCTGTCAGGCCGTATTCCTCCAGTAGCGCCGCAGGCTTGCCGGACTGTCCGAAGAGATCATTGATGCCGATCTTCTCAAACTTTTTCAATCCCATGCCGCAGAGTGAGGCAGCCACCGCATCACCGAGACCACCGATAATGGAATGCTCCTCGACCGTGAAAACACGGTTACACTTTGCCGCATATTCGCGTGCAAGCTCCGTGTCAAACGGCTTGAGGGTATGGAAGGAAACAAGCGCCACATCGATTCCCTTTGCAGCAAGCAGGTCAACCGCTTCAAGGCAGTGCTCCAGCATAATGCCGCAGGTGAAAATTACGCAGTCCTTGCCGTCCTTGATTACAGAACCCTTGCCGACCGTGAATGGGCGTGCGTCATAAACCGGCGAAGGAAGACGCGCTGTGCGGATGTACACCGGACCATTGATTTCAGCGGCTGCACGGACGCACTGCTCGCACTCAGTTGCGTCGCTCGGAACGAAAACGGTCATGTTCGGCAGAACACGCATGAGCGCAATATCTTCAATTGCCTGATGGGAACCGCCGTCCTCTCCCAGCGTGATGCCGGCATGAGAGAAAGCAAACTTCACGTTAAAATTCGGATAGCAGACGCCGTTGCGAATCTGGTCATAGCTGCGACCGGCAAACACGGCAAACGTAGAGCAGAACGGAATCAAGCCCATGGTTGACATACCGGCAGCCATATCGACCATGTTGGCCTCGGCAATACCGCAGTCGATGAAGCGGTTCGGGTATGCCTTCTTGAAACCGTTGGTCATTGTTGCAGCAGCAAGGTCGGCATCGAGCACAACCACCTTGTCGTTTTCAGCGCCTAACTTGACAATTGCTTCACCATATGCCACGCGAATCGATTTCTTTTCCATTTTCTTAACCCTCCAATTCGCTCAGCGCCTGTGCGGTCTGTTCAGCATTCGGTGCCTTGCCGTGCCAGCCAACCTGACCTTCCATATAGGAAACACCCTTGCCCTTGAGCGTATGCAGATGAATCAAGCGCGGCTTACCGGGGCAAGCGGGGGCATGCAGCGCATCGAGAACCTGCTGCATATCGTTACCGTCAGCCACTTCGATGACATCATAGCCGAACGCTTCGAACTTCGCCTGAATGTCGCCCAGCGACATGACCTCGTCGTTTGAACCGTCAATCTGCAGACCGTTGTGGTCGAAGATAACGGTTAGGTTATCGAGATGATAGTGCGCGGCAGCCATTGAAGCTTCCCACACAAGACCTTCCTGTGATTCACCGTCACCGATGATGGTGTACACATGGCAGGGATTGCCCGTTTTTTTTGCACCGAGCGCCATACCGACAGCGATGGAGATGCCCTGACCGAGCGAACCGGTCGATGCATCCACTCCGGGGCATTTTTTTACGTCCGGATGCCCCTGCAGAATGCCATGAAGCTGGCGGAAGTGATCAAATTCATCCGCGGAGAAATAGCCGCGCTCGCACAGCGTACCGTACAGTGCAGGCGCTGCATGCCCCTTTGAGAGGACGAAACGATCGCGATTCGGATTCTTGTCATCCTTGGGATCGATGCCGTTCATCACGTCAAAATACAGCGCGACAAGCGCCTCGGTTGCGGAAAGCGATCCGCCCGGGTGACCTGCACCGGCCTTGTTCGTCATTACAATGATGTCGCGCCGGACACGCCGGCAAACATCCTGGAGTTCCTGAATATTCATCAAAGTACCTCCTCTTTTTCGACACCGCAAATACGCATAAGCACGCAAGCTCGTCTAAATAATTATAGTCGCTTTTGCCATGCTTGTCAACGCATCAGCGAAAGGGTTTGCATGATTTACGAAAAATTCGCAACTGCTTTTCGTAATGATTTCACAAAGGATACCTTGCCGCATTAAAGCATCAGCGTTCCCTGCTCTACCATCCGCTGGAGCGCCATCTGCAGAGCAATCCTTCCGTGCGAATACGTCAAGCCGCCCTGCATGTACGCCGTATACGGCTCGCGCATCGGCGCATCGGCGGATAGCTCGATCGATGCACCTGCGACGAACGTGCCTGCAGCCATGACGACAGGATCATTGTAGCCGGGCATGTCCCACGGCTCCGGCAGTGCCATGGAGTCAATCGGTGACGCCATCTGAATGCCCTGGCAAAACGCCACCAGCCGCTCTGGCGTGCGCATTTGAATCGCCTGAATGATGTCCGCACGGGGTTCATCCGCCGCAGGCGTTGTCGTCATGCCGAGCTGCTCAAATACGCGCGCCGCCAGACAGGCTGTTTTCAACGCCTGTGCAACCGTGTGCGGTGCAAGGAACAGCCCTTGATAGAACGGCTGATAGCTTGCGGCATACGAACCGACCTCCTGTCCGATGCCCGGTGCCGTCAGACGGTAGGCGATGCGTTCAACAGCATCCGTCTTACCGACAATATAGCCGCCGGTCGGGGCAAGTCCGCCACCAGGGTTCTTAATCAGGCTGCCGACACAGATATCAGCGCCGTAATGTGTCGGTTCCTGCTCACAGACGAATTCGCCATAGCAATTATCGACCATCAGGCGGATGCCGGGATACTTTTCATGAAGCATCTTTGCAAGAGACGCAAATTCTTCGGGCATCAACGAGGGACGCCAGTCATAGCCGCGGCTGCGCTGCGCAATGACAAGCTTCGTATTTGACCTAATAGATGCTTCGACTGCTTCAAGGTCGATTTTTCCTTCCTTGAGCGGAACAGCATGGAAGCTGACGCCCATTTCTCTCAGCGACCCGACCGGTGCTTTGCCTTCCTTCCAGCCGATGATACTTTCGAGCGTATCGTACGGCATGCCGGTTGCAGACACAATGTCATCGCCGGGAAGAACGAGTCCAAACAAGCAAAGGCTGATGGCGTGCGTGCCGCTTGCAATCTGCGGACGAACGATTGCGGCTTCTGTTCCGAACAGCGAAGCGAAAATCTTTTCGAGTGTGTCACGTCCGACATCGTCGTAGCCGTATCCCGTTGTCGGCGCAAAATGGCGGTATGCGACCTGATACTCACGGAAAACATCCAGCACACGCCACGTTCCGTATTCTTCAATGCGTTCAATCCGGCTGAACTGTGCGCTCAGGCTCTTTTCAGCCTCTGAAATAATTTCATCAATGGTCATTGCTCTCTGCTCCTTGAGAATAATATGCGTCCAGCTGCTCATAGGCATCCGTTGCGAGCGCGTCCACCCACAATATGTCCGGTTCACTATGCATCCATGTCAGCTGACGCTTTGCGTAATGCCGCGTATTCAGCTTGAGCTCAGCAACCGCTGCATCAAGCGTGCACCGGCCGAGACAATATGGAATCATTTCTTTATAGCCGATGGCTTTCATAGCCTTTGTCTGTGCGCTTAGACCTTCTGCAAGCAGTTGCTTAACTTCCTCTGTCAGACCGTCAGCAATCATTTTGTCGACACGCTGCTCAATGCGGCGGTACAGCACAGAACGTTCCATCGTCAGAGAAGCAACGCGGTAATCGAATTTGCCAAGCGTAGCAGACTTTGGTTGCTGCGATATCGGTCTGCCTGTCAGGCGATACACCTCCAGCGCACGGATGACTCGGCGCGTATCGTTTACATGCAGACGTTCTGCCGTCACCGGGTCAATCTCTGCCAAGGCCTGATGAAGCTGCTCTTTTCCACCATCGCTGTCGGCAATCCGTTGCATTTCAGCGCGAAGCACTTCATCTGCAGCAACGGCACCCATGCTCATTGTCTGGCGTAGTGCACGCAGGTACAGCCCTGTTCCTCCGACAAGCAGAGGCTGATGACCTCGGGCGAAGATCCCTTCAATGCATGCCTCTGCCATTTCCTGATATCGCGCAACGGAAAAATCATCCGTTGGCTCGACCACATCAACCATGTGATGCACAGCCTGTGCCCGTTCTTCTGGCGTTGGCTTTGCCGTTCCGATATTCATTCGGCGGTAGATCTGCATGGAGTCCATGCAGACAATTTCACACTGGTGCGCCTGCGCCAGCCGTAGCGAAAGGGCTGTCTTGCCGCTTGCCGTCGGCCCAGCCAGCACCCAACAGCATTTTTTCACGCTTTTCCCTTCTTATCCACGCCTGAATCGGCGGTCAATTTCCGTCTTGCTCAGGGCAACAACCATCGGTGTTCCGCGGGGGCTGACGGGCATGATGTGGCGGTCGGCAACCTTGCTGACAAGTTCCTCCAGCTCATGCCGATTCAGAGAATAGCCTGCATGGACGCTGTATTTACATGCCAGCGCGATAATTCCGGCACGCCGCTTCTCAAGCGTTACAAGACCACGCTCGCTTTCAAGCTGATCAATAATGTCATGAAGGAAGCTCTCCGTTTGCGGCTGTCCCAAAATCATGGGAATCGTTCGGATAGAAACCTCATTTTCGCCGAACGGCTCGACCACAAAGCCGATTTCCTCCAGCGCCTGTCGATGATCCTCAAGCAACTGCTGCTCGTGTCGCGTTACATGCACAATTATCGGAATCAGCAGATCCTGACCGCACCGATGCTGGTCAAGCAACTGCATCATGCGGTCAAACAGCACACGTTCATGCACTGCCTGCTGGTCAATCAGCAGCAATTGTTCCTTGTATTCCACGAGAATATAGCTGCGGAACAACGTGCCAATCAGCTGCAGTGTCGGCTGTGCCTCTGCCATAACAAGCTGCTCGGCAGGCAATGCCTGGTTTGCTTGCATCGTCTGGCTTGATTCCTCTGCAGGTGTTGACTGCTTTATCTGCCGTGCCTGATTTTCCGGCTTTATAGTGGCCGTGTGTTCTTTGCGCTGATCCTGCATTGTTGGCACAGACGATAAAACCTGTGCGAATTGTTCGGGTGTTTCTTTGGCAGACACAGACGCTTGAACGATCGATGATTGCGTATCAGCGTTATAGCTGTCTGCCAGCACGGAAGGGCTGCGCATGACAAGCGGCTGCTTCCATGCTGGAACAGCTTCGGCAGGTGCTTCGTCCTTGAGCAACGTTGTTTCTTCCTTCCGCACGGCAGTGGAGGCGACTTTCGTTATCGCCGGAGCACCTGCAGCCTGCTTGATAACTGTCACAGGCACAGATGTGCTTTGCTGTTGACTGATGAACAGTGGATCCGGCTGATCGATAGGCGCCTTGTCTGGGAACGCATCGCAGATAATGCCTTCGACAGCCGCTGCAACAGCAGCTTCATCCTGAAAGCGAACCTCCAGTTTGTTTGGATGGACGTTTACGTCAACCGTGTCATATGGCATGGTCAGATGCAGCACGCATGTCGGATATTTGCCGTTTATCACGCGCTCCCGGCATGCGTTTTCCAATGCTCCTGATAATAGTGCAGACTTCATGTAGCGACCGTTGATAAAGAATGACTGGTGATTCCGGTTTCCACGTCCGCTGTCGCCTGTGCCGACATAGCCCTTGAGCACTACACCGCTTTGATGCCCGCTGACCTCAATCATCGAGCGAAGCATTTCCGAGCCGTAGATGCTGTAGACGGCAGATGAAAGCTTTCCATCGCCGGCAGAATGATAGAGCGTTTTGCCTTGACTGATATATCGGAAGGAAACGTCTGGACGTGACAAAATCAGGCGGGTCATCAAATCTGTCACATAACCTGCTTCAGTTGCCGGCTTCTTCAGAAATTTCAGCCGAACCGGCGTATTGAAAAACAGGTCGCGGACAACAAAGGTTGTGCCTTCAGGGCATGCGGTGTCCTGAATTGACTCGATGACACCGCCGTTGTTCTGCACCTTGATGCCGCTCGGGTCGTTCTTTGTGCGTGTGGTACACGTCACATGAGCGACTGCTGCAATGGAGGCGAGCGCCTCGCCGCGGAAGCCGAGCGTTACAATGCTGAACAGGTCATCTGTCCGTCGAATCTTGCTTGTTGCGTGGCGTTCAAATGCCATGCGGATATCGTCTGCGCGAATACCACTCCCGTTGTCGGTCACGCGGAAATAGCTGATGCCGCCGTCGCGGATTTCGACTGTGATGGCCGTCGCCCCTGCATCCAGGCTGTTTTCCACGAGCTCTTTAATTGCAGCGGATGGCCGCTCAACGACCTCACCGGCTGCGATTTTGCCGATCACCTCATCAGAAAGAAGCTGGATTCTTTCTGCCATGCTCTTCACCTCCTTGAAACCAATCACACATTACAGCTTTCGTGCTTTTTCACGTAGCAGGAAGAGCTTGTTGATGGCATCCATGGGTGTCAGTGCCATCACATCGAGCGTCTGTAATTCGTTAATGATTTCCGTTTTCTGATATTCGAACATGCTGACCTGTTCATCCTTACGCTTCGGTCCATTGGACAGAATATTCTGTCCGATCCCGTGCTGGTTGATATCGCTGACTTCCAGACGCGCCTGAATTTCGTGCGCACGCACAAGCACCGGATGTGGTACGCCTGCCAAACGCGCTACATGAATGCCGAAGGAACGGTCAGCGCCGCCACGGATGATTTTTCGCAGGAAGATGACATCCTCGCCGTGCTCCTTGACGGAAATACAGTAATTCTGCACGCCCTCGATGTGCCCTTCAAGTTCGGAAAGCTCATGATAGTGAGTTGCGAATAACGTCTTTGCACCGCACTTTTCTTTATCGCACAGATATTCCACCACAGCCCAAGCGATGGCAAGTCCATCAAAGGTGCTTGTGCCGCGACCGATTTCGTCAAGAATGACGAGGGAATTTTTTGTGGCGTTGCGCAGGATATAAGCAGTTTCGCTCATTTCCACCATAAAGGTTGATTGGCCGCTTGCAAGGTCATCCGAAGCACCGACACGCGTAAAAATGCGGTCGGTTAGCGGAATTTTAGCTTCCTTCGCAGGTACAAACGCACCAATATGCGCCATGAGCACAATTAGCGCAACCTGCCGCATGAAGGTGCTTTTGCCGGCCATGTTCGGACCGGTGATGATGCACATGCGGCTGTCCTCGCTATTCAAGTGCGCGTCATTTGGCACAAAGCCTCCATCTGTCATGGTCTGCTCAACAACCGGATGCCTGCCTTCTGTGATGTCTAAGGTGCCATCTCGCATGATTTCAGGGCGGACATAGTGATATTCGATGGCAGCCTTCGCCAGAGACAGTAACGCATCAAGCTTCTTGAGCGCCATTGCAGTTTTCTGGATTCTGGAAATCTGCTCGGCAATTTTCTCACGAATCTCCGTGAACAGCTGCAGCTCCAGACGGACAGACTGCTCCTGCGCACCGACGATTTTTTGCTCAATTTCCTTGAGTTCAGGCGTCATGTAGCGTTCACAGTTTGCCAGCGTCTGTTTGCGGACGTAGCGTTCCGGCACCATTTCATAGAACGACTTGCTGACCTCAATATAATAGCCGAATACTCGATTATACTGGATGCGCAGGTTCCGGATGCCAGTTTCCTGACGTTCCTTTTGCTCCAATTCAAGAATCCATTGCTTGCCGTTTGTCGATGCGGTGCGGTATTCATCGAGCATGGGCGAATAGCCGTCATTGATAATGCCGCCCTCGGTAATCAGCACCGGCGCATCCGGGTGAATGGCTCGCGTCAGCAGCTCCGTCAGTTCAGGCAGACAGTCCAGCTCGTTACGGATTTCCAGCACGGATTGGCTCTTTGCGTCGCGCAGCAGATCGCGAATCTTCGGTACCTTTTGCAGCGATGCACAGAGCGACAGGCAGTCGCGTGCGTTAATCGACTTGTAAGACACCTTCGACAGCAGACGCTCGATGTCGTAAACGCCCTGCAGTTCCTCAGAAAGCGTCATGGTCAATACATGTTCATCGGCAAATTCGCTGACCGCATCGAGCCGGCGGTTGATTTTGGCTTCATTGACCAACGGCTGTTCAATCCATGTGCGCAGGAGACGCCCGCCCATGGCGGTGCTCGTCTTGTCCAGCAGCCACAGAAGGCTCCCCTTGCGGTTTCTGCCGCGGATGGATTCGACAAGTTCCAGATTACGCCGCGTGTTGCGGTCGAGCAGCATGATGTCCTGCCCCTGATAGATGCGCAGACTCGTCATGTGTTCCAACGAATTTTTCTGTGTGTCGGACAGGTAACGCATCAGCGCTCCCGCGGCACATGCACCGTATTTGTATTCATCACTCAGCCCCAGTGGCGAGAGGTCATTCAGAGCAAAATGATTGCACAGTGTTTCCGATGCGTTGGAAAACTGAAACCAAGCCGACGGCTGCTCGGATACATACTCAGCTTCGCGATGCAGGCATTCGCGCAGCCTGACCTGCTCGTTCGTTATGATTTCCATCGGCGCAATGCGTGCAATTTCATCGGCGAGCGTGCTTTCCGGCTGTAGAATCTCGTAAACGTAGAATTCGCCTGTTGATACGTCAGCAAAGGCAAGGCCAGCGCGATCTGATGCAAAGCAGACGCTGAGCAGATAGTTATTGCTCTTTTCATCAAGCATCGTGGATTCTATAACCGTACCCGGCGTGATGATGCGTGTTACGGCGCGTTTAACAAGACCCTTTGCAAGCGCAGGATCCTCCATCTGATCGCAAATGGCGACCTTGTAACCCTTCTCAATCAGCTTTTCGATATACGTATCGACCGCATGATACGGCACGCCGCACATCGGTGCCCGTTCGGACAGACCGCAGTCTTTGCCAGTCAGCGTAAGCTCCAGCTCACGCGAAACTGTCTTGGCATCATCAAAGAACATCTCGTAAAAGTCACCGATGCGGAAAAAGAGAATGCAGTCCTTGTGCTCTGCCTTTGTGTCGAGATACTGCTGCATCATCGGCGTGACGCTTGCCATTTCTGTTCCCTGCTTTCTTAATGACATCCGCTGCAGGAGGAGCAGTTGCCGCTGCATCCGCCAGTGCTACTGCTATCATCCTCTGTTTCGCCTGTCACGACGAGACGCAGAATCCGGTTTACATTGTCCATCATATCCTGATATTGCTTCTGAGCATCGCGCATTTCCTTGATAATGGGGCAGTTGTCCATCTGCTGCTGCGCCTCCTCAAGCTCCTGTGCCGCTGCAGCGATGGCAACCGGGTCGACGTCCTGTCTGCGCATCGCCTGTTCTGTTGCCGTCCTCTTCTCCATGTAGGCGGCAATCGCCTGCGTTGCCTCCGGATTGGACGTGACGCTTTCCTCTAACTGATGCATATGCTGATACACATCGCTGCGCAGAATCGCTTCCGCCAGCTTCTGTGCGCACATCATAACCTCACGCATAGAAATTCCCTCCATCACAAATCAAATCCGCTCGCCGAGCAGCGTGTTGTTCCGGACACCTGTAATTTTGACACGGATGATTTCACCGATATCTGCTGCATTGCCGGGAAAAGTTACGGACAGCCCATGGAGCCCATGACCAGACACATCATTGTCACTGCGGCGGCTCAATCCTTCGACAAGCACTTCTTCTTCCGTGCCGATGAACCGTGCCATTGTTCGCTGCTGGCATTCCTCCTGCACCTTCAGCAGCATCTGAATGCGTCTCGCGGAAACGTCTTCCGGAATCTGGTCCGGCATTTTTGCGGCAACAGTCCCTGCTCTGGGTGAATAAATAAATGTGAACGCCGAGTCATAGCCGACCTCGCGGACAAGTGAAAGTGTATCCTCGAACTGTTCCTCTGTTTCCCCAGGAAAGCCCACAATAATGTCCGTCGTCAGCCCGATATCTGGCACGGTTTCACGCAGCTTCCTTACACGTTCGAGATATTGTGCACGCGTATAGTGACGGTTCATGCGCCGGAGAATCTCGTCATTGCCATGCTGGACAGGCAAATGAAACTGCGGTAGGATATGCTTTGAACTGCCCATGATTTCAATCAATTCGTCTGACAAGTCTTTCGGATGGCTCGTCATGAAGCGAATGCGCGGAATGCCGATTTCATCAAGTGCGCGAAGCAACTGCGCAAAGGTCGCTGGTTTTTCCAGCCCTTTGCCGTAGCTGTTGACATTCTGCCCGAGAAGCATGATTTCCTTCACGCCGCTGTCACGCAGTTCAGCAGCCTCTGCTAGAATCGCATCCATCTTGCGGGAACGCTCTCGACCGCGGACATATGGTACAATGCAGTATGTGCAGAAGTTGTCGCAGCCGTACATAATCGTAATGTACGCTGCGTCATGACGCAGCCGCTGCACAGGCAGCCCCTCGGCAATGGTGTCCTTTTGATCGACCTCCACTACGCTACGGTCGCTCTTCATCGCCTGAAAAAGAAGCTCTGGTAAGCGGTACAGGTTCGACGTGCCGAATGCGAGGTCAATAAAACGGTATTGCTTGAGAATTTTTTCAGCCATGCCTGGCTGCTGAATCATGCATCCGCATACGCCGATCATGAGACGCGGATTCTTCTTGCGAATCTCCTTGAGCCATGTGACATTGCCGAGTGCGCGCCTCTCTGCATTATCACGAACACAGCACGTATTGAACAGCACAAAGTCAGCTTCCTCGCGGTTTTCCGTTTCCGTCATGCCCATTTCACTAAGCATGCCCGAAAGAATCTCGCTGTCATGGGTGTTCATTTGGCAGCCGTAGGTGACGATATGATAGCTCTTGGGGGCATCGGACATCAGGCGAATTTGCCGGATGTACTGCTGCTGTTCCTCAAGCTGGCTTTCAGTTATAATGACAGGCTTTCTGTCGCTCATGTTGTTCCTCCATTGGGAATTTAGGATTCAGAATCGGCGGATGTTGCAGGCATGTCGTTCAGCATTTCCCGCAACGGCGGTCGAGAGCGCTTTCGTGTCATCTCGATTAAGCCCAGCGATGTCATGCCATGGATGACGGTCTTGATGCGGTCAGCCGCAAATGCGTCTGCAAGCGCATTCAGCACCTGATTGCGGTGCTCCTGCGTTTTCATGTCGATCATGTCGATGATGATGATGCCGCTCACATTGCGCAGACGAACCTGCCGGGCAATTTCCGCGCACGCCTCCAAGTTCAGGTGAAGCACAGTGTCCTCCAGTTGGCGGCTGCCCGTATATTTCGACGTGTTGACATCGATGACGGTCATTGCTTCGCAGGGGTCAATAACAAGCGTTCCACCACTGTTCAGCCAGACGTGCCGCTCCTGCGCACGCTTGAGCTGCTGACCGATTTTGTATACCATCAGCAGATTTTCAGCAACTAAGTGCACTGGAGCAACAAACTCCAGTTGCTTCACTTGCGCAGGGTCATCCGTGACGATGAGATCGATTCCCTTCGGGCGGTAGTCATCAATCACGGTTTCCAGCACAGTGCGTGGGCGACTGATGATGGACGGCACATGGGCGATCGGCGCAGCATGTGCGATATCCTGCCAACGGACAAAGAGTTCCTCTGCTTCTTGACGGATGTCGCTTTCCTCTGTATTTTCTGCGGCTGTCCGCATCACAAGTCCGAAGCGGTTCTGCGCAATGTCCCTGCCAAGTTCCTTGAGTGATTGCCGCCTTTCATACTGCCGTATCTTAGATGATACGGCAATCATCCGATTCATCGGCATCAGCAGCATATGTTCGCCGCAAAGGCTGATATCACGCGTAAGATAGGCGCCCTTGTCGCCTTGCGCTTCCTTGCGAATCTGCACAATGACTGCATCGCCTGTTTTTGGATAGCCGAGTCCTGTGTTTTTCTCTTCCAGCGGCAGAAAACCGTTTTTTTTCTGCCCGATGGCAACGAATGCTGCCTTCATGCCAGGCACAATCCGTTCAACATGTCCGAGCAGAATCGCTTCAGCAGAAGCGTTCTTTTCAGGAAAAAAGACCTCCACCAGGCGCTCATCTTCAAGGATGCCAATCAGCGGGTGTTCGCCCTGATGCACCAGCAATGTTCTCATAAATTCTCCAATGCCGTTAAATTGCCTTCCTCGTCGCGTCCGAGTAAGCCGTTGCGGATGACGAGCATATCCGGTTTACATTCCAGTCCGCAGAATTCCGACAGCGCCGTCAGCAGCATGTCAGGCTTGCATGCGACCGTCTCCGTCAGTGTAACAACCGCATGAATAGATTTTCCCTCATTGGTCAGTGTATGAATCAGCGGCTTAATATTGATTTCCTTCTCACTCGATTTTGTCCGGCGGATAGCCATAATGCTCTCCTGTTCGAGGAAAGCTGGAATTGCCGCAATCAGCCTTTCCGCAGTCTGCTTATCTGAGATTGTCAGCGTATAATCTGCCGCTTGAACGAGCGCCATCATCGCCGGATGCTTGTCCTCAAGCGGTCGTGCGTAGGATAATTGCATATCCGGCGGCAACGCATGATTCATCCGTGCAAGAAATTCTTCTGGTGACACTGCGGAGGTCATCATGACATCAAGGATCTCTTTTTTTCCTGCTGCACCGGTGGAAAGCGCCGATGCGAACGTCAGTAGAATATGGGGGTTATATCCGTTTGAATAGCTCACCGGAAGTCCGGAACGACGAAACGCACGCATCATAGCACGCTGGATGTCCAAATGACCGATATGGCGCAGCCGGACTCCTTTTTCAAAGACAGCCATCATCCGCAATATTTACACACCCCCTTGAAGCGCTGAAGTCCGCAGCCATTGCAGCCCTTGCGGCAGTCCCCGGTCGTCTGTGCCTTCTCTGCCTTTTCCTTTTCACGCCACAGAAAGTCCTTTGTCACGCCGCAGTCAATGACATCCCATGGCATGATTTCATCCTTCTCGCGTCTGCGGAAGGCATAAAATGCAGGGTCAATGCCTGTTTCGGCAAATGCCTCACGCCACATGTCATACTTGAATTGCTCCGTCCAGCCGTCGAGAATGCAGCCCTTCTGGTAGGCACGCAGAAGCACCTTGCCCATTTTTCGGTCGCCACGCGCAAAGCATGCCTCGAGATAGCTCAAATCCGACTGATGATAATGGAAATTGACGCCTTTGATGCGCAGCAGTTCACACAGATACCGCTGCTTTTCGTTGACAACGTCCTGCGTATCCTGCGGCTCCCACTGAAACGGCGTAAACGGCTTCGGCACGAATACCGAGGCACTGCACGTGACACGCAGCCCCTTCGCACGTTCACCCTTCGGCACAGCGAAATAAGCACTGACAACCTTGCGTGCCAAATCGGCAATGCCTTCCAGGTCCTCCTTCGTTTCCGTCGGCAGACCCATCATGAAATACAGCTTGACGCTACTCCAGCCGCCATGGAAGGCATCCGTCACCTTGCTGATGAGATCTTCCTCTGTCACGCCCTTGTTGATGACATCGCGCAGGCGCTGCGTACCTGCCTCCGGCGCAAAGGTCAAGCTTGTCTTCTTCTCTTTCTGCGTTTCTTCAAGCGATTCTTTCAGCACGCTGTCCAGCCGTAGCGACGGCAAAGAGATGGATACGCGCTTCTCGTTGAGACGCCGAAGCAGTTCACGGATGAGCTCCGCTAAACAGGTATAATCACCGGATGAAAGGCTTGTCAGGCTGATTTCCTCATAGCCTGTTGTATTCACGAGTTTCAGTGCCAAATCGACCAGATGCTCAAGGCTACGTTCACGGACAGGACGATACAGAATGCCTGCCTGACAAAAGCGGCAACCGCGAGTGCATCCGCGCATGATCTCCAGCATGATGCGATCATGGATGATCTCCATGTATGGTACCGGGATTTCTTCGGGATAATATGTTTGGTCGAGATCAGGAATGATCGCCTTCAACACGTGCTCCGGCGCTTCAGGGCAGTTGGGCTTCATCGAGGCGATGGTGTCGTCCTCGTTATAGGAGACATCATAGAGAGCCGGAACATACACGCCGCGGACAGCGCAAAGCCGCTTCAGGATAGTCATACGGCTTGCACCTTCCTCGCGGCCTTGCATAATGACGCGGTTGAGCTCAAGAATCTGCTCTTCGCCATCGCCGACCATGAACGCATCGATAAAATCAGCCAGCGGTTCGGGATTGAACGCGCACGGTCCGCCGGCCACAATGATCGGATCCGTCTCATTTCGTTCCTCACGAAGCAACGGAATGCCGCCAAGCTCAAGCATGGCCAGAATATTGCTGTAGCTCATTTCGTATTGCAGCGTAAAGCCGACAACGTCAAACTCGCTCAGCGCACTGCGGCTTTCGAGCGTGAAAAGTGGCACATGCTCCTGCTTCAGCAATTCGATCATGTCTACCCAAGGCATGAACGTGCGTTCACAGAGCATATCCGGCTGCGCATTGATTCCGGCATAAAGAATTTTCATGCCCAGATGGGACATGCCGACTTCATATGTATCCGGAAAACAAAAAGCAAAGTGTAGCTTCGCACTGTTCCAGTCTTTGAGCTGTGTATTCATTTCGCTGCCGGTATAGCGCGCAGGTTTTTGCACCTGATCGAGCATCCGGGCGATGACTTCCTGATGAATCTCGGATCGCAAGATGAACGTACCTCCTTAGACCGATGCGTTGAGAGCATTTTAACGCACATTATAATGTACCATTTTTCGTCTTGAAGGTCAACCGGTTTGCGAATGAAAATTTAATGGCAGATTTCTGGAATCTATGCATCAAAAATGTGCAAATGCAGTAAAATCTATCCTTGACAGATTGTTCCATATGAAATACACTAAATTTAGGGAGACTAAAAAAATATAATACTTGAAAGGATGGATATTTCTTGCGTACGAAGCTCTGGATTTCTTTTCTTCTCACGCCTGTTTTCTTGATGATGTTGATTCTATCAGCATTTGCAGATGACAGTGTCTATGTCGGTCAGACATTTTACTTTGGTCATTATGAACAGGATGGCAATCTTTATAACGGTTCAGAGTCTATTCTCTGGCGTATCTACAGCATCGATTACAGCAGCCGAACAGTCTGCGCAGTGAGCGAATATGGTCTAGACGCCATGGTCTACAACTATTCGACTTCAACGACTTCATGGGGCAACAGTGCCATCAGGTCGTGGCTGAACAGCACATTTCTGTCGAGCGCTTTCTCTGCTGCGGAACAGTCGCAGATGTACGCCCAGTATGCCAGCAATTCTTATGATTTCGTCTTCCTGCTCAACCAGTGGGAGATTGAGTACTATCTGGATACAGAAATGCTTTACTGCACCGAATACGCACGTCAACGCGGCGCGTATGTTGCCAGTGATACGGGTACCTGCTCCTACTGGGTGCGTCAGGATGCCTCTTCAACATTTGGCACGTTTGTTGGAGCACATGGCAGTTTCTATGACCATGGCAACAAGGTTACTGAACCGGATAATGCTGTCCGTCCTGCCGTTCGGTTGTCCTTTGACGCAGTATTCGGCAGGTTGAACACTTCAGTTCCAGCACAAACCTGCGGTGGACTGAGTGCGGTGACACTCAAGCCTGTTGCAACGCGTTCCGGTCCGTCTACAAAGTACGATGAACTCGGTACATATTGGAAAGAGGGCGGTCACAACGTGACGGTTATTTCTCGTGCATCCGGCAACGACATCTGGTGGCTTCAGATCGAATTTGAATATAACGGTCAAATGGTGCGCGTATACACCGGTCAGCAGCGCGTGAACATAGACGTTGATCTTGTGCCGATTGAGGGCGGCGCATACGCTGAAGGATATGTCAGCATAGATACAACGCCGTATTATGGTCCTGGTACAAACTACAAGCAGCACAAAACCGTCGTTTCGGCGGGCACTGTGGGCAGTGTCATCTCAACGGAAAACGGCTATGTCTGTCTTGAATTTCAGCAGTCAAAGGCATCACAGCGTCGGCGCGTCTGGCTGCCGGAATCGAATGTGTTCGTCTATTGAACTGTTGCGGTATTGCCTTAACATTTCAGCGGTTCGGTAAAGATATCGAACCGCTTTTCTTATGGTTCGAGATTCTGACAAGTTTTCCTCGTCTTTTTGTGGAAAAAAATCCCGAAACCATTGACGAGGCGCGTTTTATTTGATAAAATTTTTATAGGGAGAGTTATATCCTTTATTTATTGTATGGAGGCATTTATGACGCTTGACAATCAGCTTCTCTTCTGCTATTTGGAGGAGGACAATATCCAGCAGGCTTATTTTCGCGTTCATCCCTTATTGACAACTGAAGCAGATATCCGACAGGAGGCTTTATCCCTTTTTCCCGCGGAAGGCTGCTTGCGCATCGTTCCGGATCGCAATGAGCAGCATAGCTTCAAATCCCGCATGCGTCAGCTTGGCGCATATTGCGTAGTTGACCTGATGAATCTGTCGCCGGAAGCGACAAAAATTCGCACAAACAAGAACTATCGCCCGGATCGAGGCGAAAACAATCAGTTCATCCTTTATTCCGACACCGTTAAGCAGTTGCCGGAGCACAGCTTTTATGAGCTGATTGACGGCAATGCGGATAATTACACTGACTTGGCACAAAAGGTCACTACGCCCTTGTTTTATATTCGTCAGGGTGATGTGCTGTATGGACCCGTCCGCAAGAATACGCCTGAGAAGCCGCAGAAGAGCAGCGAACTGGCAGGTATGCTGTTCACACTTTCCTGCCCGGACAACACCGAGCATGCCATTCTCTGTGTGAAAGATGCGCCTGCTGTTCAACCGCGGCAGCCCATTGTCCGCATGGAGCCTGTCAAGCCGATTGTATGTACACCTGAAGGAAATGTTGCACCGGCAACATCGGCTGAATCGTCCGCTCCTGAAGCGACTGCGAAGGAAACTGTTTCATCCGATGAAGCACTGCCGATTGGCGAGTCGCTGAATATTCTTGATCAATCGAAGAATTTTGAGGAGACATTGCAAAGTCTCGATCAGCCGTTGTCCGATTCGGCCAATTTGCTGCACAACGCACCCGAAAATCGGCTGCCAAAGCCTACAAAGCTTGATATTGCACCGGGCACACTCACCGGAACGCCGCTTGTTCGAACTCCGCTGCGCACGGCAACCCAACCTATAAAGAATCGTGTGCAGGAAGCTGTGACCAATCAGTGGTACATCGGCAAGTACGAACCGCCTGCGCAGAATCTGCCGACTGGTGCTTCCATGCGTCCGATTGATAACCCTGTGTCAACGGCAACGGAAGCCTTCCGAAATGCTTGGCGTATGCCTGAAGCGCGTGATCAGCTGCTCGATTTTGTGCTGTCGCTTGACGGACTGCGTTCAAAGTTAGAACCGCGCATCTGCAGAGATCGCAACGTAACGGCACTTCAGCGCGTGCTGCGTGACCGCTTGCAGGATCTGGAGGCAGAGCGGCTCTCTGCGCTTTGTCAGCTCGATAAGGCGCATCGCGATTTGGATGGCTTTAAGCAGCAGATCATTTCCGGCATAACCAGCCGTCTCCAGCAGGAGACAAGCCAACTTGAAAGCAGCCGCAACGCCTATGAAAATGATGTTGCCGGACTGAAGAATGAACTGAACACGTTGACGCTTCAGCGTGACGCTCTGCTCAGTCAAATTGATGCATTGCAGAACGATGCGCTGCCTGCCACGGTCTCGCGGCTCCTGAGCGAGCTCCGCGTGGCATTGCCGGTCAGTGGACTGCCGCTTCGTATGAGCCCCATCAGTGGTGCTGCTGTCAGCCTTGAGGACTTGCTGAACCGCTTGACGCGGGTGTTCCAGCGGTGCAAGCTGACAGTGACACGTAATCAGGGCATTGCATTCCTGCTGCTGCTTGCCGGCAGCGAACGCATCGGGATTCTTTCACCCACGCCAGCTTCTGCCGCTACGCTTCTGAAGAACATCGCAAATGCGATGGGATGGTCGCAGAGCTTCGCACATCAGCTTTCGCCTGAGCAGAAGCCACTTGTCGCCATGCGTCCTGCAGATGCAACACCTGTGCTGCTGCTGACGAGCTTGCCAAACTATGCGCCGGTGCAGCATATGCGCAAGCTGTTTCTTGTCAGAAACGGCGGAACACTTATCCGCAACACCGCGTATGAGGCAGATCAGTGGCCCATTCTGTCCTTTCCGGCGTTCCCTTTCATTGCCGAGCTCCCGATCGATGAAAACGTGCTGCCAGTTAGCCAAGCATCGCTTGACGCGCTGATGGAGAAAGAAGCCGCTACCGATGAGGAAATCAACACGGTCCTGAATCCGATTGCGGCGATTGTCACGCCGCTGTCCGGCGCGGCAAAGTGCGAAATGTACCGTTTTATCCGCGTCGCTGCAGGAATGATGGAAGGCGGACTGCCGGCAGCGTTAGACTGGGCGATTCTACTCTGGCTCGTTCCTGCTGTTGAGCGCAGTGACCGCCGTTATGCCGAGCTGAAGGCGTTGCTGGATGAATATCCGCTCTCTCAGGCAAGACTTTAATATCAAACGCTCAGGAGGTTTGCCATCACATGGCAAAGGAACGCATCGGAATCCTTGGAGGTACATTTGATCCGATTCATGAAGGACATGTCAACATGGCCTTGTCTGCCTTAAAAGCTGCGAACCTTGATAAAGTGCTTGTTCTGCCGACCGGATGTCCGCCGCATAAATCTGGCATTACTCCGGCAGAAGACCGTTGGAGGATGGTTTGCTGTGCATGCGCGATGCATGCTGAACTGACGCCGTCGCGTGTAGAGCTCGACCGTGAAGGAACGATTTATACCGTTGACACACTCAAAATCCTGCAGGGCATGAATCCGAGGGCAGAGCTTTTCTACCTGATCGGAACGGATACGCTGATGGAACTGCATACGTGGCGAGCATTTGAAGAGGTTCTCCATCTTTGTACTTTCATCATTTGTCCGCGCCCAACGTTTGTTCCGCCTAAAACGCTCGCCGAAGAGCAGCGCAAACTGACGGAACTTGGCGGTCATTTTGTTGCACTGAACAGTCCGATTGTCGATATTTCATCGACCGAAATCCGTCAAGCAATTGGCAACGGACAAACTGCACCGTATTGCAGCGTTCCGGTGCAGGAATATGCGAATGCGTGTGGACTCTACGGCGCTACGCCGCGTATCCCAGAGGCAAAGCACTGGATGGAACAGTTGTATCAGGCATTGAACATTCACCGCTTTGCGCATTCGCTCTCTGTGGCATACACTGCAAGGCAACTTGCGCTCGCTCATCAGCTTGATGCCGTCAAGGCCGAAAAGGCAGGTATGCTCCATGACTGTGCGAAATGTCTGCCGCTGAATGAAATGCAGCAGCTCTGCGAGAAGCACCAAGTAACAGTCGATGATGGCATCTATCAGAGCACCGCGCTGCTTCATTCGGTCGCTGGTGCCTGCCTTGTGCAGGATAAATACAGCATTACTGACCCTGATATTATCTCTGCCATTGCTAACCACACCAGCGGTTGTCCCGGCATGAGCCGCCTCGATATGGTTATCTGGCTGGCCGACAAAATCGAGCCGACTCGAACTCCATATCCGCTGCTCAACCGTATGCGGATGCAGGCACCGCTCTCGCTGGAAAAAGCGATGCTGACAAGCCTTGAAGGCTCTGCAGAATATTTGATTCGCAGCGGCAAAACGGTTCATCCGCTTTCCTTGCAAACCATCGACTGGCTGAAAAACAATCTGAGATGATTATCATTCAAAGGAGGAACATTATGCAGAACATCACGTACGTGCAGGAGGCTGCACAGGAGCTCTATAAGAACAAGGCAGGACAGATTACAGCGCTGGACGTTCACGGCATGACAGTCATCACTGATTATATGCTCATGGCATCCGGCAGAACAATTAACCAGGTCAAGGCGCTGGCTGATGATGTTGATGAACGCATGGCTGAGTTAGGCGTTCCGATTCGGCGACGTGAGGGTCAGGCGGAAGGACGCTGGATTATTCTGGACTATGGTTTTATGCTTGTGCATATCTTCCACATCGAGGAGTACGAATTCTACAACCTCGAGCGCCTGTGGACAGACGGCAACAACAAAATTGTCCTGCCTTTTGATCAGTCCGATCTATAAGCTTTATACCGCAAAACCTACCTATGCCGCATGAATGCAGCCGTGAATTTTCATGCGGCATGCTTTTTGGTTGTTCCCCTTGAAAATCCGCTGAAAATCAGCTAAGATAGATTTGCTTTTCCATAGCTATTTTATCGGAGGGATACATTGTGTCCGACAGACTCTCAAAAATCCGCAACTTTTGTATTATTGCGCATATTGACCATGGAAAATCCACGCTTGCTGATAGAATTCTGGAAAAGACCGGCGTCTTTGAAAAACGCGAAATGGTCAATCAGATTCTTGATAGCATGGAGTTGGAGCGCGAGCGAGGCATTACCATCAAGTCTAAGGCGGTTCATATGCATTATACTGCCAAAGACGGCGAAACATATACGCTCAACCTGATTGACACGCCCGGTCATGTTGACTTCACGTATGAGGTCAGCCGCGCATTGGCAGCTTGCGAAGGGGCGTTGCTTGTCGTGGATGCAACACAGGGCATTGAGGCACAGACGCTCGCGAATTGCTATATGGCGCTCGATCACGATCTGGAAATCATTCCGGTCATCAACAAGATTGACCTGCCGAGCGCACAGCCGGAGGTTGTCCGGAAGGAAATCGAGGATGTCATTGGCTTGGATGCGTCTTATGCGCCGTGTATTAGTGCGAAGACCGGTCTGAATGTCGATCAGGTGTTGGAGGCAATCGTTAATTATGTGCCAGCCCCTGAAGGAGATGAAAATGACTCCCTGCAGGCACTGATTTTCGATGCGTTCTATGACAATTACCGAGGTGCCATCTGCTTTATCCGTGTCAAGCAGGGCAACTTGCGTGCTGGCATGCGGATGCGGATGATGGCGACTGGCGGCGAATTTGATGTGGTGGAGGTCGGCACGTTTGCACCCGGCTATCAGCCCTGCGATGCACTGAAGGCTGGTGACGTTGGCTATGTTGCCGCATCCATCAAGGATGTCCGTGAAACGCGTGTCGGCGATACCATCACCGATGCCGCTTGTCCCGCTGCAAATCCCCTGCCCGGCTATCGCCAGGTTACGCCGATGGTCTACTGCGGTGTGTATCCGGCAGACGGTGCTGATTATCCGGCTCTCAAGGACGCACTCGAAAAGCTCCGCATGAATGACGCATCCCTGTCCTTCGAACCGGAGACGTCCGTTGCGTTGGGCTATGGCTTTCGTTGTGGCTTCCTCGGGCTGCTCCACATGGATATCATCACCGAGCGCCTCGAACGCGAATGGGACTTAAACCTTGTCACAACTGCGCCGAGCGTTATTTACCGCATCACGAAGACAGATGGCACGGTGTTGATGTGCGATAACCCGATGGCGTTGCCGCAGATCAGCGAAATCTCCATCATGGAGGAACCGTTCGTTCATGCGGAAATCTATACGCCGCAGGACAGTGTCGGTACAATCATGGATCTTTGCCAGGATCGCCGCGGCGTATTCATTGACATGCAGTATGAAGGCAGCCGCGTTAAGCTGAATTACGACATTCCGCTCAACGAAATCATCTTCGATTTCTTTGATCAAATCAAGAGCCGCAGCCGTGGTTATGCCTCGTTTGATTATGAGTTCAAGGAGTACCGTGAAAGCCAGCTTGTCAAGCTTGATATTCTGCTCAACGGCGACATCTGCGATGCATTCTCTATCATTGTCCATCGCGACAAGGCATACGGACGCGGTCGCTCCATCTGCGAAAAGCTCAAGGATGTCATACCGAGGCAGATGTTTGAAATTCCGATTCAGGCTGCCATTGGCGGCAAGGTTATTGCACGCGAGACCGTCAAGGCCATGCGCAAGGACGTGCTTGCAAAGTGCTACGGCGGCGACATCACGCGCAAAAAAAAGCTGCTGGAGAAGCAGAAGGAAGGCAAGAAGCGCATGCGCCAGTTCGGTACGGTGCAGGTGCCAAGCGAAGCTTTCCTTGCCGTGCTGAAGATGGATTCCAACTGACGATGCCCATGGGAGGAAGCATGCGCTACCGCAAGAGAAATGCCGTTGCAGTTGAAACATGGCTTCGCGCACCGCAACGGTTGCCTGCCGAAATGCATCAGCCGCATTCCTACATCACCCGCGAGCAGATTGCTGAAGTGTTTGCCTCTCAGCAACGCGGCAGGAAAGATTTGAGTGTCTGTTTTACTGGTCACCGCCTTCTCCGAAACGATGAAATTCAGACGCTCGCTGACCGTCTTGACAAGACGCTTCATGCACTGTATGCACGTGGCTTTCGTGACTTTCTTTGCGGCGGTGCGCTCGGCTTTGATACGCTGGCAGCGCAGCATGTCTTGCTGCTTCGCAATGAACATTCCGATGTCCGGCTGCGAATCGTTATCCCTTGTAGTTCTCAATCTGCCAACTGGAAGGAATCCGACTGTCGCATCTATGAACAGCTGCTGTATTCCGCAGATGAAACTCTTGTGCTCTCGCCAACGTATTATGAAGGTTGTATGCTCGTTCGCAACCGTTTCATGGTCGATCACAGCTCATTCTGTGTCTGCTTTCTGCGGCATCACCGCGGTGGTACGATGTATACTGCACTCTACGCAATGAATCAAGAGGTTCCTGTGCTGAACCTTGCCATCCCTGATGATGTAACAAAATTCACTGCTTCAGGCAAATAAAAAACAGAGAGCGGCTTTTATCGCTGCTCTCTGTTGCTGTGGAAAAATCAGTTTTCCTTCTCTTCGGCGCTTAATTCCGGCTGACTAAGCTTCCGTACGCGCTCCTCATGCTCCTCCTCCACCTTGATTTCCCAGTGGAGCAGCAGGGTCAGCACGCCGCGCAGTGCGATGACAGCGCCCAGAATCAGCAGTTCTGTCCAATCGCGCACAATGACGGTACGAAGCACTTCACCGCCGAGCTTGAACTCAAGCGCCAGCGCAATCCCCTGCGCTAACTCGAGCCGCAAATGCTCATCGTGCTTGAAGTAGCTGATAACGCCCTTGACAGCAGTAATAATCAGAACAGCGATGCCGGCCAGCTCTGCCAGCACGATGCCAAGCTCTGCAAAATAGTGAACTAGCGACTCGAGAAAAGTAATGAATGCTTCCATGAGGATTGCCTCCATGCTGTTATTGTAAAAAGATAACCAATCATCGAACATTGTAACACTTTATGATGCGTTTGAAAAGCCCTTTCGGAGGATTCAATGGAACTTTATGTGCACATCCCCTATTGCCGCCAGAAATGCCGCTATTGCGACTTCGCATCCTTTGCCAGGTCGGAAGGCACGCAAAGCATGTATGTTGATGACGTACTGATGGAGGCAGCCCTGCTTGCCTCACATTATCCGCAGGAACAGATGGCAACAGCCTATCTCGGCGGTGGAACGCCTTCAGTGCTGCCGCCTGCACTGCTGAAGAAGCTGCTGCACGGAATTTTTGCCGTCTTTTCACTCCAACCTGATGCAGAGTTCACGACGGAGGCGAATCCAGGCACGCTGACAGCAGAATGGCTGCAAACGGCAGTCCAATGCGGTGTCAACAGGCTTTCGCTCGGGATGCAGGCGGCACAGCCGGAACTGTTGCATACACTTGGCCGCATTCACGACTTTCAGCAAGTCCAGCAGAGTGTTCTTCTTGCGCATAAAGTCGGTATCACAAACATTAGCATTGATCTCATGTTCGGGCTGCCCGGTCAGACGATTGGTATGTGGCGCGAGTCACTCGAGGCGGCGCTGTCGCTTGGTATCAGACACCTGTCCTGCTATGGGCTGATTCCGGAGGAAGGTACGCCGCTGTTTCATGATCTGCAGTCTGGGCGATTATCGCTTCCGGATGAAGAAGATGAGCGGCGAATGTATGACATGGCGCTGGATTTGCTCGCAAAGGCAGGCTTTCGACAGTATGAAATTAGCAACTTCGCTATGCCGGGATATGAATGCCGCCATAACATCGGTTGCTGGCGTCAGGAACCATATGTCGGCCTGGGTGTATCCGCTGCCTCCTACCGGGTTGCAACGACGGAAAGACTTAGAACAGCCAACCCGCGGACGATTCCTGACTATCATCAGATGATTGAACATCGCGATTGGTCGATGCGTGAGCAGACCGTCATCGCTGATGCAGACAGCCGCTTTGAAACGCTGATGCTTGGTCTGCGCATGAACGAAGGCGTCAGCGAGGCAGCGTTTGCCGCGATGCACCATGCTTCCATGGAATCCATCTATGGCGAAAAGCTACGCGATTTCGAGCATCAGGGGCTTCTGCATCACGTGAATGACCGCTGGACACTGACAAGGCGCGGCATGGATGTGCAGAATGCCATACTGGTTGAGCTGATGGATTCATAACGCACATTTCACCCGTCAAGATGTTTTTGCACCTTGACGGGTGACTTTTTATGCTTCAGTGCCAAGCGCCATGCGGTATGCTTCATCGTAGAGGATATTCTGACTGGAAACAGGTGCTTGTGTTCCGGGATAACGGCGTGTGTAGCTGCCGTCAGGCTGCTGATCGCGTGCCTGCACGTTGTCGTGCCACATCAGGTCGAAAATGTGGTCGATGCGGCGCTTGATGTCTTCCTGCAGGAGCGGCACGGCAACCTCAACACGGCGCAGTGTGTTGCGCGTCATCCAGTCGGCGGAGGAAATGTAGTACCGTGCCTCATCACCGTCGCCGAAAATGTAGATGCGGCTGTGTTCGAGGAAACGTCCGACAATGCTGATAATGTGGATGTTGTCCGTCAGCCCGGGGACGCCACCGCGCAGGCAGCAGATGCCGCGGATAATCATCTCAATCTGCACGCCTGCTTGACTCGCCTCTGCCAGCTTGTCAATCAGCAGTTTGTCGGTCAGGCTGTTCAGCTTCAGGCGGATATGCCCTTTCTGACCTGCCTTTGCCTTGCTGATTTCGCCATCGATCATGTCAATCAGCTTGTTTTGTAGGCAATGCGGTGCAACGAGCAACACGGACATGTGGTCAACAGTTTCACCGAGCATCAGCGCACGGAATACCTGCAGTGCTTCCTCACCGATTTCGCGCCGCGCCGTGATATAGCTTAGGTCGGTATACAGGCGGCTCGTCTTCTCGTTGTAGTTGCCCGTGCCGATTTGCGTGATATACTGGATGCCATCATCCGTCTTGCGTGTAATCAGGCAGAGCTTTGAGTGCACCTTGAGTTTATCCACGCCGTAAATGACATGGCACCCTGCCCGTTCGAGCTGCCGGCTCCACTCAATGTTGTTCTGTTCGTCGAAGCGTGCCTTAAGCTCTACCAGGACGTCAACCTGCTTGCCGTTTTCCGCTGCCTCGACAAGAGCCTCGACAACCTTCGAATCGTGCGCAAGACGGTAGAGCGTCATGCGGATGGACACAACCTGCGGGTCGCGCGCTGCCTCCGACAGCATCCGGAGGAACGAACGAATGCTCTGATAGGGATAATGCAGCAGTACATCCTTCTGTAGAATCTGATCCATGACAGGCTTCTTGCTGTCAATATCCGGCGTATCCTGCGGATGACGCGGTGCATAGAACAGTTCGGCATGACTGCGCAGTGTATCCTGAATGCCAAACAGAAAGCTGATGTCCAGCGGCGTATCATATTCGTAAACGCGCTGAACGTCCAGCTTGAGTTGCGCGCAGAGCTTTTCGATAATGTCGTGACCAATTTTACGGCTCAGCTCCAGGCGGACAGGGCACAGTTTCTGGCGAAGGCGCACAACCTCCTCCATGTGGTCACGATAGTTCAGATCCTCGTCGTAAACGCTGTCGGCATCGATGTCAGCACTTCTCGTGATGCGTGCAAGCGTTTTGCTGGCAATACGGTAACCGTTGAAGAGCAACGGCAGATAATGGAGAATCAGTTCCTCGGACAGGATATAGCAACCCCTTCGGTCTGGAATCTCAATCAAGCGCGGGAATGTGTGCTCGCCGCAGGGCACAATGCCGATTTTTTCCTTCTCGCTGACGGTTTTCAATACTGCAACAGCGTAAATTTCTTTGTTTTTAAGGAATGGAAACGTTTGTTTTCTGCCGACAACGTAGGTTGACAGGAGCGGCATGAAGTCCTGACGGAAAATGTTTGCCAGATACGCTTCGCTTTCAGGGCTGATTTGCCGGAAGTTGACGATACTGATGCCCTGATCGTTCAGCTTCTGCAGGACGGATGCGTAAACGCGGTCGCGCCGATCGCACAGGCTGCGGATTCGACTCAGTGCCGCGTCAATCTGCTCGCCGGGCGTCATGTTCGTCTTGTTCTCGCGGGCTTCCTTGTCCAGCAGCATCTGGTCATGCAGGCTGCCGATACGCACCATGAAAAACTCATCCAGATTGCTCTGAAAAATCGACAGGAACGACAGGCGCTCGCACAGCGGCACGCGCGCATCCTCTGCTTCCTCCAGCACACGCTCATTGAACCGCAGCCACGACAGCTCTCGGTTTTCCGTGTAGCTTGACATCGTATCCATGATTCGTTCTCCCCTTCCTTAATTTAAGGCCATATTCGCCAATTTATCCCGATAAAGCAGTATTGCTTCCTGCTCGATTTGCATTCGTTCCTCCTGAAGGTTCGCATCTTCGCGCAGTTGCTTCATGCACTTCGATGCCTCTTCCAGCAGCTTCACATCGCCATCCAGCAGGAAATCACCCATCATTTCACCAGACTGCCGTGTGCCGAGCAGGTCACCTGGACCGCGCAGCTCCAAATCCTTTTGCGCAACGACAAAGCCGTCATTTGTCTGCGTCATGATGCGCAATCGCTCATTTTCCGCCGCCAGTAGGAAACACCAGCTTGCCGCTGAACCGCGTCCGACGCGTCCACGCAGCTGATGCAACTGACTAAGACCAAAACGTTCAGCATTCTCAATTACCATGACGCTTGCGTTCGGCACATTCACGCCAACCTCGATAACGGTTGTCGACACGAGTACATCGAGCTGACCTGTAGCAAAGCTGTCAAGTACCGCCGCTTTTTCATTCGATGGCTGAGAACCCCACGTCAATCCGACACGAAGACCGGACAGCTCGCCGTTTTTGAGCTGCTCGAAGGTTGCCTGTGCACTGCGGACATCCTCCAGCATTTCGCTGTCCTCGACGAGCGGACAAACGACATACGCCTGCCGCCCTTTTTGCACCTCCTGTCGAAGAAAACCGTACATGGCTGCACGTTTGCTTTCCGGCACAACACGAGTTTGCACTGGCGTCCGTCCCGGAGGCAGTTCATCAACAACTGATACATCGAGGTCACCATAGAGAATGAGTGCAAGCGTTCGTGGAATTGGCGTGGCAGACATGACAAGCACGTGCGGAGACTTTTCGCCGCTCGCTCCCTTTTTCTGGAGCGTTGAACGCTGCAGGACGCCGAAACGGTGCTGTTCATCCGTGATGACAAGTCCGAGCCGCTCATAAGCCGCCTTATCGCTGATGAGCGCGTGTGTGCCGAAGACTGCTTGACACGTGCCATCCGCGCATGCCTCCTGCGCATCACGCTTCTCCTTCGGTCGCATGGAACCGATCAGTAATCCGCAGTGGATGCCGAGCGGTTCTAAAATCGCTTTGGCGGATGCGTAATGCTGACGTGCGAGAATTTCCGTCGGTGCCATCATTGCAGCTTGATAGCCGCATTGGCACGTCATGTAGATTGCACCGAATGCCAGCGCCGTTTTGCCGCACCCGACATCACCCTGCACAAGCCGACTCATTGACCGTTCTCTGTGCAGGTCATTCTCGATTTCTTTCAGCACGCGGCGCTGTGCGTTCGTCGGCTGAAACGGCAGCTTCGACCAGTAGTCGTCCGAAGCTCCATCCGGAATTGGTAGCGGTATACCGTCCTTGTGGTAGCCGCGCATCATGCCGAGTACCGCCTGATACATCAACATCTGCTCAAACGCCATGCGCCGGCGAGCAATGCGCAGGCTCTCCATTGCGTCAGGAAAGTGCGACTGCCGAACGGCGTAATTCAGCTCACATAGTTGATGACGCATCCGTAGGCTTCTTGGCAGCGTTTCGGGGCAGCAGTCATCGACTGCCGACAGTGCCGTTAGCATCATGTCCCGAAAGCTTTTGGGAGGTATTCCTTTAATTGGGCGGTACACCGGGACAATCTCCGGCTGCGTCACACGCTGCGGATTCTGCAGCACCGGTTTGCCGCGGCTTTGCCCGATTCGTCCATAAAGCATGAGCAACTCGCCGACAGGCAGATTTTCCTTTATCCAAGGCTGATTATACCAGACGATGGGGAGCTTGCCGCTGTCATCATGAATCGATGCCGTTACGCGCGTAATGCCATTAAAACGGTTCAGCTTCGGTGAATTGCGTATGATGCCGCAGACGAGCACTTCTCCTGCTGTAGCCTGCGCACATGGTACAGGCTTCGTTCGATCCTCATATTTTTTCGGGAGGAAAAACAACAAATCGCGCAATGAGCTGATGCCCACTGCGCGAAGGGATTCCAGCCTTGTTGGACCGATGCCTTTGATGGCAGAAAGCTCCATAGGCGATTTACTCCACAGAAATCAGATAGTAATACAGCGGCTGACCACCCATCAGGCAATCCACGTCGCAGTTTGGATACTGCTCGGCAATTTCTGCGGTAATCTGCTCCGCGTCTTCTTTCTTTGTATCAGCACCGTAATAGACGGTAATCAGCTCTGCATCGTCCGTCACGACTGCATGCATCATGTCCATCACCACATCATGTACGGAATGACCGCAGTATTCAATCTTGCCATTATGCATGCCGATAATGTCATCCTTATGAATCTGCACGCCGTTATATTCGCTGTCACGGATGGCATATGTTACAGTGCCGGTCTTGACGTGCTCTGCTGCTTCTGCCATGCGAGCAGCGTTCTCATCACCGGAAATGTCACTCTGGAAGGCTACCGCCGCAGCGATGCCCATAGCAACATTTTTCGTCGGGATAACATGCACTTCCTTACTGGACAGTTCCGCTGCCTGATTTGCAGCAAACACGACATTGCCGTTGTTCGGGAAAACAAACACGCACTTTGCGTTCACCTGATTGATGGCAATAAGAATGTCATCAACGGACGGATTCATTGTCTGTCCGCCCTCGACAATCACATCAACTGTCAGGTCACGGAAGATGTTTGAGAAACCCTCGCCGAGCGATACAGCAACCATGCCGAAGTCCTTCAGCTCCTTCACAGGCGCTTCGACTACAGCCGATGCCTTTTCCGCTTCAAGTGCACGCTTTCGGGCGAGCATGTTGTCCACGCGAACGTTAACAATTTCGCCCAGTTCGATGCCGTACTGGATGGCGTTGCCGGGGTCATTGGTGTGGACATGTACCTTTGTCTCGGTCATGTCACCCGTTACTTTCACGCAGTTGCCGATACGGTTCAGGCGGCGTCGGAAGGAATCCACATCTCCCTCGGTGCAGTCCTCGCGGAAGTTGACAATGTCATATTCCGTGCAGTATGCATAGGGCAAGTCACCAGACAGGTCATGAATGTCCTCCTCAGCATGACTGTCACCTGCCAGCAGCGCCGCAGGGTCGGCAATCTCTTCACCGCGAAGCACCGCTGCATAGCCGGTATAAATCAGCATGAGACCACGTCCACCGGAGTCAACAACACCGGCAGCCTTCAGCGGCGGCAACATTTCAGGCGTGCGCTTCAAAATCGCCTCACCGCTGGTCAGGATGACGTTCATAAGACCGTCATAGTCATCAGGATGCTCTTCTGTGTAATGAAGTGCATCCTCGGCGATGACGCGGGCAACTGTCAGAATGGTGCCCTCCTTGGGCTTCATGACAGCCTTGTAGGCCTTGTCAGAGCCAGCCTTCAGAGCCTGAGCAAATTGAACAGGCGTAATCTTGTCAACACCCTTGAGTGCTGATGCAAAGCCACGCAACAGCTGGGACGTGATGACACCAGAGTTGCCTCGTGCCCCCTTGAGTGCACCCTTTGAGATGGCGGCAGCCGCTTCGTCCGCGCGCAGATATTCACGCGTATTGACTTCACGAATTGCACTCTGCATGGTCAGGGACATATTCGTTCCTGTATCGCCGTCTGGGACAGGAAACACGTTCAGCGCGTCCACAGCTTCCCGGTTTTTGTCAAGCAGCGCCGATCCTGCCACGACCATGTCGCGTAGAAGCAGCCCGTCTATGGTTTTATGCTGTATCAAAGGTGAATACCTCCTACTTGCTTTCAGCGGAATCTCTTGAGTCGATCGGGAAAATCAGACTCGGATGCCTTCTACAGAGATGTTGACCTTGCGAACCTTGACGCCTGTCATGCTTTCCAGCTTATAGCGCACGGTTTCGACAATGGTCTTGCAAACCTCTGCGATGGAAGTACCGTATTCCACGATAATGAACAAATCCACATCAAGCATATCGCCGACACTGCGGATCTGCACACCCTTGGAGAGGTTTTCCTTTCCCAGCCATTCAACGATGCCGTCCTTGGCACGCTTAGAGGACATTGCGACGATGCCGTAGCATTCCAGTGCTGCGTAGCCAACAACCTTGAGCAGAACATCCTCAGTAATATAGATTGTACCAATATCGTTTTTGATTTTGCAATCCATGTTTGAAACCTACCTCCTTCATCCAGGGGCTTCCTCGCCGTCATTGGTGCAGACACAACAAATGCACCCACAGCCGAGGTTATTATATAGTATACAGGATTTCCGCGGATTTGGCAAGACTTTTTGGGTTTCTTTCACAAAAATGACATGGAAATTACACACATAACGGCTTCCGGAGTTCTTTTTCGTCCGCATAAGCTGTTTTTCTTGTTGATTCAATGCCGGTTTGGGGGTATAATGAAACACGATTGCCGGCGGTTCTGCTGCCGGATAGCAATGATTTGAAAGGATTCGCATTATGAGCAACAAATCAAAGTCGCTAATCGGCGGCATGACTGTGCTCGGCATTGCAGGCATTATCTGCAAGCTGGTCGGCGTGTTGTTTTCCATTCCGCTAACGTATATTATCGGCGCTGAAGGACAAGGCATCTACAATGCCGTCTTTCCGACCTATAATCTGCTGTTGACGATTTCCTCCGCCGGTCTGCCGGTTGCAGTCAGCCGTATGGTATCTTCTGCACTTGCGAAAGATGACCCGCACAGCGCCAAGCAGATTTTCCGTGTTGCACTGCTGCTGCTGACTATTCTTGGCTGTATCGCGACCATCATCATTCTCGCAGGCAGCGACATGCTGGCGGTACGCGTCGATCAGCCGGACAGCAAAATCGGCTTCCAGTTCATTGCGCCTTGTGTTGCAGTCGTATGTATCATGTCTGCCTTCCGCGGCTTCATGCAGGGACAGCAGAACATGGTGCCCACAGCCATCAGCCAACTGATTGAGCAGGTCGGCAAGGTGTTTCTTGCGCTGCCGCTTGCCTATCTGGGGAACAAGATCGGCGGTGTGGCGCTCGGTGCAGCCGGTGCACTGCTCGGTACGACCATTGTTGAAGCGATTGCACTGCTGTTCATGGTGGTACAGTTTTTCTGGCACAGGAAACACTTCGATGCTATTGAACAGCTTGCGGAGCGTCGCGACCTGCCTGCTTCCGGTATCGCCAAACAACTGCTTGCCATCGCTGTTCCGATTACTATTGGCTCATGCATCGTGCCACTGTCGCAGTTCGTTGATTCCGCCATGCTCGTCAACCGCCTGATGGCAGCCGGCATGGCGCACGAAACGGCTGTTTCTACCTATGGTGTATTCAGCGGCATGGTCATCCGGCTGATTAACATTCCCACCGCGCTTTCGCTGGCCGTCAGCATGTCGCTCGTGCCTGCTGTTTCCTCGGCATGGGCAATCAGTGATGAGACCGTCGTTCAGCGTCAGACGAATCTCGGTCTACGCTTCGCCTTCCTAATTGGTTTTCCTTGCTCCATTGGCATGAGCGTGCTCAGCGAGCAAATCTTCCGCTTCTTCTATGACGGTTCACTTGCCGAAGAGTATATTCAAACAGGCAGCTCACTGCTGGCAGTTTCAAGCCTGACGGTCGTGCTGTTCACCGTCGTGCAGGCGACGAGCAGTATCCTGCAGGGTGTCCGCAAGCAACGCATTCCCATGTACACGCTGGTTGTTGGCGTGCTGTGTAAAATCGCGCTGAATTACATTCTTGTCGGCACATCAGGTATCGACATACACGGTGCACCAATTGCGTCGCTCGTCTGCTACACGGTGTCACTTCTGCCGAACCTGTACTATGTTATGAAATATACACGCATGAAGCTTGATTGGTTGAACCTGCTGGTGCGCCCGGGCGTGTCCGCTCTGCTGATGGGCATTGTTGTGTTCACGCTGACGCGCATTCTGCCTATGAGCCGCCTGACAACCATGCTGGAAATTGCAGTCGGCATCGTTGTGTTTGCCGCCGCTGCACTCTGGACGAAGGCATTGACGAAGGAAGATCTGAATTCACTCCGCAGAAGCAAATCGAAGAAAACATAAAGTGAGGATTGTACCATGAAACCCAGAATCACCGTTGTTACACTCGGCACAGATGCCGACCTGCTGCCGCAGCGATCACTCGATGCGCTGCGCCACGCAAAACAGTTGATTTTCCGTACTGCGCAGCATCCCGTATATGAATTCCTGAAATCGGAAGGCATAGAAGCAACTTCGTTGGATGACTATTACGGACAGTATGACGACTTTGATGCGATGCATCAGGCAATGGCGAAATTTCTCTGGGAAAAAGCAATTCATCAGCCGGTGACGTTTGCCGTGCCAGATCCAATGACGGATGGCGCGGTGAATGCACTGCGTTCTGCATTGCCGGAGGAAGGCGCGTTGTTTGTGCTGCCGGGCGTAACGATTGCCAATGCCTGCATTGCACGCCTGCCGAACGAATTCGTACCGTCCGGTGCATTGCGGACGCTTCCTGCCGAGGACTGCAAATTGGCAGCACCTGACCCTGCCACGCCGCTGCTTGTCTTGGAAATCTGGAATCAGTCGATTGCAAGTACGCTGAAGCTGCTCTTGTGTGACATCTACGGCGATGAAATGAAGGCAGTTTTCTTTCCTTCGACGGTCAAAAACACGAAGAAACCGAAAATCATTGCACTTTGGGAGCTTGACCATCAGCATATGTATGACCACACAGTTGCGCTGTTTATCCCGGCACTGCCGATTCAACAGCGTTCTCGCCACAGCTTTGCTGACCTGCAGACCATCATGCATCAGTTGCGACAACGATGCCCGTGGGATCGTCAGCAGACACACCAAAGCCTCCGCAAGTACATGATTGAAGAGGCATATGAGGCAGTTGGTGCGATTGATGAGGAGGACATGGATCATCTTGCGGATGAACTAGGCGATGTCCTCCTGCAGGTTGCCTTCCATGCAGACATTGCAGAATCCGCTTACGAATTCACCATGCAGGACGTAACGACTGCCATCGTCCGCAAGATGCTCTACCGCCATGCGCACATCTTCGGCCGCACGCATTGCGACACATCCGAGGAGGTTTCCGCAAGCTGGGAAAAACTAAAAAAAGCAGAAAAAGGGCTGACAACGCAGAGCAGCGTACTTGCAGATGTCAGCAAGAGTCTTCCTGCGCTGATGCATGCCGACAAGGTGCAAAAGAAAGCGGCCCAGGTCGGCTTCGACTGGGAGCGTCCGCAAGATGCGCTTGAAAAGGTGCACGAGGAGGCCGGTGAGGTGCTTGAAGAACTGAAGGCTGAAAGAAATCCCGAAGAAGAGTTGGGGGATTTGCTGTTCAGCTGCGTCAATGTTGCTCGCTTGAGCGGTGTTAATGCTGAAGAAGCTCTGAAAAAAGCGACAGAGAAGTTCATTAAACGGTTCTCTGCTATGGAAAATCTGATAAAAACGGATGAAAAATCAATAGAGGACTTGACATTATCTGAAATGGATGTATACTGGAACAAGGTGAAAGCCATGCAAAAACAGCATGGTTGAGCTGAAAACCGTGCCATGCTTTTCTATGACGGCAAGGCATCGGGCAACACACTTTATCTGTACGGTAGAATTTGACCGTACCAATAAGGAGGAACTTTTTTCATGAATAAGACGGAACTGGTTGCTGCCCTCACCGAGAAGACCGGCTTTGCAAAGAAGGATGCCGAAAAGGCTCTGAATGCGGTTGTCGATGTCATTACTGAGACCCTCTCCAAGGGCGACAAGGTTCAGGTTGTTGGCTTTGGCTCTTTTGAAGTCAAGAACCGCCCCGAACGCATTGCCCGCAATCCCCAGAAGCCCACGGAAGAGATCAAGATCGCTGCTTCCAAGGCTCCTGTGTTCAAAGCTGGCAAGTCCCTCAAGGACGCTGTCAACAAGTAATCGTCTCCCCAAAGCCCGCAGGAGTGATCTTGCGGGCTTTTTTCTATCACAGGAGGAATATCATGCGTCTGGATAAGTATTTGAAGGTTTCACGGATTATCAAGCGCCGCACTGTCGCCAACGAGGCCTGTTCCGGCGGGCGTGTTACGCTCAATGGCAAAGTGTCCAAGCCTGGTGCAGAGGTCAAACCTGGCGATATCATGACCATTCGTTTTGGCGACCATGTGGGCAAGTATGAGGTTGTATCTGTGCCGGATACGGTACGCAAGGATGGTGCTTCGGAGCTGTATCGCATTCTGGAAGAAGACGCAGCCATGGCCAACGAACGCGGAGCGGAGGATTAAGCAATGTGGGGCGCGATTCTTCTTGCCGGCGGAAGCGGTCAGCGAATGGGGGCAGGCTGCAACAAGGTGCTGCTGCCCATTGACGGAAAGAGCATGATTGTACGGTCGGTGTCAGCTTTCATCCCCCATGCGGATGCAGTGGTGGTGGTTGCACGTGCTGATGACATCGGGCAAATACGCGAGGAAATGGCTACGAATGGCTTGAATGTCATTCTGGTGAAAGGCGGAAAAACGAGGCAGGATTCTGTCTGGAACGGACTCGAGGCATTGCCGGTTTGCTGTGATTTCGTCATGGTGCATGATGGCGCACGCTGCCTTGTTACGGACGATATTATCCAGCGCTGCAAAGCCTCTGTCGAAACATACGGCACAGGTGTCGCTGCGACAGGTGTGACGGACACCATCAAGGCAGTCGATTCAGACAACGTCGTGAAATCGACGCCGAATCGTGCCTTGCTGCGCAGCGTCCAGACGCCGCAGGGCTTTCGGACAGCGGTACTACGGGAGGCACACCTTCGCGCACAGGCAGAGACCTACATCGGGACGGATGATGCATCGCTTGTCGAACGCATGGGGATTCCCGTACATCTGACTGATGGCAGTCGTAGCAACATCAAGTTGACCGCACCGGAGGACATAACAATCGCAGAAGCTTTACTGAATGCCAAAAGCCCTGCCGCACGGCTTCGTGTCGGACAGGGCTATGATGTGCATTGTCTGGTGGAGGGACGTTCGCTTATACTGTGTGGCGTGAATGTTCCGCATACGCTTGGACTTCTTGGCCATTCGGATGCAGACGTTGCACTGCATGCACTGATGGATGCAATGCTCGGTGCAATGGCACTTGGCGACATAGGCAAGCATTTTCCGGACACAGACGAGCAATACCGGGGCATTTCTTCCATGCTACTGCTTGAGTATGTTGTCGGGCTGCTTGCATCGCATTGTGCGCATGTCACAAACTGCGACATCACCATCGTCGCGCAGAGGCCGAAATTGTTGCCCTATATTTCACAGATGCGGCAGAATGTTGCTGACGCGCTGCACATTTCTATTGACTGTGTCAATGTCAAGGCGACCACAACGGAGCATCTCGGCTTCGAAGGTGAAGAGAAAGGCATTAGTGCGCAGGCGGTCTGCATGGTGCAGGTCGACTGATTTTCTCTTACTGCTTGCGCCATAGCGACGGTGAGAACAGTGCCAGCATCGGAAACAGCTCAAGTCGTCCGGCGAGCATCAGCAGGCTGAGCACAATCTTTGCGAAGGCGCCGTAGCCGGCAAAGCTTCCAGCCGGACCTGTCGCACCAAGTCCGGGGCCGACATTGCTGATGCAGGTGAGCGCGGAGGTGATATTCGTTTCGATATCATACTTACCTTCAAACGAAATCAGCAATGCGCCCAGAAAAAGCAAAGCAACATAAACGAAGGCAAAGCACGCCGTATCTCGCAGGATGGACTCGTCTGTGCCTTTGCCTTCAAATCGGACGACCTGCACCTTGCGAGGCTGGAAGGTGCGGCGCACAGAACGGATGCCCATTTTCCACAGCATCCCGATGCGGCAGATTTTAATGCCGCCTGCTGTTGAGCCGACGCATCCGCCAAAGAACATCAGCACAACAAGCAGCATCTTCGTGGCAATCGGCCAGAGGTTGAAGTCGGTTGACGCATAGCCGGTTGTAGACATGATGCTTGCCACCTGAAAACTGGCATATCGCAGCGAATCGCCATAATTTCCATAATCAGGCAGCAGGATGACTGCAATGGTGACCGATGCTACTGCGAAGATGCATACAAACCATCGCGTTTCCTCACTCTTCCATGCGGCTCGCCAGTTTCCGGTTAGAATCCAGAAATACAGGGCAAAATTGATGCTGAATATGACCATAAATACGGTCGTGATGATTTCGATAGCAGCGCTGTGGAATGCACCGATGCTCTCGGCGTAGTTACTAAAGCCACCCGTACCTGCTGTACCGAGCGCGTGAATTGCCGCATCGTATGGATTCATACCAGCAATTATTAGAACAACAAATTGGGCAACTGTCAGAATCAGGTAGATTACATAAAGAATTTTGGCAGTATCCCCCATTTTGGGGACGATTTTGCTCAGTGTGGGACCAGGACTCTCTGCTTTCACGAGATGCGAGGTGCGGCCGCTCAGACGAGGAATCAGCGCCAAGGTCAGCACCAGCACACCCATACCGCCAATCCAGTGGGTGAAGGAGCGCCAGAACATGACGCCATGCGGCAGATTGGTGAAGCTTGTCATCACGGTTGCACCGGTTGTCGTGAAGCCGGAAACAGCTTCGAACAGGGCATCGACATAATTCGGCAGCAGACCGCTGAATACGAACGGCAGCGCACCGAAGCAGCTCAATGCAATCCACGAGAGCGATACAATCAGGAACCCTTCACGCGCACGAAGGTCGCGGTTTGCAGGGTGAATCAGAAAACGTATCGGAGCGCCGATCAGCACTAAAATCAGGATTGTCAGCGCAAGTGCGCCGGCATCGCCATCTTTATAGATCAGCGCAATTATCAGCGACGGTACCATGCATGCCGCTTCAATCAGCAGGATTGCGCCCAACAGGGAAAGAACAAGCTTTCTGTTCATTTGCTGATAACCTCGTTTAAATCGTCAATCCCGTTTTCACATACGATAATGACCACATGATCGCCTTCCTCGATTTTATCATCGCCGAACGGCACAATCACTTTGCCTTGCCGTGCAATCACCGCAACCAGTGCATTCTTGCGGATATTCAGGTTCTTCAACGGAATGCCGATATAGGAATCCGATGCACGTGCGATGAATTCAAGCGCTTCGACGCGGTCGTTCAGCAGGCGGTACAGCCGCTCTACTTTTGTGCCATCGCTGTTCATCAGAGCACGAACATAACGCAAAATCGTCGAACAGGTGATATTTTTGGGGCTGACCATGCTATCCAGCCCCATGCCGCTGATGATGTCGGCATAAGCAATCCGATTGTTCTTGACGATGACCTTTGGGACGCCCTGACGTACCGCAAACAAACCGGTCATCAGGTTTTCTTCATCGCGGTTGCTGATGGCGATGAACGCATCCATCGAGCTAAGTCCTTCCTGTGACAGTAGCTCCTGATCGGTCCCGTCACCCAGAATCACATTCACGTGCGGCAGGCTTTCGCTCAGGCTTGCCGCTTTTTGGGGGTCGATCTCAATCATCGCAACATGCATCCCCATCGGCACAATCATCTTCGCCAGATAGTAGCTGATGCGACCGCCGCCAAGCAGCATGACGTTCTTGACACGGAGGGAATGCTTGCCAAGGAAACGGAAGTAGTTTGTGATCGTGACCATATCGCCTGCGACATGAATGCGGTCGTTCACCTGAATCACAAAGTCGCCGTTTGGGATGATGATTTCGCCGTTGCGTTCGACGATGGCATATAGCACACGCGGCAATCCAGGCAGATGCGTCGACAGCGTGCGCAGCGTACAGCCGACGATGATGTCATTTGCCTGCACGCGGAATTCCACCATCTCAATCTGCCCCTTCGCGAATGTCTCAATGTTGATGGCAAACGGGAAACGCAGCAGACGGCTGATTTCAAGCGCTGTCGCCCGTTCTGGATTAATCGCGTTGTCAATCGAGGTTTCGTGCTGGAGCATTGAAAGACTTTCGTTGTACTCAGGGTCGCGGATTCTGGCAATGGTGTACCGTGCGCCAAGCCGCTTGGCAATCAGGCAGCATAGCATGTTTGTTTCATCGCTTGCCGTGGTCGCGACGACGAAGTCTGCCTTCTCGACGCCTGCATCAATCAGCGTTCGAGCGTTTGCTCCATTTCCTCGGATACATAGCACATCAAGCGTATCCTGGCAGCGCTCGAGTACCTCCTCGTTCTTATCAATGACAACAACATCATGTTCCTCTCGTGTCAACTGTTCGGCAACCGCATGGCCTACCTTTCCGTTGCCAACAATAAGAATACGCATGATTCATTCCTCCGTTTTCTGATTTTCCTGCAGACTTGCAATAGCCCATGATGCATGGGTTTTCACCGCATCGGAAGGATGCGATGTCAGACAAGTTAAAGCTTCGATATAGGTACTGTCGCCACTGCATCCTGCCAGCATGCATGCCTGTGACAGCAATCTGTTCGGGATTGTCAGATTCGCGCCGATACGCGGTCGAAGTGCTTCGGCAGCTACTTTCGGCTGCTCGAGCAGCATCAAGAGCGGAACATTTGGCTGCGTTTCATCGCATGGCTGCGGATTATGCGGGCAAATGCGCTGGCACGTATCGCAGCCAATCAGCCGATTACCCATTTTCGAACGAATTACCTCAGGCACAACGCCGCCGACCAGCATCCAGTTTCGGATACAGCGTTCGCGGTGAAAGATGCCGTTTTCCAATGCATTTGTTGGGCAGGCGATAATGCACTTTCGGCAAGTTCCGCAATGCAGCGGCTTTGCTTCCGGCAACAACGGTGTTTCTGGCATAACACGCGGCGTTATTGTGAAGATCTGGACATGAAATCTGCTGCCGCAGCCATCAAGATATGAGAGCGTGTTTGTTCCCTGTGAAAACATCGGTAGACGTGCCATGATGGGCTTGATACGGATCTCATCATGCAATGTCAGTCCCGGAAATTCGCCTGAGCGGATCAACCGTACAGCCGCCATGTATGCACGTTGGGATGCTTCGTAGTATGGATGAATCCACGCACCCTGCACATCTGGATGTTCTTCCACCTCATAGCGCCAAATAGCCAGCAGCAGCGAGATGTCCGTATCCAGACCGCATGCTGCTCCATTCACCGCAACGACCTGTGAAAAGCCTGCCTGAAGCAGTCTTTCAATCGGATCGGACATCTTCCTCGCTCCTTTCATACTTTGCATATCTTAGCACGATTCGCCCATTTTCGCAAGCGCTCCAAATAAAAACACGGAAGCCATCAGGGTGAACTGATGGACCTCCGCAAATATGCAGTTTTACTTGGTGCCGAAGAGACGGTCACCAGCATCGCCAAGTCCAGGCACGATGTAGCCGTGATCATTGAGGTGTTCGTCAACGCCGGCAACATAAATGTCCACATCGGGATGATCCTTCTGCATGCGGGCGATGCCTTCGGGCGCAGCAATCAGGTTCACCAGACGGATGTGATTGCAGCCGCGTGCCTTGATGAAGCCAATCGCCGCAGAGGCACTGCCGCCGGTTGCTAGCATCGGGTCAAGCACGATCAGCTCGCGATCCTGCGCATCAGCAGGCAGCTTGCAATAGTACTCAACGGGCTTGAGCGTCTGCGGATCGCGGTACAAGCCGATATGTCCCACACGGCAGGCAGGAATCAGCCTCGTCACGCCCTCGACCATGCCAAGACCGGCGCGGAGAATCGGGACAATGCCAAGCTTCTTACCCGCAAGTTCATGTGCTGTCATCTTGCAGATGGGCGTCTCAATCTCGATGTCCTGTAGCGGAAGGTCGCGCGTCACCTCATAAACCATCAGCATCGCGATTTCTTCCAGCAGTTCGCGGAATTCCTTCGGGCCGGTTTCGGTTTTGCGCATAATGGTCAGCTTATGCTGAATTAACGGATGGTCAAGAACGTGAACTTGGCTCATTGGGGATAGCCTCCTTTATTTTTGGACAGACGAGCCATTTTGGCTTTCAGGTGACATTATAGCATTACAAAGATACTTTTACAAGCTTTTTTCGAGTCCCTGCGAAAATTCCATTCTCCGTCCACTGCAATTGTGGACAATCAGAATCGTTTATGGTATGATATTCCTGTGTTTTTTTTCGGCGCGAAGGAGGTCTACAGATTATGAAGAAAAAGCTGCTTTTTCTGCTTCTGCTTGTGATAATGCTCCCCGGTATGGCTCTCGCGGATGTGATTATTAGCGAAATATTGACGTCCAACGGCACCTACGAAGGTGGTCGTGCCTATGACTGGATTGAATTGCATAACACGGGCAAAAGCACGGTTGACCTGAGCGGCTGGTACTTGAGCGACGGCAAGAAGGATCTGACGAAATTCCAGTTTCCAAAGGGCACGAAGCTCAAGGCAGGCGCCTACCTGACCGTATACTGCACGGGTAATGAAGATATTGATGTTGGCAAGAACAGTACTTTTTACGCGACATTTGCCTTAAGCGCATCCGGTGAATCCATCTATCTTTCCAATGCGGATGAGGAATTGCAGCAAAAGCTCAAGTATCCACAGCAGTATGGATGCGTCAGCTACGGCACCAATGATGATGGTGTGCATTACGGCTTCTTCGAAAACAATACTCGTGGAAAAAAGAATGATGATACCATTTATGATGCACGGCTTGATTCGCCTGTGCTCGATACAGAGGGGGGCTTTTATGAGGACAGCGTTAACGTGGCGGCCCACGGTGTCGGAACGGACGGAATCACGCTTCGCTACACAACTGACGGTTCGACCCCGACCGCAAAATCAACCGAGTTCCCATCAACTGGTTTGAGCATTACGAAGACAACCGTCATTCGAATCCGTGCTTTCCATGATGATTACGTTTCTTCGCCGACTGTCAGTGCAACGTATTTCATCAACGATGACCCGATGACTCCGATTGTTTCGTTGATCACGGATGAAAAATATCTGTTCAACAAAAAGACTGGTGCGCTTGTTAAGGGAACTGGCAGTACGCCGAATTACGACAAGGAACTCGAATATCCGATCAATATTGAGTACTACACGAGCGATGGTGTCTGTGAAATCAATCAAATGGGAACATTCACATGTTCCGGTCATTCCGCACGCGTCAATGCACAGAAGTCCATTGCCGTCTATGCCCGAAAAGCCTATGGCAATGATCGATTTGATTTCAATCCGTTTCCGATACGCGATTACACCTCGTACAAGTCTCTGCTCCTGCGTGCTGCCAATTCTGATGCTTATGCGACGCGTTTGCGCGATATTGTAGCCTCCTCTCTGGCTGAAGGCGAAGGGTTACTGTATCAGGATTACGTCATCATTCAGGTGTACATCAACGGGAAATATTGGGGACACTACAACCTGCGAGAGAAGATCAACAAGTACTTCATTGCGCAGTACGAAGGAGTGACGGACGAGGAGGATATCGATAACATCGATATTCTTGCACGTACTGGCACTGACCGCTTCACGCAGAACGGTAAGAATGAAGATTGGCTTGAGCTGGCGGATTTCTGCAAGACAAACGATCTGAACATTCCGGAAAATCTGCAGTATGTAACCGATCGACTCGATGTGGACAGCCTGTTTACGCATGCCGCCTATGAGATTATCCTCGGCAATGTTGACTTCACGAACGTGAGGATCTATCGCGTGCCGGGTGGCAAATGGAAATACCTGTTGTTCGATGTTGAGGCGTGCTGGCGAAATCTTGACAAAACGCCTCTGGAATACTATATCAAGCCTGTCAGCGGCAAGATTCAAGGCTTCCGTCATGAGCCGCTGAATGCACTGCTGGCGGTTCCGGAAATGAAGGCGAAATTTTTGACGCACGTGGCGGAAATCCTCGAAAATCACTTTCAGTGGCAGGATGTCGAGGCAAAATTCGATGAAGTAACCAGTGTGCTGGAGCAGATTCTTCCGCGTCATATTCAGCGCTGGCAAAACATGAAGCTCAGCAACTGGAAGACAAATGTCAATGCGACAAAATACTATGCGCGTGTCCGGCCGAAGAAGATTCCGGAACTGCTGCAAAAAGCAATGAAGCTTACAGACGAAGAAGTCGAAACATACTTCGGTGACGTACTGCGCTTGCTGGAAGTAACAAACGCGAAGCCTGAATAAACCATTTCCCCAAAGGAAGGTGTCCGCATGTCTGCCATCCCCTACAGCCGCTATCTTGTCGGCAGTCTGCCGTGGTATAGCGTGCTGATTGTGCTTGCAATGCTCATCGGTCTTTTACTCTGCACACATGAACAGAAACGCCTGCAATTGCCAAAGGATTTGTTTGTCGATTTGGCATTGTGTCTCATTCCGTCTGCAATTATCGGCGCAAGGCTATATTATGTAATTTTCTCTTGGAACCAGTTTTCGGGCGACATTCTCCGAATTTTCCGCATCTGGGAAGGCGGACTCGCTATCTACGGCGGCATATTTGGCGGTACGATTGCACTGGTTGCTTTCTGCCGTGTGCGGAAGCTGCCCCTTCTGCACGTTGCCGACATCCTCGTTCCCGCACTCTCTCTCGGTCAGGCAATTGGACGATGGGGAAATTACTTCAACATGGAAGCTTATGGCGCGGAAATCACGAACGCTGCGTGGCAGTTCTTCCCTGCCGCTGTTCTTGTTTCCGGCACCGACGGCTATGAGTGGCACATGGCAACGTTCTTCTATGAATCCTGCGCTGATTTGCTGATTTTCATTGTCCTGTGGTT
This sequence comes from Bacteroidaceae bacterium, assembly GCA_963642705.1. Taxonomy (GTDB): domain Bacteria; phylum Bacillota; class Clostridia; order Christensenellales; family Aristaeellaceae; genus UBA11524. The sequence continues at coordinate 231,185 of CAVIHU010000001.1, forward strand.
CATCATCCGCAAAAGAAAACAGTGGAATGGGCAATCACTTGCGGTCTATATGCTGATGTATGGAATTGCCCGTGCATGGATAGAGGGATTGCGAACCGATAGCCTCTATATCGGCACCATTCGCGTCAGCCAACTGCTCAGCCTCTTGATCGCCTTTGCAGGATTGCTCACCTTGTTTATCGGATTCATTCGCCATCGACAGAAAGGATAAATATCCATGCCTTCAACCCCACTCAAAAACATACTTTACCGTGCTGCGTTGCCGTTTCTTGCACCATCGTGCCGCGGTCAGCTGACACATCAGCAGTATGGTCATTCCCTGACATCGTTGGAAAAATATGAGCGGATTCTGTATCGTCATCATGTGTTTGGAGCATCGCTGTTGCTTTCGCAGGGCAATCAGGCTGCTGGCTGCCTGACATCAACGGAAAAGCCATTGCATGTCGCATCAAAATCCACCATGTTTCGCGTTGCATCCATCACCAAAATGGCGACGGCGCTCGTGACGCTCCGATGCATCGATGAGAAGCTATTCGAGCTCGATACGCCGATAGCGGATCTGCTGGAGGACGGTGCATCATTTGCGCTATTACAAGGAGTTACGGTGCGTCATCTGCTGAGCCACACGTCGGGAATGCGTGATCCTGCTCACTTGGAGGCATCGTTACGAGAGCATCGTCCGTGGACGGAGCTCCTGATTGATTCATCCATACGCGCTGCTGAGCCCGGTCAACAGATGATTTATTCCAATTTGGGTTTCGGACTGCTCGGCAGCATTTTGGAAACAACGACAGGGCTGTGTATTGAGGAATTGTTCCAGACGAAGCTGTTCCAGCCGCTTCACATGCGTGCGACTCTTGATGCAGCAACGCTACTGCCGGAAGACTTGATGCCAATCGTAAGGATTCTCCCCTATCATCCGCAGAATGAACTGCGAGCGTCGCCACTTGGCAATTATCTGCTGACATCGCCAGATCCATTGCATCACTACGGCTATACTGCCGGCGCACTGTACACGGATGCGCAGTCCGTCATGCAGATGCTGCAGTTGATTCATCACCGCGGCATGCTGGACGGTCAGCGCCTCATCAGTGAAGGGCTGATGAACGAGATGACAACGCGGCAGGCATCCACGCCAACGCGCACATACGGCCTTGGACTCGTCATCCTCAATCGACCGGAGATATCAGATTGTCTCCTGCTTGGGCATCAGGGATTCGCGTATGGATGCGTGGACGGTGCTTTTATCGAGGAGAAAACAGGGCGCGCAGTCGTATTCTTGAACGGCGGAGCCAGCGAGGCGCGAGATGGACGGCTTGCACTGGTTAACCGCGACTTGCTTATCTGGGCAATGAAACAGGAGCTGCCGACATGGAAGAAATCGTAAGCATTACACATCAACGAAGCAAGGTTACCCTTATGCTCAGCAGCGGAGAGCGGATTCAACTGTCTAAGGATGCTTTCATGGAGCGACCGCTGAATGAGGGCGACATCATTGATTTGGAGGAATATGACCGATGGCTGCTGCTCAGGCAATATCGTCCGGCGCTTAACAAGGCGGTTGCACTCCTTGCCGTCCGAGCCCGGAGCAAGGGCGAAATTGAACAGAAGCTGCTTGCAGCCGGTTACCGTCCATGCACGGCGGAAATGGTCATTTATAAGCTGGAAAAAGAACATCTGCTCAACGATGCGGAGTTTGCTGCGCAATGGGCGGAATCGCGCATGCACAGCAAGGTCGGCAGCCGAAGAATCGCGATGGAACTACGCCGAAAGGGTGTTTCTGCCGACAAAGTCGCCGATGCACTTGAATCTATTCCGGAAGACGAACAGCTCCGGAATGCCGTTGCCTTGGCGGAAAAGGCAGCGGCACGTGCAAAGGATGGTGAGGACAGACGCAAAACGTATCAGCGAACCGCAGCACTACTGTCTCGGCGCGGCTACAGCTGGGACATTACAAAAGCTGCCCTTGATGAGCTTTTTCACCGCTAATCACGTAGTGCATATTATAAACAGAGGAATTATCCTATGGACGACTATAAATTCGATGACATTAAGGAGCCGGAAGGAAACATTATTACGGGTATCATCGGCGCATTTTTCGGTGCCATCATGGGTGCTGCGTTCTTCGCGGTTGTCAGCTATGTCGGCTATTTCTCCAGCTGGGTCGCGATTCTGACAGTTTTTTGCGTCAGAAAGGGCTATGACCTGCTCCATGGTCGGAAAGGCAAAATCAGAACAGCAATCATCGTCATTTTCATGCTTTTGTCTGTCGTCTTCGGTACGCTTGCTGGCGAAGCTGTTATACTTCGCGAAGGTTTCCATGAGGAAATGGACACCCTGCCTGTGTTTGATCAGGCGTTGCTTCGCAGAATCTATCCGGATGACCTGTCCTATCTGATGGTCTGTTTCCGGGAATCCGATATTCAGCTTGATCTTCTTAAGAAGCTTGTTCTTGGTCTGATTTTCTCACTGCTTGGCATTTACTGTGCGATTCCATCGAACCGCAAGAATGACACCATGGTCAACCTCAATGAAGCGGATTCCTCCATTTCGGAGAGTGTCAGCAACGATTCGACCACGCTGTTGAAAGTGAAGAAAACAGAAGAAAAACATGCTGAGGAATAAAACTTCGCTAAAGAGTGCTTGACAATTGAAACAGATGATGCTATAGTGAGCTAAACCGTTGAGGAAGAGTGAGTAGCTTCGGTTGATGTCTTCCGCAGAGAGCCGCAGGTGGTGGAATTGCGGCGGAGACAGACTGTGGTGAATGGACTTCTGAGGGCAATCAGAAATGGAAAGCAATTTCCTGAGTATGTGCGACGGAGCAGGCACTCCGTAAACAAATGTCGGCGTATAAATGTACGCACCAAGAGGGCATTTCTCCGGAAGGAAGAGATGTCAAGCCGGGTGGCACCGCAGGAAGTTTTTCAACTCCTGTCCCAGCAAAACCATTGCTTTGGGACGGGAGTTTTTTCGTCCCTCAATATGAAAGGAGCGAACACCATGAAGAACGAATTCATTCCCTACAAGATTTACCTCGACGAAAGTGAAATTCCGACCGCTTGGTACAATGTCCGCGCCGACATGAAGAATAAGCCGGCACCGCTGCTGAATCCGGCGACACGTCAGCCGATGACACCTGCTGATCTGTCCGGAGTCTTCTGCGATGAGCTGATTGCGCAGGAGCTTGATAATGACACTGCGTATATTTCGATTCCTGAAGAAATTCGCTCGTACTACCGGATGTATCGTCCATCGCCGCTGATGCGTGCCTATCGTCTTGAAGAGAAACTCTGTACGCCTGCTAAAATCTATTACAAGTTTGAAGGCAACAATACAAGCGGTAGTCACAAGCTGAATTCTGCCATTGCACAGGCTTATTATGCTAAAAAGCAGGGATTGAAGGGAGTAACGACCGAGACTGGCGCCGGTCAGTGGGGTACTGCGCTCTCAATGGCATGCTCGTACTTCGGTCTTGAGTGTAAGGTGTATATGGTTAAGGTTTCTTATGAGCAGAAACCGTTCCGCCGCGAAGTCATGCGTACCTATGGTGCATCCGTTACGCCTTCTCCATCCATGGAGACAAATGTCGGCCGGAAGATCCTTGCTGAGCATCCCGGCACGACCGGTTCTCTCGGTTGCGCTATTTCCGAGGCAGTCGAGGTTGCAACGAGCACGCCCGGCTACCGCTATGTGCTCGGCAGCGTGTTGAACCAGGTGCTGCTTCACCAGTCGATTATCGGTCTGGAAACGAAGGCGGCATTGGATAAGTATGGCATTAAGGCGGATGTCATTATCGGCTGCGCAGGCGGCGGTTCAAACCTCGGCGGACTGATTTCACCGTTCATGGGAGAAAAACTGCGCGGTGAAGCGGACTACCGCATCATCGCCGTTGAACCTGCATCATGCCCATCCTTTACACGCGGGCGTTTTGCTTATGATTACTGCGATACAGGCATGGTATGTCCGCTGGCGAAGATGTATACACTGGGCAGCAACTTCATTCCTGCACCTAACCACGCCGGCGGACTTCGCTACCATGGCATGAGCAGTGTCCTTTCACAGCTGTATCACGATGGACTGATGGAAGCGGTTGCTGTGCCGCAAACCGCTGTTTTCGAGGCAGCCGAGCTTTTTGCCCGGGCAGAAGGCATTCTTCCCGCCCCGGAAAGCAGTCACGCCATCCGTACGGCGATTGGTGAAGCACTCCGCTGCAAGAAGTCCGGCAAGGACGAGACTATCGTGTTTGGGCTGACCGGCACTGGCTATTTCGATATGACAGCTTACGAGAAATTTCATGACGGCAGGATGTCGGACTACATTCCGACCGATGAAGAATTGGAACAGAACTTTGCGATGCTGCCGTAAAACCAATAAGATAAAGGTGCTCCACCAATAAAATGCGGAGCACTTTTGCTGTAATATTAAGGCAATACCGCAGAATTCGTCAGTGCTGCCGAATGTACCTTTTGCGTCATCTGAGGCGGTGAAAAATGATTGTTTTATCGGTCTGCCTTTGGCAGACTTGGAAATCCTTTCGGGTTTCCAAAATGCGTCTTACCAAATTTTGATTTATATCCGGTAAACCTTCGATTCTGCAAGCGTTTCTGGCGGAAAATTGACGATTCATCGTACCGTCTTATTGGTGCGATGTTGCCTTAAATCAGCAGAGCGGTTGCTGGGCGGCATTTGCACTTGCAAAGGGACCGGGAATTGTCTGCGGCGCACGATGGTTGCCGAAATAGTCGCGGTCGAAAGTGATAGCAGTGCCATCCGGCGCTTCGAATCGCTGGTCAGGCTCGAAGGCACGTCCCAGCGTATCGCTGTCTATCGTGTTTGTCATGAAACTGCCGAGCTGCGAAATGTAGTCCGATTCCAAAAACATCTCTCCATCGCGCTCAATCAGCGTGAACACTGGTTTATCTGTTTTAACAAGACAATTCTGCTCTTTTTTCCATGCTTTTGCACCGCCGAAGTACGCGTTGCCATTCGCCCAGACGGGCAGATGCCCCATGTGATATTGCTCCAGTTGTCCCATGTTCGGGCGTTTAACCTCCAAATCGAAATGCGCAATCCACTCATCAAATGTCGGGTATTCATCAAAGCACCACGTGCCGACAATAGCTTCATTTTCGTTCGGGTCGCCTTCGCGAATCGTTTCGCTGATTGCGTGCGCCTGCACAAAAACGTTGTTGTAGAAGCGGTTATCGCCGTGTAGGATGGTCATGAAGCCGGCAACCTCTGTGCGATGCGAAATGTGATAAGGTGTATAGCGTTCACCTGTGCCGCCACCGATACACGTAAATGTGCCAAGAATCAGATTATGCACCAGTGCGACACCTTCCGTAGCAAAGCGCAATGCCACTTTTGACATCAGGATATTGTTGTCAATCAGTGTCGGACCATGACCAACCTCGACGAAAATATCTTGGCTCATCATGCCGCCATCAGCCCATTCGCAGGTAGACGGACGTTCGTTGCGGTAAAGCAGATTTTGTGAAATGCGCGTGCCTTGCGCCTCCCAGTCACACCAGATGCCCATTGTGCAATCATGAATATGGTTTCTGCGGATGATGACGTCAATTGCGGCATGCAGTTTGATGCCGGAAATCTCCGCGCCACCAAGCTCCTGCATGTTGTTGATGTGATGAATGTGGTTATCCTCAATGACAGAGAATACTGCGCCCATGCGGCCGACAATACCGGTCTGCTCACAATGGTGAATGTTGCAGCGGCGGACGATGTGGCTGCCTACATTCTCCTTCAGCCAGCCGTGATATTGACCACGACAGACGGCATCACGCTCCATTTGGGTTGGGCTTTTCAAGTGCTTTTTCGTGAAATAATGGTCGTTCTCCGGGTCGTAATATTTACCAAGCGAAATGCCGCAGCATTTGCTATTGGAAATTTCACAGTCCTCAATAATCCAGCCCTTTGACCAGTGCGGGCCGACCATGCCGTCTTGGAATGCCGCAGGTGGTGCCCATGTCGTTGCAGCCTTATCTACCTTGAAGCCGCTGAAGGTGATGTAACCGTTCCCTTTTTCTTCCGGGAAGAAGCAACGACGACGGACGTTGAATTCCACTTTTTCCTCATTCGGGTTCTTACTCTGGAAATTGACGTAAAAGACCGTATCGCCGTGATCCTGCTCCGCATACCACTTGTAGACAGATGATGCCTGATTCCACGACTGCGGATAAATTTCGCCCGCAATGCACTGCGCTAGCGTATCCGCTTCGTAGAGCATCCTGTCGTTTAGGTAGACGGCACCCGTGTGACGTACAGTCGGCGCAAAATACCAGTCGCCAAACACCTCGGTTGTGTAGGGATTGTAGTTACCGAAGATGCTGTTGTTCACACGCACTGTCCAGATATTCCCCTCGACCTTTGTCCAGCCCGTCAGCAGCTCCGCACCAGTAATCACCGCACCAAGCGGTTCTGATGAGCGGTAGACAATCCGCTTGTCTGGCGTTCCTCCATGAACAGGATTGACATATTCACGGTAGACACCTGGATAAACGATGACTTCATCACCGGGCATGGCAATTTTCGCTGCATCGTTAATCCAACGGAACGGAAGATCGCGACTGCCGTCTCCCTCGAACGAGGCAGCCTGATTGACATAATAAATCATACTTTTCCTCCTTATTCAGACAGTTTACTGTCCATGTGCCCATTATACATAGCAACGACCATGTTGTCTACAGGAATCATTTGGCTGAACTGTTGAAAGATTTCAATTCGTGTGATATACTGATTCTGTAATGGTAAGTATCTCTGCGCCGCAGATACGGCAAAGAAAGCAGGTTGTTCATGTTCGAGGAAATTCTGAATGCCATTAAGCGCAGGCAGATTATCATTCTCCACCGCCACAGCAATCCGGACGGCGATGCGCTTGGAAGCCAGATTGGTCTGAAGCATCTGATTCAGGAGAATTATCCGAACAAAACTGTGTGGATGGTCGGCGATGGTGCTGGACGCTACGATTTTATGGCTGATTCTGAGATGGACATTGTTCCGGATGATGCATATAGGGATGCACTTGCCATCGTGCTGGACACGTCCGCAGCATCACTTATCAGCGACAAGCGATACGAAACGGCAGCGGAAACGGCACGCATTGACCATCACATTTTTCTTTGCAAACTAACAGAATGGGAAGCTGTTGATTCTTCCTATGAGAGCTGCTGCGGGCTTGTAACGCAAATGGCGCTGGAATGCGGCTGGCGAATGAACACGGCCGCTGCCACTGCATTGTACACTGGTATGGTGACGGACTCCGGACGATTTCGCTATGACTCAACGACGGCGAGGACGTTCCGCCTGGCATCTGTCTTGCTCGAGCAGTCGGTTGATATAAATGCTATTTACCGCGAACTGTATGCTGTTGATTACGCCTATGCTCTCGTTCGTGCGAAGTTCATGTTGCATGTGTGCTTCACAGCAAGCGGCGTAGCTTATGTGTACTCCACTCTTGACGACAAGCGAGATTATGGGGTAGATGACTTCACGCTCTCGCGCGGCATGGTGAATTGTATGGCAGATTTGCGAGGCGTTGATATCTGGGTGAATTTTACGGAGTGCGAAGCGGGCGTGCTTTGCGAAATTCGTTCCAGCCGGTTGAATATCAACCCGATTGCTGTTAAATACAGTGGCGGCGGTCATGCGAAGGCAAGCGGCGCAATGCTGAAATCGCGTGAGGATGCCATGCGCATGCTCAAGGATTTCGATAACCTGATAGAGGAGAATAGGAAGAATGGACATTCAGCATCAGATTCTTGAAAAAATCAAATCGTATGATACGATTATGCTTTTCCGCCACACTCGGATTGACGGCGACTGTGTTGGTGCTACGAAAGGCATGAAGGAACTTATCAAGCATAATTTCCCCCAAAAAACAGTGCTGATTGTTGATGACGAGCATTCCGATTATCTTGCTTTCCTGGGCGAGGATGACCAACCGGTTTCAGATGAGATCTACCGGCAGTCGCTCGGCATTGTACTGGATGTATCTGTACCGGATCGTGTATCGAATCAACGTTATACGATCTGCAAGGAGCTTATTAAGATTGATCACCACATCAACGTTGCGCCGTATGGTGACATTATGTGGGTCGAGGAAAAACGCTCATCCGCATGCGAAATGGTCGCGCTGTTTGCTGAACGCTGCGCAATGGAAATTACAAAAGAAGCTGCCACCTACCTGTATACAGGCATGGTGACAGATTCCGGACGTTTCCGCTTTGCGACCATTTCCGGTGAAACCATGCGCCTGGCTGGTATGCTGCTGGATCATGGCATTGACACGGAAGGACTTTACGCCAACCTCTACACGGTCGAGCTTGAATCGCTGCGGTTCAAGGCATATGTATTTGATCACATGCGAACGACCGAAAACGGGGTCGTTTACATCACGGTCGACAGCGAAACACAGAAACAGTTCGGCCTGACCTATGAGCAGGCGAGCAATGCTATATCCTATCTGGAAGGCATCCGCGGCTATCTCTGCTGGGTGGCATTCATTGATGCACTAGATGGTACGACGCGTGTCCGCATCCGTTCACGGTTCGTCACCATCAATCACGTTGCCGAAAAGCACCATGGCGGCGGACATGCCTGCGCTTCCGGCGCTACAGTCTATTCTGCCGAGGAAGCTGTCCAGCTCATAGCGGACACGGACGAAACCGTTCGACTGTACAAATCAACGCATGAAGGATGGATGTAAAGAAATAATTAGAGCAATACTGCACCAATGAGGTGGCGCAATGAACAGTGAATTTGTGCCAGATACGATTCCAGAAATCGAAGGTTTACTGAGTGTAAATCGAGATTTCTCCAAGAAGCAGTTTGGAAACCTGAAAGGGTTTCCAAGTCTGCCAAAGGGCAGACCAGCGACCGCCTCAGATGGCACAAAAGCACATTCGGCTGCGCCGACGAATTGTACGGTATTTCCTTAGAGCACCGCTTCGTAAATAGAGGCGGTGCTTATTTTATAGGTTGATTTTGGGGGCTGCTTCCGGGTCAAAACGCTCGAGCTGCACCTTCGCTTCATCGAAGATCTCCAGCGAAAAAGTGTCAGGATAGCCCTCCTGATAAACTACACGGCGGATGCCGGCGTTGATAATCATCTTCGCACAGACGCTGCACGGCTGATGTGTGCAGTAAAGTGTCGCACCATCAATCGATACGCCGAGCTTAGCTGCCTGAATGATAGCATTCTGCTCCGCATGAATGGCATAGCACAGTTCTGCGCGCGTGCCGGATGCGATGCCGAGCCGGTCACGCATGCATTCGCCACGCTCGCGGCAGGTCTTGAGGCCGGCAGGAGCGCCGTTGTAACCGGTTGTCATGATGCGTTTATCCTTTACAATGACGCAGCCGATGCTCCGTCCCGGGCGGTAGCAGCTTGTCCAGCCTGCAATGACGTGCGCCATTTCCATGAATCTGCTGTCCCATTTATCCATTTTGCAAATCTCCTTTTGCATAAAGTCTTATCGTGCTGGTCTGCGCAGTCCCTTTGGGTAATGATTTTTCATCATGCCTTCAGATAACTTTCCCCAACCGAGCGCGATGCCGTCATAGCATGCCAACGCCCAGCCCTTGCCGTCTGCCGGAATTGTCTCGCCGCGTTGATACGCTTGCGCTTTCTCTTTTGTTAAGGCGATTTTTGAGCAATCCGGCGGAAATATACTCATTGCCCATGCATGATCAGGCGTGAAAATCCCCTTCTGTACACTGCCGAGTGTGAGACCGCAACGTGCAATGCGGATACCGGTGCAATCAGGCATGTCGGGTAAAAAGCAAAGCTTCTCCGCCTCGTCCTTTTGATTTCGTTGCCTGATTTCACTCGTCCATGCGATATTCGCTTCCTGCTCCGGACAGAAATCATGCAGCAGTTTCATCGCTTCCCTCGATGGATGCTGCATACCAACTGCAACAGGCCAAATGCGTTCCGCAGAACCTTTCTTGTGCAGCAATGCAACAAAATGACCTTCTCCCTTCAATTGATGCGGATAGCACGTCTTCATTCCTTCCGGCGCATCGATACCTGGCAGAGAGAACGGCACCAGTTCAAACTCCGGATGACCTGCAAGGAATGCAACGATTGTGTTTTCGTTTTCCGTGCAATTCATGGTGCAGGTAGAATAGACCAACCTGCCACCGGCACGAAGCATGACAGACGCTTGATGCAGGATATCTGCCTGTCGCCTGGCGCAGCGCGCCGGACTGTCAGATGTCCACTCATTACGTGTTTCGGGATGACGGCGGAACATACCTTCCCCTGAGCATGGTGCATCGACCTGAATGGCATCGAATGCTTCTGGCCATCGAGATGCCAGATGTTCCGGGAATGCACTGACAACCAGAGCATTGGGGATGCCCATGCGTTCGATATTCTGAGCGAGGATTTTGGCTCGCTCCCAAATCGGCTCATTGCAGACGATTATCCCCTGCCCACGCATCCGAAGTCCGCTTTGTGTCGCCTTGCCGCCTGGTGCAGCACACAGGTCAAGGATGTGTTCGCCGGGCTTCGCGTTCAACACAGCAGCAGGAATCATCGCACTCGGTTCCTGAATGTACCATGCACCTGCATCATGGAGAACCTCAGTGCCTGCTGTTGATTCAGTTGATAGGTAGAAGCCATTTTCTTCCCATGGTATTTTTTCCAGACATTCTTCCGGCAAGATGGAAGCTTTTTTGTAGGGATTCATACGGATCCCACGGCAGTACGGTTCCTCGTAGGTATGCAAAAAGGCGGCCATTTCGCCTTTCAGCTGAGCCGCCATTTGAGATACAAATGCCTGCGGAAGCTCGGTCATTGCTGTCCTCCCGTCGGTTTGTTATCCTCCTCGATATGCAGCGGCGGCGCATAGTCGATGTCGGGATCCATAAATCGCTTTCTCGCTGGAATCACACGCTTTCTGCGCTGCACGGCATTATTCTTCCTTTCCTGCTTCGGTTTGATCTTGCGAATTTGCTCGATCGGCATTTCTTCTTCAACAGTCGTACCGTCAGCATAAATCAATCGGCGCTTATTTGTTGTTGGGCGAACCTTCTTCGGCAGGAGCCCTGTCAGCCGGCATCTCCAAGCGCGGTACGGCTGCCAGCGTAAAAGGTAAATGACAAAATCCGTTGCAATTCCGAAAATCGAAAGGAGGATGACGAGCGGCAACCAGTTCTTGACTATCCAGCCGATGAGGCCGCCATTGCTGTCGCTGATGATCAGATTCCACAGCCATTGTGCTGTGCCCTTGAGCCAGCCGAGCAATAGCGTAAACAATGCACCGACAACGCTGCCCATTGTCATCCTCCTCTCATTTTAATTCTCTAATGTAATTGTCACGCTGACCGTGCTCGGAACGACCTCAACCTCAACATCTACGTCCTCGTCGGCATCTGTTCGGCACAGGACAGGCAGTGTGTACGTACCTGGCGCCAGACCGGATGCGTCACAGACAAGCTGAATGTCTCTGCTCTGCAGGTTGTTCAACCACGTTGCAGGACCTGTTAACATCACCGAGGCGTTAACGCGGCTCATAGAGGCGTTGCAACCAGCTTCAAGCCCTTCCACCTGAATCGGTAGATTCGTGAAGCTCTTGGAACGGATGACCGGACCGATTTCAACGACTACATTCACGTAGGTTGCGCTGACATATGCCAGCTCAGAAACAGTATTCAGCCTGACACGCTGCGCAACTGATTCCGACAGACCGCTTACATCAATCGTAGCATCTGTATACAGAGCATCGAGTTCCTTGAGCACGCTTGCAGAGCCCGCTACGGTAATGTTGTTTGGTGTGATCGTTATGCTTTTGACCTCATAGCCGTCTGCCGGTTCACCCTGTACAAGCCCGGTTTGCGAGAGCGAAAGTGTCTTCATGGCGTAAACCGTCTGCTCGACAATTACACTGTCTAACAGGACGGATTCGCTTGTCACCTCAATCAGTTCGCTCTCAATCTCGTTGTTGTTCTCATCGAGCAGCGAGTAATTCAGCGCCTTGCGGATGGTTCCTTCATGCTGCGGCAGGTTTCCCAATTCCATGACGACCTCGGCACGCACAATCTTTTCCACGAGCGATTTCGGACCGCTGATCGTCACCATCGGCGGGTCGAGCGTTATGGAACCGGCGTAATAGCCTTCCGGTGCGGTGCCGACTGTCTGTACGGATACGGGAATACGGAAGCGCGTAATGTATTCTTCTACTTGAATCGTCACTGAAGATGGTGTAATAGACGAAACAGAGCCGTAGGTGCTGGAATTCGTTGACATGATACGGATTGCCTGTTCTCCAGCAGAAGTAATTTTGGAAAGGTCTACACGTACATTGTAGTTCGTGTCCTTTACGTTTGCATATTGCCCCTGCGGTACGTCAGCAGTCAGCGAAACAGAGCCGAGCAACTCTGTCAAGTTGCTCGTCACAATAAAACCATTGCGTTTAACGGATTCTTGCCCTGTTACGGTGACGCTGACATTTGAAAAGTGCTTTTCACGTGTCAGCGTTGGATCCTGCGTAATCAGACCTCCCCAGAGAATAACGGCAAGCACAATTGCGATCAGCTTTGTCTGCCAGTTATGCAAAAAAAAGGTCTTTAATCCGTTCAGCAGCATTGACAGCCGAGGGTCACGTTTTTTCTGTGGCTTGGAAGAAGGCGTTTGCGTCACTGTGCACCCTCCTTTTCCTTGTTGCGGCGGCGGAACAACGATAGAAACCGCTGATGCGGTTGGTGGACGTACATCCCTTCGAGGATTGTTCTGAGTGACTTTGCATCAAGATAGCGCGTCAATTTTCCGCCTTTTGCCATAGAAATAATGCCGGTTTCCTCAGACACAATCAGGACGATTGCGTCCGTTGTTTCAGATACGCCGATTGCGGCACGGTGGCGTGTGCCGAGGTCATGACTGATGCCGCTCGCCTCAGTCAACGTCAGGATGCATGCCGCACTCATGACACGCTCGCCGCGGATGACAACCGCACCGTCATGCAACGGAGTGTTCGGTTCAAAGATGTTTTCCAGAAGACCGGATGTGATGCGTGCATCAATGCCGATACCATTTTCGATAATATCCTGCAAACCTGTTTTCTGCTCAAACACGATTAGTGCTCCGACATGACGGCGACTCAGGTTCTGCAAACAATGGATGATTTCGTCGATAATGCGGCTTGCCTCATCCTTATCGGTATCATGCCGCTTTGTTTCGATTCGTGCACCGCGTCCGATTTGCTCAAGCGCTTTGCGAAGCTCCGGCTGAAAGAGGATAACCAGCACCAAGGCGCCATTGTTCACGACGCTCATCAGCAGCCAGTTCAGTGCAGTCAATCCGAACAGATCGCTGATCCAGACGACAATCAGCAGCATGGCCAGTCCTTTGAGCACAGCGCTGCCTCGCGTATCACGTGTGAGCATCAGCAACTCGTAGATGATAACAGCGACGATCAGAATGTCAGCTACATCAGAAAGACTGGGACGATTGAGCACGTTCCAAATGAATGTTTCCAACGTCTGCAAGAATGCCGTCACCCCGAGTCCCCCTTCCCTTGCAAGAGTCTTCACATTGATGTTTACTATTTTATTATACATCAAAGCATGAGAAATATAAATGCTTTTTCACATTTTTTTCATCAAATCTTCCCGAAATGAACAGGCAAAGAAAAAGACGGGAAGAAAAGCCGTTACAGCCATCCTTCCCGTCTTATTTGCTTAATCAGAGATTGCCGCCGTTCCAGCCCCAGAAGCCGATTTCCTCATAGGTCACATAAATGCGGTCGCTGTCGATGTCGAGCTCTTCGCGCAGAATATCGGTCAATGCCTCTGTCAACGCGGCATAATCCTCTTCCATCGCGGAACCGCCGAATAGTTTCACTTGGCAGATGGCGCAAGGCGCATCCGTGCCCTTGAAGTACATAGCGGCGTTGTCACGGAAAGAAAGCATGAGCCAGCCTTCTGATTTGCCTGGAATTTTCTCGATCGCTTCCCCCATTCGTTCCTTGATCACCTGTTCCTTGCGGCCGGGAATGGAGACATTGGAGGTCGTTTCTATGTAAGGCATAACTGTTCCTTTCGCATTCAGCAGCACAATGCTGTTGTCGTCAATCCGCGCTGCACAGAATTATGCAGTGCAATCCGTTTCATTCGATGCTCAAACAGTTAATTCCTGCTTTTCACCAAGCAAATTTACATTTTCCGCAAGCAACGGACGAACGATGTCGTTCAGGAAAGCATCAACCTGCTCACTGCTCCTGCCGGTGAACTGCTCCGGACGAAGGATGGCGTCGATTTCATTGCGGGTGATCATGAAAGCTGGGTCCGCGCAAATGCGGTCAATTAAATCATTCTTGCCGCCTTCTTCCTTGACGACGCGCGCTGCGGCCTGCGAATGAACACGAAGCTTTTCGTGCAGCTCCTGACGGTTTCCTCCTTTCTTAACCGCGTCCATCATGATGTTCTCAGTTGCCATGAACGGTAGTTCATTCATCACGCGTGCGCGGACGACCTTGTCGTAGACAACAAGCCCGTCGCAGACGTTCATCATGATATTCAGGATTGCATCCACGCCGAGGAATGCTTCTGCAACGGCGATACGCTTGTTAGCAGAATCATCGAGCGTGCGTTCAAAGAACTGGAGAGACGACGTCATTGCCGGATTCAGCGCATCGATGCAAACATAACGTGCAAGTGCATCAATTCGCTCGCAACGCATGGGATTACGCTTGTAGGGCATGGCAGACGAGCCGATTTGATTCTTTTCGAACGGCTCCTCCATCTCCTTGAAGTTGGCAAGCAGACGCATGTCATAAGCAAACTTGCTGGCAGACTGCGCAATGCCGCTGAGCACGGATACAACCTGGTAATCCATCTTTCTGGAATACGTCTGACCTGAAACAGGCACAACCTTGTCGAAACCCATCATGTGCGCAATGTCCTGCTCGACTGCATTGATTTTTGCGCTGTCGCCGCAGAAAAGCTCCATGAAGGACGCCTGCGTTCCGGTTGTGCCCTTGCTGCCCAGCAGCGCAAGCGAAGAAATGCGGTGCTCCAGCTCACAGTAATCCATGTACAGCTCATTGAGCCAGAGTGTCGCACGTTTGCCGACTGTCGTCAGCTGTGCAGGCTGAAGGTGCGTATACGCCAGTGCCGGCATCGTCTTGTACCTGTCCGCAAAGTCTGCCAGCAACTTCATCACGTTCAGCAGCTTGCGGCGGATGACCTGCAAACCCTCGCGCATAATCACAACATCCGTGTTGTCACCGACATAGCAGGACGTTGCACCAAGATGGATGATACCCGCCGCCTTCGGGCACTGCAGCCCGTAGGCATAGACATGGCTCATGACATCGTGACGGCATTCACGCTCGCGGCGCTGTGCATCCTCATAATTGATGTCGTCCACATGTGCCTCAAGCTCGGCAATCTGTTCATCGGTAATGTCAAGTCCCTGCTTCTGCTCCGCCTTTGCCAGCGCAATCCAGAGCTTCCGCCATGTGCGGAACTTGTTGTCCTCCGAAAAGATGAACTGCATTTCCTTGCTTGCATAGCGCGTAGAAAAAGGGCTAGTATAGCTGTCATGAGCCATGCTGTTTTTCCTCCAAATCACAGGCGGAAGTAGTCCATGCCACCTTCAAAGAGTGGCTGATACTTGTCGCCGGGTACATTCTTGTACAGGTTTTCACCACTGCGCTCAGTATGACCCATTTTGCCAAGAACGCGTCCGTCCGGGCTGGTGATGCCCTCGATGGCGTAATGGCTGGCATTCGGGTTGAAGCGCGTATCCATGGACGGCGTACCGCTCAGGTCAACATACTGTGTGGCGATCTGCCCGTTTGCGGCAAGCTGGCGGATGAGTGCCTCCGGTCCGACAAAGCGACCCTCGCCGTGGCTGATGGCAACCGTATGGATGTCATCGACCTTGCAGCGGCTGAGCCACGGCGACTTGTTCGATGCAATGCGAGTCCGAACAAGCATGGATTGGTGACGACCGATTTCGTTGAAGGTCAACGTTGGGCACTGGTCGTTCGTCTCAACGATTTCACCGAAAGGCACAAGACCCAGCTTAATCAGCGCCTGGAAGCCGTTGCAGATACCGAGCATCAAACCGTCGCGATGCTTGAGCAGGTCATGCACGGCATCCTTCATCGCAGGATTGCGGAAGAATGCCGTAATGAACTTCGCCGAGCCGTCCGGCTCATCGCCGCCGGAGAAGCCACCGGGCAGAACGATCAGCTGGCTTTCGGAAATCAGCTTGCTGGCTGCCTGAATAGACTCGGTGATGGCTTCGGGGGTCAGGTTGTTGATGACAAGAATCTTTGCCTCGCCGCCTGCGCGCTCCACCGCACGCGCAGTGTCGTATTCGCAGTTCGTGCCTGGGAACACAGGAATGAACGCAGAAGGCTTCGCTGTCTTCACGGCAGGCACGGGATACTTCTCCGCCTGATAGGAGAACTTCTCCGTCGTTTCGCCGGTATGACCGCGGTAGGCAAACACCTTGTCGAGCTTGCTCTCGTAAATTTCCTGCATGGCGGTCAGGTCGATGCGCTCGCCCTCATATTCCAGCACCCACTCCGGAATCGTGTCGCCGAGCTTCACGCCCAGCTCGATTTCCTCGGTGCACTCAATTAGCATGGCGCCAATTTGCTGTGCGAACAGCTTGCCATCGTAGTCGTCATCGATCCGCGTGCCGATCTTGTTGCCCAAGCCCATCTTGAACAGACCTTCTGCCGCACCGCCGAGTCCAAGCGCCCATGCGGCGACAATTTTACCTTCATTCATTGCCTTCAGCACTGCGTCATAGTTTGCCGTCAGCGTGGCCGTATCGTGCGCGTCGCAGCTGACAAGGCGGATGCTGTGACCAGCAGCCTTAAATTCGGGTGAAACGACACTACTCGCCTTGCCAGGCGCAATTGCGAAGGAGCACAGCGTTGGCGGAACGTCCATCTTCTCGAATGTGCCGGACATGGAGTCCTTGCCGCCGATGGATGCAATGTTCAGATCGAGCTGCGCGTCAAGCGCACCAAGCAGCGCCGCAAAAGGCTTGCCCCAACGCGTAGGATCGCTGCTCATGCGCTCAAAATATTCCTGGAAGGTCAGATATGCCTGCTTGTAGTCAAAGCCTGCGCAGACGAGCTTTGTAACGCTTTCAATAACGGCAAGGTAGCTGCCTTCATAAGGGGACTGGGACAGGAGCTCCGGGTGCATGCCATAGGCCATGCCGGATACGGTGTCCGTCACGCCGTAACGCACGGGGAGCTTCGCAACCATCGTCTGATTCGGCGTCAACTGGTACTTCCCACCATAGGGCATCAGTACGGTTGCTGCACCGATGGTGGAGTCAAAGCGCTCGCTCAAGCCTTGCTTGGAGCAGATATTCAGGTTGCCAAGCATGTTCGCCAGCTTTTCCGTTACCGTATCGCCAGCAAATTCGACCTGTTTGATCTCGTCGTTCGGCACAGATACGTTTGTGTGCTTCTCCGCGCCGTTGGAGTTCAGGAATTCGCGGGACAAGTCAACAATGGTCGCACCCTTCCACGTCATGCACAGGCGCGGCTCTTCCGTGACCTCCGCAACAACAGTCGCCTCGAGATTCTCATGGCTCGCCGCCGCAAGGAATGCATCGACATCCTCAGGTGCCAGCACGACCGCCATGCGCTCCTGTGATTCGGAAATGGCCAGCTCCGTGCCGTCCAGACCGTCATACTTTTTCGGCACCTTATCCAGGTCAATCATCAGTCCGTCCGCCAGCTCACCGATGGCCACGGACACGCCGCCTGCGCCGAAGTCATTGCAGCGCTTGATGAGGCGCGTTACATTGCCGTCGCGGAAAAGACGCTGCAGCTTGCGTTCGGTTGGCGCATTACCCTTTTGAACCTCCGCGCCGCACGTTTCGATGGATTCGAGCTTATGGGACTTCGAAGAGCCGGTTGCGCCGCCGCAACCGTCGCGACCCGTGCGGCCGCCGAGGAGGACAATCTTATCGCCCGGAACAGGCGTTTCGCGGCGGACATTTTTTTCCGGCGCTGCACCAACGACAGCACCGATCTCCAGACGCTTTGCTGCATAGCCCGGATGGTACACCTCATCGACCAACCCGGTCGCCAGACCAATCTGGTTGCCGTAGGAAGAATAGCCTGCCGCTGCTGTTGTCACAAGCTTGCGCTGCGGCAGCTTGCCGGGCATCGTTTCGCTCACAGGAACGAGCGGGTCAGCCGCACCGGTCACGCGCATCGCCTGATAGACGTAAGTACGTCCGGACAAAGGATCGCGGATAGCGCCGCCAATGCAGGTCGCTGCACCACCGAACGGCTCGATTTCCGTCGGGTGATTGTGCGTTTCATTCTTGAACATGAGCAGCCACGGCTCGTTTATGCCATTCACATCCACATCGATCTTGATGGAGCAGGCGTTGATTTCCTCACTCACGTCGATGTTTGGTGTCTGTCCGATCTTTTTCAGGTACTTGCCACCCATGGTGGCGATGTCCATCAGGTTAATAGGCTTCTGGCGATCGCCGTAGACCGTCTTTCTCGCTGCCAGATAGCGCCGGAATGCCTTCTCAACCGCTGCTTTCCGAATGGCAGCCGCATCGATGGTCGTCAGGAACGTGGTGTGGCGGCAGTGATCCGACCAATACGTATCGATCATGCGGATTTCCGTCAGCGTCGGATCCCGGTGCTCAGATACGAAATAATCGCGGCAGAATGCCAGATCATCGTCATCCATCGCCAGACCGTACTTCTTGACGAAGGCATCGACCTCGTCAGCGTTCATGCTCGTAAAGCCGGTCAGTGTTTCGACATGATCAGGCATCTGATACTGCTGCTGCAGCGTATCCTTCTCCGCCAAATTTGCCTCGCGCGCCTCGACCGGGTTGATAACATGCTTCTTGAC
The DNA here is from genome assembly GCA_963642705.1 of Bacteroidaceae bacterium. Taxonomy (GTDB): domain Bacteria; phylum Bacillota; class Clostridia; order Christensenellales; family Aristaeellaceae; genus UBA11524. The sequence goes on from CAVIHU010000001.1 coordinate 250,067, forward strand.
GTGGTTCAGCTCATCCTCGGTAAAATCACCATCCAGCAGAAAAACACGTGCGCTGCGAACCGTCGGCCGGTCGCATTGACCGACCAGCTGAATGCACTCCTCGCAGGAAGCGGCACGCTGGTCATACTGACCCGGCAGATACTCCACCGCAAAAACAGCTTTCGCATCCTTGGGCAGCTCAGTATACGTCACATCAACCTGCGGCTCAGAAAAGACAATCGGCAAGCATTTCTCGTACAACTCCTGCGAAACGCCTTCAACATCATAACGGTTCAGCAGGCGCAGACCCGTCACGGTTTTAATCTGTAGAATATGGCGAATTTCCCATAGCAGTTGCTTCGCCTCCACTGCATAGGGTGCTTTCTTTTCCACGTAAATGCGCTTTACGCTCATGGGTCGGACTCCCCTTTCGTCTTCAGACTTCCTCAAGCGCAGCCAGCGCACGCTGACCAATATCACGCCGCATGTGCCTGTCTGTGAAATGAATTTTCTCTGCCGCCTGATAAGCATCTGCAATCGCCTGGTTCAGTGTATCCGCGACAGCCGTCACTCCGATGACGCGCCCGCCGGAGGTCACCAGCTGACCGTCAGACAGCTTTGTCCCGGCATGGTAGAGACTTGCCGTCTTTGCAGCTTCCTCAAGTCCGGTCATCGGATAGCCACTCTTGTAGCTAACCGGATAGCCGCCGGACGCAAGAATGACGCAGCAGGCAGCACCGTCCGAGAACTCCACGGGCGTGTCCGCCAATGTACCGTTCACGGTAGACTGCATGATGGTTAGCAGGTCGCTCTTCAGAAGCGGCAAAACCACCTGCGTTTCCGGGTCACCAAAGCGGCAATTGTACTCGATGACCTTAGGTCCCTTAGGCGTCATCATCAGCCCAAAGTACAGGCACCCCGTGAAGGTGCGGTTTTCGGCATTCATGGCGGCAATCGTCGGCAGGAAAATTTCCTTCATGCAGCGGTCGGCCAGTTCTTTGGTATAATACGGATTCGGTGCAATCGTGCCCATACCGCCGGTATTCAGTCCTTCGTCATGGTCGAATGCACGCTTATGATCCATACTGGAGACCATTGGCTTAACTGTTTTGCCGTCTGTGAATGCCAACACGCTAACTTCAGGACCTGTCAAGAATTCCTCGATGACCACGTTCGCGCCGGAAGCACCGAACTTGGCTTCTTTCATCATAGAATGCACGGCTTCGACGGCTTCCTCGCGCGTCTGGCAAATAAGTACGCCCTTGCCGAGCGCCAGCCCGTCCGCTTTAACGACAATAGGCATATCCGCCGTCTGCAGATATGTCACAGCCGCGTTGTAGTCATTGAATGTCTCATAAGCAGCGGTAGGAATGCTGTACTTTTTCATCAGATTTTTCGAGAAAACCTTGCTGCCCTCGATGATAGCAGCGTTCTTCTTCGGACCGAATGCCGGAATTCCTTTTTCAGCCAGCGCATCTACCATTCCGAGGCACAGCGGGTCATCCGGTGCAACAATCACGAAATCGACCGTATTTTCCACTGCCCATGCGACAATACCGTCCACATCCGTTGCCTTAAAGGGCAGGCACGTGGCAATCTGCGCCATACCGCCATTGCCGGGTGCGGCATATAATTCCGTAACGCCCGGATTTTCAAGAACCTTCAGCGCGATGGCGTGTTCTCTTCCGCCGCCGCCAATGATTAACACCTTCACGTATGTTCACCTCTCATCAATGGTGGAACAGGCGCATATGCGTAAAGCACATGACCATATTGTAGAGGTTGCAGACCTCAATCACGTTGTCATCGCGAATGGAGCCGCCTGGTTGCGCCACATAGGTCACGCCGGAGCGGTGTGCACGCTCGATGTTGTCTCCGAACGGGAAGAATGCATCGCTGCCGAGTGCCACGCCCGTCTGCTGATTCAACCACGCGCGCTTTTCTTCCTTCGTCAATGCTTCAGGGCGCGCAGTAAAGAACCGCTGCCAACGACCGTCTGCCAGAACCTCGTCCGGTTCGTCGGAAATATAGACATCGATTGTGTTATCACGGTCAGCTCTGCCGATTTTCTCCACAAACGGCAGTGCAAGCACGCGCGGATGCTGACGCAGCAGCCAGTTATCCGCTTTCTGACCGGCCAGGCGTGTGCAGTGGATACGGCTCTGCTGACCTGCGCCGATACCGATTGCCTGACCATCCTTGGCATAGCATACGGAGTTGGACTGCGTGTACTTGAGCACAATCAGCGCCACAATCAGGTCACGCTTGGCGTCTTCCGGCAGGTAGCGATTGTTTGTCACAATGTCGCTCAGCAACGCCTCATCAATCACAAACTCGTTGCGTCCCTGCTCAAATGTCACGCCGAAGACCTGCTTGCGCTCTACGGGCGCGGGTCGATACGCCGGGTCAATCTCGACAATATTGTAGTTGCCCTTCTTCTTGCCCTTGAGGATTTCCAGCGCCGCTGCAGAGTAGCCAGGCGCAATAATGCCATCGGATACCTCGGGCTTAATCAGCAGCGCGGTGCTTTCATCGCACTCATCGCTCAGCGCAATCCAGTCGCCAAAGGAGGACATGCGGTCGGCACCGCGTGCGCGCGCATAAGCACATGCCAACGGCGATAGTTCCTGGCTGCCGACAAAGTAAATCCTGCGTAGCGTATCATTCAGCGGCAGACCGACTGCCGCACCTGCCGGGCTAACATGCTTGAAGGAGGTTGCTGCAGGCAGACCGGTTGCGCGCTTAAGCTCGCTGACAAGCTGCCAGCCGTTGAGCGCATCGAGGAAGTTGATGTAGCCTGGTTTGCCATTGAGCACCTTTAGCGGCAGTTCACCGTTCTCCATAAAAATACGGGAAGGCTTTTGATTGGGATTGCAGCCGTATTTCAGTTCCAGCTCCTTCATGCTTCGTCCTCCTGGTCATGCTTGTTGATGATGATCGTATCGCTGCTGCCGTCAGACAAACTAATGTACGACACATACAGCGAAACCTTGTTGTCCTCATTCAGACTCACCCATGTATCCAGCGCGAGCTGCTCAATATCGCCCTTGATTGTGACCTTCTCCGGCTCTCCTTCGAAGGACGGAATCGGATTGCCATCGCACTTGTAGGTGTGGATGAAGTGCCCTTCGCCTGCCTTGGGCTGGCAGTAATCATAGAAATAGCGCAGGACGCTGTTCTCGTCGCCGTCATCGGATTTGATGATAGACAGGCGGTAGCTTGCCTTGCCATCGGCAACGCGGACAAGACCGCTGATGCGTGGTGTCCAGTTCGGACGGTCATCCTCAAACGTGCGGGTACGAAGAGCGTCCTCGAAGGACTTTCCCTGTTGCATGAAGTCGTAGACCGTGTCTGTCTGATCGCCGTTGGTGACGATGGTGTATTCACCGCCTGGTAATGCGCGCACCGGCGCATAGATAATCAGGTGCGGGTCAGTCATCAGGCTCTCGTCATACGCCTTGGTAATGATGCCATCATCTGTTTCCTCGAAGATGCGGTTGCGGCTGTTGACGCTACGCCCCATGATGAAGTAAACAATCACGGCATATTCACCGGTCTCATCCAAGCCGATGCAAATGCCGCGTCCGGGATACGTGTTGCTGCTCAAGACATCGCAAAATTGCTGAATTTTCACTGCTTTTCCTCCTGCTTATGTGCAATCTCCGCCGACACCTGCTCAAGCGCCTGTGGCAAAAGAATCCATTCCGCCTGCTCCATCACGCGGCGCTGGAGCGTTTCCGGCGTATCGTCCGGCATTATCTCAACCGCCTTCTGCGCGATGATGTCGCCGCCATCCGTAATTTCGTTGACGAAATGCACCGTCGCACCGGTTACCTTCACGCCCTTTTTAAGTGCCGCTTCATGGACGCGCAGCCCATAGAAGCCATCGCCGCAGAAGGAAGGAATCAGGCTTGGGTGAATATTCAGAATCCGATGGTCATACGCTCGGATGACGTTTTCCGGCAAAATAGTCAGGAAACCTGCCAGCACAACCACGTCAATCTGATGTGTATGCAGCACTTCAAGGAGCCGTTCTCCGTAATGCGCCGGTTCCTCCTGCTTATCCTTATGCAGGACACAGTGCGCGATGCCTGCATTCTCCGCACGCGTCAGGGCATAAGCAGACGAATTTGACGCAACAACAAGCGCCAATTCTGCCGAAGGAATCCTTCCTGCTGCTTTTGCATCGATGATTGCCTGCAGATTCGTTCCGCCGCCCGAAACGAGAATTGCCACTTTTACCACAGCTCCACGCCCTTTTCTCCCGAGACGATTTCGCCCAGGACATACGCGCCGGGTTCACCGTTCTCATGCAGGATGTTGAGTGCCTTCCGGGCATCCTCTGCAGCAACCGTAATCGTCATGCCAACGCCCATGTTGAACGTGTTAAACATATCGCGCTCCGGAACATTGCCCTCGCGGGCGATGATGTCGAAAATTGGCAACACGCGTACGTCACTCTTCTTAATTTTCGCGCAGCAGCCTTCCGGTAACGCACGCGGAATGTTCTCATAGAAGCCTCCGCCAGTGATGTGGCTGATGCCCTTTGGCTGAATTTCCTTGAGCAGTGCTAGCACGGGCTTGACATAAATCTTGGTCGGCGTCAGGAGTGTCTCCCACAGCGGCTGTTCCAGTTCCGGATACGTGCGGTTTTTTCCCCCTTGACCAATTTTGAACACCTTGCGGACAAGCGAGAAACCGTTAGAATGCACGCCGGTTGACGGCAGTGCCAGCATCACATCACCCGGCAGCATCGTTTCCCGGTTGATGATGCGCGCCTTATCGACAATGCCGACGGAGAAACCAGCCAAATCGTAATCATCCTCAGGCATCATGCCGGGATGCTCTGCGGTTTCACCACCGATTAATGCAGATTCAGCCTGCACGCACCCCTCCGCAACGCCGCCGACAATCGCTGCAATCTTTTCCGGCTCATTCTTGCCGCAGGCGATGTAATCCAGGAAGAACAGCGGCTTCGCGCCGCAGCAGATGACGTCATTGACACACATGGCCACGCAGTCAATGCCGATGGTGTCATGCTTGTCAAGCAGCATTGCAATCTTAAGTTTCGTGCCGACACCGTCCGTACCGGACACAAGCACAGGCTCCTTCATGCCTGCCGTATCCATTGCGAAGAGTCCGCCGAAGCCGCCGATACCTTCGACACAGCCAGATGTCATTGTGCGTGCAACGTGCTTCTTCATCAGTTCAACCGACTTGTAGCCGGCGGTGATATCAACACCGGCCGCCTTATAGCTTTCGCTCTCGCTCTTCATCATGATGATTGCTCCTCCGTCATTCTTCGTCAGAATTGGTTGCAGTACCGTGAATAGGCTGGTCGAATTTATACTTCGCCTTAACCTGCGGCGGCTCAACAGGGTACTTGCCGCAGAAGCATCCCTTGCAGAAGCCACAATGGCTGTCTGCCGCGAGCTTGTCACAAGCTTCCAGCGATAAATAGCCAATGGAATCCGCACCGATGATTTTTCCAACTTCCTCAATGGTGTGATTCGCTGCAATCAGCTTGTCCTTGCTGTCAACGTCCGTGCCGAAGAAGCATGGATCAGTGAACGGCGGTGCAGACAGACGTACATGCACTTCGGTCGCACCGGCATCACGAAGCAACTTGACAATGCGTGCACAGGTTGTACCGCGGACGATAGAGTCATCGACCATGACAACACGCTTGCCCTTGACCGTCGAGGAGATGACGTTCAGCTTGATGCGCACGGCATCTTGACGCTGCTTCTGTCCGGGCTGAATGAACGTGCGCCCGATGTACTTGTTCTTGATGAAGCCGATGCCGTATGGAATGCCGCTTGTCCGGCTGTAACCGATGGCTGCATCGAGACCGGAATCCGGAACGCCAATGACAACATCCGCCTGCACCGGATGATCCAGCGCAAGGAAACTGCCTGCACGCAGACGCGCCTCGTGTACGCTGCTGCCGTCAATGACGGAGTCGGGACGTGCGAAGTAAATAAATTCAAATACGCACATTCCATCGTGGCAGGCTCCCGGCACTTTGTGAGAATGGATGCCGTTTTTGTTGACCACGACAACCTCACCTGCTTCGACGTTGCGGATAAAGGTTGCACCAATGGCATCGAGCGCGCAGCTTTCAGAAGCAAACACGACGTCATCGCCGATCTTGCCCATACACAGCGGACGGAAGCCATGCAAGTCGCGGCAGGCAATCAGTTTCGTCGGGCTCATAATGACAAGCGAGTATGCACCCTTGATAACACTCATAGCGTTGAGCACTGCCTGCTCGATTGATGCGCACTTTAGGCGTTCCTGCGTAATGATGTAGGCAATGACCTCCGTGTCTGACGTGCAGTGGAAGATGGCACCGTTTTTCTCCAGTGCCTCGCGGAGCTCGACGGCATTCGTCAGATTGCCGTTATGAGCCAGCGCCATTGCACCCTTCTGATGATTGATCAGAAGAGGCTGCGCGTTGGAACGGCTGTGCACGCCGGTCGTCCCGTAACGGCAATGGCCGACAGCCATGGTGCCTTCGGGCATCTTCTCCAGCGCATCTGCCGTAAACACCTCAGTTACCAGACCATTGTCCTTATGCACCTTCATTACGCCGTCATCGTTGACGACCATGCCGCAGCTTTCCTGCCCACGGTGCTGCAAGGCATACAACGCATGATACGTTTCGGCGACAACGCTTTTGTTGGCGGGATTAGCGCGATAAATGCCAAACACGCCGCATTCCTCATGCAACTTGTCGAAGGGCGTTTCATCGATTCCCTCGTCAAAGCAGCAGCTCTGCATGCTTTCCAGCTCGTCCATCATGTTTCTCCTTGCTTTGCCTGATTTTGCGCTTCAAGACATGCGCCCCGGACAGATTCATACCATCCGGGGTGCATGATATTGTCAGTCTTATTCGCCCATCAGGCGCTTACGGATTTCGATATAGGCGTCTTCAACGTTGCCCAGGTCACGGCGGAAACGATCCTTGTCCAACTTTTCGCCGGTTGTGGAATCCCAGAAACGGCAGGTATCCGGGCTGATTTCGTCCGCCAGCACCAGCTGACCGTCATTCGTGATGCCAAACTCAAGCTTGAAGTCAATCAGCTCAATATTTACGTCCTTCAAATACGCCGTCAGCAGATCGTTGATGCGCAGCGCATAAGCGGCAATCTGATCCAGCACAGACTTAGAAACCCAGCCCATCGCCATGATGTGGTACTCGTTCACCATCGGGTCGCCCAGTTCGTCGTCCTTGTAGCAGTACTCGAGCACGGTACTCTTAAGCTTGGTACCTTCCGGAATGCCAAGACGCTTGGAAAGCGAGCCGGCAGCGATATTGCGCACAATGACCTCAAGCGGCACAATGTGCACCTTCTTGACGAGCGTCTCACGGTCGGAAATTTCTTCTATATAGTGGGTTGGGATGCCATTCTTCTCCAGCATCTTCATCAGGAAGTTGGTCACACGATTATTGATGACACCCTTGCCCATGATGGTCCCCTTCTTGAGACCGTTGAACGCGGTGGCATCGTCCTTGTAGTCCACCAGCACCACGTCGGGGTCGTCCGTCGCGAAAACTTTCTTTGCCTTGCCTTCATAGAGCTGTTCGAGCTTCTTCATTGTTTTTTCCTCCTAAATATTTTAATCAATTCCTCCGCGCTGTTTCAGCACCAATTCACGGTATTGTTCGTGTTTTAGTCGATAACGAGCGCTGCATCCTTGGCAACGACCGCATCATGCTGTGCCTTACGCATTGCCAGCAGTTTGTCTGCAAGCTCAGTGTCTTCGACTGCAAGAATCTGCGCCGCCAGCAGCGCCGCATTTGCAGCACCATCAATGGCGACTGTTGCAACAGGCATGCCGCTGGGCATCTGCACGGTTGAAAGCAATGCGTCAAGTCCGTCGAGAGTGGAGGATTTGACCGGAATGCCGATGACAGGCAGCGTCGTCCGTGCGGCGATCGCACCGGCAAGATGAGCCGCTTTTCCTGCCGCCGCAATCAGCACACCGAAGCCATTTTCGCGTGCAGACGAAGCGAATTCAGCCGCCTCAATCGGCGTGCGGTGAGCGGAATAGACATGCGCCTCATAAGGAATCGCAAGTTTTTTGAGCTGTTCAAAAGCGCCCCTGAGCACAGGCAGATCGCTGTCACTGCCCATGATCACTGCAACCTTTTTCACGAATAATGCAACCTCCTTCATGTCCCGATAGACAACAAAAGAGCGCCGCCGATTCAGTTGCCTGAAAGCTGCGCTCCAGCATACAGTTGTTCCTGTCGAATCTGAGCATAAATCGTCATCTGACACTTCTCCGCATCATTGCGCTGCATCATGTGATTCCCTCCTTCGACATATCCCGGTTCACTGTGCGTCAACGGGTACAGCTCATTTTAACCCAATTCGTGCCTTATGTCAAGTGTAATTCCGAACGTTTTTATCAGATTTTTAAATTATGTTTGTAATTTGTGAAATTCGATACTTCTGTTTCCATAAAAAACAACTCGACATCTCTGTTTCTTACAGGTTGCCGTACTCCTCTATTCAAGTGCAGGAAAGAAATCACTTTCGATTTCAAGAATGTCATCCAAAGGCAATGACGTGCCGTCTTCCAGTACAATCAGCCGAGAATAATCATCAATTCTCCTTATCCTGCCGACTGCTGTCAGATATGCCCCGCCGCTTTTTTTATCATCAGGCTTAAAATAGGTAATAGTGACATTTGGAGAATGACCGAGCGGTTCACGGAGTAATTGAAGCTTTCTGTTTAGTTCAGATAAAGCGCCTTCTGACAGATCAATCCGGTCATCAGTCAGCCGCGCTGTCTCCATGACGGCATCATCGTAGCCGTTGAGTGCAGCGAATGGCGCAAACTGTGCAGCACGGTCAGCCATCGGCATTTGTGGATGAGCTTTGGAAACATGATGTGGCAACAAGATAATTTCCGCGTATTTGTTGTTCATGATCGTTTTTCCTTTCGCATCCAGCATAAAACTTCACTATTCATCGTACCATCTCATTTATGCGGTGATGCCTTAAGCTTTATGTCCGCCGATTTGTGAATTCCTGTCCTTTGCAGTTGCACCCTCTTCAAAGTTCATACCCCTGAGAATGGCGTTCTTGCCGAATTTCTTTTTGATAGCAAGCGTCGCCGCCTGAATTTTCTTTTCGCGTGCAAGCTCCTCCTCTTCCTCTTTTTTCCTTGCCTCTTCAGCAACGTAGTCAGTGAAGAAGTCGAGCTGAAGCACCGCAGCAGAATCTTTTTTTTGCACCTCATTTTCCGGAAACACATGATTCGCTACAACATACATCTGTCGAACAAGCAGACTTTTGTCCACAATGCGGTCGAATAATTCCGATATGGCAGACATGATCTTCTTCGTCGAGGAGGTATATCCGTCGAGATTGATGGAGCCGTGTGCACTTTTCGGTGCGAGTCGCCCATAGCGGTCACGCTCAACCTCACCGTGATAGTTCGCTTTGCGCACCGGATCAGTCAGGTTTTCAACATCGTAAACGACAGTAAGTACGAGTTGATCGGTTGCAAGCTGCTTATCCACCAAATCCAGAACGAGGGCATCTGCCATTTCGCGCGTGACAAGTTTAGCTTTTTCTGCATCATAGGCGCAGGACAGCACCTGACCGGAACTCAGACTGTTTGTACTGGGTCTGTATGCTTTGATGTCTGCGATAGTACATGGCTCCCAACCCCACGCATGATCTATAAGAAGCTCTGCGTTTTTTCCAAACAACCGATAAAGAAATTCCTCGTTATGATGAGAGCAGAGCGCAATGTCCCCCATGGTGAAAATGCCATACTTCTCCAGTTTTTTCGCTGTACCGTGCCCAACACGCCAGAAATCGATGATCGGGCGATGATCCCACAGTTTGTGCCGGAATTTAATATCGTCGAGCTCGGCTATGCGTACGCCGTTTTTGTCTGCAGGAATGTGCTTAGCAACGATATCCATGGCAACCTTACACAGAAACAGGTTCGTGCCAATGCCTGCTGTTGCTGTAATGCCGGTCGTTTCGAGTACGTCAAGGATGATTTTCATGGCGAGGTCATGCGCTGAAAGCTGATAGGTGTCCAGATAGTGCGTTACATCCATGAACACCTCATCAATGGAGTAGACGACAACGTCCTCCGGTGCAACATATTTCATGTAGATGGCATAAATCCGCGTGCTGTATTGGATGTAAAAAGCCATTCTCGGCGGTGCAATGATGAAATCCAGCGCAAGAGAGGGATTCGCCTGCAATTCAGAAGCAACATGCGATGCACCATCCAGCTTGTGTCCGGATGCTTTGTTATGACGAGCAGCATTGACCTCCTTGACCCTTTGCCGAACCTCAAACAGGCGTGCTCTGCCGGGAATGCCAAAACGTTTGAGTGATGGTGTCACTGCGAGACAGATGGTTTTATCCGTTCGGCTTTCATCTGCTACAACGAGATTCGTGTCCAATGGGTCTAAGCCGCGCTCCCGACACTCCACGGAGGCATAGAAGGATTTCAGGTCAATGGCAATGTAAGTTCGTTCAGCCATCCTGTGCCTCCCTTATATTAATGTCAATCAGACAGGATTTTCTGACCTACGCCACTTCCTGCAATAGGCTCCACACCGTTCGGGATCTGGCCGTTCCGGTGGTGCTGGTGAATCTGCAAACTATGATGCAGACTGTAGGACACAAATAATATGAAAAACAGCTTGTTATTCAGCAAGCATCGCTGTAGATTTGCGGATAATAAGCTGCGGCTCCAGCGATTCGCTGCATATGGTGTTTTCGCCGCGCAGGTTGTTCACAAGATGCTGAGCAGCATGCATGCCCAGAGCCATAATAGGCTGGCGCACGGCGGTCAAGGGCGGCAGACAGAACTGCGCGAAGGCATAGTCATCATAGCCAACCAGCGAAACATCTCGCGGGACGACGCGTCCCATGCTGCTGAGCAGATACAGAATGCGCATGGAAAACTGATTGTCAAAGCAGATCAGTGCCGTGACAGGGCTGGTTGCCTGAGGATCAATCAGCTGGTCCAGCAGGTAAGGTAAATCATCGTAGGTGCGGGTGTTGGAGGGCAGGACATGGTTAGGCGGAAGGAGCAATCCCAGTTCCTGGCAGGCAGCGGAGATGGACTGATAGCGCTCCAGATGATCCTGTACATTCAAGTCTACATTCAACAACGCAATATTGCGATGACCAAGGCTAAACAGGTGTTGTACGACAGCCCGACTTACGGCAGTGTTGTCTGTTTTAACGGAAACAATTTTATCGTTGCTGAAGTTAGTGCCGATACAGACGATGGGCATCAGATCAACAAAATCGGTGATGAATGTGTCATGGAGGGACACATTCAGAAACACAGCAGCAGCGATGTGGCGACGGAAGCAAAACAGTTTGAAATCATCGCGGGCTTTGGGAATGTTGTGCACCGGAATCAGGGAGAGGCTATAGTTGTATTTATATAGAATGGCTCCCAGTCCACTGATGACCTCGGCGCAATACGGCGAGATCGGTAATGTCAGTTTATCCGAGTCGGACGCGCCAATAAAAACGCCGATGTTTTCAAAGGCGTTTTTTGTGATGGTGGGAATAAAATTAACCCCATTCATGATGCTCAATACGCGCTGACGCGTGACATCGGAAACGCTGGGATTATTGTTGATCACGCGCGACACCGTTGCCGGGGATACGCCCGCTTCCTTTGCGATTTGATAGATGCTTTTTTTCAAGCAGTTCACTCCACCCTTCAAGCTGCAATCACCCTTTAATTTTCAAAATTATTATACCATTCGTGAAAAGTTTCGTCAACTGTTTCAAACACCGCAAATAATTCGCCCTGCGTGAAACATATATCACAGCAAGCAATTTGCGTATATGCAGATTAGAATGCATATTGTGGTTATCATTTGGACTATATACACAAGTTAAGCACGAATTTTCAGAAATTTATGTATTGACAAGGGCTAAAGCACGTGCTATAATACCATATGAAACAGTTTCAACAATGAAACATATATGTCGGAGGAGCGAACATGAAAAGGAACGTCGTCATTTTTCGAGCAATTATTCTCGTCGTTTCTTTGATGGCCTCAGCAATGCTTTGTCCTTCTGCCTTTGCCGCAGAGAAAATGGATTATTCGGCTTATCAACAGGCATTGGCTGACGTTCCGCCCGGAGCACAAGTCATTGCGCTTGCGGCTGAAAACGCACAGTGCGAAGCGGAGGCGGAGATTCTGCCGGATGGTGCGATTCATATCGCGGATGACGGAATCGTTTCTTTTTCATTCTCCCTGCCCGCAGCAGCAAAATATCAGATCAGCATTAGCTGTCGATCCGATCTGGACGAACGCAACGATATCGATTTTTCCATGCAAGTGAACGGTCAAAGCCCGTTTAGCGAAGCGGAAACGCTGAAGATGTATCGCGTATGGAAAAGTCAGGGCGAAATCACCCAAAACAATCAGGGCGACGATATTACGCCTGAGCAGGTCTTGACCGGCGAAGCGTATGACTGGCTGCTGAAAGACAGCGATGGACTATATAATGGAGCATTCGAAGTAGGTTTTGAACAGGGAGAAAACACACTGTCTTTTTCCTTTCGGCGCGGCGGCATCTCTATTGAGCGAATTACGCTGACGCCTGCGACATCGCTGATCGGTTACGCTGCGTATTCTGTCCAGCATGCGAACGCGTCTGCTGTCGTCATGGCCGATGGAATGCTGATCTTCGAGGCAGAAAATGCCTATCGCACGTCATCTCCCTCGTTGGCTCCGATTTATGACAAGAGCAACGTGGCCACTACTCCTTCCTCCTCTTCTCACCTGCGGCTGAATACCATCGGCAGCAACAACTGGGAGGATACTGGTCATTGGATCGAGTGGGAAATTAAAGTTCCGTCCGACGGCCTGTACAATTTGGCCTTCCGCTATCGGCAGAATCTTTCCGAGGGCTTCTTTTCCAGTCGTTTGCTGACCATCGATGGTCAAACACCCTTTGCCGAGCTGAAAGACGTTCACTTTGAATACGACGACAGTTGGCAGGTGCTTCGACTGGGAAACGACGATGGCGCGTACGCCATTTATCTGACGCAGGGGCATCACGTCCTACGTCTGGAAGTAACCAGCGGCGTAATGGCGCAGTACATCAAGGAACTTCAGGATCTTGTGTTTGAGTTGAATGAGCTGTATCGCAAGGTGATTATGATAACCGGATCCAGCCCGGATATCTTTCAGGATTACAATTTGAAGGAAAGCGTACCTGGCATGGTGGATACGCTGGACGCATCCGCAGTTTCGCTGCGCACGATAGCGGACGGTATTGAAGCTTTGGGCGCTTCGGAAAACGGTCAGGCATCCTATCTGCGCTCTGTTGCTTACCAAATGGAGGATATCGCGAGCCGTCCGGAAACGATGAAGGAACGTCTGGACACGTTCAAAAGCAACCTGAGCGCACTGGCAACGTGGATGCTGGAATTGAAGGATCAGCCCTTGGAGCTGGACAAGATTTTCCTTCTGAGTCCGGATGCCGACACGCCGTCAGCAGACGCAAAATTTTCCGATCGACTGATCTATGGAACGAAGGCGTTCTTCTCTTCCTTCACGCGCGACTATTCCAATCTTGGAAACGTGTACAATGGAGAAAACATCTGTTCTCTGCGTGTGTGGATTGTGGGAGGACGCGATCAGGCACAGGTGGCAAAAAATCTGATTGACAACCGATTTGTTTCTCAGACGGGCATTGCGGTAAATTTGGAGCTGGTGCAGGGCGGTCTGACCGAAGCCATTCTTTCAGGCGACGCGCCTGATATCATTATGAACCTTGGACGCAGCGACCCGGTGAATCTTGGCGTACGCGGCGCGTTGGTGGATCTGACCGAGTTCAGCGATTATGAAGAAATCATCAAGCGCTTTACCGCCGAAGCCAGTGTCCCCTATACCTATCAAGGCGCTGCCTACGCACTGCCGGTTACGCAAAATTTCTGCATGATGTTCTATCGAACCGACGTATTTGAGGAGCTTGGCTTGGAGGTGCCCGAAACGTGGGATGATTTCTTCCGCGTGTCGCGCATTCTGCAGCGCACTAATTTGCAGGTAGGCGTGCCCATCGCCAGCGGGACGACTATGGGCGGCTACGATTTGTTTACGGCCTTCCTGTATCAGGGTGGCGGATCACTTTTAAATAATGCGCAGAATGCGGCAGTTCTCGACAGTCCTGAAGCAATTGAGGCGTTTACCAAATGGACGAACCTGTTTGTGGACATGGGGCTTCCGCTGTCCTATGATTTTTACAGCCGTTTCCGCACGGGCGAAATGCCGCTGGCGATTCAGTCCTACACGCAGTATAACCTGCTGATGACGTCTGCGCCCGACCTGACCAACCTGTGGGCCATGGCACCATTACCCGGTACGCGACAGGAGGATGGCACCATCGACCGCAGTATCATGGCCAGCGGTACGGCATGCGGAATCAGCACGTCATGTCAAGATCAGGACGCAGCATGGGAGTTCCTGAAATGGTGGACGGACGGTGAAACGCAGTATCAGTACGGTACGCAGTTGGAAACGCTGATGGGTGCAGCTGTCCGCTATGATACGGCAAATCTGGAAGCACTTTCTCTTTTGCCTTGGAGCCGCTCGGAATACGAAGCACTTTCCGCGCAGATGGCACAGGTGAAGGAGTTGCCGGAAATCCCTGCGAGTTACTTTATCTACCGAAGCCTGAGCAATGCCTTTCGCAAGGTGGTCTATAACACGGATGTGAACCCCCGTGAGACGATTGTGGATTACAATTTGCAAATCAATAAGGAAATCAAGCGCAAGCTGGCTGAATTTGAACAGTAATTGAGGATGGAGCAAATGGTCGCTAAAGCAAGAAAGCGTTCGTTGGGACGCGAAATCTGGAAAAACCGGCAAAAATATGTGTTGATGATGCCTTTTCTGGTCGTATTTTCCATTTTTGTCATCGTGCCGATTCTTACCTCTGTGGCACTGAGCTTTACGGATTTCAACATGCTGCAAACTCCGCGCTTTACGGGGCTGTCCAATTACATCCGCATGTTCCTGGATGACGACGTATTTGTGATCGCTGTTCGCAACACGCTGATTTTCGCCGTGCTGACCGGACCGTTGAGCTATTTTCTGTGCTTCTTCCTGGCCTGGATGATTAACGATCTGCCGCCTCGTTTCCGCTGGGTGCTGACGCTACTGTTTTATGCCCCGGCGCTTGCTTCCAATATCTTTTATATTTGGACGTATATCTTCAGCGGCGATATGTACGGTTTGGTCAACAGCACGCTGATGCGTCTGGGACTGCTGATGGAGCCCATCCAGTGGCTGACGGACAGCAAGTACATCATGGCCGTAATCATTATCGTGCAGTTGTGGATGAGCCTCGGCACAGGCTTTCTGGCGTTTATTGCCGGTCTTCAGTCCGTGGACAGCAACATGTACGAAGCCGGCGCCATTGATGGCGTGCGCAACCGCTGGCAGCAGCTGTGGTATATCACATTGCCTGTGATGAAGCCCATGCTGATGTTCGGCGCAGTGATGCAGATTTCCGCATCCTTTTCGGTAAGCACGGTGCCTATGACGCTGGCTGGCTTCCCCAGCACGGATAACGCAGCAGCAACCGTAGTCAGCCATATGATCGATCATGGTATTCTGCGCTATGAGATGGGCTATGCCAGCGCTATCGCAGTGGTACTCTTTGTGGTGATGGTGTTGTTCAAGCAGGTGATCAGCCGCATTCTACAACAGGATTAATAAGGGAGGAGAAACGTATGAGCAAGCTCAGAACAGGCCGCATGCTTGGTCGTTCCAGAGGCGGAAACATCGTTATGTTTTTCCTGCTTTTCATGAGCGGCGCCTTCATGGTGCTTCCGATCGTTTATTCAATTCTACAATCGTTGAAGCCCCTGAACGAAATCAATCTGTTTCCGCCGCGTTTTTTCGTTACGCAGCCGACGCTTTCCAACTATAAAAAGCTGCTGAGTTTATCGGCCAATCTGTGGGTGCCGTTTTCCCGTTATGTGTTTAATTCCTTCTTTATCAGCATCACGGTTACGGTGCTGAGCGTGCTGATTTCCTCCATGTGTGCCTACCCGCTGGCTAAATATCGGTTTCCTGGCAGTAAGTTGATTTTCCGGATTATCGTGCTGGCGCTACTGTTCAGCACACAGGTAACCTACATTCCTCAGTATGTGCTACTTTCCAGGATGAAAATGATCAACACCTATTGGGCGATGATTCTGCCGCCGCTGTCCGGCACGCTTGGATTGTACCTCATGAAGCAGTATATGACCGCTCTGCCGGATTCACTGCTGGAAGCTGCTAAGCTGGATGGCGCGGGTGAATACCGGGTGTTCTGGAGGATTGTGATGCCAAATGTCAAGCCCGCATGGTTGACACTGGTGATCTTCAGCTTTCAGTCCATCTGGAATTCCAGCAACAATTCCTACATTTATAAGGAGCAGCTCAAGATGCTGCCCACCGTGATGAGCCAAATGGCCGCCAGCGGCGTAGCACGTGTTGGCGTAGGTGCGGCTGCCAGTGTCGTACTGATGATACCGGTCATTCTGCTGTTCATTTTCACGCAGCGCAATATCATCGATACTATGGCCAACTCTGGCATGAAGGATTAAGGAGGAATCGCGTCAATGATGAAACGTATTATGGCGGTGGCGCTGATTCTTCTGTGCCTGACACAAGCGGCATGGGCCGAAGAAGCACCCTATACGGGCTATCTATATAATTCGTGGGGCGAGGAAACGGAATGTCCTAACATCTTTCTGCCTGATGGTGAGTATCTCCCGGTGGACATAGGACTGGAATCGCCGCTGAAGAATCCATCTGATCTATACGCGGATGAGAAAACAGGGTTATTTTACATTGCTGATACAGGCAACAACCGTATCGTTGTACTGGATGCATCGCTGCGTTTTGTGCGGGAGATGACATCCTATCAGGAGGATGGGCAGGATGTTCCCTTCCGTTCACCCAAGGGTGTGAGCATGGATATGGACGGTAACCTGCTGGTGGCCGATACGGGCAATAGCTGCGCGGTGCGCATCTGTCAAGATGGAACGTTGCTGCATCGATATAACCAGCCGGAATCCGCGCTGTATCCGCAGGAAATTCTGTTTCAGCCTGTCAAAGTGGCTTCCGATCTGGAAAATAACGTGTACGCGCTGGTACCCAGCGTATATCAGGGAATCGTGCTGTTTTCGCAAGAAGGTGAGTTTCTCAATTTCTACGGCGGAAATACGGTAAATGTTACGCCGGCACTGTTGCTGGACTATTACTGGAAAAAAATTCTTTCTCAGGAACAGGCGGAAAAGATGGCTCGTTATGTTCCCATCAACTATCTATCCATGGATATGAGCGAGGACGGCTATATGTACGTCACGCTGTACTCGGATTCCACAAAGCGTCAGGTAAAAAAGCTGAACGCCCTTGGAAAAAACATTCTGCGCGTGGAAATGGAGGACAAGGCGAAGTACGGCGATTTGGACATTCTGTATCTCAATGGCACAAAAACAGATACCCAGCTGGCGGATATCGCCGTGGATCAGGATGGCTTCATTTATGCGCTGGATAGCAGCCGCGGACGCGTGTTCCTGTATAGTCAGAGCAGCGATTCACTGGGCGTGTTCGGTGGCTCCGGCAGACAGACGGGCTTATTCTCTGCCGCCTGCGCCATTGACACGCTGGCCGGCCGGGTCTATGTGCTCGATTCCGTGCGCGGATCGATTACCTGCTTTTCGCCTACTTCCTACGGTACATCCGTGATGCAGGCTGTGCGCCTATACGAGCAGGGCATGTATGCCGAATCTGAGGCGCTGTGGGAAGAGCTGCTGCGGCAGAACCAGTTCCAAGAGCTGGCCTACGATGGCATCGCTAAGGCGTTGCTGGCACGCGGAGAATACACCCGGTCGCTGCCGTATTTTGAAAAAGCCAACGATACATATTGGTATTCCAAGGCCTTTAACGAATATCGGGTAGAGGCTGTTCGGGCGGCTCTGCCAACGGTGTTTGCCATTGCCGCCGTTTTGATCGTCGCTCTGATTGTGGCTAAAAGGCTGCTTCGCAAACGTGAAAGCGGGGAAGAAAAACGTCCCGGCGCGGTGCGGCTGGCATTTTCCACCATGACGCACCCTATCTCCGGCTATGATGAGATTCGATACACAAAGCAGTATTCTTCTGTGCTGGCTGGAGCCATCCTGACCGCGTGGTTCCTGTTTTCGGTGATCGAATATCAGTATACAGGTTTTCTTTTTAACGGCCATAAGCCGGACAGCATCAACGTATTGCTGATCTTAGTGAAAACCGTCGGTTTGTTCTTCCTGCTAATCTTTGTCAATAACGCACTGTCCACCTTTATGGATGGCGAAAGTACGCTGAGACAGCTGTGGATCAGCTGCGCTTACGCTCTGCTTCCCTATCTGCTCCTCAAGCTGGTCTGCTTCGGTCTGAGCCATGCGCTGTCGCTGGAGGAAAGCGTGTGGATTACCGTACTGAATGTCTGTGCGGTAATCTGGATGATGTGGCAGGTGATCTGTGCTGTGCAGACTATGCAGCAATACACGCTTGGCAAAACGCTGGCGAGCCTGCTGTTTACGTTGGTTGGCATAGTCGTGGTGCTTTTTATCGCCTTCCTGTTTTTCAGCCTGCTGCAGCAGGTTTGGTCGTTTATCCGAACTGTATTTGACGAACTGATGTTGTGGCAATAAGGGGGGGATTCAAAATGTGCAAAAGAATGGAACGATGCCGCTTTATGGCATGCTTTGCGGCGCTGTCGCTGCTGTTTATGCTTGCCGTCCCCTGCGCACAGGCAACAAGCGTAACATTGCCGGACAATTATCGCACCATCGCCGAAAATGGGCGCTTTATCCTCGGTCTGGATACATCCACCTGCTTTTTCTGCGTGGCTGATAAGCAGCTTGGCCAGATTTATTACAGCAACCCGGAAAATTGGAAAAGCGATGCCATGGCCACGGGAAGCGCCAAGACAAAACTGCGCTCGCAGCTGATGGTTTCCGTTCTGCGGTCGGAAACAGGCAATGTGGAAACAGCGAATTCCTATACGGGCAGCGTGTCCAAGGGCAATGTAAAGCTAATGCGGCACGAGGACGGTCTGGAAATCCGCTATACCTTTGCCGATTATGGGCTGACCGTGCCGTTGCGTGTGGCTATCGGAGAGGATAGCTTTCGCATTTATGTATCCGCACAAGATATAGAGGAATTGGGCGAGGACCGACTGCTGGAAATGGAACTGACGCCCATGCTGTGCGCAGCCGGAATGGAAGATTCAGGCTACATTGTGCTGCCGGATGGCGGCGGCGCGTTGATGCGCTTTAACAATGGCAAGGGAAGCGCAGGCGCTTATAAGGCGCAGGTTTACGGAGTGGATAGGGCTTTTTCCGGCACGGTGGATAATAACACTGCCCTGCGTGCGGCGCTGCCTGTACTGGGGTTTAGCTATGGCAGTTGGGGATTGCTGGCTGTGGCGGATCAGGGCGATACGCACGCATATCTGAATGCCGCCCCAGCGGGCGGAACCAACAGCTATAACACCGCCAGCTTTTCCTTTTCCGTGCGTAGCAGGGGCGAATATACCATCGGCGAGGAAAACTACAATTCCCGCACGATCAACCTGTTTCAGCAGGGCGTTTCTTCCGCAGGCGAATACGGCGTAACCTGGTATCCTCTGGCAGCGGAAGAAAGCGATTATATCGGCATGGCGCGCCGATACGGAGAAATGCTGTTCGGCAAAAAACGTACGGAGAGTGTTCCGCGGCTGCTTTTGAACCTGTACGGTATGATTTACAAGGAAAAGCCGGTGCTGGGCATTCCCGTCAATCAGGCTGTAGTGCTTACGCCTTATTCGGACGCGCAGGACATGCTGGCGGAATTTGCGGAAAAAGGTGTAGATACGGCGATTCAGTACCTTCATTTCAGCAACAATGCAGCACGCAATAAGCGCGGCGGAATTGAAGCCAGCAGCACGCTTGGTGGCGAAAAAGCGTGGAGGTCCTTGCTGAAAGACGCGAAGACTGGCGGCTCGCCGGTTTATGCCACGACGAACTTCCTCTCCTTCACTTCCGACGGCTCACTGATTTCTCGCTTCACGCTGGCAGCGGTGCAGCTGTCATCCTTCCCGGTGAAGCTGAATCGCTACGCAATCAGTACGCACAAGGTGAATGCGGACATTGCAGCAGACTACGTCCTGAAGGCGGCAAAGGTGTCGCAGGAAGCGGATAGCACGCTGCACGCATATGAAGCCCTCGGTGCGGGCGTGTCCCTTGGCGACGCGGCCAATTTGCTCTACTCAGATTATTCGGAGGACGACGATCAGCGAGACGCGCTGAAGGCTGGAATTGTCTCGCTTTATGCGCAGACAGATGGCGCACTGGAAAGCTTTCCGAACGCGTACGCGTTGCCCTATGCAGTTTCTGTCTGCGATGTACCATTTGCATCCAGCATCTTTTCCTGCACGGATGAAACCGTTCCCTTCTATGCGTACATTCTGCGCGGTCATGTGCCATTCGCGACGGAAGCCGCCAACCTGTCCGACGAGCCGGCACATACATTGCTGCATGCCATGGAGACGGGCGCGGATTTGGCGTTCACCTTTGTGACACAAAACAGCGACGAATTGCGTTTCTCCGACAGAAGCGACCTATATGCCTGCGACTATGCAGATTGGAAGGAACAGGCAACAGAAATGTACCAGTCGCTTTACGAAGTGCGCAGTCGGACGGATGCGTTGGAAATTGCAGCGCGTCAGGAGGACGACCGGCTCGTCACGGTTTTGTACACCGATGGTACGCGGCTGCTGCTAAACTACAGCGATACAGTGCGAGAAACCGTCGCAGGCACGCTTGCACCGGGCAGATGGCAGCTGCTTGCGCCGTAAGCAGGGAGGAAAACGAATGCGGACGAAAAAGACAATGTCTTACGAGAAAAAGAAAAAACTGGTTGGTCTGGGTTTTGTGGCGCCTTGGCTGATTGGCTGCATCTATTTTCTGGTGATTCCCCTGCTCAAATCGCTGTACTATTCCTTCGGCAGTGTCAAGGTTATCCTGGGCGGATTGGAATGGACCGGTGTAGGATTCAATAACTACATCAAACTGTTTGTGCAGGACGAAGAGGCGCTGCCCAGTCTGGTATCTACGTTGGGCGGCATGTTGTACCAGTTGCCTGTGATCATCGTATTCAGCCTGATGATTGCCATGGTCCTCAACCGAAAGTTCCGTGGGCGCACGGTCGTGCGAGTGATATTCTTTCTGCCAGTCATCATTGCATCGTCGGTAGCATTGGGACTTCTGCAGTCTGACAGCGTATCGGCGATGTACCTGTCCGGCGCGATGGGCGGCATGACGGTGCAATCCACCCAGTTGAGCAATCTGTTGCTGAATATGGGGATGAACCAAAGCACGGTCGAAGTGATTTCAGGCTTCGCGAATGATATTTTTTCACTGGCGTGGAAATCAGGCATCCAGATTTTGCTGTTCCTGGCCGGTCTTCAGACCATCCCGCCGCAGACCTACGAAGCGGCAGCCATCGAGGGTGCGTCGGCATGGGAATCGTTCTGGAAAGTAACGGTACCTCAGCTCACACCCATTACGGTACTGATATTTGTGTACACGATTATCGACAGCTTCACGGATTATGCCAACCCTTATATCCAACTTCTGCTGGAAAACATCCGCAACATCAACATCGGCTATGCATCCGCGCTGGCATGGGTATATTTTGCGATGATGGGTCTGGTTCTGGGGCTATTTGCCTGGATTGTACGCGAACGCAAGCCAGAGTCCGAAGTCGAGAGGAGGTAAGCGAATGAAAAGCGAGTTTCCCCGCAGGATGGGAAGAAAAATCGTTCGACTGTTTCTGGCTGTGCTGATCGGATGTCTGGCGTTTATCCTGCTGTACCCTGTGCTGTACATGGCCACGATCGCCATTCGTCCGTCCTCAGAGCTGTTTAACCCGGCTTCCATCTGGATTCCGCACAGGCTGACGCTGGAAAATTTCACCGAGTGTATCAAGACAATGGATTACTGGAACGCACTCGGACGCACGCTGTCCGCCTGCGTGGTCAGCGCGGTTCTGTGCGTGTGCTCCTGTACGCTGGCGGGTTACGGCTTCGCGCGCTGCCATGTGCCGGGAAAGAAAATTCTGTTTGCCTTTGTAATTCTGTCCATCATGGTGCCGCCGCAGGTAATCATCCTGCCGCAGTACCTGCAAATGAGTTCCTTTGACTTCTTCGGCATCGGTTCGCTGATCGGGCTGATCACTGGAAAAAAGGCGGCAGTCAACCTGCTGGATACCAATTGGAGCATGTATCTACCCGCACTCTTCTGCCACGGCATTCGCGGTGGATTGTACATTTATATTTTCCGCCAGTTCTTCAGCGGCATGCCGAAGGAACTGGAGGAGTCGGCATACATTGATGGCGCGGGCAGTCTTCGCACTTTCCTTCAGGTAATTTTGCCAAACGCTGGCCCTGCACTGGTGACGGTAACGCTGTTTTCCGTGGTATGGTATTGGAACGATTACTATTATTCTA
Source organism: Bacteroidaceae bacterium (assembly GCA_963642705.1). Lineage (GTDB taxonomy): Bacteria > Bacillota > Clostridia > Christensenellales > Aristaeellaceae > UBA11524. The sequence goes on from CAVIHU010000001.1 coordinate 272,593, forward strand.
CCATGTTCTTTTCCACGAAGATGACGGTCTCCTCGGCTCTCCTGCAGCTCAAGAGTCTGCTTTCCGTGCAATATGGCTTTGTGGCCATTTCGGATCCCTACACGGTGCTGACGCAGGTGAACGCAGGATGTCTGCTGCTGATTGGACCGCTGATCGTGCTGTTCATCGTGCTGCAGAAGTACTTTGTAGAAAGCATCGAACGCACGGGTCTGGTTGGCTGATTGGATGGAAGTAAAGGCGCCGTGTGCGTCTGATAAATAGAAAGGAGAACGAAAATGAAGAAAATCGTGTCCCTGCTGCTGGTACTGTTGCTGGTTATTCCCTGCGCGTTGGCTGAGGAACTGGACTTCAGTGGTGCGGTCGAACAGGAGGAAGTGACCGACGAGCAGGTGCTGGAGGCCATGTACGGCGCCTATCCGCCCTCCGATCTGCTGAGCCAGACGCTGCCTGAGGACAAGAAAACCGTTACCATTCTGAGCCACTACTCGCTGGGTGAAACGAAGGAGTACTTCAACAAGCTCTTCGGCGGCGAGATAGTCGAGGTGATCTGCGGCGTATCCGAATATGCCTCCAAGCTGACCAATATGATTGCCTCCGGCAACGCGCCCGACCTGGTGGTGTGCGAAAGCAGTACCAACCCCTCCGTGGCGGTGTACGCGAATGCGGGTCTGGTGCAGCCCTTTGATCCTTACATCGATTACACCGTGCCTGAACTGGCTGGACTGAAGGATACCTACGACGCGGGAATCTGGAACGGCAACCACTACCTGGCGCCCTACACAGACAAGCCGCTGTACTTCCTGATCTACAATCCCGTGATCTTTGAGGAGTATGGTCTGGAAACGCCATGGGAGCTGTGGGAAAAGGGGCAGTGGACATGGAACGAATTTCGCGATCTGGCGCAGCAGCTGAACGTGCAGGATGCAGACGGCTCCTGGCTGACCTTTGGCACGGCGATCCCGCCCTACAGCATCCTGTCAGCCTCAACGGGTGTGGATTATCTGACCATGGGCGACGGCACGTTCACCATCAATCTAAATAATCCTTCCATCGTCCGGGCGGAAAACTTCATCAACGATATGATCTTTAAGGATGACATCATTAAGATCAAAGCCCAGAACGCATGGAAAGCCTACTGGAATCGCGGCAAGCTGGCCATGCAGATTGTGGATTCCTGGATGTTCGAGGGCGACGGCGATATTTCCAAGGCCGCAAAAAACGGACGGCTTGGCATCGCTCCCCTGCCGCAGGATCCGGAATACAATGTACCGGGTGAATATCATACGTACGCGCAGTCTGGCGGCTTCTGCCTGGTAAACGGCGCGAAAAATCCCGAGGGTGCGGCGCTGTTCATTCGCATGCTGCGCTACACGCGTCTGTACGAGGTTCCCGAAATTGGCGTGGAATATCAGAAGAAACTGAATAGCCTGCATGAGAGTGGCTTTACCAACGAGGTGCTGTTGCAGAAGGTAGCGGCATGGGATACCAGCAATGCGGTTACGTCCTTCGGTTATGGCATCATGGCGGAGCTTGGCATCTGGGAGTTCATGGGCAACCAGAATAACTGGACGAGCTACGTTGAGACCATCCTGCCCAACGTGCAGGAAACCGTGCGCGAGCTGACGGAACCGAACGGAGGAAACGAATAATGATAAAACGCATTCTATCGCTGCTTCTGGCATGCGCATTGCTGCTTGCGACAGTTGCTGCCGCAGAGGAACTGGATTTCACCATGGAATCGGAGCAGAATAGCATCAGCGATGAGGAGATCCTGCAAATTCTGTATCATTCCAACGAGGAAAGCGACCTGCTCAGCCATCGTCTGGACGAGGAACATAAGACGGTGACCATCCTGACGCACTATTCCTTGAACGCCTACAAGCCTTATTTCGAACAGCTGCTGGGTGGCGAAATGGTGCAGATCATCTGCGGCGCACAGGAGTATTCCTCAAAGCTTGCAAACTTGGTAGCTTCAGGTCAGATTCCTGACTTGGTTGTATCCGAAAGCTCTACCAATCCAACCTTCGTCACGCTGGCCAATGCCGGACTGGTACAGCCCTTCGATGCGTACATTGATTATAGCGTACCCGAGCTGGCCGACTTACAGCCTTTCTACGAGGCTGGACTGTGGAACGGACAGCACTACCTTGCGCCCTTTGACAACAAACCCCTGTACTACCTGGTGTACAACCCTGCCATCTTTGATGAATATGGTCTGGAAACGCCCTGGGAGCTGTGGGAAAAAGGCGAATGGACGTGGGACGCCTTCCGAGATGCAGCACAGCGACTGAACGTGACGGATGGCGATGGCAACTATATCTGCTATGGCACCAGTGCACCCGCCTACGGTGCGTTCAGCGGCGCGACAGGCGTAGATTACATGCAGTTGGGCGATGGCACATTGACGCTGAACCTGAACGATCCCGACATCACCCGTGCGGAGAACTTCATCAACGATATGCTGTTCAAGGACGACATTATCAAGATTAAGGCGCAGAACAGTTGGAGCAGTTATTGGACGCGCGGCATGTTGGGTATGCAGATTATCGACTCCTGGATGCTGGACGGCAATGGCGATATTACCTCGGCGATTCGCGCGGGTCGATGCATGGTCGCTCCCCTGCCGCAGGATCCACAGAATAACGTGCCGGGCGAATATCGCACTTACGCGCAGTCGGGCGGCTTCTGCCTGGTAAACGGCGCGCAGAATCCGGAGGGCGCGTCGATGTTCATTCGCATGCTTGCCTATGTGAATCGCTACTTCGTATCGCTGGATGGCGAAACGGAGCAGGAGGCGCTGGCGAAGAAGCATGAAGCCGGTGAAACCAATCAGTTCTTGTACCAGCGGCATGTGTCCCGGGACATCAGCCACGCTACGGTCTCCTTCGGTTACGCGTTCATGGCGCAGCATGGTATCTGGAGCTTCATGGTACAGCAGAACAACTGGACTAGCTTCGTAGAATCTATTTTTCCCAAGGCACAGGAAAGCATCCGCGAGATGCTGGGAGAGTAAGCCGTGCGCTGGTTAAAAGACTTTTTGCCGGCGGTGCTGTTTTTTGTCGCGTTGGCGGCAAAGGCCGATTCGGTGATTTACGACGTTGCGCTTTCTTCTGACAGCGTGGGGCAGTATCAATGCTTAGAAATCACGTTCCAGACAACGCTGGAATTTGAAAATCCCTTTGATCCGGACGAAATCGACCTTCGAGCGGTGTTCTATACGCCGTCTGGCTGTACCGTTGAATACCCTGCGTTTTATCAACGTCCAGGAAGAACGCCGGGCGAGGATTTCGTGCCGCAACGCAATCAGCAGGACTACGACTTTGATTATGCGACGGATCGCTATGTTTTCATTCCAGCAGAAGGCGATCGCTGGGTCGTGCGCTTCTCGTGGCAGGAGGTCGGGCAGTACAGCTTTTCCATTCTGGTGAAAACGCGGAATGGAAGCTGGACGCTACCCTGCGGCAGCTTTTCTGTGACGCCCTCGGACGAGCCCGGACCGATTGCGCAAAGCCAAAAAAATCCGGCCTATCTGTGCTATCGAGACAGCGGCGAGCAGTTCATCCCGCTGGGCATGAACGCGGCGCAGTTCTACGATACCTACGGTTATAACCGCATCCTGACTGCCATTGCCGAAAACGGCGGCAATTATGCCCGGGTATGGAGCGGCACGGACAGCGGCTATAATAGCCTGTGCATCGAAAACTGGAACTATGGTCCCGGTCTGTATAATCTGGATATGGTTGCTGCGCTGGATCAGGTGATGTACGATGCGCGGGAAAAAGACGTGCGCATCCAGTTGTGCTTCGACAGCTTCAGTGCGCTAAGTACCAGCACGCAGTTCTACGGCCAGTTCCAGACGTGCAGCGTGTATAATCAGGTTTTCGGCGGGTTCATTCGCCAGCCGCAGGAATTCTGGAGCAGTGAAGGATGCAAAAAAGATTATAAAGCGCGCCTGCGATACATCATGGCCTGCTGCGGCTGGGATACCAACATTGCCGCATGGGAGCTGATGAACGAAATCAACGGCACTACCGGCTTTGACGGAGCACAGCAAGACGCCGCTGCGTGGTGTGTGGAGATGCGCGAGTATCTGCTGCAAATCGATCCGTATCAGCGCGTTGTGGGAATAAGCTTTGCGGATGGCGATAAGCTGGAGCGCTATGCGACATTCCTGAAGGAATGTAAGCTGGATTATATTCAGGGACACCACTACGATGCGGGCGACGTGGCGGGCACCATGCAGTTGCTGACCGTGAAAGCAAAGGCATACGGCGACCTTGTGCTGATTGGAGAGTTTGGACTCAGCCCAGATAAGCAGGGCAAGGATCCGACGCATCAGTACGTTCACATTGCCATGTGGTCAGGGCTAATGAGCGGCGCATCGAACGTACCTTTGTACTGGTATGCAGACGAACTTGTGAACAGCGGTGACCAAACTTGTCTTCGTCCGCTGCGCACGTTCATCAACGCGTTCGATTTTTTGCGCGAATCAATGGTGAACGCCGTATTCAGCGCAAGCTCCGGGCTGAAGGTCAAAGGGATCACGGCTCGAAACGGCACGCAAGCCGTACTGTATGTGTACAACGAGGCGTATCGCTGGGCGGCAGCCAATCCAACGCCAGTGAAAAACGCACACGTTACGCTGAAAAAACTGGCTCCTGGTTTCTATACCATTACCCTGTGGGATACATTTACCGGCGAAATTCTGGAAACGCGGCAGGCACAGGTCGCCGCGAACGAAATGCTGGACATTTATTTCGATACTGTTGCGCGCGATGTTGCGGTTATGGTGCAGGACGAACACCGCACGCAAGGTAAATAAAGGAGGAAAATACAATGAAGAAACTGCTTTCCCTGGTGCTGACTCTGGTGCTGTTGTGCTGCTGCGTTCCTGTGATGGCGGAAGCAGCGACTCCCGAAAACCTGCTGGCGAACCCCGGTTTCGAAACCGGCGATTTCTCCGGCAAGTGGCTCAACTACTATCACTACGACCAGATTGAGGAAAATACTCTGTACGCCGAAATCGTTGAAGACGCGCATGATGGCAAGTATGCTGCGAAGATCAAGTCCGCCGTGTTGACGGATGGTCAGCCCGAGAGCGAAGGCTGGCTGTCTGCGCTGGGCATTGAAGCGACCGATGCCGTCACTGCCGCAGGCAATGGCGAATATTTCTTCAAGGCCTTCGTCAAGTTGGCCGAAGAAGGCAAGATGGGTTCTTGCGATGCGTGGCTGTACTTCTATGAGCAGGGTCGCGAGGACAATAAGTACTCCCCCATCCAGGTATGGAAGTTGGAGAGTAACACCCCCGTGGACAGCGGCGCGTGGACTGAGGTTGGTCTGGACGAGGAAGGAAACGACAAGTCCTTCCAGCTGTGGTACAACAACGGCGTTGACCGCGATGGCAAGGCTCCCACGGAGGAGGCCGGCTCCCGTCTGATCCGCACGGACGATTTCAAATATACCCATGTGATCCTGTGGATTACTTGCGGTCTGGATGGCGCTGCCGCCATGACCTATGAACTGGACGATGCGCAGCTGTTCTGCGTGAAAGCCGAGTAATTTCCAAACCCCAAATACATTAAAAACTGCACCGTTTGGCATGACCGTGCCGCCCCGATGGGGCGGCATGGTCGGCCGCCGTAGAAACGTCTTAATTGCGAAAGCGAGGAAGAAGCCATGAGCGAAAGACTGCTGAAAAAATATGAAAACAATCCCGTGATGTGCCCTGCCATGATGCCCACGCCCGTTCTGTATACCTTTAACCCCGGCGCAGCCGAATGCAACGGCGAGACCATCCTGATGATGGACTGCACTACGCTGGACGATATTCATCGCTTCTGGATCGCTCGCAGTAAGGACGGCGTTCATTTCACCCCCGATCCTGCTCCCGCCCCGTGGCCCGCGCCCGATCCCACCCATCCCGAGCTATGCACCTACGATCCCCGTATTACCAAAATCGACGACACCTATTATCTGCTGTACGCTAGCGACTTGAATCAGAACAACGCCCGCGTCGGCATTGTGAAAACAAAGGATTTTTCGACCTTTGAACGCGTAGCCATTGCCAGCGAACTGGGCAACCGCAATGGCTGCCTGTTTCCGGAAAAATTCAACGGGCTGTACGCGCGCTTTGACCGTCCCTTCGGCAACGAGCTGGATCCCTGCTTCATGTGGATCAGCTATTCTCCCGATCTGGTGTTTTGGGGCAAAAGCCATCCCGTCATGTACCATGGCAAGCCATTCCAGGACGGATATAAGATGGGCGCGGGTGCCGTGCCAATTCGCACCGAAAAGGGATGGCTGGAAATATATCACACCGTATCGCAAACCTGCAATGGGTTTATTTATCGCCTGAAAGCATGCCTGCTCAAACTGGATGATCCAGGCGAGGTGATCGGCTACACGAAGGATTTCATCCTCTGGCCGGAATATGATTATGAGATGAAGGGTCGCGTGATGAACGTGGTGTTTACCTGCAACGCGCTGCCGCAAAAGGACGGCACCGTGCGGATTTATTACGGCGCGGCGGATACCAACATCGGTCTGGCAACAGGCAGCATTGACGAGTTGGTTGCCGCATGCCTGAAAAATGAATGATTAAAGGATGAAAAACGTGATGCGTCTGTCGTTTGATCTGCGCAAAAAAAGAAACCAAATCAGCAACATTGCCAAGGTCCTGTGCATCTGGGATTTTAACACCTTTGACGATCAGGGGGTCTTTGGCCGTATGCCGAAGGGGTGGTTTAAGGCGCAGAATCCTTTCCTGGAATATGTAATTCTGATGACCTTCACCGGCGGCGCAGGACGCGGCGAATGGGTGTCGCTGGATGCAGACGGTAAGCCGGTTTATGATTTTTCAACGCCGTTGCGGGTTCTTCAAAACGTGCTGCGGCAGGGCTTGCGCCCCATTATCGTCCTGGGCAATGTGCCCTATGCACTCTCGCAAAGGCAGTTTTGCGAGTATGACAGCTACGAGTGGGGCAATCGCTGTGCGCCGGATGATTACGCAGTGTATTTTGATTATATCCGTGCCTTCGGCCGCATGATCCGTGAGCATTTTACGGCTTCCGAGTATCGGTACTGGGCATTCCGCGTAGGCACTGAGCCGGACAATCCGCACTGGTGGACGCCAGGCGAGGTGGAATACTGCAAGCTGTACGATTATACCGTTGCGGCTCTGGAGGAAGCGTTGGGCTGCGAGAACATCACGGTATTTTCGGGAAACCTCAGCGTTTATCGGGAATTCATCGGCTTTTATCGCCACTGTGATCATGAGGCAAACTACGCAACGGGTAAAATTGGCACGCGTAATGATGCGATTTCCATCAGCCATTATAACGATCTGAAGGACGATAGCTGCGAGTTTACGCATCTGCGGGGTATTTTGAAAGAAACCCGGGAGCTGATTGGTAGCGCATGCCCGGGCAAGTTCAAGTCCATCAACGTGGGCGAAGGTCAGTTTATTCAGGATGGCAGCGTGCCGCCCTTCCGGCTGGCGATGGGACAGGACCTGACCTCCTACGCAGCTTCATGGACGGCGCACATGTTTGACGCTCTGACCGAAGCCGAACTGGATTATTTTGCCAACTGGACGTATTACTGCGATTGCTTCCAGACGGACGAGCCGATGCTGCGTGTGCCTGCCTGGTATGCAGCGGATTTTATGGGCAGAATGGCGGGCGGATATCGCGTTTCCGCCATGCTTGACGGCACATCGCAACAGGGCAACACTGTGGGCGGTTTCCTGTCCGTACCGGCGGATGACAAAGGCGTCGTGCGCGGCATGGTCTATAATCATTGCCTTTCGCGTGAAAACCATGCGGAGCAGATTTCTGTGCAGATGCTTGGCTTATCCAAGGATCAGCGCTATGCCTGCCGCGCCTGGGTGATTGATGCGGAGCACTCCGGCTTTGCCGCCGACTGGCTGGAAAAATCCAAGAGTATTCGCCGCATTCGACGCGATGTGGACATTGACGCGGTAGGCTCGATTTATGACAGCGAAGTTTTCTCCATCCTGGAAGAGAAGGATCAAAAATACTGGCTTGCATGCAAGCGGGTCTATTGCGAATTTCAGCACCTGGAGCCGGCTGACGTTGTCTGGAATGATCAAACCGGCCAACTGGATTACCATTTGGGCGGTCATGGCGTTTTGCTGATTGAATGGACGCCGGTTTGAGAGGAGAACAGCATGAATTACGGAAAAACGCAGTGGTTTATCCCGGACGGCTACATGGCCGATACGGTCAGCGGCGCGTATGTCAGCCATGAGGCCGTATGCGTTCTGAACATGACAAACCAGGAAGCTCGCCTGGACATCACGGTTTACTTTGAGGACGAAGCGCCGTTGACAGGCCTGACTGCCTGTTGTCCGCCGCGACGAACAAATCATGTCCGGTTGGATCAAATCTATACCCCGGACGGGAAGTGCATTCCGCGCAATAGGCCCTATGCGGTATACGTTCACTCCTCCTGCCCGGTGATTATCCAATATAGCCGCATGGATGTTTCGCAGCCCTCTATGGCGCTGATGACCAGCATTCCCTACGGTGTGTGATTGCCATGGCTGCACCCGCGCTGCCTACAATCCCTTATGTCGTGCGGCGCTGAAAGCCTGCGACCGGCTTGGTATACACATAATGGGCGAGGCGTGGGACATGTGGGATAAGCATAAGAATCTGCATAATTACGCCAAACGTTTTCTGACAATTGGCAGAAAGATTTGGCGGACAAGGTGCGCAAGTGCTCCAATCACCCATTTATGATCCTGTATTTCATTGGCGAAGAGGTGACCGAGTCGGCGAAACCCGAAGGTGTTGCGCTTGACGGAAACTGATGGCAAAGCCGGAAGTGAGCAGGTCTGATTTCAACAGGCCGACATCGGAAAACTGCGAGCGCATAGTGCAAGCAACCGCATCGGATTTGGCAGATAAAATATCGGATTCGGTACTATTTCTGCTGGACATTGCTGGATATAATTACGCGCAGAGCCGCAATGAACCGGATGAGTTGCGCCGTCCTGACCGCTGATTGCGGGGAGCGAAACGTATCCGCAGAAGTTGCCTTAACGCTCGCAAAAAGGCATTCAAACGTCATGGGCGATTTCATGTGGACGACTTGTTATTATCTGGGCGAAGTCTCGTTGCCATTTACGTGACGGACACTGTTCCGACAATTCGTGCAAACGGCGACGGCTGGACAGCTGCGGCTCTGACAGTCATATTTTCAGACTGAATTGAGGAGGATGCACATGGAAATCAGCAAAAGCACATGGATTACGACGTCCGGCAGCCTCGGCGATGTGTGCCCAGTTTTCCGCAGAACATTTGATGCTGTGGATATCATCAAGGCGGAGCTGTCTGTCACGTCACTCGGCGTCTACAAGGCAGAAATCAACGGATCGCGCGTGGGCGATTTCATTCTTGCGCCCGGCTGGACAAGCTACACACATCGCCTTCAGGTGCAGACGTATGACGTAACCGGACTGCTGTCTGAGCATAATGATCTGTGCGTGACGATCGGTCGTGGATGGCTGCGTTCACCGATGCCGGGCTGGGGACAGTCAGAGGACGAGCGTATCCGCCATGAAATGCCATGCGGCCTTCTTGCTCTGTTGAAGCTGACTTTTTCTGACGGACATACGGAAGAAATCCGCACGGACGAAAGCTGGCAGTGGGGTGAAAGTGCCGTCCGCTTCAGCGAAATTTATGACGGCGAGCGTTATGATGCGCGGTTTGTCACAGCGAATTGGCAGAGCGTGTCCGCGTTTGACTGGCCAAAGGACATCCTGATTGCACAGGAAGGTGAAATCGTCCGCGAAACGGAGCAGCTGCAGGCACAGCGCATCTTCTATACGCCGAAAGGCGAATGTATCGTCGACTTCGGGCAGGAGGTCACCGGCTATGTGTCTTTCACTGTGGATGCGAAGGAAGGCGACATTGTTCACTACGACCATGCTGAGGTCATGGATGCGGACGGCAATTTCTACAACGAAAACTACCGCGCAGCAAAGGCGGAGGTTCGGTATATCTGCCGCGATGGTGTGCAAAGCTGGAAACCGAGCCTGACGTTCTTTGGCTTCCGGTATATCCGTTTGTTGGACTGGCCCGGCAATGTTAAACCCACCTGCTTTACGGCAATTGTGGTGCATTCCGACATGAAGCGTACAGGGTATCTTGAGTCGGGCAATCCGGAACTGAACCAGTTGTTCAGCAACATCGTCTGGGGTCAGCGCGGAAATTTCCTTGATGTACCGACGGACTGCCCGCAGCGTGACGAACGCCTCGGTTGGACAGGCGATGCGCAGGTGTTCTGCAAGACGGCAAGCTACCTGTTCGATGTGGAGCGCTTCTTCCGGAAGTGGCTGCATGATTTAGCGGCTGACCAGCGTGCAAGCGGCGAGGTCGGGCAGGTCATTCCGGATTATCTGCCGAACGGCGACGGCAGCTCCGCATGGGGTGATGCGGCGACCATCTGTCCGTGGCAGATTTATCAGACTTACGGAAATGTGCAGGTGCTTGCAGAGCAGTTCGAAAGCATGCGGAGGTGGGTAGACTACATCACCGCCTCGACCGGCACGCCCGGTCTGTGGACGAATCACTTCCATTTCGGCGACTGGCTCGGGCTTGATGCGCCGAGCGGCAGCTACAAGGGTTCATCCCGCGAGGAGCTGATTGCGACGGCGTTCTATGCGCATTCCGCAGAGCTGGTTGTGAAGGCTGGCAGGCTGCTGAGCAAGGATGTCAGTGCCTATGAGCAGTTGCACAAGCAGATTGTAGCCTCCTTCCGTGCTGCTTATCCGATCTACGAAACGCAGACGGAGCTTGTGCTGGCGGTGCATTTCGGTCTGGCGGAAAAACCGCAGGAAACAGCTGATGCGCTGGCGGACATGGTGCGTAGGGACGGCACGCAGCTCCGCACAGGCTTTGTCGGCACGCCTTATCTGCTGCACGTGCTGAGTAGCTACGGTCATGCGGACGTAGCATGGGATTTGCTGCTCCGCCGACAGTATCCGGGCTGGCTGTATCCGGTGACGAAGGGTGCAACCACCATCTGGGAGCACTGGGACGGCATCCGCGAAGATGGCAGCTTCTGGTCAAAGGACATGAATTCCTTCAACCATTACGCCTATGGAGCAGTCGCGGACTGGGTGTTCGAGCAGGCGGCTGGCATCCGTCATGCAGAGGACGCGGCAGGTTTCTCCTCACTGATTTACGAGCCGCATCCTGACCCGCGCATCGGCTGGCTTAACGCCGAGCTGAACACGCGCCACGGTCTGGCAAAAGCCTCCTGGCACTATGAAGGCGAACACATCCGTTACGAGCTGGAAACGCCGGTCGATGTGAATGTACGCATCGCCGGACATGAGCAAAAACTTCCCAAAGGACATTATACTTTCTGGGGCTGATTTCCTGAATGCCTGACCTGTGATATGGTCAGGCATTTTGTTGCTTTAAGCTCTTTCATTATAGGCTGCTTCTTCGTCAGCGTTTACGCTTTATTCGTCATGCTTTTCAAAGTGGAATGCACAAAGGGTTGTTATCAGTGATCAAAAATGACCCCACACACCCCTTGAAGGCAGCTGCGTTTACAAGCTTCCTGAGTTTCTTTCAATTGCTGGTTCAAATTCCCTCTTATCGTAGACGTTGATATCTTCTCCCAACTGTACTTCGATCAGTTTCAATTCCGTCTCAGCCATGACAGTATGACGGCAGCCTGCAGACATGGTAATCACATCTCCTGCTTTGACTTTTCGTTCCATATCATCCACAATAGCCTTTCCCTCGCCGGAAATCACAACCCAAACCTCATTTCGATGGTTGTGACTATGATAGCTCATGCTTTTCCCTGGATTCAAGGTTGCCTTGATTGTCATAGAGGATTTCTCAACATCCACAACTTTTAAATCACCCCAAGATTTTTCGGCAACCATCACCTGATTCTCAAAAGAATCTACAAACGGCTTAATTCTGCTGCTTGACTCTTTATCGCTGACAAGAATTCCATCTGGTGATGCGGAAATAACGACATCATGCAAGCCTAATGCCAAAATGGGGACGTCCAGTTCATTCACAATGTGAACGTCTGTGCATGTTTCATCCATCACGCCTCGCCCAACAATCGGCTCATTCATTGCCTCGGTTAGCGTATTCCAAGTGCCAAGATCCTTCCACATACCGGAAAAACGGACGACCTGAATCTTTTTTTCATGCTCTGCAACGGCATAGTCGAACGAGATTTTCTTAAGGGTGTCATACTTTTTAAGCAAATCCTGATAATTGGCAAAATCCGTCAGTTCATGTGCTTTGTCCAGCATATAACCCAGTTTGAATGCGAACACGCCGCTGTTCCAAAGTGCCCCCTGCGCAATATACTGCTCTGCTATATCCTTTATCGGTTTTTCCTTGAAGGTTTTGACCGCAGCCACATGTTCGGTGCTTTCCGGAAGAATGTAACCATATTTTTCACTGGGATACGTCGGTTCGATGCCCATCAGTACAAGGTTTGCTTCACCCTTATCGACCTGTTCTGACAGCTCTTTCAGCGCCTCAAAGTAGCTTTCATCCACATAAGGATCTACCGGACAGACAATAACCGTTTCGTGCGCATTAATATGCATTACATCCGTCAAATAGGAAGCTGCCAGTGCAATGGCCGGAAAAGTATCACGGCGGCAAGGCTCCACACAGATGCAAACATTCTCGCCCAATTGGTTGTGAATTGCAGAAACCTGCGTTTTGCTGGTCGCAATCGTCACGTTTGCATCTGCATCTGCCTTCCTTATCTGACGGCAAACGCGCTGTACCATCGATTCGCAGCTGCCATCTTCTTTTTTGAAAATTTTGATAAACTGTTTCGAGCGGATATCATTAGACAACGGCCAGAGCCGCTTGCCTGATCCGCCAGACAAAAGAATGATGTTCATAGACATAGCCTTTCTCAACCATTAAGAAATCAGCTTTATAAAGCGATCAACTGCACCGTCTGCTGAATACTTCTTCAATCCATATTCATAGGCTTTCCGCGACATAGCTCTGTACTCAGATTCAGTCATGCGCATTGCTTCTTTAAGTTTCTCCGCAAACAGCGCATTATTGCCTTCCGGTATCAGGTAACCGCTGACTCCTTCGCTAATCTGTTCAGCAATTGCGCCCACGTTAAAAGCAATGCACGGACGCCCATACCGATAGCCGTCAATGATTACGCCAGATTGTGTAGCAGAATTATAGGGAAGCACAATCCAATCAGCCTGAATGAATGCCTCTGCCATTTCTTTATCTGTAACGTACACATTATTCATCGTGACATTAGACAGTTTTTTTAATTGATCCACCAAATCTTTCATTTGCGGATCTACACAGCCTACAACATCAAACTTGATTTCAGGACATTTCTGGGCAATTATTAGCAGATTATTTACTCCTTTATACGGATTCATCCGACCGAAAAACAATACTCTTTTTGAATAGCGCGGTTCTGTATACGTTGGAAATCGACGCCACATGTCAATAGAACGAACTCGCTCCTGTGGCACACCATATTTTTTCGTAACCTTCAAAACATACTTCTGATTGCACAAGACTATGTAATCTGCCATCCTGCAGACTGCTTTATTCATCAAGTGAACGTTTTTCTCTTGTTTGTCCCCTTGATGTGGAATAAGATCATGAATCATCTGGAAAATGATCGTGTTCTTGTGGCAGAGCAACATAATTGCAAGATTCCAAACATGCAGCGTTTCAAAGAAAATCACGTCAAAATCATGTTCATTTATCCAGGTAATGATCTTGCGTAATTCCTTAAAATCAAAAGTCTTCTTTTCAATACCCGGTCTCTTGGGACAGTCAACTAAATATGTATTGGGGGTATCGATCACCGGCATCTTGGGATGATTGGTTCCCATAAGCCAAATATCGAAATCGTTCCTTCTTTGCGCATACACACTTTCAAACATGCCAAAGCATATGTCCTGATGATCCGGATTATCAGAGAATGTTACCAGAAGCACTTTTTTCACTCAAAAATCCACTCCCGAGAGCTTATCATTGCCATCATCCAGAAAGCAGCCCCGAGACATCGCCATATTGCGCGATGCTGACATAAGCCTTCTGAGGAATCACGTTTCATTGCTTGGTGTTTACTGCATGGAAACAGAAAATGTTCACAAAAGCAGCGCTCCACCTGCGTTTATTCTATCATAAATATCCTGTGCTTTCAATGGTATTTTGAGTTAAGGCAATCAAGTTTGATACAGTAGGGGCAATCGATTTCAAAATCGACAACAGCACCTTATGTGTTTCCTGTTGCATCATAGAAGCCCCCGTTTGAAGACGGATTCGTCTCGCCGCTTGTGTTCCGCTATCATGTTTCATTTTTTTCTATAATCTCATTAAGCAGCAGGGCGTTTTCGGTCCGATCACACTGCCGGAAAAACGTTGCAAATGTCTACTGCGTATGATATAATGAACCCCGTTATGGTATTGGAAGCAGGCTTTTACTCGCAGTGAGCCGTTTTACATACCGCTAAGTAATAAAGTGAGGTTTCGCCATGGCAGAAGAAAACGCAGCGACAAGCGTACGGACGATGAAACGCTTCGCTCTTATCAGTCTCGGCGCACTGGTTGTTCTATTCGGTCTGATTTATTTTATTGTTGCGCAAAGCTGGTCTATTGTCGCTACCACAACGAGTAACACTTCCCTACAATGTGTTCTTGCAAACCTGACTGACGGCACCATTGTGGAGCAGCAAATAAGCAAAAACGGCACCCAGCTTTCCGAATTGACGCTGTATCCCAGTATTCCGCAGATAATGCAAGGCACGCTGACGCTGGATGTGCTTGACGGGAATCAGGTTGTCGCCTCCAGTGCCTTCGTACTTGATTCGCTGAAAAACATGGAGGGCTTCACAGCCTCCTTCGGCAATATTGACGTTGGGGACACAGGCGATCTTGTCGTGCGTATTACGGTTTCACGGACGGAGAATGACAATTTTTTCTCACTGTACTACTGGAATACCATTGACACCGGGCGCTATCAGGTTGCTGCATCCGGTCTTGACCAGCTAACCGTGAACGGCGTGAAGGTGGAAGGCCGCTTGTCGAGCACACTTTCGATGATGCGTCCCACGAATGCCCTGACGTTTTATCTGATTGCGGCGGCAGCGGTGGTCATCCTCTATATCGTACTGATGGCATGGACGCTGCGCTGCTGCAAGGCTGGCAGGCAAAACTTCGTGCTGGTGCTCTACGAGGAGTGCAAGCGCTATCGCTACCTGATTGAGCGTCTCGTTTCCCGCGACTTCAATACGAAGTATCGTCAGTCCATCCTCGGCGTGCTGTGGAGCTTCCTCAATCCCCTGCTGACCATGCTGGTATACTACATCGTATTCTCTACCATCTTTAAGAGCGATATTCCAAATTTTCCCGTTTATCTGCTGACCGGCATTGTGATGTTCAACTTCTTCAGCGAGGCATCCAGCATGTGTCTGGAATCCATCACCTGCAACGCATCTTTAATCACAAAGGTGTATGTACCAAAGTATATTTATCCACTCAGCCGCGTCATGTCCTCGCTGGTCAATCTGGTCATCTCCCTGATTCCCCTGCTGATTGTGACGCTGATTACCGGCGTACAGTTGAATGGGTCACTTCTGCTGCTGCCGATCCCGATCATCTGCGAGGCGGTCTTCTCCCTAGGCATGGGCATGATTCTCGCCACGAGTAACGTGTTCTTCCGCGATACCAAATTCCTGTGGAGCGTCCTCATCATGATGTGGAATTTCCTCACCCCCGTCTTTTATCCGGAATCCATCATTCCTTCGCAGTTGACGACGCTCTACCACATGAATCCCCTGTATCAGTTCGTCTACTTCGTCCGCTGCATTCTGCTCGACAGCGTCACGCCGCAGCCCATCACCTATGTCTACTGCATCGCTTGTGCAGTGATTCCGCTGATGCTTGGGTTATATGTGTTCCGCAAATATCAGAACCGCTTCGTGCTGTACCTGTGAGGTAAAATAACGATGAGTGACATCATGATTTCCGTCAAGGATGTAGGCGTTTGCTTCCGAATGGATGCGAACCGCACCACGAACCTGAAGGAATGGGCAGTCCGCGCACTGAAGCGGCAGAATAAGGTCGAAAATTTCTGGGCGCTTCGCAATGTGAGCTTTGACGTCTGCAAGGGCGAGGTACTCGGGCTGATTGGCCGCAACGGTGCCGGCAAAAGCACCCTGCTCAAGGTAATTTCCGGTATCATCAAGCCGCAGGAAGGCAACGTCATACGTGGCGCACGCGTTGTTCCAATGCTGGAGCTCGGCAGCGGCTTTGATATGGAGCTGACAGGCACAGAAAACATCTTCCTTAATGGAGCGATTCTCGGTTACACCAAGCATTTTCTGGAAGAGAAATATGACAGCATTGTCGAATACTCCGAGCTTGGCGAATTCATCAACATGCCGTTGAAGACATATTCCTCCGGCATGCTGGCCCGGCTGGCATTCTCCGTAGCAACAATGGTGAAGCCCGATGTGCTGATTGTGGACGAAATCCTCGCCGTCGGCGACGAGCACTTCCAGAAGAAGAGTCACGAGCGCATGATGGAGCTGATGAGCGGCGGCACGACTGTGTTGTTTGTCAGCCACAACATTTCACAGATTCGCAAAATGTGCCAGCACGTTGTGTGGATCGACCACGGTCATGTGAAAATGATGGGCGAGGCTGCAGACGTCTGCGACCAGTATGCAAGAGAGTAAAAAGCAACGAGGACTGAGCCGCTCCCTGTCCACTTGACAGAGAGCGGCTCTCTCTGTGCTGTGATGCCTTAGTTCTCTGATCCGCTTAGAGCCGATTTCTGTTTCCGAATGAGGATGTGCAGAGCGGAGTTCAGCGATTTATATTCCACAGATACGACGGCCAATCCCAAAAATCACCTGCAATCAATGGGGTTCGGGCGATTATTATAACCCTGTTATAACCCCATTGCCTTTTGAAATGGCGTGAAAACAGGCGAAAGTGCGGTTTGGGGTGGGAAAATAGTCAAGGGGCTGGAAAAGCTTGCATCTGTGCCAATCGCAAAAAAGTGCAGCATGATGCAAACAGACCATAAAAGCTATAATTCGTCTAAAAACAAAAATAGAAGCGATTTTGCAATCGCTTCGAGTCTGGGTGAGAAGATTCGAACTTCCGGCCTCTTGACCCCCCATAAAAAGTACCAGGTGAGCCGCAAAGTCTTGCAATATAAAGGATTGAGGCACTTTGAAGTTGCACCTATACCCCTTTTCTACCCCCGTCATCATGAAATAGCAATTGAAATCTCCGTCCTGTGTGTGCTGATCAATGATCAGACAGTATCGAAAGCATAGGAGATTTTTTATGAAACAGATCATCAAGAAGAAGTTGCCTTCGGAAATCATGGAGCATGGTATCCAATACGCCTTGGTCGGTGACTACTATTTTCCTGCGTGTCTGCTAACAGATGAAAAGCCAGCATCAGGCAGATGGGCAACCATGTATGAGCGATATCTTCAGGAGAAGCATCCGTACGAATATGCCAGACTTCTATGGGATGGCGAGTTGGCCGCCTTGCTGGAATCCGTGCAGGCTGATTGCGAAGCGCGCCTGGAGTTGCTCATCGGGCAGATGGCAGAAGCAGAAGGTGTGACCGAGCCGCTGAAGCATGGCAACCAGCTAATGTGGGCACAGCGGATGAACAGCATCCGCAGCCGTGCAGAGGAAATGATTATTCATGAAATGATGTGACCCTGCTAATTGCCAGCGGAGGACGCAAAGTCTTCTGGCCGAAGCAAATTGCAAAATTGAATATGATTTTTGCAATTGCAAACCTGATTTTGGCTGACAGGCCTAGCACGTTGATTTAAGTCAGTGCGCCTTTGCAAGAAAATCTGGGGAACCATCCGACCGCTTTGAAGGCTGGATGGTTTCTTTTCGCCTTTGCACCACCCTATGACCATATTATGCGGTGGTTCCAATATGCTGACGGACAGCCTCCATCCGATCTTCAAAAGGATGCAGTCATTGTTGCCTTAAATAGTTTGCCCCTGCCGCCTGTATTGCATGGGCGTAATTCCATAGGCCTTCTTGAAGAGCTGATGAAAATAAGATTGGCTGGAAAAACACAGATCGCAGCTGATTTCTGCAAGTGTTTTAGCTGAATAGATCAGTAGCGATTTTGCTTCCTCGAGCTTACTGTTTATGATGAACTCACCTACCGTCATGCCAACCTCTTTCTGAAAATGTTTGCGCACGTAAGACGTGCTTCGCCCCAATTGAGTGGCCAGATCTTCCAGCGTAACGGGATGATAGACTTGTGAGCGTATATAATTCATACACTGCCATACATCCGTTGAGATTTTATCTGGCCGTTTTGACTCACCTGTACGTCGGCAGAAATCCAAAACCATTGCATATTGCAACCGTGTCACATCCTCCAAGTTTACCATCTGCTCACATCGGCGGATATAATCATCCATCAGTTGATATGCCTTTTCCATATCCATCCCGCCAGGTATAGCGCCGATAAAGCCGACACGGGATGTTGCCGTTATGAAGATATTTTTCGCATGGCGCAGGGGTGAAAGTGCCATATGGCCTTCATTGATCTTCATGTCTTCATGGTCGTGAAAGAACTGATTCAGTTTTTCAACATTACCTTCGCGTACCATTTGATACATGGTCACTTCATATACGTAGGAATTGTGTAGTTCCTGGTTTTCTAACATTTTCATACGATAACCAACATCCGGGTTTTCAGGCAGCTGCACTTTGCTGTCATGATAGATGATGCCAGGAGAAATCTCCACACCATTCAGTGTCAGATACAACAGTGACAGATGTTTGGCAAGCTGTCCAGGTGACGTAATGGTTGTTTGGCACATGCATTCATATAATTTTCCCCGATAATCCAATGGAATGTCCAGCATTTCCAGTGTTTTGTTCAGCACCTGACTTGACAGCGGCACCGTAAATACAGGCCCCAGGACAAAGATCCAGTCATTCCCTGTAACTGCAACAAGTCCATACAAACTGTCACCCGACAAACCGCACAGGCATGGACTCGTTTCCGTAGGAAATTCCAGCCATTTTCCTTGCACATGATAGCCAAGCATCTCTGCCAGAGAAGAATACACAGGCTTAAAGTGATGAAGCACCGTCACAAACAGTCCCGTTGTGCGAAAGTATGCGCGGCCAAAAGCCACATAATCCATGTACACGCCTCCTTTTCTTTATCATAGCACAGCAGCAGTTATTTGAAAACCCTATTTTACAATTACAAGCCCCTTTTTGACATATTTTTGTGTAAAGGCACATTATAATAAAAGAAAATATACAAATTGCAGCCAATTTGTGCATGAACGAACGGAGGTTAGACTGTGCTCCCTACCATTGTTAGCATTAAACATGGAATTTCCTACTTGTGCGCGGATGGTAAACCCTTTCCGATTCTAGGCGGTGAGCTGCACAATTCTGCTTCCTCTTCGCTGACCTATATGCAGGAGCATGTATGGCCTTCTCTGCACGGCATGGAAATGAATACAGCTTTAGCCGCCATATCCTGGGAAACTTTTGAGCCTCAGGAAGGTCAATTTGATTTTTTCTGCTGTCTGGCCTTGTTAAGCAGGCGCAAAAAGAAAAGATACGGCTCGTTCTTTTGTGGTTCGATCTATGGAAAAAATGGTGAAAGCTATTACGTCCCCGAGTGGGTCAAGAAGGATCGTCATCGCTTTTTCAGGGCGAGGTTTCCTGATGGATGTGAGACAGCCACCATTTCTCCCTTTTGCATGGAAGCGGTGGAGAAAGAGCGTCAGGCTTTTGTCCGCATGATGACGTGGCTGAAGGAGCATGACGAACATCATACCGTGCTCATGATTCAAGTAGAAAATGAGGTTGGTCTGCTTGGAACTGACCGTGACCATTGTGATGCAGCATGCATGGCATGGCAGAAGCCTATTCCCGCGGAAGCACAGGATGTTCTGGGATTAACGGGATGCTGGGAAAACTATCCGCATCTTGGTGAAGCCTTTATGGCTTGGCAATATGCGCAGGATTTAGAGAGCATCGCAAGTGCGGGGAAAGCAGTGCTCCCATTGCCCATGTATGCGAATGCATGGCTTGCTCAGCATCCGGAACGTGCTGGTGTCTATCCTACGGGCGGGCCGGTGGCAAGGCTTATCCCCCTGTGGCAAAAGGCAGCTCCATCGCTCGATATGCTCAGCCCTGATATCTATGTGAAGGATTTCAAGACCGAGTGCTAGCACTGCAAAGTGTGCAATAATCTGCTTTTTATTCCGGAAGCAGCTCGCAATGCACAGTGCGTGGCGAATATACTCTATGCCTTTGGCGAGTGTCACACGCTTGGTTTTTCTCCTTTCGGCATAGAAGATTTGAAGGATCCAGCGGCAGATGAAGTAAGTGCTGAAACCCTCGAAGCACTTAACATCGCCAGCGGTGCTTTTGAAAGCCATCAAACATCTGAGGGGTTGTCCGCAACCTACCGCCTGATTGCAGGCATGTACCCACTGCTGGCAGTGCGGAAATCATATGGCTTTTTGCGTGGAAATCCCTATGAAAACGGAAGCATGATGCGCCTTGACCGATATGATATACAGCTTGACTACTTTGATGGCAAGTATGGCAGTGGTGGCATCATCTTACCAGATGACAATGGATTCTGGCTTGTTGGCTGCAATGTGCGTTTTCATGTACTGCCTAAAATCGGCAGTGGAGAGCAAGTTGAAATTCTCCATTATGAGGAGGGCAGCTTTACCTCTGGTGTTTGGCAGCGTATGCGCCTTATGAATGGCGATGAACGCTATGTATTCCGGCTTGGTGATATGCCCTGTGCACGTTATGTTCGTGTTCACGTTTTTTGAAGGATAGGGAGGAGAATCTTTGTGTTAAGCATTAAGCGGATTGAAGTGAATCATACAGCTTCCCCATGCACCACCGACACACCGCCGGTCTTTGGTTTTGCACTTGAATCAGACCAGCAGGGTGAAGCACTGCAGGAGGCAGTGCTTACCTGCGGTTCATGGCAGACTGTCACGACAGAGCAAACCGGCATTCTGTATACAGGCGAAATGCTTCCCTTCATATCCTATACGCTGACAGTAAAGGCAATGGGCACTTCTGGCGAAACAGCAATGGGACAGGCCTCCTTTATGACAGGTCGGCTGGATACACCGTGGCAAGGTCAATGGATTACGGACAAGCATTATCAATGGCCGAAAAAAACTTCCCCCGTCCCCATGGTGTTTCAGCATCATTTTAGCCTGCGTGGAAAAATACGGCGTGCGTGGATTTATGCGTCTGCCCTTGGCATCTATGATGATTTGCTCGTGAATCATCATAGGGTCAGTGATGCATATTTTGCCCCTGGTTTTACATCCTACACCCATCAAATTCAATACCAAACCTACGATGTAACAGCTCTGCTACAGCAGGAAAATCATCTAACAGTAACTGTAGCAGGCGGTTGGGCAGCAGGCAGCTTTCACTATAGCCGCATGAGTCACATTATTACCAAGCATCCGGCGCTTTTACTGGAGCTCTGGGTGGAATACGTCGATGGTCACCGAGAGGTCATTGGCAGCAATGAAAACTGGGAAGTGATGCAGGATGGTCCTGTTCGCATGGCTGATTGGTATGATGGTGAAACCTATGACGCCACGCTTTCGTCCAGCCATTGGAAGCATGTTGATGTTATAACAGCACCCGGTCATCCTAAGCTTTTGGCTCAATATGGAGAACCTGTGCGAGTTCAACGCACCATGATGCCTGTTTCCTGCACGGTGCTGTCCGATGGTCGTACGATCTATGATTTTGGTCAGAATTTTGCAGGCGTAATCACGGCGGACTTAACAGCAGAGAAGGGACAGATTGTTACTTTCCGCCATGCAGAGGCGATGGACAAAGGGGAATTGTATGTCAAAAATTTGCGTACTGCCAAGGCGACCTTGACCTACACCTGCCGTGAGGGTCAACAAACTTACAGCCCGCGGTACACCTATATGGGCTTCCGATATGTGGAGGTTGCAGGCATCAACGCAGAAAAAATCCGGCTGACAGCAAAGGTTTTGTATTCCGATATGCGGCAAATCGGCAGCTTCTCCTGCTCCAATCCGCTGGTAACACGGCTTTACGAAAATTGTTGGTGGAGTGCAGTTTCCAACTTTGTGGACATTCCCACCGATTGCCCGCAGCGAGATGAGCGCCTTGGCTGGACAGGTGACATCTCCATTTTTTCCTCTACAGCCACAAAAATGTTTGACTTGTCCCGCTTCTTTGACAAGTGGCTGCGGGACTTAAACAGTGAGCAGAGCCGTTCAGGCGGTTTGCCCTCTGTGATTCCGCAAAATGGCGACCCCGTGCCGAAGCTTCCCACCGCTTGCTGGGGTGACTGCTGCATCATGGTGCCTTGGGCAGCCTATATGGCATACGGAGATAAGAACCTGCTGGAAAGACAGTATCCTATCATCAAAAAATACCTTCGCAGCGTGCAGCGATGGGCGGCACTCGTGAGCTGTGGTCAGCAGAAGTACATCTGGGATAAGCCGTTCCAGTATGGCGACTGGTGCGCACCTTATGGCTTCACGAAAGACTGGATGAGCAAAGGATCATGCCTTGCTACACCCTATTATGCAAATGACTGCCTGCTGGCTGCAAATATTGCCGAAATTCTCGGACATTCTGAGGATACACGTACCGCAGGATAGCTTTCATGAGGTCTGGACAGTTTGCCTCCAGAATCGTTCCGACCACCTCCGCAATCTAAGCATGTTTTCCGCAGTAACCTTTGAGTTGGAAGGTTTTCCTTATCCGCGGTATTACGAGATGTATCGCTGCGTACAGACCTCCTTCGACCAGCAGCTGAATGGTGTGTACGCCGCATCAGCACATCCCTTCGCTCCACACAAGAGATACAATGCATTTCTTTCCTCCAATACACCGGTCTTTGCCTGGGATGGCGATCTGGCGGCATTCTGTGGTGCACACGGTTCCATCACTAAGCAGGATGCTTCTGCCTATGCCCTGTTCCAGCATCCGGAGGTGGTTACACATGGCAAAGACTGCACCTGCTCGTCAGCAGCACTGTTCATTCTTGGCGGTGTGTTGCAGCATAAAGTGACCTTGCAGCCTGGTGAAGAAAAACAAATTGTGCTCGTGCTGGGCGTTAGCGAAGCCCTGGATGAAGCGCGAAATGTTACCGCAATCTACCACAAAGCAAAGCACCTGTCCGATGAATTTACTTCCACCGTGAATTACAATCTGAACAAGTATGCCGCACTTTCAGCCAAAACGCCGGATGCGAAAATCAACAATGTCATGAACTGGTGGCTGAAAAAGCAGATTGACTGCTGCATTGTCGGGAAAAAAGGCGTGCGTGACAATCTGCAGATTGCCGTGGCACTGCTGAACTATCGTCAGGATAAGGCACAGTCAGAAATTTTGGAATGTCTCCGCCATCAATTTAGGGACGGTCATGGTGTACTTACCTGGTACCCTTATGATGATACACGATATTCTGACCAGCCTTTCTGGATTATTTGGGCCGTGTGTGAATTGGGCAAAGAGACAGGAAACCTGTCAATTCTTGAAAAGCAGATCGAGTGGCAGGATGGCGGCAGTGCCACTGTACTGGAGCATTTAAAAGCTGCTGCCTCTTGCCTACTGAGCAATCGTGGACCTCACGGTTTGATGAAGTTGTTCTTTGCAGACTGGAATGATGCCCTGAATGTGACAACTGATCCGGATGCAGAGTCCGTCATGCTGTCTCACCAGACCTGCCTCGCCTTGCGTGAATTGGAGGAACTGATGCGCCATGCCGGACTCGATAGCGATGCCGAAAAAATGCATGAGGAGCGTATGATGCTGATTCAGCAGATCAATGACGTCGCATGGGATGGCGAATGGTACGTGCGTGCCCTGAGCAAAGGAGAAAATATCGGTTCCCGGAACAGCGAGGGCAGCAAGATTTATCTGAATGCGCAGACCTGGGCTGTTTTGGGTGATGTGGTACCGGATGACCGAATGAGTTCCTTGCTGCATGCTGTTGATGGCATGGAACATGACTTTGGATTTCCGCTGAATCTTCCGCCGTATTCGCATTATACACCGAACACAGGCCGCATGTCCGGCATGCTTCCTGGCTTGTTTGAAAACGGCGGTGTGTACTGCCACGCTACAGGCTTCAAGATTCTCATGGATTGCAAACTAGGACGTGGCAAAGAAGCGCTGCGGACGCTTAAAAAGATCATGCCTGACAGCGAAAAGAATCCCTCCACCAACTCTGGTGCGGAACCGTACGTATTTACAAACTGCTATGCGACCCATCCGCTGTATTACGGCAAGTCCTACTGGTCATGGACAACCGGAACATCTGCATGGTCTATGATGGCACTGTACGAAGGACTGCTTGGTGTCAAAAGAGACTACGAAGGTCTTCAGATCAATCCCTGTTTCCCGCCAGAATGGGAGCGTGCGGAAATGACACGCCACTTCCGCGGTGCTGATTATCACATAGTCATACTGAATCCTCATCATTTGGAAACTGGTCATGTGATCATTACCATGGATGGACAATCGGTCGCAGGCATCCATTTACCTGTGATGAATGATGGCAAGATGCACGAAATTATCGCTATCATCGAACATGCATAAATGTTCAGAAAGGAACAAAACGATGAACCATCATATCAGAATTCACAAGACTGAACCCAATGTTGGCGCGTGGAATTTTTCACATTTGTTGGACGCTCCCGCTGGCAAACATGGCTTCGTGCAGGTAAAGGGAGAGCATCTGTATTTTGAGGATGGCACCCGTGCACGCTTCCTGGGCTTCAATATGGCGGCACGTTCCAACACACCAGATCATGAAACTGCTGACCGCCTTGCAGAACGCTTTGCCAGCATGGGTATCAATGTTATCCGCCTCCATGCTGCAGATGCGCCCATCGGGGATGAGCCAGGTTCATGGGCTTCCTGCCGTGAAGCACCCCTTTTGGATTATGACAAAGGCACCAGTCGAAAGTTTAACCCCGTCGGTCTGGATCGGTTCGATTATTTTGCCGCAAAGCTCAAGGAGAAAGGCATCTATCTGCACATCGACCTTGTGGTCGCACGCCATTTTGTTGTCGGGGATGAACTTGACTATCCCGGTGATGCCGGTACCTGCCTGAAGCGTTATCCTATGTACAACAAGCGCCTGATTGCGCTGCAGAAGGAGTATGTGCAGGCTCTGCTGTGCCACGTAAATCCTTATACTGGTCTTGCTCTGAAGGACGACCCTGCTGTGATGACCGTACAAATCAACAATGAGGAGTCTGCCATCAAGGGATCTATGGAAAATGACTGGCGCGAAGAAATGAAGCCCTATCAAGCCGAGGTGCGTCAGGCATTTGGAAAATTTCTGCTGGACAAGTACCACACACGTGAAGCATTGCAGGAAGCATGGACCTATGACGGAGTTTGTGCTCTGGGTGAGAACGAAGATCCATCAGTTGGCACGGTGCGTGTCATCCCCGGCAGCTTCTATCAGCCAGAAAACGATCCAATATCGGACTGGCTTCAGGAGGAAAGTCCTGCACGATATGCAGATTTCATGGCGTTTGGCATCCAGGTCAATCGCCAGTTCTACCAGATGATGTACGCCTATCTCCGTGAGCTTGGTGTCAAGGTGCCCATCAATACCAGCAACCTTGTTTGCGGAGCTGCGGATGTTTATGGACACATCGACGGAGATGTGATGGAGAACAATACCTACTTCAATCATCCCATGCTGCCCTGCAAAGATAATACCTACCGCGTTGCCGGGCCTGCGGCGTATGTGGCCACCAATCCGCTGACCGTGCAATTTGGCATAGGCTCTATGGGAACCACACTGTTGAGCTTGGCATCTGTGGCCATTGTGTCCGGAAAACCTTTCGTAATCAGTGAATGGAACGACTATGGTACGCATCCTTTTCATTCCACTTCCTTCGTGCATACCGTGGCATATGCCTGCCTGAACGACTGGGATGGTTTGATCCTGTATAATTACCATACCTCTGAAAAATGGGACGACCAACCCGCAGATGAAATCTTGAACATTTTTGATTCTTATAATGACCCGGCACTGATCTGCCAGTGGGGATTCATGGCCTCTATGTTCCTCAAGGGCATGGTTTCGCCTGCCATGCACACTGCGGAGATCGCATACACGCAGAATGACTTGCTGACATTGCCCAAACACCATTCTATGCCCACAACCCTTTTGCCATACATAATGAAAACGCGGAATGTCTTTTCTGAAAATGGTGAAGCCAATCACGGGCAGGCAGATGTAACCGTTAATGGTGGGTTTACCAACACAGGCGACCTTTCCCGTGCAAAGCACGCCGTATACTACAGCTGGTGCCCATGGCAGGATGCCATGCGCCATCATGAGGACAGCGGTCGCCTTTTGCGTGCTGCCAGCGGGACGGAAGAAATTCAGCCGGGCATCCATCTTGGCAAACAGGCACTGGTGATCGATGACATACGTTCAGTTGCAGCAGACGGAAATTTCAGGCACTTTGCTGAGATCATGGATAACGCCATGAAGTCCTGGGGTGTTCTTTCTGAAGGCACAGGCTATGTGAATGGGCAACTCATTTCGGATACAAAGGAGCTTTGCTTTGATCCGCAGCACAGTCGGTTCTGGATTCATGCGCCGAATTGCAGCTATTTCAGTGGTGCGCCCGAAGAAGTTATTTCCCTTAGCAATGATATTTCTGTCACCTGCCATAACGAGCATATCTCCATTTCATTGCTGCCTGTAAAAGAAAATGAATATCTTCTGACCGCTATGGGCAAAACCGGCATGGATGAAACGGAATACAAGTCCACCGACCCTATAGGCGGCTATCCGATGACAACCGTCATTTTTAAGGGCAAGCTCTATGCAGAAACCCTGGAAGGAACCATCTCTGTTCATGCGAATGCCGCAACGCTGGAAATTCTCGATACAACAGGCCATGTGCTTGCAGTGCTGGAAGGCGTAAAGGAAGACGGCAGCGTTGTCTTCCACCTTGACGGCAGTGTTCCTTGTGTGCAGTATCATTTGCTGACCAAATAACGGAGGAATGCATATGAGCAATTTTATGAACGCAGCTTTGTCACCCGAGGAACGGGCGAAAGCTTTACTGGACGAAATGTCCACCGAGGAAAAAATCCGGCAACTGCGTGGCATTTTCCCCTATAACGAGCGGTTCGAGCAATACGATCTCATTGACAAGCAGACCAAAGGCGGCATTGGTGAGGTCAGCACGCTGGAAATGCGCTCCTGCCTGACAGTAGACGAAGCCGCGGCATGGCAGCGGCGCGTTCAGCAAATCGTTATGAATAATAGCCCGCACCATATTCCAGCTATCTTCCATATGGAAGGCTTATGCGGCGCATTTCTGCAGAATTCCACCAGCTTTCCATCCGGCAGTGCACGCGGCGCAGGTTTTGACCCTGAATTGGAAGAAAAAATAGCGTGCATTGTCAGCCGTCAAGAGGTTGCCTGCGGCATCACCCATATTTTTGCGCCCGTGTTGGACATCACCCGCGATTCTCGCATGGGGCGTCAGGGTGAGTGCTACGGCGAAGACCCTGTGCTTGTATCTGCCATGGGAGTTGCCTATGTCCGCGGTTGCCAGGGAACCCAAACCGATGGCCGTCAGCCAGAGTGTGTAGCAAAGCACTTTCTGGGATTCCATAACTCGCAGGGCGGCATCCATGGCTCCAACAGTGACACGCCGCCGCGACTGCTGCGCGAAATTTATGGTACTTCCTTTCAGGCAGCCATTCATGAAAGCGGTCTGAAAGGGATTATGCCCTGCTATAATGTAATTGATGGTGTTCCTGCCTCTGCCAGTCATGAGCTGTCAACGGATCTTTTGCGCACAGAGATGGGCTTTGATGGCGTATGCGTCAGCGACTACGGCGCCATCAGCAACGCGCACAACGTGCAGGGAATGTACGAAAGCAACACAGATACTGGTTACGCCTGCATGAAGGCTGGCATGGATATTGAATTGCCGGAAATGACAGGCTATACCGATGAGTTGGCCGCCCGCTTTGATCAAAATGAATGCGACATGGCAGTGTTGAACACGGCTGTGATGCGTGTGCTAACAGCAAAGTTCCGCATGGGGCTGTTCGAGCATCCTTTTGCTATGGAAGGCGAAAGCCTCCATGCGCGGTTACACGCGGAGCACAGGAAAATCATCAGGTTCGAGTGTGTCCGAAGCATTTTGCGGCCAATGAACAGGAAACGTTCCGCCGCGGCAACAGCCGAAAGAATTACGACGCTGCAGACTCCATCGTAACCGAGCGTGCTTTGCGTGAGATGTATCTGCGTCCTTTTGAAATGCTGGTACGTGAAGCAAATGCACAGTGTATCATGACCTCATTCAACAAAATCAATGGTACGTTCGCCGCAGGAAATCATGATCTGTGTAACCGCCTTCTGCGTGATGAATGGGGCTTTTCCGGCATTGTGGTCACCGACTGGGGCGACATGGACACTGTTGTTGACGGTGCGGATGCGGTTGCTGCCGGAAACGATATTGTTATGCCCGGCGGTCCTCCTGTTATCGTGCAAATTTTGAAAGGCTATCAGGATGGGCACATCACACGTGAGGATCTGGAGCTTGCGGTCGCTCATCTGCTGGCAGTCCTGCCTGAAAAGCCGCACAGAAAAGGGCAGGATTAAAGGCGTTGATGGTTTTAGCAACGCTTCTGGAGTTCGTGCAGGCTGATTGCAAAGCGCCTTTGCACTGCTCATTCATTCGTGATGTAACCCTGTTAATTGCCAGCGGAGGACGCAAAGTTTTCCGCTGGTTTCTTGGTTATGTCAACTATTTTTCACACATTATCAAATTCAAAGTTCACCCGCACGTGAAGGATACCTCTTGGAGTCCTGAGACAGGAAGTCTGGGACTCTCACAGCATCCACCGACGCTTGCGTCGGCTTGACCTTGACTGCAGGTTGTGCGGTTTAGGCGTTGACTGTATGGCTGCTTTTTGCCTAGGGAACCTCTGAATAAATAGCCCGACATTCTGCAATTCTCTCTAATTTAGAATTTTTGCGGAATACTGGGCGCGAAAAAAGCTTAATTCATATGAGTTTCAAGCGTTTTTAACTGCCATTCCCCGAAAAAGGGCAGACT
>CAVIHU010000002.1:0-134896 GCA_963642705.1 Bacteroidaceae bacterium
TAGCGAAAAACTCCAGCGCCATGCCGCAAAATCCTGCGGCGATCAGCAGCGGCAGCCGCCACGACTCCCACGAACCGTTCAGATACGCCTCTCTTGCAAACAAGCCGCTGTCACCTTGACTGATGGGAATGACACTTAAGCACAGGTCACCCACGAGCATCAGAAACGCTCCCAGTGCTCCCAGCAGCGCGTCCCGTCTGTAAACTTTCAGCTCCCTGCTCTCCATTTTCAACACTCCTTTCGTGTTAGTTAAAGTACACTAACTGACCTGCTTTTGAAAAGCCGCATTTCTGCGGCCTTTGAGTTTCTCCATAAACATGACCATTTCCGTTCTTTCCGTCACATTATATCATTGTTTTTGCGTTGCTGCAAGAGGTCAAAAAGAAATGCCATAGCGGGAGCATTTTGCTGCGCCCACTCTCTGCTGTTCGGATGCCGCTGGTTTGAAGCTCTCTGTTTCCGCCCTTGCTGGCGGATTGAGCAGCGGTTGGCATTTCCTCCTACGCTTTCAGTGCACGAGCTATCTCCTGCTTGGCATTAAGCAGCAAACTGAACGAAGGCATCCTCTGCAAGGTTTCCTCCAACTGCTTTTTGCTGCTTTTTCCGGCGCAGGACGGATGGCCTGCCGTGCCTCATTTTCGTATAATTGGTTTTCCAACCAGCCCCTCCTCGTCCAATCGAATGCCATCAAGGAGCGCCTGGGGCGTGGCGCAGTTTTCGCCGAAGCGATTCGCGGCACGGATGCCGGCGAGCGAGTGAATCAGCACGGCATAGGCGGTCAGCTCCGCGATGAACTTTTCATCCGGCAGACGATGACGCTGGGCAAGCAGTGCGGTCACGATGCCGGCAAGGACGTCGCCGCTTCCGCCCTTGGCAAGGGCAGGCGTGCCGAAACGGTTGATGAAGGTGCTTTCGCCGTCGGAGATGAGCGTGCGTGCACCCTTGAGCACTACGCAGCAGCCGCACAGGTCATGCAGCTGATTGAGCGCGTCGAGCGGCTCCGCGGCGACCTGTTCCGTTGGCAGCTCCAGCAATCGCGCGGCTTCACCCGGATGAGGCGTGATGACATCATCCTCCTTGAGCGGCAGAATGCCGTCATGCGAGGAAAGCAGCGTCAGCGCGTCAGCGTCCCAGACGATGGGGCATTCTGCTTCGGCGAACACGCGCAGGAGCATCGTGACGTCCGCTGTCAGTCCGCAGCCGCAGCCGATGCAGGCAGCGTCTGCCTTGGCAAGCGCGTGACGCGTCATCAGCGCCGCCTCGGCCGTCAGCAGACCGTTGATTTCCGGCAGCGCGATGCACGTTGCGCCGGGCGCGAGCGTCTGCAGGATCGGCAGCAGGCTTTCACGGCAGAGCAGTGTCGTCAGTCCGGCTCCGGCGCGGATGCATGCATTGGCGCAGAAGGCTGCGGCACCTGCCATGCCCTTCGAGCCGCAGAAAATGACGGCGCGTCCGCAATCGCCCTTGTGGATGGTCGGCAGACGGCGGAATGTACCGGCAAGGTCGGACGGGTTAAGCATCGTCATACCGGGAAAAACGCGGTCAAGCGCTTCGCCGACGGGCATCAGAATCGGGTGAACGGTCACATTGCCGGTGTATTCCGGTCCATGGCGCAGCAGCAATCCCTGCTTCATCCGGTGGAACGTGACGGTCTCCGCTGCACGAAGGACATCGCTGCCGAGCGGAGCGCCTGTCGTGCCGTCAAGCCCGCTGGGAATGTCGACCGCAATCACGGGAAGCGCCGGATGCTCGTTGCAGCAGCGGATGGCGTATGCCGCGTCTCCCTCGACGGCATGATTCAGCCCTGTGCCGTAGAGCGCGTCAACCGCGGCAGCATAGTCCGCCCATTCAATGTCCTCCACGGAGGAAAGCAGGCGAACGCCGTGCAGGAGCGCTAACTTGCGGTTCGTCAGCGCATCGCCGCGGACAGCGCTTGTGACCTCCCACACGTCCGCACGACCACCCTGCATCGCCCACAGGCGAGCCGCCGTGTAGCCGTCACCGCCGTTGTTGCCCGGTCCGCAAAGAAACAGGACGTGGCTTCCGGCAGGGGCATGACGGGCGAGCGCTTGCAGAACGCCCTGTGCGGCGTGCTCCATCAGCAGAACCGCAGGAATGCCTGTTTCGGTCAGGAAGCGCGTTTCAAGGGCTTTCATATCGGCAGGTGTGATGGTCATGGGACACCCTCCTCGGACAGCGTATTCTATGCATCAGTATACTGCTTTTTCCGGAAAAATCAAGCATCAGGAGCTATTTCTCCCTGCTTCCGGCTGTCATCCGTGGTCGGAAGCCTCTTACAGAAAAGGACTGTGAAGGAACGCGCTTGTTCTCCACAGCCCTGATTGATCACTTATTTTCGACAATCATTTCCTTGATGTCGTTGACAACGTTTGCCATGGACGGATTGTCCTTCACGGCGGATGCTATCTGATTGCATCCGTGCAGCACGGTCGTATGGTCGCGGTTGCCGAACACCTGTCCGATTTGCGGCAGCGACAGGTTTGTCAGCTCGCGCGTGATGTACATGGCGATTTGACGCGGTACGGCGATTTCGCGGCGGCGCGTCGGGCGGATGAGGTCGTCCACGGTGATGGAATAATAATTCGCGACAGTCTGCATGATGACCTGTGCGGTCACCTCTCTGCGCACCTTCTTGGCGAAGATGTCGTGGAGCGCCTCCTCGCAGAGCTGTACGGTAATCGGGCGGTTCGTCAGCTGGGCATACGCGACAAGCCTTGTCAGGCTGCCCTCCAGCTCACGGATGTTTGATTCAACGCGCGTCGCGATGGCCTCAAACACCTCGTCATCCATCACGAGATTGTCCTGACGCGCCTTTTCACGCAGAATGGCGATTCGCGTCTCGACGTCCGGTTTCTTAACGTCGCATGTCAGACCCCACGCGAAGCGGCTCTTCAGACGATCCTCCAGACGGGCGATTTCCTGCGGCGGACGGTCGGAGGTGAGGATGATCTGCTTGCCGGCGGTGTGCAGCGTGTTGAAGGTGTGGAAGAATTCCTCCTGCGTGGATTCCTTGCCCGCGATGAACTGGATATCGTCGACCATCAGCACATCAACGCTGCGGAAACGCGTGCGGAACTGCAGATTGCGTCCCTGCTGAATGGCGGATATCAGCTCATTGGTGAAGGTTTCGCCGGGAATATACAGGATGCGCTTGCTCGGGTCATTCTCATGGATGAAGTTGCCAACAGCATGCATCAGGTGCGTCTTGCCCAGACCAACGCCGCCGTAGATGAATAGCGGATTGTAGGCATGCGCCGGGTCGGTCGCGACAGCAAGAGCCGCAGCGTGGGCAAAGCGGTTGCCGCTGCCGACAACGAACGTGTCGAACGTGTACTTCGGATTCAGAGCGACGGCACTTTCCAGAACGGTTTCCTGCTCTTCGACCGCCTGCTGTTTGAGCTTCGGACGGGAGTTGATTTCCTCTTGCGTCAGGATTTCGACATCCATCTGATGACCGGCCGCCTGGCTGAGCGCACGGACAATCATTGAATAATAGCCGTTGTTGACCAGAAGCTTCAGGTTCTCCATCACGACGCGAACGACAAGCGTATCACCGTCAAGCAGCGCCGGCACGAGGTTGCTGCTGCCGAGCAGGGAGTTATAGACCACCACGTTGACTTCCTCGCGGAGCAGTTCGCACGTCTTCGACCAAAGAGCTTCCATGTCCATCAGGGGATTTCCTCCGTATTCTATGCCGGATGCAGCCGGTATGTCACTGACCGCGCCTTCGCTCTGAGGGCGAAAAAAACACACGACCGTATCACGACCGTGAGCTGCACTGCGGTTGCCTTCGTGACTCAATTTCTTTCCTTATGTATCATATCATAGCTTTCCCAAATTCGCAAGCACCCCATTTTGCCCGATTTCCTGCATGAATGGGCGAAAACGTGCCATCCGCGGAACAAAATCTTGTAGACAGGAAAAAAGTTGTCCACAATCACCTGTGGATAACATTTGCTCGGTTGCATATTTATGCATCAAACATGCATATTCCTTTGGGACGCAGCCGCAAAAAAAATCTCGAATTTGAAAACAAGGGATTTTTGCCTCCCATGTCGAAAAAGAATGCAGGAAAGTGGTCCGCATGAAGGGGGAGGCTCTATGGCCATCGCGATTTCAATGGCGCGCGTTCGGCAACTGCTTAGCGGTCGAATCGGCACGGAAATGGCAAATTCCATCGTGTCCAGCAACGTTGCTTCGCTGCTGCGCCAATACCGCGCGGGCGATGATTTGACGGAGTTGGCGCAGTCGCTGCGGGACGTGCTGTTCCATGACCTGTATAAGCGTTTGGGACCGCGCATGAATGTCACGCTGCCGGATGGACAAAGCACACGCATCCGCATGGAAGAGCTGCCTGTGCTGGCAGATGACCTGCTCGGCGTGCTGTTCGAGGCGCTCGGCACGGCGGGCATGCCGAAGGAGATGCTCATGTCCTTCGCCATGCAGTCCGGCAGCCTCTGCGCGATGCGGACACTGCTGAATCTCTATCCGCTCAGCGAGCCGGAACATGTGCTGCTGGAGCGAATCGTGCGTGAAAATACAGAATCTGCCGAATAAGGGAGTAATCATCATGAAGAAAAAGCTGTTTGCCGCGATGCTGGCGCTGCTGCTTCTGCCGGCAATCGCCATGGCGGAAACGGTCGTCACCTCGTTTTACCCGATTTATCTGTTTGCATTGAACCTGACCGACGGCATTGACGGACTGACTGTCCGCAACCTTGCTGCGCCGAATACAGGCTGTCTGCATGATTATCAGCTGTCCACCGGCGACATGAAGGTGCTGAACAGGGCGGACGTGTTTCTGATTAACGGAGCAGGCATGGAAAGCTACCTGACGCGCGTCATGGAGACGTTCCCGAAGCTGTCCGTGGTCGATGCGTCGGCCGGCATTACGCTGCTGTCTGAGGATGGCATGGATGAAATCATTGATAATGGGGAGGAACATACGGGCGAGGCAAATGCCCATATCTGGCTCGACGCGCGGAATGCTGTCGCCATGGTGAATAACCTTGCTGCCGGACTTGCGGATGCCATGCCGCAGTTCGCCGACCGGATCGAAGGCAACCGCACCGCCTATGTCGAACGCCTGACCGCGCTCGATGAGGAGCTCAAAGCCGGACTGGCGGATGTGCCCAATAAGGACATCGTCACCTTTCACGAGGCATTTCCGTACTTTGCGCGCGCGTATGGGCTGAATGTCGCTGCTGTCGTCAATCATGAGCCGGGCGATGCCATTTCGCCGGCAACGCTTGCACAGCTTGTCGAAACCGTTCGCAGGCTGGGCAATCCGCCGCTGTTTGTCGAGCCGCAGTACGATGATATGGCGGCAGAAACGCTTTCTCGTGAAACGGGTGCGACGGTCTATACGCTTGACCCGGTCGTGACGGGACCTGAAACGGATATTCCGCTGACGTACTATGAGGACAAGATGCGCGAAAATATGCAGACGCTGCTGACTGCACTGACGTCCGATTCCGGTTCAGAAGGAGAATGATATGCATTTCCTGATTGTGAATGACGATGGCATCAGCAGCCCGTTTCTGCCTGTGATGGTGCATGCTTGCGCGAAAGCCGGTCATTGCGTGACCGTCTGCGTGCCCGAAACCCAGCAAAGCGGCAAGGCGCATGCCTACACCATCGAGAAGCCTATCCTCGGCAGGCGGGTCGATATGCCCGAAACTGACGAGGCATGGGTGCTTGAGGGCACGCCGGCGGATTGCTGCCGAATCGCCCTGATGAGCATCGCCAAGGATGTTCACGCCGTCATCAGCGGTATTAATGTCGGATACAACACCGGCATGGCTGTCTATGTGTCCGGCACGGTCGGCGCGGCGCGCGAGGCGGTATTCCAGCAGAAGCCTGGTGTTGCCGTGTCCGCCGAAAAGCAGACCCCGACTGATACGCTCGAATTTCTGGCGGACTGGGCGGTTGAAATGACGGAGAAGCTCGTGCTCCGCGGCGCACCGCCGATGACCGTTTGCAACCTGAACGCACCGCCGATTCCTGCCGCTGCCCTCAAGGACAAGGTGCTTAGTCCGCTGAACCGCGCACCGTACAAGGACAGCTACGAGCGCCGCGTCAGCCCGCGTCATCAGACGTACTTCTGGCTGTCGCCCCTGGCGCAGGAGCCGCCGTTTCCCGGTACGGATCAGGCATATCTTGATGACGGGCATCCGACATGCACCTTCCTGACGATTGACGGTTCAGACCAGTCTGAATTTACGTCGTACCTCGTCTGAGGCGGAATACGCGGAACCTGCATGAAAATGCGCTCAACGCCATCGCGAAACGGGTCAAGGGACGAAGTCCCCTGCGGAGTCCAGAGGCGGTGTCTCCGGTAGGGTTTTGGGCAAAGTCCCAACCAAGAGGGCGCAGTCAATAAGAGCAGATGTTCATGCCGAGCATCTGCTTTTTTACCCATGATTGATTTCCTTTGCTGCAGGGATTTCGCCTTGCTGCGAACGCCTGATGGGGCGCTGCAACAAATATCACAAAGGGTGCCGTCTCTTGACCGTTTTCGCAGATAAATCGGTCAAAAATATGAACGTTTTTCCGAGAAATGATTGCAATGTCCGTTAATTCACGTTATAATGATGGATGTACATTCATCTGAAGGAGAGAATTCTATGCCATCGGATCTTGAAATCGCGCAGGCGGCGACACCGAAAAAAATCCGGGATGTCGCAGATAAAGCAGGCATTCCCGAACGCGCGCTCAGCCCCTACGGCTCCTATATCGCGAAGGTCGATCCGCAACAGCTCAATGAAACGAATCATCACGCGAAACTGATTCTTGTCACCGCTATCAATCCGACCCCCGCCGGCGAGGGCAAAACGACCGTTTCTGTCGGGCTTGCAGACGGCATGACGAAAATCGGCAGGAAGGCAATGCTTGCGCTTCGGGAACCGTCGCTTGGACCCGTTTTCGGCATGAAGGGCGGTGCAGCTGGCGGCGGCTACGCGCAGGTGCTGCCCATGGAGCAGATCAACCTGCACTTCACGGGCGACCTGCATGCCATCACTGCGGCGAACAACCTGCTTGCAGCGATGGTCGATAACCATATTCAGCAGGGCAATAAGCTCGGCATTGACCCGCGTCAGGTGACGTGGCGGCGCTGCCTCGACGTGAACGACCGCCAGCTGCGCAGCATTGTCAGCGGATTGGGCGGAAAGCCGAACGGTACGCCGCGCGAGGACGGCTTTGACATCACCGCGGCGAGCGAGGTCATGGCTGTTTTCTGCCTCGCGAAGGATCTGCAGGATCTGAAGGCACGCCTTTCCCGGCTGCAGGTGGCACGCACGTATGCAGGCACGCCCGTTACGGCGGGCGACCTCCACGCGGCAGGCGCGATGACGGCGCTGCTGCGCGATGCGCTTCAGCCGAATCTTGTCCAGACGATTGACGGCACGCCTTGTCTCATGCACGGAGGTCCCTTCGCCAACATCGCGCACGGCTGCAATTCCGTCATCGCCACGACGACTGCCATGCGTCTGGCGGATTATGTCGTCACGGAGGCAGGCTTCGGTGCTGATCTTGGCGCGGAGAAATTCATTGACATCAAGTGCCGCATGAGCGGACTGTGGCCTGATGCAGTCGTGCTTGTCGCGACGGTACGCGCATTGAAGTCACACGGCGGTTGTCCGAAGGATGCGCTTTCGCAGGAGAACCTCGATGCGCTCGAGAAGGGTCTGCCGAATCTGCTCAGCCACATCGACCATATCCGCAATGTCTGGAAGCGCCCTGTCGTAGTCGCCATCAACCGCTTCTCCGGCGACACCGAGTCGGAAATGGCGATGATTCGCAGCGCCTGCGAGGCGAAGAATACCCCCGTGTCCCTCTGCGAAGGCTGGGCAAAGGGCGGCGAGGGCGTGAAGGAGCTGGCTGCACTCGTCTGCGAGCTGGTTGACCACGCGGAAAAGGCTGCACCCTCCTACACGTATGAATCGAATCAGCCGCTGCAGGACAAGATCGCCGCTGTCGCTACGCGCATCTACGGCGCATCGGATGTCGTGTTCGGCGCGGGTGTGCTCAAGCAGCTCGAAAAGCTTGAGAGCGAAGGCTGGGGTGACTGCCCGGTCTGCATTGCCAAGACGCAGTATTCCTTCTCCGACAACCCGAAGGCACTTGGTGCACCGAGCGGTCACACGCTTCACATCCGTCAGGTTCGCCTGAATGCAGGCGCAGGCTTCGTCGTCGCGTTCGCCGGTGACATCATTGCGATGCCCGGTCTGCCGAAGATTCCCGCTGCCGAGAACATTGATGTCGATGAGCGCGGTGAAATTGTCGGTCTGTTCTGATTTTCAACCCATCAGCACCGTGCGGACACCTTCTGCACGGTGCTTTTGTTGTAGTGGGAACAATCCACCGTTTTTTGTCGTTATAGAATTCGTAAAGAAATCAGGCAAAGGAGTAAAAATGCCATGAAGAACCTTTTCATTCTGCTGATCACCCTGCTGATTGCGATGCTTCCTGCCGCTGTAACGGGCACGACCGACACTGCCGAGTTCACCGGCACCGTCAGCGACATCTCTGAAAGCAGCTTCCTCCTGACAACCGAAGAGGACACGATTCAGGTTAACGCGACCGCGGAGCAGCTTGCCGGATTGACGGACGGCATGACCGTAACGGTTACCTGCGACGGCACGATGACGCTCAGCCTGCCTGCTCAAATCAGTGCCATGAAGATTGTGGAGGTGCCGCCGACCATCACCGGTACCGTCGTCGAGGCGTACGTGATCATCGAAACGGCGGACGGTCAGACGATTCAGGTCAACCTGTCCTCCGATACCGTTCTGCCGTCAGTGTTTCCGGATTCGGGAGACACCGTCACCGTGACGTATGATGGGCAGATGACACGCTCGATTCCTGCGCAAATCAATGCGGACAGGCTCGAAACCGTGGAGAAAATTGACTGATCTCGGCAAAAATACGGTGAAAAGAACGGGATTGCCCATCAGAATGGAAGGAATGGACTTCTCCTTCGGAGCGTCGGCGAGCTTTTCACGCACGATAGTCTGCACAGCGCACGGGGCGCAAGGGATAGACGCTTTAGCGTCGCAAGGGAGTGCAGCTCCCTTGGCAGAACGAAGTGACGAAACATTCCCGGTCGGACAGTTTTTCTCTGCCGGCCGGGAATGAAGCTCCGCAGGGCGCACGATACTCCCGTCAGGAGAGTATAGAAGTGCGCCCTTTAGTTCCTAAAGGGATTTTTGACTGCCGCCCGCGCTTACGCCTTTTCGAGAATATCGCTCACGTCGGTATTCTTCGCGCCGAGGGTAAACGTCACGGTCTTGCCGTCGTGGGTGAGCTTGTAGGTCTCGCCGCGGCTGCCCTTTTCCAGCAGATCGGCAAGGGCAAAGGTGGATTTCGCGCTCTTGGTGACGAACACGATCTTCTCCACGCCCTGCGTTTTCAGCGTATTGATGCCGTAGAGCGTGCCGGTGAGAACCGCGAAGTCCGCGTCCACGGTGATGGTCAGCACGCCGTCCTTCCGCTCGGCCTTGTAGTTGACGCCCCTGCCGTCCGCATCCTTCACGCGGTAGAGGGGAGCTTCTGCGGATTTCTCCAGCATGGGGACAATTTCCTGCGCCACGATGGTCTCATGGCAAACGCTGCAATGGCTGCCCTCGGTCAGCCCGGTGTGCGTATAGGTCGGGGCGACGGCCTCATCCATGACCACGGTGTGCGGCAGCCTGCCGCCCTCGTTCGGAAGCGTGTCCTCCTTCCCGCATTGGTCATACCACACGCATTTAGCGGTCTTGGTGCCGTCGTTCTCGCAGGAAGCGTTGCCGTCGGGAAAATAGTCCTTAAACTCATGCTCGCGCAGGGGAAGCTCCACAGTTCGTGTGAAGGAGTTGGTTTCGTCGCTTATGCAGGTGTCGATTCTCACGCCGGTTTCGGTGCAGGTGGGCTCCTTCGTGACCTCTCCCGCAACCCATTGATGTTCGTGTTTGCCGGTAACGGTTTTGTCTTCTATCGGCGCATCCTTTTCCATGTCCGCGCCGGGGGCGTAATACTCGATTTTGCCCGCCGGGGTCAGCTCGGAAACGTCCGGCGCGACCTCTTCGCCGCCTATCGGATTGTACGCATCGTCCCATGTGCCGCCGTTGCCGATGGGTGCGCCGGTTCCACAACCTCCAACTTTGTGGCCGCCCTGTACCTTGACCTGCGCATCGCCGGAAACAGTGATGTCGCTGCCGCTGCCAGCGGCTCCGCCGCCGATGCCCGCGCCGCCGTACCCGCCTGCGGCATTTGTCGTGCCGCCGGAGATGGTGATTTCGCTGCCGCTGCCATTGGCTCCGCCGCCGATGCCCGCGCCGAAGAGGCCGCCTGTGGCATTTGTCATGCTGCCGGAGATGGTGATTTCGCTGCCGCTGCCATTGGTTCCGCCGCCGATGCCCGCGCCGCCGTCGCTGCCTGTGGCATTTGTCGTGCCGCCGGAGATGGTGATTTCGCTGCCGCTGCCACCGTAGCCGCCGCCGATGCCAGCGCCATATACGCCGCCCTCGGCCGTGACATCGCTGTCGGAGAGGATGATGTTGCTGCCGTTGCCGCTGAAAACGTCGACGTCGATGTCGCGGCAGCCACCGCCGATGCCCGCGCCTAAGTTGCCGCCTGTGGCCTTTGTCGTGCCGCCGGAGATGGTGATGTCGCTGCCGCTGCCACCGTAGCCGCCGCCGATGCCCGCGCCGCCGCTGCCGCCCGTGGCGTTGACATCGCTATCGGAGAGGATGATGTTGCTGCCGCTGCCACCGTAGCCGCCGCCGATGCCCGCGCCGCCGCCGCTGCCGCCCGTGGCGTTCAGGCTGCCGTTGCTATCCGCATCGGTGATGGTCAGGCTGCCGTCGTTGTTCTTCTCCATCCCAGCGCGGTAAAGACCGCTTTTGACTGTGTTTTCGCCCTCCAGCTCGATGGTCACGTTACCCGCGCCACCGGTGGAAACAGCAGCGCTTCCGCTTCCGACATCTTCAACACTGCCTGTGCCGCTCACGTCGATGTTCACGTCCTTGAGCGTGACATCGGCGGTCTGGTTTTCCGCCGCCGTGATGGTGACGGTGTTGGTCGTCGCGGCAGTGCTGTCCCGCTGAGTAATAACAGGTGCGGCATCCTCAACGGCTGCGCTGCCCTGAGTTACTGTCTGCCCGGAGCTGTCTGCGCTTACGGTGATGTCGCCGTCCTCCAGATACCAGTCCGCCGCAAACGCCGTCACGGGCAGGCTTGCGACAAGCAGCAGCGCCAGGGCTGCGGACAGGATGTGCTTCGTTTTCATGCGCTTCATTTCCATTCGATTGTCCTCCTTGTTGTGTTATCGCCTCGATTCGTTTTTTTATGTATAACAACAGACGCACTTCACCCATGCATCACGGGCAAAATGCGTCTGTTGAAAGCGCGTGCTTGTGTCTGCGGACAGCACAAAGGGACAGGCTTAGCCTGTCGTGTCGTCCTGTGTCGATTCCGGGGTTCGGCTTCATGCTTGTCAAGCCCCTTTCACAAATTGTTCTTTTACGCGGGAACATACACCTCTCTACCATAATTTTAGCAGAAAAATCCGCCGACTGCAAGGGCTTTTTCGTAAAAATGCCGGATATGGCTGATGCTTTCCGGGGCTGCGGTGCCTGGTTTCCATGAGCCGCCGGACGATGTGCCATGTTTCTTCGTCGATGATGGCGGGAACCGCTCCCTCGAACATATTCGTAGACCGCGTGGTGTTCGGGAAAAGCGATTATATGAGAACGATTTTCAGAAATAGAGACCAATAAAATTCACTGATGAGAGGCTTTTTTCTTTGCTGTCATGACGCGAAAGGCAGTAAATTTCAGCATTTTCACGCGTAACCATTGACATTATGACGAAAAGAAGCTATTATATTATGTGAAACATGTCGTTTTATGCAAATTTCTAAACGGAGGAGTGAAGTATGCCATGAAGGGGAATAATATCAGAGCCTGGATTGCTTTCGGTTTGCTTGTGGTGGCAATCGTCCTTGCGGTTGTGATTACAGCCGTCAACGGCGGCGATACGACGCGGGTAGAGCCGACCATCGAGCCGATGCAGACGGTGCTGGAGGAACCAACAGCAGAACCGATAGAGATTCCGACAGAGAACCCGACGGAAATCCCGACGGAGATCCCGACAGAGAACCCGACGGAAATCCCGACGGAGATCCCGACGGAAATTCCGACGGAAATCCCGACAGAAATCCCAACAGAGATCCCGACGGAGATTCCGACGGAGATCCCGACAGAGATTCCGACGGAAGTTCCGACTGAAATCCCGACAGAGATTCCGACGGAAGTTCCGACAGAAATCCCGACAGAAATCCCGACAGAGATTCCGACGGAAATCCCGACGGAAGTTCCCACGGAAGCACCGACCGCTGTGCCGGAGAACCTCGTGACGCTGACGGTTGATGCTGTCTCTCATGGCAATGACATCCTGACAATCGTTGTGAAGCTCGATGAAAGCAATGTCATCCGTGACATCACCGTGTCGACAACGCGCAACAGCACGAATTACTACGCATTGCGTGCGGAGGATGCGGACTGGCTGAAGCAGTTCATCGGTCATACGGGACCGTTCACGCTGACGAAGGAAGCAGGCTGCGTGCAGGTGGATGCCATCACCGGCGCAACGGAAACGACGCAGGCAGTGGTCGATGCGCTGAACAAGCTGCTTTTCCCGGACGAGTATCCCAAGATGGTCGAAGAGCCGGAAGCAGTCGAAGAGCCGGAAGCAGTCGAAGAGCCGGAAGTAGTCGAAGAGCCGGAAGTAGTCGAAGAGCCGGCAGCGGTTGCAGAACCGGAAGTAGTCGAGGAACCCGAAGCAGTTGAAGAACCGGAAGTAGTCGAGGAACCCGAAGCGGTTGAAGAGCCGGAAGCAGTCGAGGAACCCGAAACGGTTGAGGAACCCGAAGCGGTTGAAGAACCGGAAGCAGTTGAGGAACCCGAAACGGTTGCCGAGAACCTCACAGAGCTGACGGTTGCCGATGCGCCTTCTCATGGCAATGACATCCTGACAATCGTTGTGAAGCTCGATGAAAGCAATGTCATCCGTGACATCACCGTGTCGACAACGCGCAACAGCACGAATTACTACGCATTGCGTGCGGAGGATGCGGACTGGCTGAAGCAGTTCATCGGTCATACGGGACCGTTCACGCTGACGAAGGAAGCAGGCTGCGTGCAGGTGGATGCCATCACCGGCGCAACGGAAACGACGCAGGCAGTGGTCGATGCGCTGAACAAGCTGCTTTTCCCGGACGAGTATCCCAAGATGGTCGAAGAGCCGGAAGCAGTCGAAGAACCGGAAGCAGTCGAAGAACCGGAAGCAGTCGAAGAACTGGAAGCAGTCGAAGAGC
Organism: Bacteroidaceae bacterium; assembly: GCA_963642705.1. Taxonomy (GTDB): domain Bacteria; phylum Bacillota; class Clostridia; order Christensenellales; family Aristaeellaceae; genus UBA11524. Next base: position 13,379 of record CAVIHU010000002.1, read on the forward strand.
CGGAAGCAGTCGAGGAACCCGAAACGGTTGAAGAACCCGAAGCAGTCGAAGAACCGGAAGCGTCTGCCGAAAACCTTACCGAGCTGACGCTGACGGACTATCCGTCCTACAAGAAGGACATGCTGACGGTCACGCTGGTGCTCGATGAGAACAACGTCATTCAGGACATCACGGTGATGATGACGCGCAACAGCACGAACTACTACGCATTGCGTGCGGAGGATGCGGACTGGCTGAAGCAGTTCATCGGTCATACGGGACCGTTCACGCTGACAAAGGAAGACGGCAAGGTGCAAATCGATGCCATCACCCATGCGACGGTAACAACGCAGGCAGTGGTTGAGGCAATCAATCAGATGCTGTTCGGCGAATAAAGCGCAAAAACAGGGACACATGTCATTGCGGCATGTGTCCCTGTTAATGCTACAGATTGTGGTTGAAAAATTGCGGATTACACCTCGCGTCCGACCGCTTCGGCGATTTTGCGGACGTCATTCATGACGTTGACGAAGCCATCGGGCTTGATGGACTGTGCACCATCGCACAGCGCGTGAGCCGGGTCGTTGTGAACCTCAATCATCAGGCCGTCGGCGCCGACGGCGATGGCAGCGCGTGCGATGGGCTGCACCATCCAGTATTTGCCGGTGGAATGGCTTGGATCGACAATGACCGGTAGGTGGCTGAGCTTCTTGACGGCGCAGATGGCGGACAAATCAACCGTGTTGCGCGTGTACGTCTCAAAGGTGCGGATGCCGCGCTCACACAGGATGACCTGATTGTTGCCGCCTGCCATGATGTATTCGGCGCTCATCAGCCACTCCTCGATGGTGGCGGACAGACCGCGCTTAAGCAGAATCGGCTTGCGGATTTTGCCGAGCTGCTTGAGCAGGTCGAAATTCTGCATGTTGCGCGCGCCGACCTGTATGCAGTCCACCCTGTCAACGAAGGTATCGATATCATACGGCGACATCAGCTCGGTGACGATGGGCAGACCGGTCTGCTCGCGGGCATGGCAGAGCATGTCAAGCCCCTCATAGGCCAGCCCCTGGAAGGAGTACGGCGATGTACGCGGCTTGAACGCGCCGCCGCGCAGCACAGTCGCGCCGGCATCCTTGACCGCCTGTGCAACCTCGGTGATTTGTGCGTTGCTCTCTACGGAGCATGGACCTGCCATGACGACGAGCTTTTTGCCGCCGACGACCGCATCCCCGATTTTGACCTCGCTGGGGGCGGGATGGAACATGCGGTTTGCCTTCTTGAAGGGCTCGGCGACCTTCATGATGCGCTCGACGCAGCGGAAGGATTCAATCTGATTCGGGTCGATGCGGCTCGTGTCGCCGGTCAGACCGAGAATGGTCATTTCGGTGCCGACAATGGGGCTGACGGATACGCCGTGGGCAACGACCGCATCGGTCAGCGTGTCGATTTCCTTCTGGGTGGTGCCCTGCTTGAGAACAATAATCATGCGCTTTGCCTCCTAAAATCAATGAGGGACGAAAAAAGCGCGAAAGCCCGCAAAGAGCTTCCGCGCATCATAAATCCGACAATCTGCGGCGGCTGCCTTACGGTACGTCAACAAACCCGGCGGTAAAGGCCGGGAACGTAAACGTAAACAGCACCGCAAACATCATGAGGGATTCCTCCGTCCTACGGCATCCTTGCCGTATGTTCACCGCTATTATAGCCCTCGGAGAAGGAACTTGTCAAGGTTGGAATTGTATATTTGCTGAATTTCCGCGAAAAAAGTTTGCAATGGCTAACCTTGACCGGATGTGACAAACGAAAGCTGCCAAAGGGGACAAACGGCATGCGGAAGTACACAAAAAGACGGAAAAAAGCCATGAATTGCACTTGACAAGTGGAATATCTGGGCATTATAATAACCATAATGACGATTGTGTCATCTGGTTAAGGAGGACGAGGGTATGGAATCTTACCTGTTTGCGGATATCGATGCCGCACCGGATACCATGGTGGTGGAGGGCTACCATAAGCCGGGCAGCCTCACGCGCTCCAGCGGTGCATGGATTCATGCGGCCGGTACGGCGATGTTTGAGGCGGGCAGACGCCCGATTAAGCCGCACGACCAGTGGATTTGGTTCGCGGTGGAGGCGGGTGAGGCGACCCTCGTCTGGCAGGGCAACGAGCTGACGCTCAAGGAGGAGGAAACGTGCTTCCTGCCCGCAGGCAACCGCGAGGCGGCGCTGCAGATTGACAATCAGGTGCGCTGCGTGTGGATTGCGCTGGAGGGGCCGCTTGCGCCGATGGTCGTGCGCAAGATGGGCGCGCTGCTGCACATGCCGCTTAAACAGGGCGCGCTGCCGAGTCAGATGTATCTGGCGAAGCAGATTGTGCAGGTCATCGTCCGCCATACGGGCACGAGCGATGCGACCTATCAGCTGCAGCATCTGATGTACGGAATGCTGGCGAGCCACTGGGGTCAGCCGGTTGCCATGGATGCGATGCTTTCGCACGAGATTGCGAAGGTTGTTGACACGCTGCGCGCGAATCAGTATCGGGATAACTTCTCGCTGGCGGAAATGGCGGCGATTTCCCGCATGCCGATGGAGACGTTCCGCAAGCGCTTCGTCAGCGAGGTTGGTATGCCGCCGCTGTCGTATGTGCTGCACTGCAAGATGGAACGTGCGAAGGAGCTCCTGCGCGAGGAGGGTCACACGGTTCGCCAGGCAGGCATCGAGGTCGGTATGCAGGATCCGTATCACTTCTCCAAACAGTTCAAGAACATTGTCGGCATCAGCCCGTCCGCCTTCATGAAGCAGGCGGCGAAGCCCGATGCGACCATCCGCGGCAGCAAGCGGAATGAGAAGAAATGAACCATTGCAATAGAAACGTCCGTCGGCGAGAATGTCGGCGGACGTTTTCGGTATTATCAATCGAGTCCGAGACTGCCGGCAGCGATGAAACCACGGACGCACTGACCGTTCACCGTCGTTTCGATGTAGTTCCATGCGGAGCGGTTGAAGAAGCTCGTCAGGAACGTCACCTGCGTGCCTGCGGGGAGCGTTGCGATGGCGGTGCCGAGTTTTGCCGGGTCATCCGTCAGTACGGCGGCTTCGGTGAGCACGGCGGACGTGTAATCGAATGTCAGCGCGGTGTCCATCGGGACGCCGCCGCGGATGTCAGAGCCGTTCACGTATCCGACGCGCACGGAGCCGCTGTCTGTTTCGTACATGACGAGAAGCCAGCCGTTTTCCCAGCCGGCGCTGTAAATCGCACCGTTCGTGCTGACCTCTGCCTTCCCGTTCGCACCGCGCCATGACTCAGTGGAGGGCGTCGAGTAGACCGGCAGCAACTGATTGGCGCGGAGCTGGATATACTCAAAGCCGACGAGCGTATCAAAGCCGGAGGAGTAGGAATCCCAGATGGACGCGCCGCAATCGCCGTAAAGCAGCTTGTACTCACGAACCTCCTTAATCAGGCGGTAATTCGTCCATTCGACTTCGCTGACATAGGGGTATACGGCTCGCTGATTGTTGGAGTCGGCGTTGGGCGTGTACCATGGCATGCTGGAGAAGTAGTAGTCATACTTTTCGCCGGGAATGAAGACATAGCCGTGCCGCGCAAAAATCTCGTTGAAGGCATAGCCGAGCGATTCATAGTCCCACTCGGCAACCTCCTCCCATGTCAGCTCGCGCGTGCTGCTTTCCGGCAGGACGTACATCCGGTCAGCAAGGGCGGAGGACACACATACCATCAGTGCAAGGACGGCAGATAGAAGACGCAGCATGTTTTTCATACGACTAGCTCCTTCACGGGCTTGCGGAAAACGTCCGCAGATGATACAATAGGGGAGACAACGGAGGCGATTGGATTGGCAATGAACATTGTGCTGGTGAATCCGGAAATTCCGCAGAATACCGGCAATATTGCGCGCACGTGCGCCGCGACGGGTGCGGTGCTGCACCTGATCGAGCCGTTGGGCTTTTCGCTCAGCGACAGATATTTGAAGCGTGCCGGACTGGATTACTGGAACCTGATGACGTATCACAGCTATCCGGATTTCGGGGAATTTCTGCGCACGCATCCCGATGCACGGCTTCATTTTGCGAGCACGAAGGCACCGAGAGGCTATCACGAGGCGGTATATCAGGACGGTGATTTTCTGGTGTTCGGGTGCGAAACGCGAGGTCTGCCGGAAAATCTGCTCGCACAGGCCTATGACCGCTGCATTCGCATTCCGATGCGCCCGGAGGCGCGCAGCCTGAACCTGTCCAACTCCGTTGCGGTTGTGTTATATGAGGCGCTGCGGCAGACGGGCTTTACCGGGCTCAGCAGCGAGGGACACCTGACCGGACGCGATGAGGTGGACACGCCGTGGCTCGATTACGTATGACCCCTCTGATCACTGAACGAATCAGAAGGATGAAGCAAGGAGGTCAAGCATGGCTGAAAACAAGCGCCGCCGCTCGGCAGGAAATTATGAAGCGGGAACGGAAAATACTCATCAGGAAACATCATCTCAGGACACTTCGTGTCAAGGCGTGTTGTATCAGGATGCTTCGGATCAGGATGTGCCCCGGCAGAGCTTCACCCAGCCGTATATGAACCGGCAAAACACGGAGCAGTGGACTGCAGATGGGACGCATCAGCTTTTTCAGCCGTCATCCGCGCAGCCGTTTCAGTCCGCACAGCCGGAGGATCCCGATGCGGAGATCACCTTCGTCAATGAGGCGGCATGGCAGCCGACCTTCGAGGAGGCGGAATATGCAGATGAACAGCCTGAACAGGTGGAAACGCCGCTCGATGATCTGACGGAAGAGGAAGAAGCCGAGATGAACAGAACGCGCTGGCGCTTTCTGGCGAACCTCGGGAGCTTCATCAGCGTTGCTGCCGGCTGCGGCGTGATTCTCGTGCTGGTGATGATGCTCGTCAGCCTGCTGAACTGGCTCTATTCGGATGTAACGCAGTCAATTGCACTTTTCCGGACAATGATATAATACCATCTATAATGAAAAAAAGTCAAGCATAAATCAAGCCGACAGAAAGGAAGCATGAACGATGCCCGACATCACATGGGAGCTGTTTGAAGATCAGGTTTCCCGCTGCACGCTGTGTCCGCTCCATCAGGGCATCCTGCATAAGGTGCCCGGTCAGGGCGACCGGAACAGCCCGCTCATGCTCATCGGCGAAGGACCCGGTCAGGTGGAGGACGAGGAAGGGTTTGCCTTTGTCGGTCCTGCCGGACAGCTGCTGACGCGGATGCTGGCCGCCATTTCCCTGCCGCGCGACCGCGTGTACATCTGCAATATCGTGAAGTGCCGTCCGCCGCATAACCGCGTCCCGACCGAGGAGGAGGCAGCCGCATGCAAGCTCCATCTGCGTATTCAGACGGCGCTCATCCGCCCGAAGGTGATTGTCCTGCTGGGAGCAACGGCTGCGAAATACACGCTCGGATCGGACATCCGCATCACGCGCGACCGCGGCGCGTGGTTCGAGCGCAAGGGCGTCTGGATGATGCCGACCTATCACCCGTCTGCACTTCTGCGCGACCCGTCAAAAAAGCGCGAGGCATGGGTGGACATGCAGGCGCTGCGCGACAAACTGATGGCGCTGCGTCTCTATGACGACCTGTACAATCCGCTGCTTGACAATTCGTGATATTTCTGTTATGATAAATATGTTTCCATGAAGGAAGCCCTCGGGCGAGAACGTCCGGCTTTCTTCGTGGTATTTTTGTTTTTGGAGGAGTTTCGGATGGCATTCAATCGCAAAAGCTCGATTTATTCGCTCGTGGTGACGGCAATTCTGCTGGCGGTCGGCATGGTGCTGCCTTTTCTGACCGGCAATATTCAGGTGCTCGGGCAGGCAATCAGTCCGCTGCACATTCCGGTGCTGCTGTGCGGTCTGACGTGCGGCTGGACATGGGGGACGGTGCTGGGCGTGGTGCTGCCGCTGCTGCGGAGCGCGGTGTTCGGTATGCCGCCGATGGTGCCGGTCGCCATCCCGATGGCGTTCGAAATGGCGGTGTACGGCGCGATGACGGGCGTGCTGTATCCGCTGCTGCGGCGGAAAATGCGCCCCACGCTGGCGATGCTGTCCGCAATGGTGCCGGCGATGATTGCCGGACGATTGCTCGGCGGCGCGGCGAAGGCCGTTGTGATGGGACTGCAGGGCAGCACGTACACGCTGCAGATGTTCCTGACGGCGTACTTTGTGCAGACCGCCGTCGGCGCGGTGATTCACCTGATTGTCGTGCCGCTGATTGCAATGGTGCTGGAAAAGGCGAAGCTGTCGCCTGTTGCGGCAAGGGCTGCGAAAGCCTGACAAGAAAAAAGACCGGAGCTGCCTTTGATGGGGACGGCTCCGGTCTTTTATGTGAGATTTTCCGTGAAGAAACGCAAAAAGATGAAAAAAATCTTCCTAACCCCTTGACAAAGTGACGCAACGGGGGTATATTATGTCATGTGATTAGCACTCAACACAAGTGAGTGCTAACAACACAAACCGAAGGAGCATGGAAGGAGGAATGAGTGATGATGATGGACGAAAGAAAGTTTCGGATTCTGCAGGCTATCATCGATGACTACATCCTGACAGCCGTGCCGGTCGGATCAAGGACAATCTCGAAAAAATATGACATGGGGCTTTCCTCGGCGACCATCCGCAATGAGATGAGCGACCTGGAAGAGCTCGGCTACCTCGATCAGCCGCATGTGTCTGCCGGGCGTATCCCGTCCGCGAAGGCGTATCGGCTGTACGTCGACCAGCTGCTGAAGATGGGGCGTATCCCGTCGGACAGCGAGCCGGTCGTCAAGGGGCACTTCCTCGGGCGCATGCATCAGATGGAGGATGTGATTGATCACGCAGCGCAGGTGCTGTCCTCGCTGACGAATTACACTGCCGTTGTGCTGCCGCCTACAGGCAAGCTCCCCAGGATCCGCACGATTCAGCTCGTGCCGGTGTCCGAAATGTCGGCGCTCGTCGTTGTCGTGACGGACATGGGCATTGTACGCGACCAGGTGGTTCGGGTGGCCTCGGAGCTCGACAGCGACGCGCTGTACGCCGTTTCCAAGACGCTGACGGAGCACCTGCAGGGGCTGACGCTCCACGAAGCGGTGCAGCGCATCCCCGACATTATGCAAAGGATGCACGAGAATGAGGTGATCCTGCGCAGTCTGGGCAGCGTACTCGGGCAGGAGGAGCAGAAGCCGCACCCGCACGTCGCGGTCGGCGGAACGAGCAATATGCTCGCGTATCCGGAGTACAACGACGTCGAGAAGGCACGTTCCTTCCTCTCGTTGATGGAAACGCGTGACCGACTGGCTGACATCATCAGTCAGCAGGGAGAAATGGCGTTTACCGTCCGCATCGGACCGGAAACGGGCGTGCCGGAAATGGCGGATTGCTCGATTGTGACCGCTACGTACACGACAGGCTCCGGCAGGCAGGGCACCATCGGCGTCATCGGACCGACACGCATGCGCTACAGCAAGGTGTTGTCGGTCATGAACACGATGGGTCAGCAGCTTTCGGAGCTCTTCGGAAGCCCGCCAAAAATCGATGAAAGCAAGCCGGATGATCAGCAATGAAATGGAAAAGAGGTAAAAAGCGACCGATGGATGAGCAGAAAACGCAGCAGCCGGATGAGGACATGACGATCGATGTGACCGATCAGGATCAGACGGCAGCACAGCCCCAGACAGAGGAAGCACCGGCAGCCGTGCCTGCGGTCGATCCGGCGGAGCTTCAGACCGCCAAGGCCAAGGCGGATGAGTACCTCGCGCTTGCGCAGCGCGTTCAGGCGGATTTCGACAACTTCCGCCGCCGGAACGAGGGCGTGCGCGCGGAGGCCTTTGCCGAGGGTCAGCGCAAGGTCGCGACGGCGATGCTGCCCGTGCTGGATAATCTCGAGCGTGCCCTTGCATCTGCCGAGCAGGCGGAAGGCGATGCGCTCAGGACCGGCGTGGAGATGACCCGCAAGCAGATGACTGCCGTGTACGAAAAGCTCGGCGTGACGGCGATTGACCGCCTCGGCGAGAAGTTCGACCCGAACCTCGAGGAGGCCATCATGCAGGGCACCGCCGAGGACGGCGAGCCGGGAACCGTTTGCATGGTGCTGCAGAAGGGCTACAGGATGGACAACACCGTGCTTCGGCACGCGATGGTCAAGGTTGTGCCCGACTAAGGCACAGCCGCTTAATCAGACAGCTCAGATGTGAAGGCATCTGCTGTATAGAAAGACATTTACAACAATTTCGACATAGACTTTCAGGAGGAATGAATTATGAGCAAGATTATTGGTATTGACCTTGGTACGACGAACAGCTGCGTGGCGGTCATGGAAGGCGGTCAGCCGGTCGTGATCCCGAACGCTGAGGGCGCGCGCACGACGCCTTCTGTCGTGGCTTTCTCCAAGGACGGCGAGCGCATGGTCGGTCAGATCGCAAAGCGTCAGGCTGTCACCAATCCTGACCGTACCGTGATTTCCATCAAGCGTGAGATGGGCACCAGCTACAAGGTGAACATCGACGGCAAGTCCTACACGCCTCAGGACATTTCCGCTATGATCCTGAGCAAGATGAAGGAAACGGCTGAAGCGTATCTGGGCGAAACCGTGACGCAGGCCATCATCACCGTCCCTGCTTACTTCAATGACGCACAGCGTCAGGCAACGAAGGATGCAGGCCGCATCGCCGGTCTGGAGGTCCTGCGTATTATCAACGAGCCGACGGCTGCTTCTCTGGCATACGGTCTTGACAAGGAAGGCACGCAGAAGATTCTGGTGTACGACCTGGGCGGCGGCACGTTCGACGTTTCCATCCTCGACATCGGCGACGGCGTGTTTGAGGTGCTTGCGACCAACGGTAATACCCGTCTGGGCGGCGATGACTTCGACCAGCGCATCATCGACTATGTCGCGGATCAGTTCCAGAAGGAAAACGGCATCGACCTGCGCAAGGATCGTGCTGCCAGCCAGCGCCTGAAGCAGGAGGCTGAAAAGGCGAAGATCGACCTGTCCGGCACGACGAGCGCCAACATCAACCTGCCGTTCATCACGGCGGACGCAAACGGCCCGAAGCACCTGGATGTCACGCTGACCCGTGCGAAGTTCGAGGAGCTGACTGCTGACCTGGTGCAGGCAACCATCACCCCGATGGAGAAGGCGCTGAAGGACGCTGGCCTGACCTACAACGATATCAACAAGGTGATTCTCGTCGGCGGTTCTACGCGTATCCCTGCTGTGCAGGCCGCTGTAAAGCGTGTGACGGGCAAGGAACCCTTCAAGGGCATTAACCCGGACGAGTGCGTGGCAATCGGCGCTGCCATTCAGGGCGGCGTGCTTGCCGGCGAGGTCAAGGACGTCCTGCTGCTGGATGTTACGCCGCTGTCTCTGGGTCTTGAGACGGAAGGTCACATCTTCACCCGCCTGATTGACCGCAACACCACCATCCCGACCAGCAAGTCCCAGGTGTTCTCCACGGCGGCGGACGGTCAGACGACCGTTGAGATCAACGTCCTGCAGGGCGAGCGCCAGATGGCTTATGACAACAAGTCCCTGGGTCGCTTCCAGCTGACTGGCATTGCGCCCGCTCCCCGCGGCGTGCCGCAGATCGAGGTCACCTTCTCCATCGATGCCAATGGTATCGTCAATGTCTCCGCAAAGGACAAGGCGACCGGCCACGAGCAGAAGATCACCATCACCGCTTCCTCCAACCTGACCGAGGAGGAAATCAACCAGCGCGTCAAGGAAGCTGAGCAGTATGCTGAGCAGGACAAGAAGCGCAAGGAAGAGGTCGAGACGCTCAACCATGCTGATTCCGTGATCTACGAGACCGAGAAGCAGCTGCGCGAGAACGGCGACAAGCTGTCCGCGGAGGATAAGTCCACCATCGAGAGTGAAATCGCTTCCTTCAAGAAGACCCGCGAGGGCGGCAACGCGGACGAAATCAAGAACGCCATGGAGACCTTCACGCAGAAGGTGTACGCCATCTTCGGCAAGCTGTATCAGCAGCAGGGCGGCGCTCCTGAGGGCGGTGCGCAGGGTACGGAGCAGGCTCAGCCCAATGGTCAGAATGCTGACGGCACCTACGAGGCGGACGGCGACGTCCACTAAGGCAGGATGCTGAAGCAAATCAGTTTTGCTTCTAATTACCATCACCGGGAGAGCCGTCTGACGTGCCTCCCGGTGATATTTGGGTAATTTCGGCAGAGCGGAATGACATGAAACGCAACCAGAGGTGAGCAAACGTGGCGAACAAGCGCGATTATTACGAGGTATTGGGTGTACAAAAGAACGCATCGGATGACGAAATCAAGCGCGCCTACCGCAAGAAGGCGAAGGAATGCCATCCCGACCTGCATCCGAATGACAAGGAGGCAGAGGCGAGGTTCAAGGAGCTGAATGAGGCGAACGAAGTGCTGTCCGACCCGGACAAGCGCGCGCGTTACGACCAGTACGGCTTCGACGGACCTGACATGAGCGGCGGAGGTAACCCGTTCGGCGGCATGGACTTCAGCGGCATGGGCGGTATGGGCGATATCTTCGACCAGCTGTTCAACGGCGGCATGGGCGGCAGCGCACAGGCACGGCGCAATGCACCCCGTCAGGGCGCAGATGTGCGCTATGAGCTGCGCCTGACGTTCGAGGAGGCGGCAAAGGGCTGCCACAAGTCGGTCGAATTCTACCGCTATGAAAACTGCACGACATGCGGCGGCACAGGCGCAAAGCCCGGCACGCAGCCGCAGACCTGCTCGATGTGCAAGGGCACGGGACAAATCCGCCAGAGCGGCGGCTGGATGACGACCGTGCGCACGTGCCCGGGATGCGGCGGCGCAGGCAAGGTCATCAAGGACAAGTGCTCGACGTGCGGAGGCACAGGGCGAATCCGCAAGCTGAGGACGCTGGAGCTGGATGTCCCGGCAGGCGTGGACAACAACATCGTGCTGTCCAAGCGCGGTCAAGGTGAACCCGGTGCGAACGGCGGTCCGAACGGCGACCTGCTCATTCAGATTACCGTCAAGCCGCACAAACTCTTCCGTCGTGAAGGCACGAATTTGTATCTGGACGTGCCGATTTCCTTCACGCAGGCGGCGCTCGGCGCGGAAATCGACGTCCCGACGCTTGACGGCAGCGTGAAGTACAACATTCCTGAGGGTACGCAGACGGATACGGATTTCCGCATCCGCGGCAAGGGTGTACCGCAGCTCGGTTCGAGCGTCAAGGGTGATTTGATCTTCCGCGTGCGTGTTGAAACGCCGAAGCGGCTGAGCGAGAAGCAGCGCGAGCTGCTCCGGCAGTTTGACGGCGATGACAATGGCAAGCAGTATGACCAGAGGAAGTCCTTCATCGATAAAGTGAAGGAACTGTTCGATAAGTAAAAAAGAATGCCGCCTTTTCTGAGGGTTCAGGAAAGGCGGACTATTTGTGTTATGGAGGCGGGCTGTGAACCGCTGAGCGGTGACGGACGCATCGATCTTTGATTATGCACGGAAGGTCAGCTTATAATCGCCGTCGCACAGGCAGTCGATATCCGTTTCGTAGAAGACCTGCATGGCACGGATCATGTAATCCACATCCTTTGTGCCTGCGGTTTCATAGCTGGAATGCATGGCAAGCTGTGCCATGCCGATATCCAGCGTGTTGATCGAAACATGGCTGCCGCTGATGTTGCCCAGCGTAGACCCGCCCTGCATGTCCGAGCGGTTAGCAAAGTGCTGAACAGGCACATCAGCATGACGGCAGATCGAATGGAACACCGCCTCAGATACGCCGTCCGTGGTATATTTCTGACTGGCGTTGAATTTGATGACCACGCCCTCGTTCATATACACCTGGTTGATCGGGTCGGAAAGCTCAGGGTGATTGGGATGGGTGGCGTGCGCGTTGTCTGCCGACAGCATAAAGCTGCGCGACAGCAGTGCCATGTAATCCGCCTCATCATGTCCGAGCGACAGGGTGATGCGGCGCAGCACATCGGACAGGAAGGTGGAATCTGCGCCCTGCTTGGTGCCGCTGCCGACCTCTTCGTTGTCAAATACACAGCACACGTTGATGTGGCTGCTGTCTGCCGCATTCAGCAGTGCCTGCATGGAGGTATAGGCGCACGCCAGATCATCCAGCCGTCCTGCGGACAGGTATTCCCCTTCATCGCCCCAGACGCAGCCGGGCATCCGGTTGTACAGGTACAAATCCGACCCGATGATATCCTCCTGCGCTACGCCTGCCGCCTTTGCGATGCGTGCAAGGAAGCTCCCTTTTCCGTTTTTTCCGCTCCAAAGCGGCATTAAATCGGAAGCAGGGTTGTACTTATACCCGTTGTTGATATCGCGGTTCATATGGATGGCCACGTTGGGGATGACCGTGCTGTCCTCATCGAGATTGACCAGCAGAGAGCGCACGCCGTCCCCGCTGCGCACCACCAGCCGCCCGGCAACGGACAGCGGACGATCCAGCCACGTGCTCAGGATCATGCCGCCGTAGCGTTCCACATCCAGCTGAATATACTGATTGCGCACGCTCAGCTCTGCATTTTCCTTGATGCGGAAGGTGGGCGAATCGGTGTGGCTGGCAATCATCTGGAAGGGCGCAAGACCGCATGAAGGCACGGTAAAGGCGATTATGCTGGAGCGGTTGCGGGTCACATAATAGCGTTTGCCGGGCTTCAAATGCCATCGGGTGTTTTCCTGCAAACGTTCAAAGCCTGTCAGGCGGGCGCAAATGCTCTCCACAGCATGGAAAGCGGTCGGCGATTCCCGCAGAAAGCTCAGTAAACCCTGTACATGTTCTTGTGCCATCAAAATCAGCTCCTGCTTCTGTTTCATTCCGTTTTTCAGCATATCACACTGCGGCTGCAGATGCAAGACGAGAACGAAAAAAGACAGGGCAAGCTTTTTTGGTCTCGAACTGTCCGGCTCGGAAAAAATTTGCTTTTTGCGGTGCTTCATGCTATAATAAGAATGAAGCATTATATGCTGAAAGGAGTGATGGCTTCGTGGATCAGCCTCCCAGACGTTTGCATGCCCGACGGGTCATCTATTCCTTAACCGTGTGGGTTTGTGAACATAGAAAGGAATGCTTGATTTTCCATGACGCCTGAGTTATACGGTAGCATCGCCATCATCGTTGTGCTTGTTGCACTCTCCGCCTTCTTTTCCGCATCGGAAACGTCTTTCACGTCGGTCAACCGCGTGAAGCTCAAGACGAAGGCACAGGCAGGTCACAAGCGGGCGCAGATTGCGCTGGAGCTTGCGGACAATTACGACAGGCTGCTGAGTACAATCCTCATCGGCAACAATATCGTCAACATCAGCGCCTCGTCCATTGCGACGGGTCTGTTTTTGACGCTGATGAAAAACAACCAATCGGTCGCAACAACTGTTTCCACGGTTGTCATGACCATTCTCATCCTGATTTTCGGTGAAATCAGCCCGAAGGCGGTTGCAAAGGAGAATCCGGAAAAATTCGCGCTGCTGTTTGCGACGCCCCTGCTGGTGCTGCGGACAATCGCGACACCGCTCAACGCGCTCTTTTCGCTGTGGAAGAAGCTGCTCGGCAAGATCATCAAGCCCGCGCAGGAGGAAAGCTTTGTCGAGGAAGAAATCATGACGATGGTCGACGAGGCGCAGAGCGATGGCGACATGGATGAGCATGAGGGCGAAATGATCCGCTCCGTCATCGAATTTAACGATGACCGCGATGTGCTCAACATCATGACGCCGCGCGTGGACGTGACGGCGCTGGAGGATACCGCGACCATGGACGAGGCGGCGCAGCTTTTTCGCGAAACGGGCTATACGCGCCTGCCTGTTTACCATGAGGATATGGATCATGTTGTCGGCATCCTGAACGAGAAGGATTTTTACGCCTGCCAGCATGCAGGCGAAACGGATATCACCAGTATCATGAAGCCGCCGGTGTATGCGCCGGCGACGCTGAAGCTCTCCAAGCTGCTCAAGCTGTTCCAGACCGAAAAGACGCATCTGCTGATTGTTCTGGACGAGTTTGGCGGCACCGAGGGCATCGTGACCATGGAGGATGTGCTGGAGGAGCTTGTCGGCGAAATCTATGATGAGCACGACGACGTGTCCGTGGAAAGCGTGACGATGTCCGACGGCTCGCGCATGGTGGACGGCAGCATGGAGTTGACGGAGCTGCTGGACAGCCTCGGACTGAAGGACACCTTCAATGCCGAAACCGTCGGCGGCTGGGTCAGCGAAATCATGGGTTGCATTCCCTTTACCGGTGCGCGCTTTGAGACGGAGCATCTGCGCGGCATGGTCACGAGGATGGAAAAGCGCCGCGTGACGCAGGTGAGGATTTGGCAGAAGGAAAAGGAAGCGCCGGAAGCCGATTCGTAATCAAGTATAGAAAGGAGCAATCCTGTTATGTCCAATAAAAGCGAAAAAAAGCCCCGTAACGGGCGGCAGCTCTTCATCAGCATCACCTGCATCGTCATGATTGCGGCGCTGCTGATCACCTCGCTCATCACGCTGCTTCCGATCTATCAATAAGCCGGAAGGATGACACGACCATGAACAAAAGGCATCGCCGCATATCGCCGGGCACGGTGATTATGCTGATGATCACGTGCGTCGTGCTGGTCGGCTGCGCGAGGGTGCTGCCCGGTCTGATGGGCGACGCAAGCGTGCAGATTGATGTACGCGAGGTGCTGTCCGTCCTTCAGCTCGGCGACATTCCAACCCTCTCTCTGAACGATATCCCGATTACACAATCAACCGAAGGGACTTCGTCCCTTTTCTCTTCCGCTCCTGCCGCAAATCCGCAGGAGACCGTCGCGCCGATTGAAGCGTCAGCAACGGCTGAACCGACCACGGTGCCGACCGTTAAGGCTGGCGGTTCCCTCACGCTGACCATCGGCGGCTCGGTCTGCATGGATGACGCGGTGCGCAAGGCAGGGTATTACAGCGATTCCGGGAAGTATGACTTCACGGAAATGCTATCGCTCCTGACGGATGAAATGACGGGAGACATGACGCTGCTGTCGCTGGAGAACCTGATTCTGCCGGACAGCAAGGTATCCTCGCTGAACGCGCCCGACGCGGTGTCGGATATGCTGCGCGATTGCGGCGTTCAGATGGTGGCGCTCGGCTTTGACCAGGTGTACGACAAGGGCACGGAGGGCGTGCAGTCAACGCTGTCCTCGCTGCAGAGCCGTAACCTGACGGTCATCGGCGCCTATGCATCGCAGGAGGCAGCCAGCCAGATCTGTATCAAAACGCTCGGCGGCGTGCCGGTCGCGTTCCTGCATTATACGGAATCGCTCGGCACAACAGGCACGAAGGCAATGAAGTCCGGCGATTCCTACGCGGTCAGATTAGCGGACAGCGATGCCATCACGGCGGACATCGCGCAGGCACGTGAGCAGGGCGCGGCGGTTGTGATTGTGTCAATCAACTGGGGAAAATCCGGCGCATCAAAGCCCACAAACGCGCAGCGCACCCTGGCGCAGAAAATCGCCGATGCCGGTGCTGATGTGATTGTCGGCACGGGTACGCGCGTTGTGCAGCCGATTGCATGGCTGACGCGCAAGAGCGATGACGGCGCCATTGCGCAGACCTTATGCGCATGGTCGCTGGGCAGCCTGCTGAATGAGTCGCGCAAGGACGGCAACGTCGCGGCGGTTCTGCTGCACCTGCAAATCTCGTGGGACGGCGAACGCATCAGCTTCGGGCAAGTGTCCTACACGCCGACATATATCTGGCGGCAGAAGAAGGATGGTCAGTATCAGTACCGCGTGGTTGCGAGCGATTGCGACGCGCCCGGCGGCATGAGCGATGACCAGCAGGGCTATATGGCGAAGGCGCTCAGGAATATTCAGTCCGCGCTGGCGGATTCACCCGTTGTGATTCGCGAAAAATAGTGTGCAGGTACACCGAAAAAACCGAAAATTTATATTTCTTTCATTGTAATAATGAAGAAATGCGCTATAATTGCCTATGGATCCATCATCCGGAAAGGAACATCTGACGATGAAAAAGCTGCATTCAAGCGTTTCCCTTCTGCTGGCATTGGCGATGATGCTGACGATGGTCGGCTTCGCTGCCGCCGAGAACGATGCCGAAACGCGCGCCTATGTGGTCGGCGACACCATGGGCGACTTCACCCTGACGCTGAGCGACGGCACTGCTGTGACGTTCTCTGAGCTGCTTGCGACCCACAAGGCTGTCCTGATCAACATCTGGGCGACCTGGTGCAACCCCTGCTGCCAGGAATTCCCCTACATGGAGGAAGCTTACGCGCAGGTGCAGGACGACCTGGCGATTGTCGCCGTGTCCTGCGAGCCCTCCGATACCGACGACGTGATCAACGCCTTCAAGGAAGAGAACGGTCTGTCCATCCTGCCTATGGCGGCAGACACCATTGGTCTGACCGACTGGTTCGACTATGACGGCATTCCGACGTCCATCATGATCGACCGCAACGGCGTGATCTGCTGGCAGGAATCCGGCTCCATTACCTCTGTTGATACCTTCCTGCGTCTGTTCAATGCCTTCATCGCGGACGACTACTCCGAGTCCCTTGTCGGCTTTGAAATTCCGAAGGTGAAGCCCACCGTGGAAAATCCTGATGCGGCTGATGCTGCGGCGGCGATGCTTGCCGAGGGCAGCGACCTGACCGTGTCCTTCAGCAGCGATGACGAATACGCATGGCCGTGGATGGTGGATGACGGCTGCGTGGTCGCGTCCAACACGGGCATCGATGACTCCTACGCCATGGTGTGTGTCAAGCTGAACGCCGAAGAAGGCGATGTGCTCTCCTATGACGTCAGGGTTTCCTGCGAGGAAGGCTATGACTACTTCTATGCGGTCGCGGATGGCGAAATCATCAAGGTGATTGACGGCGAGAAGGACTGGGCGACCTACGCGGCTGCCCTGACTGCCGGCGAGCATACGGTGGATTTCATCTACATGAAGGATTCCGCATCCAGCGACGGCGAGGACACTGCGTGGCTGAAGAACGTCAAGCTCGTGACCGGCGATGAGGCGGCGGCGCTGGTTGCTGCCATGCCCGTTTATCCTCATGCGATTGAATCCGGCGTGTCGTCCGAGATTGTCAGCGACAGTGCGAAGGAAATCGTGTTTGAATACGCCGACCCGGCATATGCCGAAACGTTTGAAACGGCACTGGGTAAGTGCTATGTTGTGAACAGCGATACCGTGACCGCGAATATCTGCATCGGCAAGGACGTCAGCGCTGAGCTGGCTTCTGTCTATAACAATTATGACGGCACGTCGTTGAAGCTGGCGGATGCTGATATCGACGGCGATGCCTTTGTGGTCAGTGGCGGCGTCAGCGCGATGGATATTGACGGCTACTCCTACAGCAGCTTCTACACCTACGCCAATCCGTACGATTCCGAAGCCGAACCTGTTGTGATGACGTTCTTCTGCGATGAGCAGAACGCGAACGCCTTCATTCAGGAGATGAACACCGCCTACGGCATGACCGTCTTTGCTTCCTGGCACTATGCGGACGGCACGCTGCCTTCCACCGATGAGGTGGCTGTCGCGCCCGAAGGCTTGCTGGCGGATGGCGGCCTTGCGGACTATCAGCTGACGTTTGTCGATGAGGACGGCAACGCGGTTGAGGGCGTCATGGCGAATGTCTGCGACGATACCTCCTGCACGCTGATGACGGCTGATGAGAAAGGAATCATCGCCTTCACCAATGTGCCCTTCACCTACCACATTCAGGTGATTAAGGTGCCCGATGGCTACGAGTTCGATACCTCCGCCGAATACTACACCACCGAGGATGGCGGCGAGATGGTCTTCACCCTGACCAGGACGGCTGAGTAATCCGAATACCCATCACCGGAGACGGCGAAAACCGCCTCCGGTTTTCGTATGTCTGTATCGGCAGGATAATCCAATCGATACGGCGAATTTTTCATCATACACAGGAGGAATTTATGCTGATACGGAACGCAAAACTATCGGACAATCCGGACGCACTCACGGATGTCCGGCTGATGCACGGCTGTGTGCAGGAAATCGGCGTCGGGCTGGCAAAGGGACTCTACGAGGCGGAAATCGACCTCGGCGGCGATGTGCTTTCACCGGGGCTGATGCTGGATGCGCATTATCATGCCGATACAGAGCAAGAGCTGCGCGCGCTGTGCAGGCGGCTGTACCGGCAGGGCGTGCGGTGCTTCACGGCGGAAGCGTCGGAGGAGGCGTTTCATGCGGTGCAGGAACGTCCCGAGCGGAAGGGTGCTTTGCCTGTGCGGACCTTGCCGGAGCAGGAGCATCTGCGTGTCGGCACGCCCGCGCCGCTGATTCGGAGAAATCGGCAGGGCGAATTTGTCAGCTGGATCGATGCGCATTCGGGAGACTGAGCAAAACATGCGTAACCTGTAAGTAAATGGCGAACCTCCATCGTGCAACGGGTCAAGGGAGGAACTCCCTTGCAGGGTGCAGGGACAGCGTTCCTGCTGGGGTTTGGGCTCCCCCAACCATGCCTGACGAGCGCTGAACAGAGAAGCGGACGAAGTCCGGGAACGCTTTCAGCGCAGCATATGTGACGAAGACAAAAGGCGCATTCATCTGCGCCGCCGAATTGTGCGGTGCTGCCTTAGTTAGGTTAAAATTCTCTTGGAATTTGCCTTTTCCCTTTACGCAGGGGACGCTTTTATGGTACAATGTGCTATGCAAACTGACGAAAGGGGCCCTCTCTGCTTGAAGAAAAGGAAATGGGGCAAAATCCTCAGCATCGGATTTATACTGCTGTCGATGCTGATTGTGGTGTTGATTGCCTTCAATAATCCGGAGCTGATGAACGCGTGGGATGTCATCATCGAGATGGATAAGCGCTGGATTGTCATCGGTCTCCTGCTGATGATCGGCTATGTGGTAGCGGAAGGAACGGGGCTGTATGCGTTCCTGCGCATGGAAGGGTATAAGGTCAAGCTGAGTACGGCATCGCATTTCTCGTTTGCGGGCATTTACTACGCGAACGTGACCCCCGGCTCGTCCGGCGGTCAGCCGATGCAGATTTACCTGATGAGTCAGCGGCAGATTCCGGCTGGTGTCGCGACATCGGCGCTTCTGGCCCGCGCGTTCTTCAATCAGGTGGTCGAGGTGGCACTGGCGGTGATTCTGTGGCTGTGCAACTGGAATTTCGTGGCGGAGCACCTGTCGGGCGTCATTCCGGTCATCATCCTCGGTTGCCTGGTGAATTTCTTCTGTGTGCCGGCGATTCTGCTGATTTCCTTCCACCGCAACTGGGTGGAGAGCATCGTCCGCTGGGGCATCCGCTTCCTGACAAAGCACCATATCTGCAAGAAGCCCGAGGAATGGCAGGCATCATCGGACAGGACGATTGAGTATTTCCACTCCTCGCTCATGGATTTGGTGCATCATCCGCTGCATCTGCTGATTCAGACGCTCGTGTCCATCGTCGAAATGCTCTGTCTGATGGCGGTGCCGTTGCTGGTGTACTACGCGATGGGGCTGAGCGGTACGGCGTGGTATCAGACGCTGACGGTGGCGTTCCTGCTGTTCGTTTCGGCAAACTACACGCCGCTGCCCGGCGCGTCCGGCGCACAGGAGGGCGGCTTCCTGCTGTACTTCCGCGACATCTTCACCGGCGGCACGGTGTCGGTCGCGCTGCTTGTCTGGCGCTTCATCACGTATTACCTCTATCTGATTGTCGGCTGCGCGGATTCGATTCTCACCAGCCTGCGCGTCAGGAAAAAGCCGATTCTCCATGTGCCGAAGCGCAGGGAACGAGAGAAGAAGGAGCAAGAGGAGCAGGAATGAAACGTCAGGTACACGGCAATGTGACGGGCGTGCGCGATACGCTGATTGATGCGCTGTCGCAGCTTTATGAGTATGAGGTGGATGAGGACACGTTCCTGCCGCACGAGCTGATGCAGGTGCTTGCCAGATTTACGGCGGCGATGAACCGCGAAATTGCCGTCTACATCACGCGTGACGGCGAGATTGTGGATGTTTCCGTCGGCACGGACAGGGATGTTGAGCTGCGCGATTATCGCCTTCGCCGCAATGCCAGGCGGCTGAGCTGCGTCCGCTGCATTCATACGCATCCTAACGGCGACGGGCATCTGTCGGATGTCGACTTGTCGGCGCTGCGGTCGTTCCGTTATGACGCGATGACCGCCATCGGCTGCCTGAGGGGGGAGCCGACCTTCGTGCAGAGCGCCTTCCTCGCGGAAAAGCAGAATATCCTCATGGATGAGCCGGTACGGTGGTACAGGATGCCTGACAGCGAATGGATGCATCAGGTGCTGGAAAGCGACCGCGTTGTCGGCTGGGAATCCGGCGAGGAGGAAAATGCCGGCAGAGAACGAGCCGTCCTTATGGGCATCGAAAGCATGGAATCGCTTGACGAGCTGGCGCGGCTTGCGGAAACGGCAGGCGCGGAGGTTGTCGGCAAGTTCCTGCAAAAGAAGGACAAGCCGGATACGGCGTTGTTCATCGGGCGCGGCCGCGCGGATGAGCTATGCCGGGAATGTCAGGCGCTTGAAGCGGATGTGTGCATCCTTGATGAGGAGCTGACCGGCATTCAGGCACGCAATCTGGAAGAGCTGCTGCATGTGAAGGTCGTTGATCGCACGACGCTGATTCTGGACATCTTCGCCCAGCGTGCATCATCGGCAGAAGGCAAGCTGCAGGTCGAGCTGGCGCAGCTGCAGTACCGCTCCAGCCGCCTGATTGGTCAGGGACTGGTGCTGTCACGCCTGGCTGGCGGCATCGGCACGCGCGGCCCGGGTGAATCAAAGCTCGAAATGAACCGCCGCCGCATTCGTGAGCGCATGACGGAGCTGCGCCGCCGCCTCGATGCGGTTGAGAAGCAGCGCGAGCTTCGCCGAAAGAGCCGCGAAAAGAACGAGGTGCCGGTTGTCGCGCTGGTCGGTTACACGAATGCAGGCAAGTCAACGCTGCTGAACCGGCTGACCGGCAGCGAAGTGTACGTGCAGGATCAGCTGTTTGCCACGCTCGACGCCGTCAGCCGCCGCATGGAAACGGCAGAGCACACGCCGTATCTGCTGACGGACACGGTCGGCTTCATCCGCAAGCTGCCGCACGCGCTCATCAGCGCCTTCCGCTCGACGCTGGAGGAGGCGTCGCTCGCTGATGTGCTCGTCATTGTCAATGACGGCGCATCGGACGACATGATGCAGCAGCACGACACGGTCATGCAGGTGCTGACCGAGCTCGGCGCGCAGGATCAGCCGCGCATTGAGGTGATCAACAAATGCGACCTGTGCACGGATGAGCACGGTGCGCCGATGGTCATTCCCGGCGCGGTCATGATCAGCGCAAGGACGGGGGAAGGACTTGTAGAGCTGCAGGAGCGAATCGCGCAGCAGCTTCAGCAAGGCCACTCATCGGTCGTGTTTGCGATTCCGTTTGACCAGTTCGCGCTTACGGGACGCATCCGCAAAATGGGGCGCGTGATTCAGGAGCAATACACGGATACGGGCGTTGAATTGACGATGGTCGTGTCGAATACCGATCGTGATCGGCTGATCAGCCAGTATGGCAAGGGTATCATCAGGGAGTAAGGAGAATCCTCTGAAAGGGGCTTTTTCATGCAGAAGGCTCGTGAAACGATCAAGGAATATCTGCTGCTGATTGCCGGCACGGTGCTGATGGTGCTCGGCATCTACTTCTTCAAATTTCCGAACCACTTCTCGACCGGCGGCGTCAGCGGCATGGCGGTCATTCTCAGCCACTATATTCACGGGCTGTCCAACGGCGATTTCGTGATGATCATCAACGTGTTCCTGCTCATTCTGGGTTACATCGTGCTCGGCAAGGAATTCGGCGGACGCACGACCTTTGTCAGCCTGCTGATGTCCGGACTGACATGGGTGCTGGAACGCGTCATACCGATGGAAGCGCCAATGACGAATCAGCCGCTGCTGGAGCTGATTTTCGCGGTCAGCCTGCCTGCTGTCGGATCGGCAATTCTGTTCAATCTCGATGCGTCCTCCGGCGGCACGGACATTGTCGCGATGATTCTGCGCAAGTATACGAGCCTGAACATCGGGCGCGCGCTGATGTGCAGCGACATGGTTATCACGCTGATGGCATGCGTGGCGTTCGGCATGGAAACAGGGCTGTTCTGCATCCTCGGTCTGGTGATGAAGAGCCTGTTAGTCGATTTGGTGCTGGAGAACATCAACACGCATAAATATTTCCACATCATCACAACGAAGCCCGCAGAAATCGAAACGTATATCACCCGCACGCTCAAGCGCGGCGCAACCGAGCTGCATGGCGAGGGCGCCTACACGCATGAGGGTCGTACAGTGCTGATGACGGTCATGACCCGCCATGAGGCAATCATGCTCAGGCGATATGTGAAGCAGGTGGATCCTTCCGCGTTCGTGCTGATTATGAACACCGGCGAAATCATCGGCAAGGGATTTCGGGGTACAAACTGAATACCGCTCATTCAGCGGCGCCGAATTGTGCGTTGTTTCATCAAAAAATACCGCCCGTTGACTGCACAAACAGTCAAGCGGGCGGTTGTTGCAATTAGAGATCCCGTTCCTTCCCCATGAAACAGAAGGCAATCGTTCCAGGACCGGCGTGCGTGCCGATGACGGGACCGACGTGGTAGATGCGGATGTCCATTTCCGGCAGCTTTTCCGCGAGAAGGGCGTGCAGCTTATCAGCATCGGCAGGCGCGTCCGCGTGAAGGATGATGCCGATAGATTCGTGCTGGTCGACAACGTTCTCGACAGCCTTTTCCACGATGAAGCTCATGGCCTTGCGGCGGCCGCGAACCTTGCCTGCCGCAGCAAGCTTGCCGTCGCGCGTTTCGGTCAGGATGGGCTTCAGGTCGAGCAGGGTGCCGAGTGCCGCCGCCGTCGCCGAAATGCGTCCGCCGCGCTGGAGGTACTTGAGGTCATCTACCGTGAACCACGCCTGCGCACGGAGCTTATTGTCCTCAACCCACTTCGCAACCTCCTCCATCGGCTTGCCGGCGCGGTAGAGCTCGTGCGCCTTGAGCACCAGCAGCGTCTGCGGCGCGGAGATGGACAGCGTGTCCACCACGATGAATTTGCGCTCCGGATACTTCGCGAGCAGCTCCTCGCGCGCGGCGTAAATCGCCTGAATCGTGGCGCTGAGCTGACTGGAGAACGCGATGAACAGCAGATCCTTGCCGGAAGACAGAATCGGCTCGAAGTAGTCCAGATAGACGGTTTCATTGAGCGCGGAGGTCGTCGGCTGACTGCCTGCACGCATCTTGTTGTAGAACGACTGGTAATCCAGTGCCTGACCGAGGTCGTCGAAGTATTCCTGACCATCTAAGCTGTAGGGCATATAGACGACAGGAATGTCCAACTGTTGCTTGAACTCGAGCGGCAGGTCACTGTCGCTGTCGGTCATCAGTACATAGCTCTGCATGGTGTACCTCCTGAAAATAAATGAGATGAATGAAAAAATGAATGCAGAAAGATGAACCTACCATGAACATTGTACCGTACTTTAATCAAAAAAGCAACAAAAGGCGGAAATAAATTCTCTCTGAGCAGTTTGTAAATTTTTTTGCAATGTATTGCCGTTCACTGCAACTCATGATATGATGAATATAATCCACCAATATAGCGCAAAGGAGCATGACAAGCATGAAGTTCATTTCCGACATCCTCAAGGGCATGGTCATCGGGTTGGCGAACATCATCCCCGGCGTGTCCGGCGGCACCATGATGGTGTCCATGGGTATTTACGATACGCTGATTCACTGCATCACACACCTGTTCAAGCAGTTCAAGAAGTCCATTATGACGCTGCTGCCGTTTGCCATCGGCATGCTGACTGCGCTGGTGCTGCTCTCGAAGGTGATTACGTGGGCGCTGGCGGACAGCTTCGCGTCGCTGCCGACAAACACGCTGTTCATCGGTCTGATTCTCGGCGGATTGCCCGCGATTTTCAAGCAGCTCAAGGGGCAGCCCAAAAAGCAGTTTACCATCGGTGGTATCCTGTTTGTACTGGCTTTTGCGTTGATTATCTTCATGGCGTTCATCAAGGAGCCGCAGGATACCGGCGCGACCATCGCCCTGAGCGTGCTGGAAATGCTCAAGCTGGTCGTGATGGGCTGCATCGCCTCGGCAACGATGGTCATCCCGGGTGTGTCCGGCTCGATGATGCTGATGCTCATGGGCTATTACTATCCGGTTGTCGGCGCGATTGGCAATCTTGTCAGTGCGATTGCGGCACTGGACGGCGCAATGATTCTCTACAACATCGGCATTCTGCTGCCCTTCGGCATTGGCGTTATCATCGGCATCTTCGGTATTTCGAAGGTGATTGAGATCTTGCTGGCGAAGTGGAAGTGCGCGACGTACTGCGCGATTCTCGGTCTTGTCATCGCTTCGCCGATCGGCATTCTGATGGGGCTGAGCATTGACGGCTTCAACCTCGCGCAGGTGATTGTCAGCGTGGTGACGTTTATGGTGGGATTTGCCGCCGCATGGGCTCTCACCAAGATGGAGAAGCAGGAGGCTTGATTTTTCCTGCAAGTATTTTTTGACACGGGCAGGGATTGATGGCGTTTCTCATTTCCATGGTGGATTTTATTGCAGCATTCAGGGGCTTTCGAGCAGACGAGACCTGCATTTACAGATTTCGTCTGTTTTTTTGACCCCTTCGGGCGCAAACGGGTTTTCATTTTCATGGATGATTAAGCTGCGGCAACAAGGGGGCTTTCCGGTCGCCCCCTTGACCCCTTCGGGCGCAAACGGGTTTTCATTTCCATGGAGGATTACATTGCGGCAACAAGGGGGCTTTCCGATCGCCCCCTTGACCCCTTCGGGCGCAAATGGGTGTTCATTTCCATGGATGATTGTGTTGAGGCAACAAAGGGGGCTTTCCGGTCGCCCCCTTAACCCCTTCGGGAGCAAACGGGTGTTCATTTCCATGGAGGATTACATTGCGGCAACAAAGGGGGCTTTCCGGTCGCCCCCTTGACCCCTTCGGGCGCAAACGGGTGTTCATTTCCATGGATGATTGTGTTGAGGCAACAAGGGGGCTTTCCGGTCGCCCCCTTGACCCCTTCGGGCGCAAATGGGTGTTCATTTCCATGGATGATTGTGTTGCGGCAACAAGGGGGCTTTCCGATCGCCCCCTTGACCCCTTCGGGAAAGCACACTGCGAAGGGATTCTGAAAATCGGACGAAGTCCGTGATCGCAAAGCATTCTGGTCGCCTTTGCAAGGGCGAAATTTCTTCAAACGAAAGAACAGCCTGCTGCAGCAAACCCGCAGTAGGCTGTTTGGTTAATCACCGAAGGAAATGCCGATGTCCCGGGCTGTGGTAATCATCGTGTTGTCCGGCGGAACGAGCTTCGGGATGCCGGCAATGTCGCATAGCTTGTTGTGCGTGATTTCGTTGCCCTTGAGTGCAACCGTCACACCGTATACGCCGTCGCGAATCAGTTCCGCAGCATGCACACCGAATTGCGTCGACAGCACACGGTCATAGGCATTCGGGCTGCCGCCGCGCTGGATGTGCCCCGGCACCACCGCGCGCGCCTCCACACCGACGAGGTCGCGCAGCTGCTGCGCCACAAATGCGCTGGAGGAGAAATGCGTCTCAAGGCGCTTTGCTTCACGTTCCTTCTTGCTCAGCTTCGCTTCCTCTGTGGTCATGGCGCCTTCTGCAACGGCGATAATCGTGAAGCCCTTGTTGCTCTTGGCGCGGCCTTCGACTACCTTGGCGACCTTCTCGATTTTGTAGGGGATTTCAGGGACAAGGATGGCATCTGCACCGCCTGCAACGCCGGAATACAGCGTCAACCAGCCGGCCTTGTTGCCCATGACCTCGATGACCATGCAGCGCCCATGGGATGCGGCTGTCGTATGGATGCGGTCGATAACCTCGGTCGCGATGTCCATTGCGGTGTGGAAGCCGAAGGTGAAATCCGTGCCGTAGAGGTCATTGTCAATCGTCTTGGGCAGACCGATGACGTTCAGCCCCTCCTTTGCAAGCAGATTTGCGGTCTTGTGAGTGCCGTTGCCGCCAAGGGTGACAAGGCAGTCGAGCTTCAAATCCTTGTAGGTCTTCTTCATCGCTGCGACCTTGTCGATGTTGTCATCGCCGATTTTGCGCATGTCGCGGAAAGGCGTGCGCGCCGTGCCGAGGATAGTGCCGCCGAGCGTCAGGATGCCGGAAAACTGACTCCGCTTCATCTCCTGATAGTCGCCTGTGATGAGCCCTCTGTAACCGTCATGGATGCCGACGATTTCCGCGTCAAAGAGCTCGTATGCCGCGCGCGTAACGCCGCGGATGGCCGCGTTTAAGCCCGGGCAATCACCGCCGCTTGTCAAAATGCCGATTCTTCTTTTCATTACCGCACTGACCTCCCCTTGATTTTTCTCCGATTCAAGCGTATTATATCATGGAAATACGGAAATTACCATTGGCATTTTGACTAAATCGCCATTCCGTTTCCGTATGATTTTTCCATTTTGCGCAGAAGGAGTGGTATGACGTGTCCAACAAGCAGCGTGTTCTGGCGCATCTGCATGAGCTGCAAATTCCCTGCATGGTCTATGAGCATGAAGCTGTTTTTTCCATGGAGGAGTGCCTCGCGCTGCCGTATGCGGCGCCGGATGTGACCTTTTGCAAGAACATCCTGCTGTGTACGCGCACGCAGACGGCGTTTTACCTGTACGTGACGTTGCCGGATAAGCCCTTCCGCACCGCCGACACGAGCAAGCTGCTGCATTCCTCACGGCTTTCGTTCGCACCGGCAGAGTGCCTGCCACGCATGCTTTCGCTGGAATCCGGCAGCCTGTCGCCGCTGGGGCTTTGGTTCGACAAGGCCAACGCCATCACGCTCGTGTTTGACAAGGAGGTTCGCCGCGAGGGAAAAATCGCATTCCATCCCTGCGACAACACCGCGACCGTTGTGTTTGAACAGCCCGTTTTCTGGGAGCAGGTCGTTCCGACGCTTTGCCACATGCCGATTTATCTCTGAGGAGGATTCTATGAAGCACCTATTCCTCTTCCTGAAGCAATACCGCAAGGAGAGCATCCTCGCACCGCTGTTCAAGATGCTCGAGGCGACGTTCGATCTGCTCGTGCCGATTGTCGTGTCGGATATCATCAAGACCGGCATCGGCAGAGGCGATGCATCGTACATCTGGACGCACTGCGGCTTGCTCGTGCTCATGGCGCTCATCGGGCTGCTCTGCTCGTTCACGGCGCAGTATTTCGCGGCGCGCGCAGCCATCGGCACGTCGACCGGGCTGCGTCATCAGCTCATGGCGCATATCCAATCGCTGTCCTTCTCCGAGCTGGATACGCTGGGCATTTCCACGCTGATTACGCGCATGACGAGCGATGTGAATCAGGTGCAGAACGGACTGAACATGTTCCTGCGCCTGTTCCTGCGCTCGCCGTTTATCGTTGCCGGCGCGATGATTGCCGCCTTCACGATTGACGCGCAGATTGCGTTGATTTTTGTTGCCGCGATTCCGGTGCTGTCGGTCATTGTATTCGGCATCATGCGCATCACATCACCGATGTACAAGCGCGTGCAGGGTAATCTTGATGCGGTCACCGGTGCGACACGCGAGAACCTGTCCGGCGTGCGCGTTGTGCGTGCCTTCGGGCGCGAGGACGCGGAGGAGCAGCAGTTTGTCGCGCAGAACAGCCGCCTGACGGACATGCAGCTCAAGGTCGGGCGCATTGCCGCGCTGATGAATCCGCTGACATATGTCGTTGTCAACCTCGGCATCATTGCCATCCTGTATTTCGGTGCAGGCAAGGTCGAGAGCGGTGCGCTGCTGTCCGGCGATATCGTCGCGCTGGTTAACTACATGAATCAGATCCTTGTCGAGCTGGTGAAGCTGGCGAATCTCGTTGTCCTGCTGACGCGTGCCATTGCCAGCATGGGGCGCATTTCGCAGGTGCTGGATACCGAGTCGAGCATGCGTTTTCCGGAAAATAAGGCGCCTGACGCGAAAGAGAATGCGGACGAAGAGGAGAACACGGAGGCCGTCCGATTTGACCATGTGGCGCTGCAGTACCGCGGCGCGGGCGATGAGAGTCTGACGGACGTAACGTTCACGGCGAGGCGCGGGCAGACCATCGGCGTTATCGGCGGTACGGGCAGCGGCAAAACGACGCTCGTCAGCCTGATTTCACGCTTCTATGACGCCACAAGCGGCACGGTCATGCTGTTCGGGCATCCGATTGCAGATTATCCGCAGGCGGAGCTTCGCCGCAGGGTGGCTGTCGTCATGCAGAAGGCGCAGCTGTTTCAGGGGACGATTCGCTCGAATCTGCTCTGGGGCAACGAAAACGCGGCGGATGAAGAATTGTGGCATGCGCTTGAAATCGCGCAGGCGGCTGATTTCGTCCGCGCCAAGCCCGGCAAGCTCGACGAAAGGGTGGAGCAGGGCGGACGCAACCTTTCCGGAGGTCAGCGGCAGCGCCTGACGATTGCCCGTGCACTGGTCGGTCATCCGGATATCGTGATTCTCGACGACAGCGCATCAGCGCTTGACTACGCCACCGATGCCGCGCTGCGCAAGGCGCTTCGCACGCTCCCTGAGGGGACGACGCTGTTCATCGTCTCCCAGCGCACCTCGTCCCTGCGCCATGCGGACCGGATTATTGTGCTCGACGACGGTCATGTCGCGGGCATCGGCACGCATGACGAGCTGATGCGGCAATGCGATGTGTACCGCGAAATCCATGAAAGCCAGTTCAGGAAGGGGAGTGACATGCTGTGAAGAACGGAAAAATCGCCCGACAGAAGGGTACGCTTCTGCGCGTGCTGAATTATGTGAAGCCGTACCGCATGCGCGTTGTCATCAGCCTGCTGTGCGCCTGCGTCAGTGCCGCTGCGCAGCTGCTCATTCCCATTCTGACCGGCGATGCCATCGACCGGATGATGGGTGCCGGACAGGTTGAGCTGCGCATGGTGCTGACCTATGCGTTCTGGATCGCCCTGACAGCGCTGCTTTCCGCCGGTGCGCAGCAGCTGCTCGCTACGAGCAACAACCGCATTGCCTACTGCGTCAGCCGTGACTTGCGCGATGCGACCTTCCGCAAGCTGCAGCGCCTGCCGCTGAGCTATTTGGATGCGCATCCCTCCGGCGACCTCGTCAGCCGCATGATTGCCGATGTCGATACGTTTTCTGACGGTCTGCTGATGGGCTTCACGCAGCTGTTCACCGGCGTAGTGCTGATCGCCGGCACACTGACGATTATGCTGATCAAAAACTGGCTGATTGCGCTGCTTGTCGTCCTGCTGACTCCGCTGTCGATGTTTGTCGCTTCGTTCATTGCGCGCAAGACGCATCACTACTTCACCGAGCAGGCACGTGTGCGCGGTCAGCAGACGGCGCTGATTAACGAGCTGATTGAGGGGCAGAAGGTCGTGCAGGCTTTCGGACATGAGGAAGCCTCACTGAAGGATTTCGACTGCATCAATGAGGAGCTTGGGCGCGTCAGCCTGAAGGCAACATTCTTCTCCAGCCTGACGAATCCCAGCACGCGCCTTGTCAACAACATCATCTATGCGGCTGTTGCGCTTGTCGGTTCGCTGACCGCTATCGGCACAGGTGCGATTTCCGTCGGCGACCTGAGCGTTTTTCTGAGCTACGCCAGTCAGTACGCCAAGCCGTTCAACGAGATCTCCGGCGTTGTGACGGAGCTTCAAAACGCGCTGGCATGTGCTTCACGCGTGTTTGCTCTGCTCGATGAGAAGGAACGTGTGCCCGACCGCGAGCATGCCGTTACGCTCTCGCCGCGCGGAGAGGTGGCGCTCAGGGACGTGTCCTTCCGCTATGTGCCGGATCGTCCGCTGATTGAGGGCTTTACATTGAATGTCAAGCCCGGTCAGCGCATCGCCATTGTCGGTCCGACAGGATGCGGCAAGACAACGCTGATCAACCTGCTCATGCGCTTCTACGACGTGAACGGCGGCGCCATCCTAGTTGACGGCACGGACATCCGCGATGCCACGCGGCGCTCCCTTCGGGGCAGCTTCGGCATGGTGCTGCAGGACACGTGGCTGCGTGCCGGCACCATCCGCGACAACATCGCCTATGGCCGTCCCGACGCGACAGACGAGGAGGTCATCGCTGCGGCGAAGGCTGCCCATGCGCATGGCTTCATCCGCCGCATGCCCGATGGCTACAACACCGTCATCACCGAAAACGGCGGCAACATCTCGCAGGGACAGAAGCAATTGCTGTGCATCGCCCGCGTGATGCTCGGCGGCGAGGGCGGCAAGCTTCCGCCCATGCTGATTCTTGACGAGGCTACATCGTCCATTGACACGCGCACGGAAATCAAGATTCAGTCCGCATTCGCCAGGCTGATGAACGGCCGCACATCCTTCATTGTTGCGCACCGCCTATCCACCATTCAGGAAGCCGATGTTATCCTCGTCATGAAGGACGGGCACATCATCGAGCAGGGCACGCACGATGAGCTTCTTGCCCGTAAAGGCTTCTACGCGAACCTTTATCAGTCCCAGTTCGCCCTCACCTGACAGGCAACAAGGGGCTTTCCGCAAAGGAGAAACCATGACCCATAAAGAAAATGAGCGCCTGCTGACGCTTTTGAGCGAGTACCTCTGTTTCCGGCCCTGCGGCGTGTCGGCAGAAACGCTTTCTGCCCTGACCGCCGACGGCTTGTCCCCGGAGGATGCTTATATCACCGCCCTGGGCGCCCTGTTGGGTCTTGATCCCGATGTTCCTGCCGACTGGGTGCTTCAGCGCGGCGTGCTCTCGCATGTTGTTCACCGCTGCACGGCGGATACCTATGAGCACGATGAATATCTCTGCAGAATCGGACGCGTCACGGGACATGTCGGGCAGATCACGCTGACACAGGACGAGATTGCGCCGCTGGAGCTGTTTGTGCTGGATGACTTCGAGCAATCATCAGACGGCAGCGTGTTGCCGCAGCTCGGCTGGTTTGAGACATCGTTCCGCTTTCCTGCCGTCAAGGAGGATGACCGCGTCTGGATGACTGTCACGCCGAACGAAATCAACACCATTCAGCCATGCGTGAAAGCATCGCACGGGCGCGTGCTGACCTTCGGGCTTGGATTGGGCTACTACGCGTTCCATTGCCTGCTGAAAAGCGATGTGGATACCGTTACCGTCGTCGAACAGAATCCGGATATCATTGAGTTGTTCCGCACGCTGCTCCTGCCGCGCTTTCCGCGTCCGGATGCGCTGCAAATCATTCGGGCGGACGCGTTTGATTATGCAAAAACGCACCTGAGAGAATATGACACCGTCTTCACCGATCTCTGGCACGATGTGTCGGACGGTCTGCCGCTCTATCAGCGGATGAAGGCGCTTGAGGTGAACGGTCCCAAGTACCTCTACTGGATTGAAAAGACGATGAAATGCTATCTGCCGGAGGAAAAACATGAATGACATGAACATGACGCAAACGGAGCCGTTCATCCGCACGATTTCCCTCATCGGTGAGGAGAAATTCGCACGCATCCATCGGGCGCATGTCGCGGTATTCGGCGTCGGCGGCGTCGGCGGATTCGTCTGTGAAGCCCTTGCGCGCAGCGGCATTGCGGAAATCGATCTGTTTGACCGCGATGATGTCAGCGTCAGCAACCTGAATCGGCAGGTGATCGCGCTGCATTCTACCATCGGGCGCGATAAGGTGGATGTGATGGCGGAGCGCCTGACGGATATCAATCCTGATTTGCGCGTGAACAGGAAGAAGATGTTCTATCTGCCGGAAACAGCGGACGAGGTCGATCTGTCCGGCTATGATTTCGTGGTCGATGCAGTGGACACGGTTGCGGCGAAGCTTGAGCTTGCGCTGCGCTGCGAAAGGCTCGGCGTGCCGCTCATCAGCGCGATGGGCGCGGGCAACAAGCTCGACCCGTCCTGCCTGCGCATTGATGATATTACCAGGACGTCCGTCTGTCCGCTTGCGCGTGCCATGCGCCAAATGTGCAGAAAAAAAGGCATCCGGCATTTAACCGTTGCCTATTCTGTCGAGCCGCCGCATGCGCCGGTGCTGCCGATTGCGCAGGAGGACGGGCTGCGGAAGGATGTGCCCGGCAGCATGATGTTTGTGCCGGGTGCGATGGGAATGCTCATTGCCTCGCATATCATTCGCACGCTGATGGATGTGGATGCGAAAGCACGTCCTGAAGCGTGATGCCTTCCAGATACGCGACAATTGCCTGATCGAGCCCTTCCCAGACGAACAGCGTCCGGCACTGACCGCAGCGCTCACATTCATTCGGCTGCTGCTCCAGGCATGCGACTGGCGCCAGCGAACCTTCCGTCACGCGGATGATTTCCGCGACAGAGAGCTTCTCCGGCGAAACCGCCAGCCGATAGCCGCCCTGATGACCGCGTGCACCGCGGAGAATGCCTGCCTGAGACAGCACGAGTGCGATTTGCTCCAGATATTTTTTGGAGATGCCTTGCCGTTCGGAGATTTCCTTGAGTGTGACGGTGCCGTCCTGCTGATTTTCCGCCACGTCGAGCAGCATCCGAAGGGCATAGCGACCCTTTGTTGATATTTTCACAATTGTCGCCTCCTCATCTCCTATAATACCATAGAATTTGTATGTTTTCAAGCGGAATCAGCAAAGGCAATGGACGGTAAATACATAAGGAAAACAATACGGCTGCCGCAGAGGAGTGCTCTGCAGCAGCCGTATATGGCATTTATTCCGCCGTATTGCGCTCAATGCCGTGCTCATCGAGCCAGTTCAGCCAGTATTCCTCGGTGAAGTACAGCGCCTCGCGGGTGGAAGGCATTTCCGGCAGCGAAGCGCCGGTGGCATAAAGCAGCGCGGAAATCGGCATGACGGTGTAGCCCTGCTCCTCGTAATACGTCAGGCAGGCATCGACGATCTCCCAACTGTTCGAGCTGTCAAGGTGGGTCAGCAGGATTTTGCCGGGCTCCAGATTCGCGCGTGTTGTGCCGTACTTGATGCACTCCTCGGTCGTGTATTTGCCCAGCGAGTCCTTCGTGTCCATCGACCACATGATGCACTCCATGCCCTCGGAACGCGTCACGCTCAGCACGTTCGTGTTCCAGTCGCCGTACGGCGGGCGCATCAGGCGCGGAGTGACGCCGAGCAGCTCCTCCGTCGTTTCCGCGGTGAAGACGATCTGACGCATCATGTCGTATGGGCGTTCCTTGGTCAGCTGCGGATGCGTGTTGGAATGGTCGCCGATTTCGTTGCCTGCTTCAAGGGCGCGCTTCGCTTCATCGGTGAAGTTGCGGACAAAGTAACCAGTCATGAAGAAGGTGACATTGGTGTTATGCTTTTCGAGCACCTCGAGTACCTTGTCCATGTTTTTGCCGCCGAAGCCGCAGTCGATGCCGATGCCGACATACTTCTTGTCCGTTTCGACCTGCTTGATGATGCTGCGTCCGCTGCGGATGACGGTCAGGTAACCGCCGTCAGCGACTTTGTAGTCGCCCAGCCAGACGCTCATGCTGTGGTAGCCCTCCATGTCCTCGGTGGGCGTAAAGACGAAGCTCATGTCAGACGACGGGTCAGACCAGACGCGCTCCGCCAGCACGGCACCGTCCGAGTCGCGCAGCTGGAATGTGTTGTTGCCCTTGACGACGGTCGCGGAATTGCTGACCATGACACGCACGGTCATCTTCTTGTCCGCAACGCCGAAATTAACACCGAGATAGAACTTGATGACAGGCAGGCGCTGAATCGTCAGCGTGTGTTTGCCGGACGCGGTGTAGCCCTCGCCTTCCTCAAGCGTGAAGATAACCTTGCTGCGCTCTTCGACCACCTGCGTCGGGACGATCAGCGTCGCCTTCTTTTCGCCCGCAGGGATCGTGACGCTGTAGCTGCCGTCCAGCCCGTCCGCAGAGATGGAAACGGTGAGATCCTCGCTCGCTGCGGGGCTGACATTGAGCGTCAGCGTGTAGTCAAAGCCGCCGTTGATCTGTCCGGACTTGCTCTGAAACGTGATCTTCGGGGTGCTGTCTGCCAGCGCAACGCCGAGCAGCAATATAAACAACAACGCTGTCAGCAGCGCACAGAGCCATTTCTTCATGTGTTTTCCTCCTGTTTTGCATCGATTCGGGCGAATATGGTCAGTTCTCTACAAAGGAGAGCGTCTCAACGTTGAACACGCCCTTTGTCGTCAGGCGGAGCGTAGGGATGACCGGCAGGCTTGCAAAGCTGAGCGTCATGAACGGGTCGATGCCGCGGTTTACGCCCTGATGCCATGCCATCTCCTTGCAGTGCTCGAGTTTCTCGTTGACCTCTACCAACGGACGGTCGGTGAACAGCCCTGCCACCTCCAGCGGCAGCGATGCCTGCACTTTGCCGTTTTCCGTGACGATGATGCCGCCGTGCATCTTTTTGAGCTCATTGACCGCGAAGGCAATGTCCTCCGGCGTTGCGCCGCAGGCGATGATGTTGTGGCTGTCATGCGCCACGGAGGTCGCGACAGCGCCGCTGCGGATGCCGTAGCCCTTCACATAGCAGCTTGCGACATGCCCTGTGTTGTGATGGCGCTCGCAGACCGTCATCTGGCAGATGCCGTTTTCCGGATCTGCCTTGTCCGCGTGACCGAGATCCTGCGTTACAATCTGACCGTCCACCAGACCGATCAGCGGTGCGCGACCCAGCCTGAGCTGCTCGCCCGCTAAATCCGGCAGATGGAATGTGTTCAGCACGCCGGCAAGGATATCCGGATCGATATCCGGCTCCTCAACCACAACGTCGCTGCCGTCATAGATCATCTTGCCGCGCTTGAATACCATCTCGACATTGATGTCCTGCAGGTTGTCCAGCACAGCGAAATCCGCCAGATAGCCCGGCGCAATTGCACCCTTGTTGTTGAGCAGGAAGTAGTTCGCCGCGCTGTAGCTTGCCGTCTTGATGGCGACAATCGGATCGGCGCCCAGCCGGATTGCCTTGCGGACGATATAGTCGATGTCGCCCTTGTGCAGCAGATCATACGGATGACGGTCGTCCGTACAGAACATGCAGCGGTGCGCGTACTGCGGCGTAAGCAGCGGCATGAGCGCCTCGAGGTTCTGCGCGGCGGTGCCCTCGCGGATCATGATGTACTGCCCGCGATGCAGCTTTTCCAGCGCGTTTTCGAGCGTGCCGCACTCATGGTCGGAATAGACGCCTGCGGACACGTAGGCATTGAGCGCCTTGCCGGAAATGCCGGGCGCGTGACCATCAATCTTCTTGTGATGCGCCTGCGACACGACGATCTTCTCGATGGTCGTGCGGTCGCCGGCGATGACGCCGGGATAATTCATCATTTCTGCCAGACCCAGCACGCGCGGATGATCGAAATACGCGTTGATGTCGCGCCAGGTCAGCTTCTCGCCGTTCTCCTCAAAGGGCATGGACGGCACGCACGACGGCAGCATGAAGTGCACATCGAGCGGCAGCTTTTCCGTTGCCGACACCATGTAGTCCACACCCGCCATGCCGCTGACATTCGCGATTTCATGCGGGTCGGTGATGACGGTCGTCGTGCCGTGCGGAAGTACCGCGCGTGCGAACGATGTGGGTGACACAAGGCTGCTCTCCAGATGGATATGCGCGTCTACAAAGCCCGGCACGACGATTTTGCCGCTGACATCGACCTCCGTCAGCCCTTCATAATGATCCGCCATGCCCACGACCAGCCCGTTTGCCACGGCAATATCGCCGTGCTCGATGCTGCTGGAAAACACATCCACATAATCCGCGTTCTTCAGGACGAGATCCGCCTTTTCCTCGCCGAGCGCCACGCGCACCAGCCGCTGCTTCCTGCGAACCTTCAGCGCAATGCGCTCCGCCCGCGTCTTGACCTCCGACATCGGATGAATCACTCCTTCCCATTGCTTTGCTTCATTATAACAGGTCAGGGGAAGGTTGTAAAGAATCGGGAGGAGAAATCAATGCTGAGGCTGCATCACAAAACGGTTATTATTTCACATAAAAAATCGTGACCGCAGCTGCCGCTGAGGACGCTGCACAGCCACTTGATCAGACCAATAGGGGCTGACTGCTCGAAAGGGCAGATGGTCCTTTTGCGTGTTGTTTGACGATATTGCCGCTCTTTAGCTGCACAATCTGGCGTGATGCACCGGCGCACAATTATAATGAAGAAACCCCTTTTCTTTTGGGCGGAAAAGTGATATAATCATTATGGTAAATTTCCCTTTTCTGACGCTTTTTCGGGCGGAGCGTCTGTCGGTTGGCGGCGCTTCGCCCGATGTTATTTTGTGAGGTGCAGTGATGTTGAATGACGAGCAGCAAATGACGGAAAATAATCCTGCGGAACAGCAATCCAATGAAAATCATCCCGAGGAGCACCGCTCCGAAGAGCATCGTTCCGAGGAGGAAATCGACCAGCAGATCCAGGAGGCGACACAGGTCACCAGCGAATACGGCGAGGAGCAGATTCAGGTGCTGGAGGGTCTGGAGGCTGTGCGCAAGCGCCCCGGCATGTATATCGGCTCGACGGACAGCCGCGGACTGCACCACCT
Source organism: Bacteroidaceae bacterium (assembly GCA_963642705.1). Lineage (GTDB taxonomy): Bacteria > Bacillota > Clostridia > Christensenellales > Aristaeellaceae > UBA11524. Next base: position 49,825 of record CAVIHU010000002.1, read on the forward strand.
TGTGTACGAAATCGTGGATAACTCCGTTGATGAGGCGCTCGCGGGCTTCTGCAAGCGTATCGATGTGACGCTGCATCGTGACGGCTCGGTCTCCGTGAAGGATGACGGGCGCGGCTTCCCGGTCGGCATTCATCCGAAAATGGGTCGTCCGGCGGTTGAAGTCTGCCTGACGGTGCTGCATGCAGGCGGCAAGTTCGGCGGCGGCGGCTACAAGGTGTCCGGCGGCCTGCACGGCGTCGGCGCATCCGTTGTGAATGCGCTGTCGAAGTCGCTGACGGTCACGGTCTATCAGGACGGCAAGGTGTATCAGCAGGAGTATTCGCGCGGCAAGTACCTCTACGACCTGCGCGTCATCGGCGAAACGGACCGAACCGGCACGACCATTCGCTTCCTGCCGGATATCCTCTCGGACGACAACCCTGATGGCATTTTCGAGCGCGGCATCACGTTTGATTTTGATGTGCTCAAGAAACGTCTGCGCGAAATGGCATTTCTGAACAAGGGCATCCGCATCGTATTCACGGACGAACGCGGCGAAACGCCCCTGGTGGAGGATTTCCTCTATGAGGGCGGTCTGAAGGAATTTGTCAAGTACCTCAATCAGAACAAGGAGCCGCTTTTTCCTGATCCGATTTACACCGAGGGCATAAAAGACGGCATTCTGGTCGAGGTCGCGATGCAGTATAACGATTCCTATGCCGAAAATATATATACCTTCGTCAACAACATTGCAACGCCCGACGGCGGTACGCATCTGGCAGGCTTCACCTTTGCGCTGACGAACGCCATCAACGATTACGGGCGGCGCTACAAGCTGCTGCGCGACTCCGAGCCGAACCTCAAGTCCGAGGACGTCAAGGAGAGCCTGACGGCGGTTGTGTCCGTCAAGATGGAGGATCCGCAGTTCGAGAGCCAGACGAAATCGAAGCTCGGCTCCGGTCAGGTGCGCGGCGTTGTCAGCGACCTCGTGAAGGAAGAACTGTCCACCTATCTGGAGGAAAACCCAACGGTCGGACGTGCGATTGTCGAGCGGTGCGTCAGCGCACAGCGTGCGCGTGAGGCTGCCCGCAAGGCGCGCGAGGCGACACGCCGCAAGACCGTGCTTGAATCTGCCTCCCTGCCCGGCAAGCTGGCGGACTGCTCCGAACGCGACCCCAGCAAGTGCGAAATCTTCCTCGTTGAGGGCGACAGCGCAGGCGGCTCCGCAAAGGAAGGGCGCGACCGTCATTTCCAGGCGATTCTGCCCCTGCGCGGCAAAATTCTCAATGTCGAAAAGACACGGCTGGACAAGGCGCTTGGCAACAATGAAATCAAGAGCATGCTGACGGCGTTTGGCTGCGGCTTCGGCGATGAATTTGATGAATCGAAGCTGCGCTATCATCGCATCGTCTGCATGACGGACGCGGACGTTGACGGCGCGCATATCCGCATCCTGATGCTCACGTTCTTCTACCGCTACATGCGTCCGCTGGTTGAAAAGGGCTACGTGTATGCCGCGATGCCGCCGCTGTACAAGGTGACAAAGGGCAAGATGGAGAAGTACGTCTATGATGACGACGAGCTGCAAAAGCTGCTGGACGAAATCGGACGCGACCCCAAGCCGGATATCCAGCGCTACAAGGGTCTGGGCGAAATGAGCGCCGAGCAGCTCTGGCAGACGACCATGAACCCCGAAACGCGCACGATGATGCAGATTACGCCTGAGGACGCAATGGCTGCGGATGAAGTTTTCACGCTGCTCATGGGCGATCAGGTCGAGCCGAGAAGAAAGTTCATCGAGGAGAACGCAGACCTGGTCAAGGATCTGGATGTGTAAGATTCCCCGCAGAATTGGAGATAAAACATGAGCAGCATACAGGACAAACTCATCCCGGTGAACCTTGAGAAGGAGATGAAGCGCTCCTTCATTTCCTACGCGATGGCGGTTATCATTGACCGTGCGCTGCCGGATGTGCGCGACGGCTTGAAGCCCGTGCACCGCCGCATCCTCTACGACATGGAGGAGCTTGGCATGACGCCGGACAAGCCGTACCGAAAGTCTGCGCGTCTGGTCGGCGACGTGCTGGGCAAATTCCATCCGCACGGCGACTCGTCCGTCTATGACGCGATGGTGCGTCTGGCGCAGCCCTTCAACATTCGCTATACACTTGTCGATGGGCAGGGTAACTACGGCTCTGTTGACGGCGACGGCGCGGCTGCCATGCGTTACACCGAAGCGCGCATGACGAAGCTGACCCCGTACCTGCTTGAGGGCATCGAGAAGGACACGGTCGATTTCTACCCGAACTTCGACGAAACGCTCATGCAGCCCGCTGTGCTGCCGAGCCGCTTCCCGAACCTGCTGGTGAACGGCTCGAGCGGCATCGCGGTCGGCATGGCGACGAATATTCCGCCGCACAACCTCGGCGAGGTCATTGACGGCGTCATCTGCATGATTGATAACCCGGACTGCACGATTGACGACCTGATGCAGCACATCAAGGGACCGGATTTCCCGACCGGCGGCATCATCCTGGGTCGGCGCGGTATCCGTGAAACGTACTTCACCGGTCACGGGCGCATCGAGGTTCGTGCAAAGACGAACATTGAGCAGATGAGCGGCAACCGCAGCCGCATCGTCGTGACGGAAATCCCGTATCAGGTCAACAAGGCGAAGCTGGTGGAGAAAATCGCCGAGCTGGTGCACGAAAAGCGCGTCGAGGGCATCAGCGATATCCGCGATGAATCCGACCGTCAGGGTATGCGCATCGTCATTGAGCTGAAGAAGGATGTGTATCCGCAGGTCATCCTCAACACGCTCTACAAGCACACGTCCCTTCAGGAGGCGTTCGGTGCGAATATGCTCGCACTGGTGAACGGTCAGCCGAAGATCCTGACGCTTCGCGATATGGTGTACTACTATCTGGAGCACCAGAAGGATGTCGTGACGCGCCGAACGCGCTTCGACCTGAATAAGGCGCAGGCACGCGCACACATTTTGGAGGGCTTGCTGAAGGCACTGGATCATATCGATGAGATTGTATCCATCATCCGCTCCAGCAAGGACACCAACGAGGCAAAGACCGCGTTAATTGACCGCTTTGCCTTCTCCGACAAGCAGGCGCAGGCAATTCTGGACATGCGCCTGGCTCGCCTGACCGGTCTGGAACGCGACCGCCTTCAGCAGGAGTATGACGACCTCGAGAAGGAGATCGCGCGTCTGCAGGCGATTCTCTCGGACGAGCACCTGCTGATGGAAGTCATCAAGACGGAAATCACCGCTATCCGCGACAAGTTCGCCGATAAGCGCCGTACCGAGCTGACGACCATCGACGGTGAAATCGATGTGGAGGACCTGATTCAGGAAGAGGACATGGTCATCGTCCTGACACGTCAGGGCTATGTCAAGCGCACACCGAAGTCCGTCTACCGCGCGCAGAACCGCGGCGGACGCGGCGTGACCGGCATGGCGACAAAGGAAGAGGACTACACGGTACAGATGCGCGTGATGTCGACGCATGACCAAGTCATGTTCTTCACCAACAAGGGACGCGCCTACACGCTCAAGTGCTATCAGATCCCGGAGGCGAGCCGCACGGCACGCGGCACGGCGATTGTCAACCTGCTGCAAATTGCCTCAGACGAGAAGGTTACCTGCATGGTGGTGGTCAGCGATGCGCTCGGCGAGGAGAACCTCGTCATGGCGACGCGACAGGGCATGATTAAGAAAACGCCGTACAGCGAATTTGCGAACCTGCGTAAGAACGGCTTGATTGCCATCGTCCTCAAGGAGGATGACGAGCTGATTGGCGTCGTGCGCACGGATGGGAACGACGAAATCCTGCTGGGCAGCCGCAAGGGCATGTGCATCCGCTTCAACGAGAAGCATATTCGCCCGATGGGTCGTGCATCGATGGGCGTGAAGTCCATGAAACTCGATGAGGATGATGAAATCATCGACATGATGCCCATTGAAGAGGGCGCAGACGTGCTGTCCATCACGAGCCTCGGCTACGGCAAGCGCACAAATCCTGACGAGTACCGCGAGCAGGGACGCAACGGCAAGGGCATCCTCGCCGCAAAGCTGACGGACAAGACAGGCGACCTCACTGCGCTGCTGATGGTGCAGCCGGATGAGGACATCCTGCTCATCACGGATGACGGCACCATTATCCGCAATCGCGTGGAGGACATTCGCATCTGCGGGCGCAATTCGCAGGGCGTCCGCCTGATGAAGCTGCAGGAAGGCAGCCGCATCATCAGTGTTGCCCGTGCGGACAAGGAGGAAGAAGCCGATGAAGCCTCTGAGCCGGAAACGGCTGTCAATTCGGCAGATCGTGCCGATTCGGCAGAAGGTGTCGACACGTCAGATGCCGCTGACACGGTGGAGAACGTCGGCGGCGCATCCGACCTCGACATGGAACTCGGCGGTGAAGAGGAAGAGAACACGCCTGAGGATGACGATGTTTAAGCATCGACAAAGTCCCGAAAGGAGCAATGCCGACCGTGCTGACGGAAATAGAAATGTATACGCTGCTGTTTTTCGCGTGCAGCTTTCTGGGCTGGTGCATGGAGGTCTGCTGTAAGCTGATTGAACTCCGCCGCTTCGTCAACCGCGGCTTTCTGCTGGGACCGCTCTGCCCGATTTACGGCACCGGCTCGGTCATGATGGCGTACTTTCTGCCCCTGTGGACGGAGCGCGTTGAATCAACCTTTCTGCTGGCGCTCGTGCTGTGCGGCACCCTCGAATATGTCACCAGCTGGCTGATGGAGAAGCTCTTCCGCGCCCGCTGGTGGGATTATTCTCAAAAGCGCTTCAATATCAACGGTCGCGTCTGTCTGAGCAATCTGCTGGCGTTTGGCGTGATGGGCGTGCTGGTCGTGCGGCTGCTCAAGCCGGCGGCATTCGGTCTGTTTGCGAAGCTGCCGGCAGGATGGCTGCATGGGCTGAGCATCGGGCTGACAGTGCTGTTCCTTGCGGACTGCGTTGTGTCGGCAAATGTCCTGACACGCATCCGCGGCGCGGCAGAGAAGGTGCGCGGCGACAGCACGGAAAGCATCACCCGCGCTGTGCGTGAAGTGCTGCTTTCGCAGGGCTACCTGCTGCGGCGTCCGCTCCACGCCTTCCCGGAAATGCAGCTGTATAACCGCGAGCTGCTTGCCCGTCTGAAGGCAAAGCGCGAGGAAATGAAGAACAACCTGCGTGAAAAGCGCGAGAAGCTTCGCGAGGAGCTGGAGCGGCTCGAGGAAAAGGGCAAGGCGCTCCGCAAAAAGTAAGCGAAAGGGGAGCAGCCTTTGCGCAAACGCGCTTGCCTTGTGCTGACCATTCTGCTGCTGATCATTCCGGCAGCAACGGCAGAAAATGCTGTCCTTGACCTTCGGGGTCACACGCACGTGACGGTGCAGTTCGCAGCGGAAGCGTCTGTGCTGACGGTCGTCTATCCGCAGATGACATTCGCCGACGCGTGCATCCTCGTGTGTGACGGTCATGCCGCGATGATTGACGCAGGCGGTTACGCGCAGGAGGAGGCTGTGATGTCCGCAATTGAACAGCTTGGCATCACGTCCTTCGACTGGGTCGTTTGCTCGCATCCGCATCATGACCATGAGCCGGGCTTCGAGGCGATTGTCAGAAAGTATCCGGTCGGGCAGTATATAACGTCGTTTCCGGACAATGAAAATAACTGGACGAAGAAAATGGCGAAGGCGCTCGAGGCGGCAGGCGTTCCGGCTGCAACCCCGTCGGACGGCGATGTGCTGACGCTGGGTCGTGCGGAAATCCGGCTGATTTTGCCCGAAAACACCGGCAAGACGGTCAACAACCGTTCGCTGCTGACGGTGGTGTCGCTCGACGAAAGGCGGATGCTGATGCTTGCGGACATCGAAACGATGGGACAGGATGCGCTGCTGTCATCCGGCGTTGATTTGCATGCCGACATTCTCAAGTATCCGCATCACGGGCATGCCGCGATGAATAAAACCCTGCTCAATGATATTGCACCGAGCCTGTGCGTCATCACCGCGAAGCCGACGCGTGCGCCATACGCAAGCGAGCAGCTGGAAAAAGCCCGAATCAAGGCAGTCTACACCGACGGTGACGGCATCGTGTTCCGCACAGACGGTCAGGTGTGGCTGATGCAGGATTTGTCGGCTGTTGAATTTTAGGCAGGGAACGCCTGCCTCTTCGCTTATGGGGTGGGTCAAATCAAGCGGCTGTAAAGGAAGGAAAACATGGATCAGGCGACATCGCTGTCACCGCTGGCGGAGCGCCTTCGCCCGACGACGCTCGATGAATTCGCCGGACAGGAGCAGCTGCTCGGTCAGGGAAAGGTGCTCAGGAAGCTGATTGAGGGCGATCATGTGCCGTCAATGATCTTCTGGGGACCGCCGGGAGTCGGCAAAACGACGCTCGCGCGGATTATCGCCCGGCGGACAAAGAGCAGCTTCATCAATTTCTCCGCCGTTAACAGCGGCATTAAGGATATCCGGCAGGTCATGGAGCAGGCGGAGAACGACCGCATGCTCGGCCTCCGCACGATTGTGTTCGTGGACGAAATCCACCGCTTCAACAAGGCACAGCAGGACGCGTTTCTGCCGTATGTTGAGAAGGGCAGCATCGTGCTCATCGGTGCGACGACCGAAAACCCGTCGTTCGAGGTGAACGGCGCACTCCTGTCGCGGTGCCGCGTGTTTGTGCTTCACGCGCTGAAAGAATCGGACGTCCTGTCGCTGCTCAAGCGGGCGCTCAATGATCCGCGCGGCTTCGGCGGACAGTCAATCGATATCGCCGACGAGCTCCTGCGCGCGATTGCATCTTTTTCCGGCGGCGATGCGCGAATGGCGTTGTCCACGCTGGAAATGGTCGTGCTGAACGGCGATTTGGATGAAAACGGCGTGACGCATGTGACCGAGGAAACTGTACTGCAGTGTACATCCCGGCGGTCGCTGCTCTACGACAAGAAGGGCGACGGGCATTACGATCTCATCAGCGCACTGCATAAGTCGATGCGCAATTCCGATCCGGACGCGGCGGTCTATTGGCTGGCGCGAATGCTGGAGGGCGGCGAGGATCCGCTGTATGTGGCGCGGCGAATTGTCCGCTTTGCAAGCGAGGATATCGGGCTGGCGGATTCGCGTGCGCTGGAAACGGCGGTTGCCGCATATCAGGCCTGTCACTTTCTCGGTATGCCGGAATGCTCGGTTCATCTGACGCATGCGGTCGTGTACATGGCGATGGCGCCGAAATCGAACGCACTGTATATGGCGTATGAGTCTGCGAAGGACGACGCATTGCGGCAGCTTGCCGAGCCGGTGCCGCTGCAGATCCGCAATGCCCCGACCGGACTGATGAAGAGCCTCGGCTACGGCAATGGCTACGTGTACGCGCATGACACGAAGGAGAAGCTGTCCGCAATGGAATGCCTGCCCGACTCGCTGCGCGGCAAGCGGTATTATCTGCCGACCGCGCAGGGCAATGAGGCACGGTACAAGGCGCGGCTTGAGGAAATCCGCGCATGGAAGGAAAACCAGAGAAAGAAATAAGACAATACCGCACATTCAGCGACATCGCCGAATTGTGCGGTATTGCAATAAGCTGAAGGCGTTCCCCCATCGGGTGAAGCTCCTTCAGCTTTTATGGTGCGCCAATGCTGTTATGCGATTTCCAGTGCGATTTCCATCATCTGCGTGAAGGTGTTCTGACGCGCCTCCGCGTCAAGCTCCTCACCGGTGAAGGGATTGTCGGAGATGGTGCAGATGGCCAATGCGTTTTTGCCGAGCCTCGATGCGTTCAGGTACAGTCCGGCGGCTTCCATCTCAATGGCAAGCACGCCCAGCTCGCGCAGCACCGCACCGTAGGGCGGATTGCGCTCGTCATAGAATGTGTCGGTGGAGTACAGCGCACCGGCGACCGGCGTGATGCCCATCTCGTTGGCGGCGTTCATTGCGGCGGACAGCAGCTCATACGAGCAGCACGGCGCGAAGCTCCCCTGAAAGCCGTATTGAAGACCAAAGCTGCTGTTGGTGTACGCGCTCATGCCGAGGACGATGTCGCGCACCTTGAGCTTCGGGCTGAGCATCCCTGCCGAGCCGACGCGGATGATGTTCTCCACGCCATAGAATTTATACAGCTCATAGGAATAGATGCCGATGGACGGAATGCCTATGCCGGAAGCCATGACGGACACGCGCTTGCCGTGATAGAAGCCGGTGTACCCCTGCACGCCGCGCGTGTTATTGACAAGGACTGCGTCCTGAAGATAGTGCTCGGCGATGTACTGGGAACGGAGCGGATCGCCGGGCATGAGGACGGTGCGGGCGAAATCACCCTCCTTGGCGGTGATATGAGGTGTCGGAATCATCGAATAGGCTCCTTTCGCAGTCTGATGAATTGATTTTAGCATAAGAGCAGAAAATGTTCAAGGGGAGGGACTTCGGGGACTTCGGAGACTTCGTCCCGGTTCTCTCCCTTTTCGAGCATGCGGTTTTCATGCCCGTGGCAGGATTGCGCTGCACCAATAAGGGGTTGTGGAACAGACGAGGACCTCGTGCGCCCCTATAGCCCCCTTCGGCGTCCTGCGAGAATGCGTAACCTTTTGCACTGCCAATTGCAAAAAAATGCGCCTGACGCACGCCTCCTGCATCAGGCACATGATTCACTTTTTGGTGCTGCCGAAGCTGCCGGAAACATCGATCGCGGTGTCCGGCTCCTCCTTGTGGCGCGAGGTCTTGCGTTTCTCGTTCAGGAGCTTCAGGAACAGCTTCTCGTCAATCGGCAGAGAAACGGTTTCGTTCGTCCACGAGGACAGATGCATGGCGTTTGACAGCATCAAGCCGCGGATGCCCTCGCGCCCGTCTGCCACGAGCGGCGTGCCGTTCTCGATGTGCGCTGCAAAAGCGTTCAGCACGCCGACATGCTGCGGATTCTGACCGTCCGTTTCGACAACGGTGTGCGTGATTTCCGGCACGCCGAAGGGCTGCGGACAGGTTGGACACCATTCGCGCTCGTCAACCGATGCCGTATCCAGCGTCAATTCATCATGCTCGATGCGGATGCGTCCTTTTGTGCCGATGATTTCCAGCCGGTTTTCGCCCAGCACATCGCCGGTTGACGCGATGAACGTGCCGGTCGCGCCGTTCTCAAATTCGAGATATGCGGTTACGTCATCCTCAACCTCGATGTCGTGCCACTTGCCTTCATGACAGAATGCACGCACATGCACCGGCAGTCCGCAGAGCCATTGCAGCAGATCAAGCTGATGCGGGCACTGGTTGAGCAGCACGCCGCCGCCTTCGCCGTCCCATGTCGCACGCCACGCGCCTGCATCATAATAATGCTGCGTGCGGTACCAGTCCGTCACAATCCACGACATGCGCTTGAGCTGTCCGAGCGCGCCGCTGTCAATCAGCTCCTTCGCCCTGCGGTAAACGCAGTTCGTGCGCTGGTTGAACATCATGCCGAAGGTCAGCTCCGGATGGCGGTCCGCCTCGGCAATCATGTCGCGCACCTGCAGGGTGTATACGCCTGCCGGCTTTTCGCACATGACGTGCTTGCCGCAGCGCAGCGCTTCGGCAGCGAGTGTCGGGTGCTGATAATGCGGCGTCGCAATCAGCACGGCGTCGCACGTGTCGGAATGGATGAGGTCAACGCCCTCGGTGAACACGGCTGCATCGGGTACTGTCGCATGAATCCACTCGCGCCGCGCAGCCTTGCGGTCAGCCATCGCCGTAATCCGGATGTCGGGGCACTTGCCCGAAAGAATATTTGCGGTATGCATGCTGGCAATCCCGCCCGCGCCGATGATTCCAAGACGAAGCATGGTCATTCCTCCTATAGCGCAATTTGCTGAGTATATTCTTCATGGCACCTGCAGATTCCTTCCTGATTTGCAGAAAAATTTCCAATTATGATACGTTTTATGCGAATCCTGCACAAGAATAGGCGAATGCTGCCTGGCTGATAACGAAGATATAGGCAGAAGGCGTATATTGCCTTGATGCGAGCTCTGTGTGAGGGTTTAGCGCAAGTTTTTACATTTCTCGGGCGAAGGGACGAGCCGTATTTCAGCGGATGTACATGCGAAATGTCTCCAAAATGAAAGAAAAACTGTTAAAATTATGTGAAAATCTTTCATAAAATCGACCTTGTAAGGCACTGAAATGGAAAAAAAGGCACAAAACTGGTCGAATTGGTGAAATACGCGAAGAAAAGCATAAAAAAAGCGATGAAACGCAAAGAAAACGCTTTTCAGTTCTATTATAATTTCAGATATAAAATTTCCGTAAGGAGATGATTCACTATGAAGATGACTCAGAAGCTTGTTTCTGTACTGCTGGTGCTGTGCATGATGCTTGGCTGTATCATGATGGCGAATGCAGAGACGGAGGACACGGTCAAGCTGACCGTCTGGTGCTGGTCGCCGAACGACGAGCTGCTACAGACCGGTGCCGAAATGGTGCGCGAGGCGTCTCTTGGGAACGTGGAGCTGGAGGTGACCGTCATGGCGCTGGCGGACGTCCGCACGAAGATTGCGACGATTACCAGCTCCGGCGATCTCACGCAGCTGCCTGACATCATCCTGATGCAGGACAGCTCCATTCCTATGATGGTGCATGCCTACGGCGATGCTTTCCTGCCGCTGTCCGGCTACGGCATCGACACATCGACGTTCGACCAGGCGAAAATCGCGTGGGACACGTTTGACGGTGAGCTGTGGGGCATTCCGTTTGACTCCAGCGTCGGTGTTGTGTGCTACCGCACCGATTACCTGTCGGAGGCCGGTTACACCATCGATGACATGAATGACATCACGTGGGAGCGTTTCCGCGAGATTGGCGGCGAGGTGTTGGAAAAGACGGGGCATCCGCTTCTGTCCACCTCGAACGACACAACCATGCTGACCATGATGCTCATGTCTGCCGGCGGCAGCCTGTTCAACGAGGACGGAACGCCTAACCTCAATCAGAACGACACCCTCAAGGCGGCTATCGCCGAGTATCAGGCGCTGGTTGAGAGCGGAACGCTCAAGGTGGTCAACAACTGGGACGAATACATGAGCTCCCTGAACGCCGGCTCCTGCGGCGGCACCATGAACGGCATGTGGATCATGAACTCCTGCATGCAGGCGCCCGACCAGTCTGGCAACTGGGGCGTTGCGAACATTCCGGCGGTTTCCTCTGTGGAAGGCGCATCGAATTACGCCTCGAGCGGCGGCAGCAGCTGGATGATTACGTCGAACTGCAAGAACGCGGAAGCGGCTGTGTCCTTCCTGATGACGCTCATGGGCGGCGAGCTGAGCGACACGTTCTACGCGGATATCCTGACCGCCTCGAACTACATCGCGGCGTATCTCCCTACGGCGAAAAACGCGGACGTGTACGGCGCGGAGAATGAATTCTTCGGCGGAATGAAGGTCTACGAGATTCTCGGCTCCTACGTCGAAAAGATGCCTGCCTGCAACACGAGCTACGTCTACGACGAAACGCAGGACGCGCTCGCAGTCGCGCTGAGCAACATTCTCAACGGCGCGGACGTGCAGTCCGAGCTTGACACGGCGCAGACGACAGTTGAATTCCTGATGTTCTAAGACAATACCTGCCTGAAGCAGCCGACCCCCATCCGGTCGGCTGCTTCAGGTATATGGCATAAAGGAGAGCATCTCATGAAGCTTACTTATTCCAAGAGACTGAAGCTCACCGGGTGGCTGTTCATACTGCCTGCCGTCATCCTTGTGTTTGTGATGAGCTTCTATACCATTTTTCAGGCGTTCCTGACCTCGTTTCAGAGCGGAACGGGCAGCCGGATGACGTGGGTCGCATTCAAGAACTACGAGCGCATCCTCATCGATCCGACGCTGCGCACCGCCGTTGGGAATACGCTGATTTACATGCTGCAAATCCCGATCATGCTCGGGCTTGCGCTGCTGTATGCCCAGCTCATCAGCAGCCGCTTCCTCAAGGGCAGCGCGTTCTTCCGCACGATTCTTTTCCTGCCGTGCGCGATGGCGTCCGTTTCCTACTCGCTCGTCTTCCGCATCCTTTTCGCGTCGGATGGCTTCATCAATACGCTGCTGAATACCCTTGGCGTTGCGTCTGTCAATTTCTTCGGCAACGCAGGCAGCGCAAGAGCCGTCATTATGGCCGCACTCGTCTGGCGATGGACGGGCTACAATATGGTGTTCCTGTCCGCGGCGATGCAGAATGTGGATGCAAGCATCTATGAGGCGGCTGCGATTGACGGCGCAAGCGGTGCTCAGCGGTATTTCCGGATCACGCTGCCGCTGCTCCGCCCGACGCTGCTGCTGCTGACCATCATGACTGTCAGCGGCACGATTCAGCTTTTTGACGAGTCTGTCAACCTGACCGGCGGCGGTCCGGCGAACGGCACGCTGTCCATCTCGCATTACATCTATAACCTCGCCTTCAAGTATTCGCCGAATTTCGGCTATGCTACCGCCATATCCTTCGTGGTGTTTGCTGCGATTGCCCTGCTGACGCTCCTGCAGATGAAGGTAGGTGACAAGCGTGACTAAATTGCGCAAGCTTTTGCTGCACCTGTTCATGATTCTGTCCGTACTGCTCTTTGCGTTCCCGATTTACTGGATGTTTGTCTCCGCCACAAACAGCACGGGCGAAATCGTCGTCGGCAAGCTGACGATCGGCACGCATCTGGCGGAGAACTTCGAGAAGCTGACATCGGCAAAGAACATCGCGCGCGCCATGTATAATTCCATGCGCAACACGGTGCTGTCCGTCTTTCTGTCGCTGCTCGTCAGCTCGATTGCAGGCTACGGCTTTGAGGTGTATCACGACAAATGGAAGGACCGCCTCATGAGCGTCATTCTCCTGTCCATGCTGATTCCGGGCATTTCGACCACCATTCCGCTCTACAAGATGATCGCCTCGTGGAAGCTGCTGAATACGTGGATGGGCTTCGTGCTGCCGGGCATCGCGTCGGTTTTCCTGATCATGCTCTTCCGGCAGAGCGCGCGCTCCTTTCCGCGCGACATCATCGAGGCGGCACGCATGGACGGCCTGACCGAGCTGGGCATCTTCTTCCGCATGTTCGTCCCGATTATGGCGCCGACCTACGTTGCCGCGCTGACCATCAGCTTCATGAACGCATGGAACAGCTATCTTTGGCCGAGCGTCATCATGATGAGCAACGAATCGACCACCATGCCGCTGCTGCTGGCAAATCTGATGTCCGGCTATACGCAGGATTACGGCATGATTCTGCTGGCTGTTTCGATTTGCACCATCCCGACGCTGCTGATTTTTGCTTGCCTGCAGAAGAGCTTTGCATCGGGCATTACCGGCGCAGTCAAATAAGCATGAATATACGATAATTACGGTATATTTTGCGGTAATTAACGCTGATTTTTCCAAAAAATTCTATTTTCAGGCAGGAGTCTTCATTTTTCTGGCGAATGATTCTGTAATCACCATCTCGCAATGAAAGGAGCCTATATGAAGAATCTTGACTATCTGGTCGAGTGCAATTTCACCAACAAGGTGGAAACAATCGACCCGCAGTACATCTGCCACCCGAAGTATGAGCTGTTTCTCCTGCTGGAGGGACAGGCAAGCATGCTGATCAATGCCGAACGCTACCCGCTGACGCGCGGTTCGCTTGTGCTGCTCTCCAGCGATGACTGGCACCTGTCCATCAACGACTCCAACCAGCCCTACAGCCGTGTCACCATGCACTTCGACCCGAACATCATCCAGATGTACAACACCGAACGGACGAATTTGCTGGATTGCTTCACGAATGCACGTTCCGAGCATAAGCACATCATTCAGCTCACCGAGGAGGAAATCGAGCAGTACCTCTATACCGCCAAGCGCATCGCCGCGCTCTGGGGCAGCGCCGAATTCGGCGACGACCTGACCGCCATTGCGATGCTCATCCGCCACCTGATCTCCATCAACAAGATTTACTGGCGCGAAACGGGTACCTCGCCGCTGCAGCAGTCGCCGCTCGTGCATCAGATTGTGACCTATGTGGACAGCCACATCGATTCGCCAATGTCCATCAGCGCGCTTGCGGAGGAATGCCGCTACTCCAAGTCGCATATTTCCACGACGTTCTCGCATGAAATGGGCATCCCGATTCGCCGCTACATCCTCGTCAAGAAGATTCTCTATGCCAAGACGCTGCTGGCGCAGGGACATACTGTGGAGTACGTCTGCGCCAATTCCGGCTTCAATGACTACTGCAACTTCATCCGCACCTTCAAGAGCATTGTGGGCATCGCGCCGAAGCAGTGGCAGAGCCAGCTGAAGGAGAAGGAAAAGGCAACGCGGGGAAAGAAGCAGCAGGCATGAGTATCGGGGAAGAATTGTTGGCCCGGGAGCTGCCCGCGCTTGACGCCTCGCAGGAACGGCGGGAGGAGAAGCTTGCGCTGCTTCGCCGGGAATTTCTGGGCTGCTGGCCGGACAATGTCCGCGTGTCCTTTCCATTGATTTCCGCAGACGAGGAGGCCTGCGGCGGCAAGGGCATCAGCCGTTTTCTCCGTGCAACGCTGGAGAAGGACGGCGTGCAGGCGGAGTTTCCGTTCAGCGTGACCATCCCGAAGAAGGCCGCCCGACCGGTGCCGGTGTTCGTGCACCTGCATTTCCCGAATGAGGCGGCGTGCGGTATGGCGGAGGAGCTGCTCGACCGCGGCTATGCGGTTGCATCGGTCTGTTACGAGGAGATCGAGAAGGATGACAGCAAGCCTGCCGCATCGCCTATGGCGGAGCTGTCTGACGATGTCAGCAGCAGCCGCTGGGGGAAAATCGGCGAATGGGCTTTCGCAGCGCACTGCATCGCGGATTACCTGCTGACGCTGTCTGAAATCGACGGGAAGCGCATGACCGTCATCGGGCATTCGCGCCTGGGATTGACGGCGCTCTGGTGCGGTGCGAACGACCCGCGGTTCAGCCTGACGGTCGGCGTGAATGCCGGCGGATTGTATCGCGGCTCGGAATGCGAGCAGTTTGCCGATCTGGCGAGGGAATATACGCGCTACTGGTTCTGTCCAGCCTTCTTCGACCGTCCGCTGGACGCGTCAGCCCTGCCGTTTGACCTGCACTTCCTGCTCAGCCTGATTGCCCCGAGGCACCTGCTGATGATTGGCGCCTCACGCGACCGCTGGGCATCGCCGCATTCGATGCTGCTTGCTGCCTGCGCCGCAAGTCCGGCTTACGAACAGCTCGGCTTGCAGGGCATTTGCGCACCGGATGTACCGCAGACAGGAACTCTGTACGGCGAAGGACGCATCGGCTTTTACATTCGCGACGGCATCCATTACTTTGGCCGAGAGGAATGGCTTGCAGCGATGGAATACCGCGAAATGCACCAGGTATAAGAAGGGCTCCTGCAATTTTGCAGGAGCCCTTCCGGTATTGCCTCAGAACAAATCCAGCATCGAATCGAGATAAATGGCTTCGCGAACCTCCAGCTGATGCTCGGGTCTGACCATGTAGTAGAGGAGAATTTCAAATACCATCGCACTGCCGAGCCCGCGTCCCTCGAGCTTGAATTCCGTGAAGCCCATCGGCAGATAGATGCGCTGAATGTCCTCGATGCTGATGAAGGCGGGATTGCGCATCGCCTGCGAAAGGCGGTAACCGTCCTGCGCATGCGGTGCGGTGCAGCGATGCTCCGGCGCATCCTCGCCGAGGTTCTTCCGGCTGACAGCCTCATAGCAGCGTTTGCGCTCGGTGCAGGAGAAGGAGCAGCACTCGTTGCAGAGAAACTCCGTCTTGTCCTTCAGCGGCTGCGGCAGGGTATTCAGCCGGTCAAACGCTTTGTTCAGCCGGAAATCAGGAACGATATAGCGGAATTCGGGGCGCTCGGCTTCGCGCAGGTATTCCGTAAAAGCTGTCAGCACCTTCGTCGTCGAGGAGACAAGATACAGCTTCGGGTATTGCGCTTGCAGATACGCCGTCAGCAGCTCGGAATGGACAATCACGCCGTTGCACAGGGGCTCGCCCTCGGACAGGAGCGCACAGAGCTTGTTGCAGCGTGAGTCGGACAGATGCTCAGGGCGCAGCAGAGAGTTGCTGAACGTCAGCCGCGATGAAATGCCGTATTTCCGTGCGAGACTGACGGCATCGCGCGGCTTGCAGATGCTTTCGCTGACGCGTCCGCCGCCCCACAGGCAGTCAGACGGTGCGCCGTAAAGCGAGCCGATGTCGCACCAGCCGTAGAAATACTCCCGATGCGCTTCAAACAGCGGCAGAAACAGGCGGTACAGGTCGTAAAACTCGAATAAGCCGGGCAGGTGGTAATGGGCAGCTCTCTTTTCATCCATGATGCTTAGCGGCGGATGTCGTAATTCATGTCGGCAAGGTTGCGGATAGACCTGACGTCGTCCGTGATGTTCGCGTCGCCGTGAATCGTGTGCTTGATGACGCTCGACGCGACGGCGAAATTCAGCATATCCATCGGCTTGTAGTCGTGCATCATCGCGTAAATCAGACCGGAGGCAAACGCGTCGCCGCCGCCGACACGGTCAAGGATGGTGAACGTGAACAGCTTCGACTCGAAGGTATGTCCGTCGTACCACATGAATGCCTTCAGGCTGTTTTCAGAGCCGGAATGGGCGTAACGGACATGCCGTGCGATACAGCGGAGATTCGGGTAGCGCTCGACAAAGTGCTGGAACACCTCGTCCTGCTGCTCATACGAGGGCTGAAGCGGCACACCATCCTTCCAGTCGCCCTGCGTATGGTCATCGTCATTGCGCCAGAGGTGGTACGGCTCGATGCCAAGCAGGATATCCACATACGGCAGGCAGAGCGTGCAGAAATCACGCGCCTGCTCCCAAGTCCACAGTGCGGAGCGGAAGTTGCCGTCAAAGGAGACGGTCATACCCTTTTCCTTGGCAGTCTTGAGCAAATCAAGCGTCAGCTGGGCGCAGTTCGCCCCAAGCGCGGGCGTGATGCCGGAGAGGTGCAGCCAGTCAAAGCCGTCCAGCAGAGAAGCCAGATCAACCTTCGAGAAGTCGTATTCCGCCATGGCGGAGTGCTTGCGATCGTAGATGACCTTGCTCGGACGGACGCCGTAGCCGGTTTCGAGGTAGTACGTGCCAAGACGGTGCGTAGGCGTTTCCGCAGGCGTAGAGAGAATCACCGGCGTGCAGTGCACGTCATTGGAGCGCAGCAGGCGGACGGCTGATTTGCCCAGCGAGTTATCCGGCACGACGGAGAAGAAGGTGCTGTCGATGCCGAGGTTCGCGAGCGCGAGCGCGATATTCGCCTCCGAGCCGCCGTAGGATGCCTCGAAGGTATTTGTCATGCGGATTTTCTCGTAATTCGGCGGTGTCAGGCGGAGCATGATTTCGCCGACGGTGATGAACTTCTTGTCGCAGCTCATGTCGCGCAGGAGCGGATTGGCGTGCAGCATGGGTGATATCCCCTTTCTGTTGTAAGTATTTACAATAGGAACTGATTTGATTTCAGTATAGCAGGGAAATCGCATTTGTCAAGGGGAAAATAAGAATCACGCGGAGCCTGTATGAAAGTGCGCTCAACTCGATCACGAAAAGCGTGCAGGGACGGAGTTCGTGCCGGGGCTTGGGGCGAAACGCCAACTGCGCTTTTTCTGTACTTTCGCTCGCGAACGGTTGACGCATCGCTGCAAAAACGGTATGATGTTTCTGTCTCTGTGATGCAGACGATTCGCACATTGCCGTGCGGAGCGTGAAACGGAACCAAACAAAGGAGTTTGACCTATGTCTATGAACCTGACTCAGAAAATCCTCTCGGCGCATCTGCTTAGCGGCGAGCTGATCCCCGGCACGGAGATCTCCATCCGCATCGATCAGACGCTGACGCAGGATTCTACCGGCACCATGGCGTACCTCCAGTTCGAGGCAATGGGTGTCAGCCGCGTGAAGACGAAGAAGTCCGTGGCGTATATCGACCATAACACCCTGCAGACCGGCTTCGAGAACGCAGATGACCACTATTATATTCAGACGGTCACGAAGAAGCACGGCATCTATTGCTCGAAGCCCGGCAACGGCATTTGCCATCAGGTGCAGCTGGAGCGCTTCGGCGTACCGGGCTACACGCTGCTGGGCTCGGACAGCCATACGCCGACCGGCGGCGGCATCGGAATGCTGGCCATCGGTGCGGGCGGACTGGACGTTGCGGTCGCGATGGGCGGCGGCGCATACTATCTTGCCTGTCCGAAGGTTGTGGGCGTTCGCCTGCACGGCAAGCTCTCCTACGGCGTCGCAGCGAAGGATATCATCCTGGAGGTGCTGCGCCGGCTGACGGTCAAGGGCGGCGTCGGCAAGGTGATGGAATACATCGGTGAGGGCGTGAAGACGCTGTCCGTGCCGGAGCGCGCCACGATTGCCAACATGGGTGCTGAGCTGGGCGCGACAACCTCCGTCTTCCCGTCGGACGAAATCACGCATGCCTTCCTGAAGGCGCAGCAGCGTGAGCAGGACTTCGTAGCCCTTGCGGCGGACGCGGATGCGAAGTACGACGAGATGATCGACATCGACCTGTGCGCGCTCGAACCGCTCGTTGCCAAGCCTCATATGCCTGACATTGTCGAGACCGTCAGAGAATGCGGTCCGATCAAGGTCGATCAGGTGTTCATCGGCTCCTGCACGAACTCCTCCTACACCGACATGATGCGCGTCGCCCGTATCCTGAAGGGCAAGACGGTGCATCCGGATGTCAGCCTTGTCATCGGTCCCGGCTCTAAGCAGGTGCTGACGATGCTGGCACGCAACGGCGCATTGGCGGACATGATCGCGGCAGGCGCGCGCATCCTTGAATCTGCCTGTGGTCCCTGCATCGGCATGGGTCAGTCGCCGCGCACGAACGCCGTGTCCGTCCGCACGAATAACCGCAATTTCTACGGCCGCAGCGGAACAAAATCCGCCGGCATTTACCTTGTGTCCTGCGAAACGGCCGCCGTCACCGCGCTGACCGGCGTGCTGACTGACCCGCGCTGCCTCGATATTGACCTCGATATCCCGATGCCGGAAACGTTCACCGTCAATGACAACCTCGTCATTCCGCCGGTCGAGCCCGGTCATGAGGATGAGGTGCAGGTCGTCCGCGGCCCGAACATTCAGCCGTTCCCGCTCGGCAAGCCGCTTGCGGAGAGCGTCTCCGGTCAGGTGCTGCTGAAGATGGAGGACAACATCACGACCGACCACATCGCGCCGTCTGATGCGAAGCTCCTGCCGTTCCGCTCGAACGTGCCGTATCTGTCTGATTTCTGCCTGACGCCTGTGGACAAGGATTTCCCGGCGCGTGCAAAGGCAGTCGGCGGCGGTCTGCTCGTTGCCGGCAACAACTATGGTCAGGGCTCCAGCCGTGAGCATGCTGCGCTTGTGCCGCTGTATCTGGGCATTCGTGCAGTCATCGCGAAGTCCTTCGCACGAATCCATCAGGCGAACCTCATCAACAATGGCATTTTGCCGCTGACATTCAGGGACGAAGCAGACTATGACCGCATCGCGCAGGGCGATGTGCTGTCGCTGCCGAATGTCCGCCAGCTTGTCGAGAACGGCAGCAGTGAGTTCGTGCTGCATAACGATACGAAAAACGAGGACTACACCGTTCTCATGCCGCTGACGCACCGCCAGCAGGGCTGCATCCTCTACGGCGGTCTGCTGAACTACACGCGCGAGAGCAGCAAGGCGTAATTTCTGCCCAATAAAAGCCGCCGCACCAGCTGATATGATCCCCCGATACTGGACAACCGGTATTGGAGGTACGTATCATTGCTGGTACGGCGGTTTTTCATGATGATTCAGTCGGATGATTGAGCAGGGATCATATGCAGCACCATCACGCTGGCTGCATCCTTTGCGCCGAAGTCAAGCTTGAAGGAGGCATACCCCATCTTGACCGTGACGGGGACAGCGGTTTCCGTGCCGTCAGAATGGAGCAGCCTCAGATCGCAGCCCTCCAGCAGCGATTCGGGCATCGAGAACCGGATGGTGCCCTTGGCTCGTGCAGAGATGCCGACAATCTCAAAGCAGATGGTCATCAGCTTTTCGCCGTTTTCCAGCGTGCCTGTGCGCACGACCAGGTCGCCCTTCGGCACGCTGAATGTCATCGCGGCGGCAGAGACACCGTCCCTTTGCGTGAGCCGCGCCTTTGAATTTACTGCGCCGCAAATCGGGCAGATGGTGAAGGAATATTCCTCGCCGGATGACTGAAGCGTGCAGGCATACCGCTCGCAGCCGACCATCAGGCCATCGCGGCAGAAGCTGCGCTTGCACAGGGCGCTGTGCGTGTTCGCGCCGATGTAGACCCACGCGCTGTACCAGTGACCGAACTTGCTGATGGACTGCTTCGCCGTCTGCGTGGCTGCCCAATTCGCACTGAAGGTTGCCGTGTAGGTTGTCCTGCCCTTTTCTTCGCACGAAGGCTGCCTTGTGTTTTTCGTCACCTTGGCTGACGCGGTCTCGACGTGGCTGCTGTTGCGCCTGCAGATGCGCGTGGCGGTGCAGCTGCTGTGATCAGCCGACCATGTGTAGGTTGCAGCATCCCAATCATGACCGCTGCTGCAGTCCTCAGCCAGCGCTGTGCCCATGCACAAAAGCGCTGCCAGCAGCATCGCGAAAATCCTCTTCCTCATTTCTTTTGTCCTCCCCCCGAATGCATGAACGACCGTATGGTGTGACCGATGCGTTACCTTCCTGCATTTTTTGTACTAATTGTCAACTATTCACTGGTATAGTATACCAGAAAGTCCTGACCTTTGCAAGGGCACCGCATAAAAACGCATGGCGTGTTATGCGAACAAATGATTGACAAACCGAGACGGCCCATGGTAAAATACCCTTGAATTCTTATTTCGCAGGTGAAGGCAATGGACAGGATTTATTTGGACAATGCGGCAACGACTGCGGTGTCTGAACAGGTGCTTCGGGCAATGCTGCCTTATTTTACGGAATGCTACGGCAACGCGTCAGCGATTCACGGCACAGGCCGCGACGCGAAGAAGGCGGTTGAACGGGCACGCCGGCAGGCAGCGTCGGCGCTTGGCGCTCAGCCGCAGGAGATTTATTTCACGGCAGGAGGATCGGAGAGCGACAACTGGGCAATCAAGGGTGCGGCATTCGCGAATCAGGCGAAGGGACGTCATCTCGTCACGACAGCGATCGAGCATCATGCTGTCCTGCATACATGCCGGTGGCTGGAAAATCAGGGCTGGGAGGTTACGTATCTGCCGGTTGATAAGGAGGGGTTCGTTACCGCAGAGCAGGTCGGGCACGCGATTCGGCAGGATACCGTGCTTGTCAGCGTGATGGCGGCGAACAATGAAATCGGGACGATTGAGCCCATCAGCGAAATCGGCAGTATCTGCAGGGAACGCGGCGTGCTCTTTCACACGGATGCGGTGCAGGCGGTCGGTGCGATGCCGTTGCTTGTGGACGACCTGAATGTCGATCTGCTGTCGCTGTCGGCGCATAAGTTCCACGGGCCGAAGGGCATCGGGGCGCTGTATATCCGCAGCGGCGTGACGATTGATTCGCTTGTGCACGGCGGTGCGCAGGAACGCGGGCATCGGGCAGGCACGGAAAATGTTCCGGCGATTGTCGGGCTGGGCGAAGCGATTGAGATAGCGGTCAATTCGCTCGCGGAAAACGCGGTGCGTATGACGCGGCTGAGAAATCGGCTGCTAAACGGGCTGACGGAGCGAATTCCGGCGATGCGCCTCAATGGAGCGAAGGACAAACGTCTGCCGAACAATCTGAACGTGTCGTTTGACGGCATCGAGGGCGAGGCAGTGCTGCTGCGGCTGGATCTGGACGGAATCGCGGCGTCGAGCGGCTCGGCGTGCACGGCGGGAAGCCTTGACCCGAGTCACGTGCTGATGGCAATCGGGCTGTCGTGCGATGAGGCAAAGGGTTCGCTGCGGCTGACGCTGGGAACCGACACGACGGAAGCGGAGATTGACGAGACGGTGCGCGTGCTGGCAGAGGTTGTCGGAAGCCTGCGAAAAATGACGCACTGGTGCATCAATGCGAGCGGAAAGGAAGAGACGAAATGAAGGTTCTGATTCGCTATCATGAGGGCGCGGAGAAGCTTGAGCCGCTAAAGCAGGGCGACTGGATTGACCTTCGCGCGGCGGAAACAGTCGAGATGAAGGCAGGGGAATATCGGCTGATTTCGCTGGGCATCTCCGTACAGATGCCGGAAGGCTATGAAGCTCATGTTGCGCCGCGCAGCTCGACCTTCAGGAACTGGGGCATCATTCAGGTCAACAGCATCGGCATCGTTGACAACAGCTATTGCGGCGATGAGGATATCTGGCGCTATCCGGCACTGGCGATGCGCGACACGGTCATCCGTCAGGGCGACCGCATCTGCCAGTTCAGGCTGGTGAAGAAGATGGAAAAGCCGGAGTTCATCGAGGTGGAGCACCTGAATGGCAGCAACCGCGGCGGCTTCGGCAGCACGGGAAGCCGGTGAACATGCCGCGAGCGCGTCTGCGCATCGAATCGCTGCTGGCACTGCTGACGCTGCTGCTGCTTCTGCTGGGCGGAGACTGCGTGCGTCAGACGGAAACAGCGGTACAAACCGAGCTGACGGTGTACTTTCTCGATGTCGGGCAGGGCGACGCGGCGATTCTCGTCAGCGGCGAACACGCGATGCTCATTGACGGCGGCGATGCGTCGAAGAGTCAGATGATTTATGCGTATCTGCGCAATACGCTCGGGATTACCCAACTCGATGTCATCGTCGGTACGCATCCGCATAACGATCATATCGGCGGACTTGCGGCGGCGCTCAATGCCTGCACCGCGTCGCACGTGTACTGTTCGGTGACATCATGGGATTCACGCGCGTTCCGTTCGCTGGAGAAATACACGCTGGCGCAGGGTCTGACCATCACCATCCCGACCGAGGGAGAGTGCTTTCCGCTCGGCAGCGCGGTCGTGACGTTCCTGTCAGACGGGCAGGGCTTCGAGGGGGTCAATGACGCCTCGCTGATCATCCGCGTGGACTGCGGCGAAACGTCCTTCCTGTTTACCGGCGATGCTGCATGGGAGGCGGAGCGCGCACTGCTGACGAACGGGGCAAGGCTGGATGCGGATGTGCTCAAGGTCGCGCATCACGGCAGCAGTTCGTCGAGCAGCAGCGCATTCCTGCATGCTGTCGCGCCGGAATACGCCGTCATCAGCGTCGACGGGGACAACAGCTACGGTCATCCGGCGGAGGAAACGCTCATGCGGCTGGCGGAAACGGGCGCTGAAATTCTGCGTACGGATGAGCACGGCACCATCTGCATCCATACGGACGGGACACATCTGACCGTGACGACAGAAAAATAGAAAGAAATCAGGCGGATTCCGGGGCAAAATGTTGTGCCGAAGCGCGAAAAATGCTTGTATTCCGGAAAAATGTGTGTTATACTGGCAGGTGTGAAACCATGACGCTGCTCTGTAAAAGGGGCTGGCGTTTTTCAGCCGGGTCAGTCCGGTGTTGCGGAATGCAGAAAGAAGGGCTTGTCATCTGAGAGTGGACATGGCTTGGCGGCATTGGGACGGCTGTGTGGTGGGCATTGGTATGTCTGCACAGGCTGCTGCATTGCCGACGGGTGATGGGGACCACTCTTTTTGATTGCCTGCAGATGATTGCGGAAAGAGGTGAGGCGCATGGCGAAGGCAGAGCTGACGGCAGTGGTGCTGCCGAAATGTCAGCGGCTGGCGGACGAGTTGGGCTATGAGCTGGTGGATGTCTGCCTGGACAAGGAAAGCACGGGCAAGTTTCTGCGGATTTATGTAGATCGTCCGGAGGGCATGTCGCTGGATGACTGCGAACGGTATCACCGTGCGATTCAGCCGCTTGTCGAGTCGTATGATTTCGACTTTCTGGAAGTGTCCTCACCGGGCATCGACCGTCCACTCAGGAAGGATCGCGACTTTGAACGCGCTATCGGCGATGAGGTGGAGGTTCACCTGTTCAAGGCGATGGATGGTCAGAAGCTGTTCACGGGCATCCTGACCGATTTCGATCAGCAGGACATGGTGCTGCTGATCGGTGGCGAGGAAAAGCGCATTGCACGCCGTGCCGCATCGCTCGTGAAGCCCGTGGTGGATATGTCGGGTGTCGAAACCGTCGACCTGTCCGGCGATGATGATGCCGGCAGCGTCCGCGTAGACGAATAAATATTCAAAACAGCATAAGCTTAAAGGTGGAGCAGAATTCATGAGAAAGACCAAGGCAGCGCCTGTTGTGCAGGCGGGTAACCAAAATCGGGAGCTGGTGGAGGCAATCCGCGCGCTCTGCAAGGAGAAGGATCTGAGCGAGGAAATGCTCTTTACGACAGTCGAGGATGCGCTCAAAAAGGCGTACGCCAAGAACTGCACCAAGGGCGACGAACCCTCCGCCAACAACATCAGCGCCGTGATCGACCGTGCGACAGGCGAGATTCACGTGTATATCCGCCGCCTGATCGTTGAAGAGGTCGAAAAGCCCGTCGATCAGATTTCGATCGAGGAGGCGCGCAAAATCAAGGATACCTACCAGATGGGCGACATTGTCGAGGAGGACGTGACGCCGCGCAACTTCCTGCGTGTCGCCGCGCAGACCGCCAAGGGCGTGATTATGCAGCGCCTGCGCGAGGCAGAGCGCGGCCGCGTGTACGAGGAATATGCCGACAAGGAGAATGAAATTCTGACGGCTGTCGTCCGTCGTTTGGATGATAAGGGCGCGCTGGTCGAGCTGATGGGTCGTGATGACGGCTATCTTGAGGCGGATCAGATGATTCCGGGCGAGAACATCGATATCGATGATCACCTGAAGGTCTACGTGCTCGAGGTGCAGCGCGGGGATGACACGACGAAACGCCATGGACCGCAGGTGCGCGTCAGCCGGACGCATCCGAATCTCGTCAAGCGCCTGTTCGAGATGGAAGTGCCTGAAATCGCCGGCGGTAAGGTGCTGATCAAGGGGCTTGCTCGCGAGGCGGGCAGCCGCACGAAGATGGCGGTGCATTCCACGGATGTGCTGATTGATCCGGTCGGCGCCTGCGTTGGTCCGCGCGGCGATCGCGTGACCCGTGTGGTGAACGAGCTGCGCGGCGAGAAGATCGACATCATCAAGTGGAGCGAAAATCCGGCGGAATTCATTGCCAACGCGCTGAATCCGGCGAACGTCCGCGAGGTGTATACCGAGGAAAGCGGTCAGCACTCCTGCATCGTGGTTGTGCCGGACAATCAGCTGTCGCTCGCCATCGGCAAGGAAGGGCAAAATGCGCGTCTTGCCGCGAAATTGACCGGCTGGAAGATTGACATCAAGAGCCAGTCCCAGTACGCCGAGCAGGTTGCCGCCGTCATGCCGCAGGCCGAGGAAACGCCTGCCGAGCCGCAGTTCGCGCCCTATCAGGCAATCGATGAGATGACTGACATCCAGATGGACGAGGACGACACGCTGTAATACGACGGACTTTGTTCGTTTTCGTGCCCCCTTATAACAGCAATAGCAACCAGCTGACCTGGAAGGATATGCGAAGGGGTCAAGGGAGCGAACGCAAAGCCCCCTTGGTTCACGATCATCGCAGAGGATAGAGGAAAAAAGAGATTCGGCGGCGAATCCGAACCCGGATGCACCGCCCAAAGGAGCCTTGATGAAGCCGAAGAAGATTCCGATGCGCATGTGCGTCGGATGCCGCGAAAGCAAGCCAAAACGCGAAATGATCCGCGTCGTCCGCGCACCGGACGGTACGGTTTCGATGGATTCGGGCGGTAAAAAGCCCGGACGCGGCGCTTACGTGTGCCGACAGGAAAGCTGCCTGATGCGGGCAATCCGTCAGAAGCAGCTCGAACGTCAGCTCGAGGTTCAGCTCACCGACGAAGTTGCGGAGAGCTTGCGGCAGGAGCTGGCGAAGCTCTCAGAAGCAGAAGCGGAGGATACCTGACGCAGATGCAGAGAGAGGATAAGCTGCGCGGTCTGATGGGACTGTGCGTGCGGGCACGACAGGCGACCTTCGGTGAGGATGGCTGCCTGAAAAGCATTCGTGGCGGGAGCTGCGCGATTCTGCTGCTCGACAGCGGCGCGTCTCAAGCCACTCAGGATAAATACCGCAGCGCTTGCGAACACAATCATGTGTTGCTGGCAATGCTGCCGCAGGGACTCCTTCATGAAGCGACGGGTCGTCCGGGTGTAGCCATGGCGGTTGCGCAGGGCGGTCTGGCGGAGCAAATCAGGCAGAATCTTCACGAGGATGCACACGAGAATCTTGGACAATCAATCAAATCGGAAAATCATGGCGGGGGTGCAAGCGTCGAATGACGAAGGTGAAACTGAAGGATTCAATCAAGGAACTGATGACGGATGCCGTGAAGGTGCGTGATGACGCCTCTCGTGTTCGTCAGGGAGCGGACGGACTGGCGAAGTCGCTGCGTGCGCTCGAAAACGAGTTTGTCAAGACCCGCAACGCGCAGGCGGAGCAGGAAAAGCGCGCAGAGACGGAAAAGCGCATTTCCGACCATTCCAAGGCCTACGTTATGCTCGACGCGGAGGAACAGGCAGCCGTGAACGCTGCCCTCAAGGCGAATGAAAAGCAGCCTGAAGTGAAGGCTGACGCCAAGGGTGATTCCCAAAAGGTGGTTTCCACCAAGGCGGATTCCCCCAAGGGTGATTCACCCAGGGACGATTCGACCAAGGCAGAAGTCAAGCCTGTGCAGAAGGTCGAAGCACCGAAGAACGAGGTGAAGCAGGAGGCTGCAAAGCCCGTACAGAAGGCGGAGCAGAAGCCTGTGCAGAAGACAGAGGCACCGAAGCCCGCGCAGAAGAACGAGGCGAAGCAGGAGGCTGCAAAGCCCGTACAGAAGGCGGAGCAGAAGCCTGTGCAGAAGACAGAGGCACCGAAGCCCGCGCAGAAGAACGAGGCGAAGCAGGAGGCTGCAAAGCCCGTACAGAAGGCGGAGCAGAAGCCTGTGCAGAAGACAGAGGCACCGAAGCCCGCGCAGAAGAACGAGGCGAAGCAGGAGGCTGCAAAGCCCGTACAGAAGGCGGAGCAGAAGCCTGTGCAGAAGACAGAGGCACCGAAGCCCGCGCAGAAGAACGAGGTAAAGCAGGAAGCGGCGAAGCCCGAAGCCAAGGGCGATGCCGTCAAGGGTGATTCCACCAAAGCTGATTCACCCAAGACCGAGGAAGCGCCGAAGAAGCCTGCCATTGGTCAGATTATTTCGCGAGCGGGTCAGGCGCTTCCGCAGAAGCCGGTCGGTCTGGCGCCGAACGTCATCCGTCCGCCGCGTCCCGTACAGCCCCGTCCGCAGGGAGCCCAGGGGCAGCAGGGACAGCGTCCGCAGGGCAATCGTCCGGCAAACGGCACGTTCCAGCCGCGTCAGGGCGGCAACGGTCCGTTTATCGCGCGTCCGCAGGGAGTTCAGGGGCAGCAGGGACAGCGTCCGCAGGGCGGCAACGGTCCGTTCATCGCGCGTCCGCAAGGTGCACCGAACAATCGCCCGGGTAACGGCACGTTCCAGCCGCGTCAGGGCGGCAATGGTCCGTTCATCGCGCGTCCGCAGGGTGCGCAGGGCACACGTCCGCAGGGCGGCATGCAGCCCCGTTCGGGGAACGGTCGTCCGGCAGGTGTCGGCATGGGTCGTCAGAAGCCGTCTGTGCCGGATATCACGCCGAGCATGGGTAAGGAGCGCGTCTCCAACTACGACCCGAACAAGAAGAACTACGTCCGTCAGCACGATCCGGAGCATGTGGCGCGCAACCGCAAGCAGCTCAGCCGTGACGCGGGCTACAGCGGATATGACGACGATGTGGTGCGCGGCGGTAAGCGCAGCCGCATGAAAAAGCCGTCCGCGCAGCAGATGATGGCGCCCATCAAGATCGAGCACGCGTACATGAACGGCGATACGATTGTCGTCCGCGACCTGTGCGAGAAAATCGGCAAGACGAGCGCGGAAATCATCAAGAAGCTGTTCCTGCTGGGCAATATGGCGACCATCAACAGCGAGATTGACTTTGATACCGCCTCGTTGGTGTGCGCTGACTTTGATATTACGCTGGAGAAGAAGCCCGAGGTCACCGCTGAAGACCAACTGACTGCGGAGAACTTTGATGACGCTGAGGAGAACCTCGAGACACGTCCGCCGGTCGTGACGATTATGGGTCACGTTGACCACGGCAAGACCTCCCTGCTGGACTATATCCGCAAGAGCCGCGTCACCGCGGGCGAGGCTGGCGGCATTACGCAGCACATCGGTGCATACACGGTCAAGATGAACGGCCGCGACATCACGTTCCTGGATACTCCCGGTCACGAGGCGTTCACCGCCATGCGTGCCCGCGGCGCTCAGGCGACGGATATCGCCGTGCTGGTGGTTGCGGCGGACGACTCCGTCATGCCGCAGACCATCGAAGCCATCAACCACGCCAAGGCGGCCGAGGTGCCGATTATTGTCGCCATCAACAAGATGGATAAGCCGGATGCGGACGCCGAGCGCGTCAAGACCGACCTGACAAAGTACGGCATCGTCTGCGAGGACTGGGGCGGCGACACGATCATGTGCCCCGTTTCCGCAAAGACCGGCGAGGGCGTCGACGAGCTGCTCGAAATGATTCTGCTGCAGGCGGATACCATGGAGCTGCGCGCAAACCCGAATCGTCTGGGTCGCGGCGTCATCATTGAGGCAAAGCTGGACAAGGCACGCGGTCCGCTGGCTACCGTGCTGATGCAGAACGGTACGCTGCATGTCGGCGACAACATCATCGCGGGTCTGGCAAGCGGTCGTGTCCGTGCGCTGATTAACGATCGCGGCGAGAAGGTCAAGGAAGCCGGTCCGTCGACACCCGTGGAAATCATGGGCTTTGATGAAGTTCCGTCCGCAGGCGATGAAATGCAGGCTGTCGGCGATGACCGCCTGTCCAGGCAGGTCGCCGAGGAACGCAAGGCTAAGCTCAAGGCTGCGCGCGAGGCATCGATGGCGAAGGTCAGCCTCGAAAACCTGTTCTCCAACATGGAGAGCGGAAAGCAGACGACGCTGAACCTGATTATCAAGGCGGACGTGCAGGGCTCTGTCGAGGCAGTCAAGCAGGCGATGGAAAAACTCAGCAGCGATGAAGTGAAGATACATGTGCTGAACAGCGCGGCCGGTGCAATCACCAAGGACGATGTCAACCTCGCCAGCGCGTTCAATGCCATCATCATCGGCTTCAACATTCGTCCGGATGCCTCTGCGCGTGAAGCGGCGGAGCGCGAGAAGGTCGATGTCCGCCTGTACACCGTCATTTACAAGGCGATTGAGGACATGGAACTGGCGATGAAGGGTCTGCTTGCGCCCGAATACCGCGAGGTGCTGCTGGGTCACGCAGAGGTCCGCAGCGTGTTCAAGATCACTGGCGCCGGTGTGATTGCCGGTTGCTACGTGACCGACGGCAAGGTGCAGCGCAACGCTCAGGTGCGTCTGCTGCGCGAGAACGTCGTTGTTTTCGAGGGAAAGCTCAGCAGCCTCAAGCACTACAAGGAAGACGTCAAGGACATGGCTGCCGGCTTTGAATGCGGCATGAGCCTGGATGGGCACAACGACATCAAGGAAGGCGATGTCGTCGAGTGCTTCATCATGGAGGAAATCCCGCGCTAATCGCATCAATGGAGGCTGGGTAAAGTCAATTTCAGATGGCTTTCCCTGCCTCTTTTTTTCACCTTCTTAGCTGTGGACTTCGTCCGTTTCATTTCCCGTGATTGTGTCGGAAAAGTACATTGCGAAGGGTGCAGGTGCGATCGCGAACCTTGTCTGTTTTCATGTCCACTTGTCACATTGCCTGCATGACGATGTCCCTGCACCCGGAAAAGGGTCTTCAACCCTTTCAAACCTTTTTATCAGGAGGATACAATGAGCTATCAACGCATTGACCGAATTTCCGAGGAGCTGCGCCGCGAGGTCGACCGCATCATCCGCGAGGATGTGAACGATCCGCGCGTCACAGGCACCTTCTCCGTGACCCGCGCGGAAGTTACCCGCGATCTCCGTTATGCCAAAATCTACGTTTCGGTTCTTGAGGATGACCTCCGCGAGCCGCTCATGAAGGCGCTCAAGAATGCCGCGGGCTTTATCCGCCGCGAGCTTGGTCATCAGATGCTCATCCGCACCGCGCCGGAGCTGCAGTTTATCAGCGACCAAAACATCGCCTATGGCGTGCATATCGCGCAGGTGCTGGCGGAAGCGCGCAAGAATGAGCCTGACCGCGAAGAGGAAGAACCGCAGGCATGAACGGCTTTTTGAATGTCCTCAAGCCGCCGGGTATGACGAGTGCCGCTGTTGTTGGCTATGTGAAGCGCATGACAGGCGAGAAGCATGTCGGGCATGCAGGAACGCTCGATCCGGAGGCGGCTGGTGTGCTGCCGGTGATGCTCGGGCGCGCGGCGCGGCTGTTTGATTATCTGGTGGACAAGGAAAAAATGTACGTGGCAGAATGCGCTTTTGGTGCCGCGACGGATACGCAGGATGCGACAGGGCGCATCACCGAAACGGGAAGCAATTACCCGACTATCGGGCAGGTGCGCGAGGCGGCAGCCCATCTCATCGGCGATATTGAACAGCGACCGAGCATCTACAGCGCCATCAAGCAGGACGGCAAGCCGCTTTACGAACGTGCGCGTGACGGCGAACAGGTCGAAGCGCCCGTGCGCACAGTGCATGTGTCTTCCATAAACGTGCATGAGGAAACGGCAGAGCACGGCGTGCGCATGACCATCCGCTGCGGTCGAGGCACGTATATTCGCTCTATTTGCGATGATTTGGGCAAATTGACCGGCTGTCCGGCCCATATGCGGTTTCTGCTTCGGGCGCAAAGCGGCGTGTTCACGCTTGATACCGCCATGACGCTGGAGGAAATCGCGCAGCATCAGCAGAATGGGACGCTTATGCTTCTGCCCATGGATATCGGCATCGGGCACATGCCTCGGCTGGATGTACCGGCTTCCTTTGAAAAGCATGTTGTCAACGGTGTGAAGCTGCCCATCTGTGCATTGAAGGGCGCAGAGAAGCTGCAATCCGGTGCGGCAGCGCGCATTTATTTGCGCAATCACTTCCGGGGCATTGCGGCAAGAGTGCAGGACGAGCTCATCTGGCGATGCGTCTTTCCACCGGACAAGGAGGAAAACTATGCGAATCATCCGTGACCCTAAGCGACTGAACCCGTGCGTGCTGGTGCTGGGCATGTTTGACGGCGTGCACCGCGGTCATCAGGCGCTGCTGATGCGCGGCGATGAGCTGGCGCAGGAGATGGTCTATCCGCTGGCGGTATGCACGTTTTCGCCGCATCCGCTGCAGGTGCTTGCACCGGAGAAGACGCCGCCGATGCTGACGACGCTGCCGGAAAAGGCGGCAGTGATGCAGTCCTTCGGCGTGGATGGACTGTGCGTCACAACCTTCACAAAGGCGCGCGCCGCGCAGGAGCCTGAGGACTTCATGGCGGAAATGGTCGAGGAGTACGCGCCGGTTGTCGTTGTTTGCGGATTTAATTTCACGTTCGGCGCGGGCGGACGCGGCAACGGGCAAATGCTCAAGGAGTATGGCAAGAAGCACGGCTTCCGTACAGTGATTGTGCCGGAGGTCGTGATTGAGGGCGAAACGGTGTCGTCTACGCGGATTCGGCGGCTGCTGGCACAGGGCGACATTCACAGCGTCAACAACCTGCTTGGCCGCGGCTATACGATGACCGGACGCGTCATTGAGGGCAAGCAGCTCGGGCGGACGATGGGCTACCCAACGGCAAATATCAGCGTCCCGAAAAACAAGGCACTGCCTGCGTTCGGCGTCTATGCCTGCTATCTGGAGACGAAAGGCGGCATTTTTCCGGCAGTCGTGAATGTCGGGCGTCATCCGACCGTGCCGGATGGTCCTGTGACGGTCGAGGCGCATGTGCTTGATGAGTTCCTTTCTCTTTACGGTCGGAATGTGCGGCTGACGTTCCTGAAATTCATGCGGCCGGAGCAGAAATTCGACGGCATCGATGCGCTGAAAAATCAGATTTCGCACGATGCGGACGAATGCAGAGCCTATTTCGCTCAGCTACAGTAAAAATGCATAAAAAAGGGGATTGCCTCGCGATGAGACAATCCCCTTTGCATTGCAGTTCGATTCGAGCAATCCGAAGATTACTTGATTTCGCACTCGCCGCCGACTTCCTTGAACTGGGCAGCCAGCTTCTCGGCTTCTTCCTTCGGCAGAGCTTCCTTGACGGTCTTCGGACCGTTCGGAACAGCCTCGACGAAGTCCTTTGCTTCCTTCAGACCCAGGCCGCACACTTCGCGAACCAGCTTCAGAACCTTCAGCTTCGAAGCGGCGTCGAAAGACTTCAGCACCACGTCGAACTCGGTCTTCTCTTCCACAGCGGCGGCAGCAGCACCAGCAGCGGGACCAGCAACAACAGCGGTCGCGGCAGCGGACACGCCGAACTTTTCTTCCATAGCCTTGACCAGATCGGCCAGCTCCAGCACCGTCATAGATTCGACGGCGGCAATGATCTCTTCATGAGTCATGTTGATTCAGCCTCCTATTTCGGTTGATATCGGATTGGATTTGTTTTGATGGTTGTGCGAGGGACGAACCCTCATGCGGCGAAGCTTATTCCTCGCCGTTCTTCTGCTTGCGGATGGCATCGACCACGCGGACGAAGCTCGCCACGGTGTTGGTCATGCAGCCAAGCAGCTTTGCCAGCAGCACTTCGCGGCTCGGCAGGTTTGCCAGATGCTTCACAGCATTGACATCAAGCACCTCAGTGCCCAGCAGACCGCCGGTAATCTTGAGGCTCTCCAGCTTGTTCTTTTCGATGTAGTCGTTGATGATCTTCGGACCGGACACAGCGTCCTTCATGGAGAACACGAAAGCGTTCGGACCGTTGAGCAGATCATCCAGCCCGGAAACGCCGACCTCCTGCAGTGCGCGGAGAACCAGACGATTCTTGAGGACGCAGTAAGCGGTATCGCTTTCACGGCACTGCTTGCGGATTTCAGTCACCTGCTCCACAGTCAGTCCGCTGTAGCTGCAAATCACCACAGACTGGGCATTCTTCAGCTTGTCGACGATGTCAGCAACAGCTGCAACCTTCTCGGGCTTTACCTCATGCACCTTGCTCATTTCTTGCACCTCCTTAACGGTTTGAAAGTAAAAGAAAACCCTTGCAACAGGTGCAAGGGACGAGCAAAATCATGCTATATCCATCACACCTCGGCAGGCGGAGCGAACTCCTTTACATCCATGCGGATACCGGCTGTCTACGGCACAGGCTTCTTCAAAACCGTGATTTATTATAGCAAATGGAAAGGAAAATGTCAAGTGGAAAATTGGCCATTCATAGGAGAAACCTGTAAGCAGACAGCGTGCATTGACCGTGTAAAGTATCAAAGGGGAGCTGCAATCAAAAATATTGATGGAAGTGAAACTAAGCATGGTGCCGAAGGGGTCAAGGGGGGCGACCACGTGCTTCAACTGATCTGTTGCTCCCCTGAAGCTGAATTATTCCGCCGGAATAACAAGAATCACTTGCCGGAGGTCGAAGGAATACATGCTGTAGCTGAACTGACCGTACACGTTCGTCTGCTCCAGATACGCGGTCAGGAATTGATTCGGATCGGCGGTGCATTGGGCGTACAGGTCGTTTGAGAGCGCGATTTCGATGGGTTCGCCGCTGAACAGCCGCGAGAGAAATGTCTCCAACTCATCGCGCGTGCTGACCGTCAATCCGTGTGACACATAGTAGCCAACGGCGGCGCTCGTGTCCGGACAAACGCAGCTGTCGTCCGGCTGGTGGTCTGCAGCCATTTCCTCTGCGGACAGCGCGAAGTACCAGTGTGCGGCGAGGTCGCCCAAATCATCCCAGCAGGCATCAATCAGGCAGGGATCGTCTATTTTGGCGATGTTCCATGCGTGGGCGGCTGTGACGCCATCGGATGATGTCGCCTGACCTTCGATGAGACCGCAGGGAATGCCCGCAAGCCGGTACAGCAGCGTCAGCGCCTGCGCATAACCCTCGCAGTTTGCCTGACCATCAAGCAGCGCACCGACTGCCGTTGCGCACCATGCGGTGTCATCCGAATAGGATACGCGAGAAATCAGCAGGTCGTGCAGACCGACAAGATCAGCGGTTATGCTCAGCCATGCCTGAGCCGCTTCAAGCAGCTGTGCCCGGAGGGACTGCGCTTCGGACAGCATACACCGGTACTGGGGTCGAACGCCCGTGGCAATGTCAGGGGCGGTGCGCTCGTAGAGGATGGTATATGTTACGTCAACGACGAAAAGCTCCGGGTAGCTGCGCGTCAGGTCGTTCATGGTCTGGCTCAGGAGGTCGAAGGATGTGCCGCCCGGAAGGTCGATGTTCTCCTCCTGAGCGAGCAGACGCGGATAGAGGTAATCGCGCAGGGACAGCTCGGCGGCGGAGGCTGTGTGCGAGGTCAGTACCGTGTCCCCGGCATAGGGGAGCGATTCGGCGTGGGAAACGGTCAGCATGAGCAGCAAGGTGAGCAGGATGATGATTCGCTTGCGCATGATTCCTCCTATTAAAAAAGGACTGTCTCGCGAGGGGACAGTCCCGAAAGAATGTTGAATTAGTAGGCAGACTTCGGGTTGGAGCCGTAAAGCACGGACAGCGTTTCCTGACCGGCGGCGCCATCGACCGTCAAACCGTTCTTGGACTGGAAGTTCCTGATGGCAGCAACTGTCGCACTGTCATAATAGCCGGTAACAACGGAGAGGTAACCGAGCTGATACAGGCTGTCCTGCATCTGCACGACCTCATCGCCCTGGTCGCCGACGTTCAGGGTGGTGTATTCCGTGGTCTTGGCGGCAGCAGCGATGGCATTGCCGCTGTAGAGAACGGAGAGCGTCTTGTTGCCTGCGACGCCGTCAACCGGCGAAATCTTGTTGCGGATTTGGAAGGCGCGGACAGCATCCTGCGTGGTGGCACCGTAAACGCCGTCGCGGGAGCCGTCATAGTAGCCCAGCTCGTAGAGTGTCGCCTGCATCGAGCGGACAGCGGAGTTGGAGTCGCCCGGGCGGAGTGTAGCATATTCATCGGCATTGACCGCAGAGGAGGAGTAGAGCATGGAGAGCGTCTTATCGCCCGCAATACCGTCAACCGGCGTGATGCTCATCTTCGTCTGGAATGCCTTGACGGCAGTGGCGGTTGATGTGCCGTATGTGCCGTCAACCGAACCGGTGTAGTAGCCCTTGTCCTTCAGGGCACGCTGGAGCGTCCTGACGGCGGTGCCGGTATCGCCCGGGCGGAGCGTTTCATACGTGGTGCCGGAGGAATCGGAAGAGCTGGACGCATACAGGGCGCGCTGCGTGGCAGGACCTGCCTTTCCGTCAACGCGCAGTCCCTTTGCGGTCTGGAAGGCGGTAACGGCGGCGGTTGTGCCGGTGCCGTACTTGCCGTCGACCGATCCGGAATAGTAGCCCTTGTTCTTCAGCGCCTGCTGGAGCTTCCTGACGGCTGTGCCGCTGTCGCCCTCGGACAGCGTTGTGTAACCGTCAGGCGATGTGGTTGTGGACGGCGTTGTATTTGACGAGGAGGAGCCTGCCGCGGCCGCAGAGGACGAATAGAGCTTGTTGAGCGTGGCGGTGCCTGCCTTGCCGTCGGCATTGAGACCGTTGGCAGTCTGGAAGGCGATAACGGCGGCTTTTGTGGCATCGCCGAAGCTTCCGTCAGCCGTGCCGGAGAGATAACCGAGCGACTTCAGCCGCTTCTGCATCGCGCGGACGGCATCGCCGGACTGACCGGATTCAAGCGTCGTTCCGATGGAGGAAACGGGGCTGCTGGCCTTGACTGCGGAGGAGGAATACAGCGTCTTGAGCGTTGACGGACCGGCGATGCCGTCATCGTAGAGACTCTTGTACTTCGCCTGGAACGCCTTGACGGCGTATTCTGTTGCACCTTCGTAATTGCCGTCAGCCTTGCCGGACATCCAGCCGAGCGAAATCAGACGGGTCTGAAGTGTTTTGACGCGGGCACCGGACGAACCGATGCTCAGGTAGTAGTCGGTGGACAGGTTCGGCGTGGCGGTCGCGGAAGGCTGCTTTGACGCGGTCGCACGGGCAGTCGTGCGCGGCGTGGCGGTCGCGGTCGATGCCTTTACGGCATTGGAGCTGTTGAGCTTGTTCATGGTGGACGTGCCCGCGATGCCGTCAACGTAAAGATTGTTGCGATCCTGGAAGGCGCGGACAGCCTTTTCGGTCGCGTCGCCGAAGTCGCCGTCAACGGAGCCGGTGTAATAGCCGAGCTGCTTCAGGCGGCGCTGGAGCGTCTTGACGGCGTCACCCGAGGCACCCTTTTTGAGGACGGTGGACGTCGGCGTGGGCGTCGCGGTCGGCCTGTTGGTCGCAGCGCTGCCGCTTGTCGGCGTTGCGGTGCCAATGACGGTCACGCCGCCGTTGGTGTATACGCCGATGCCGCCGGAGGATGAGGTGGGCGTTGCAGTGCTGGTGTCGAAATTGTACGTTGCTTCCGGCTCATCTGACGGCGAAGGACTGGGCGTCGCCGTGCGCGGCGGTGCGGAAATGACGGCCGTGTTATAAATGACGCCGGAGTTGGAAAGGTCGCCCGAAAGATCATCCGGCGGAACAAAGCAGCCCGTCAGTGTCATGGACAACGCCAAAATACCGCACAGCGCGGCGAATTTCGCCCTGCGGCGGCTGGTATTTCCGGAGCTGTTTCTCTTCATGGTCAAAACCTCCACTTTCTCCCTCGGCGCGAGCGGAGAGGCGAATGCGGTCGCTGGTGATGCGGGAAAAGCGGATGCTTTCTCATCCATCAAACAAAGCGGAACGCAGTTTTCCTGCATCTGATTAGACGAACAGAAAGGGCAATTTGTTCCAATCCATTCGCAAGAAATATAAATTCGACGGCGCACGTTGTTTTCCCTGCTGAAAAGAAGGAAATGCAGGAAAAAAGAGCGAATTATTTTTCTTTAAGCGTTCGCGGAGGAGCAATCTGCCGCGGACAGGATGCAGTCCGCCGAATCGGGCGGAACGGAAAGAAGGACAGTATGTCAGAATGTAGTCATGACTGCTCCTCCTGCGGGAGCAGCTGCGCGTCGCGTCAGCAGCCGCAAAGCCTGCTGGCACCGGCCAATGCGGGGAGCAGAGTCAAGAAGGTCATCGGTGTCGTGAGCGGCAAGGGCGGCGTCGGCAAATCGCTGGTGACGGGTCTGATGGCGTGCGAAACGGCGCGCCGCGGAAAAATCGCCGGCGTACTCGATGCGGACATCACGGGACCGAGCATGCCGCGGATTCTCGGTGTGCATGACAAGGCGGTCGGCTGCGAGCAGGGGATTCTGCCTAACGAGGCGGCAGGCGGCGTGAAGGTCATGTCCATCAACCTGCTGCTGGAGAACGATACCGACCCGGTTATCTGGCGCGGCAGCCTGATTGCAGGCACGGTCAAGCAGTTTTGGACGGATGTCGCCTGGGGCGATGTGGATTGCCTGTATGTCGATATGCCTCCGGGAACGGGCGATGTGCCGCTGACGGTGTTCCAGTCGCTGCCGGTGGATGCGATTGTGATTGTTATCAGCCCGCAGGAGCTTGTCGGCATGATTGTCGAGAAGGCGGTCAAGATGGCGGAGATGATGAATATTCCGGTGCTGGGTCTCGTGGAGAACATGTCCTATATCACGTGCACGGACTGCGGACGCCGTTTGTATCCATTCGGTGAAAGTAAGACCGCAGACGTTGCCGAAAAGCATCATCTGCCGCTGCTCTGTCAGCTGCCGATTGACCCCGAAATCACCAGGAGGTGCGATGCAGGCGAGCTGATGTCCCTTCAGGTGCCGGAAATCGCAAAGGCGGTCGATGCGGCGCTCACATGCCCTGTCAGGGAGCACAGGTAATCATCAGACGATGACGGCAGAATGACATTTAGCCGAGAAATCTCCCAACAGGCATGGGCGTGCATTGCGAAGGGGTTCAGGGAGCGATCACAAAGCCTCCGGAAGCTGCCTGAACACAGAAAAGAGTTTGAAGAAATCATCTCTTCCACCTCTTTGGCAACGGCGTTTCCGCATCAATCCGATAGATGGTCGGGTCTGTCGGATGAAAAACCACATGCACCGGATCCCCTGCCTGATAGGGCTGAAACACCGGCTTGCTGACGAGCACGACCGCATCCCCCGTTGCAGGATGACGGCAGGAAATCACCAGCACGCATCCGTGTACACCCCTGCGGACGGCGCGGTCAGGGACAACCTCCGTGACGCGTACCATCCGATGCAGGCCGCGCTTGCGGAGAAGGGCTCGCTCTTCCCGCTGCATGAAGTATCGGATGAGGGCGTCGATGGATTCGGAAGTCCGGCGTGTTACCAGGGTGCCGGAAATCAGCCCGATCAGCAGAGGCAGCACCAAAAGCAGAAACAGCGGCGACAGGCGGTAAAGCAGCGGCGCGGCGAACGCAATTAACAGCAGAACAAGGAACACGAGCCGATGCCAGCGACACCAGTATTCGAGCCTTGTGCAGAACAGCCAGAGCAGGCAGCAGCCCCAAAGCAGCGCAGGGAGCATCAGCAGGAAGCCGCCGAACAGGAGAAAAAGTCTTTCCAGCGAGAATGCAAGCGAGCTGCCGGCAACGGCGGAAAGCTGCCGAAGCAGCCGTACACCGCCTGCGGACAGCGCTGCCAGCAGCAGATACATCAGCAGCCATGCATAGGGGCACATCAAAAACGCGTGCGTCAGCGAGCACGAGCCCTCCAGCGCATACCGAAAGGCAGAGCGCAGATAGCGAAGCGCATAGCGCAGCGTGGAAACTGCGAGCTTCGGCAGCCACAGCAGCAAATCAAGCAGAATGTTGACGCAGTCGATGAGCGAATGCGGTCTGCGCAGCGGTTTCGGTTCGCAGAGGGAGGACAGCAGCGCATGGGTAGCGCAGAAGGATTCATGGGGAGCTGGCATGTGCGGACGCTTGCGGACCGCTTCCGGTTCGGCAGTTTCTTCGGGTTCACAGGAGAAGCCGGAAACCGTTGAATAGTCGGGGTCAGATGAATCGGGAGCAGATGAAGGGTCGGAAAAGTCGGGAGCCATTGAAGGGTCGGGAAGCATGGAAGGGTCGGGAACCATCGAGGAGTCGGGAACCATGGAGAAGTCGGGAACCGACCGTCTGCGCCTCCGCTGATTGCTTTCACTCATGGCGGTCATGCCGCCTCCTTTTTTGCAGGAAATCATCATTTCAATATTCGCCGCGAATGGTCGGAAGTCCTCCATGACCGGCGGAATCGGATGGAGAACACACATGGAGATCATCGCGCACATCCGCAATGGCTATCGGGAGAAATTCGGCGTACCGCGCCAATCCGGACTTGTTCCGGCGGTGTCGCGCGTCGTGATGGAGCCGGAATACGGCGTCCGCGAGGCTTTTCGGGGCATCGGGGGTTTTTCGCACCTGTGGCTGCTGTGGGAATTCGACCAGGCGGCGCGCGAGCAATGGCGTCCGACCGTGCGTCCGCCGAGGCTTGGCGGCAATACGCGCATGGGCGTGTTTGCAACGCGCTCGCCGTACCGGCCGAACAAAATCGGTCTGACGGTCGTCAGGCTCCTGAAGGTCGTGGAGGAAGACGGATGCGTGGTGCTGCACGTTGCTGGCGCGGACATGATGGACGGTACGCCCGTCATCGATATTAAGCCGTATGTGCCGTATGCGGACAGCGTGCCGGACGCACGGGGCAGCTTTGCCGAGGAAAAGAAGGCGCACGCGCTGCAGGTTATCCTGCCGGAGCAGCTTCGTGCGCGCATTCCGGCAGAGGATGTTCCTGCCGTGCTGGCAATCCTTGCGCAGGATCCGCGACCGGCCTATCAGCATCAGCCGGAGCGCGTGTACGGCGTGCCTTACGGCGAAAACGACATCCGCTTCACGGTTGACGGCGATACGCTGACCGTCACGGACGTTGTCCCTTATGAAAAAATCATCGCCAGAAAGGACAGAATATGAGCATTCGGGAGGAAATTGACAGCCTGTATCCCGTTCGCAAGTCGGCGGAGCAGAAGCGCGCATTTGAACAGTGGGTACTTGCAAAAATGCGTGAAATGGGCTATCGACCGTATGTCGACGGCATGAACCGCAAGGACAAGGTGCGACAGCGCAACATCGTTGCCGGCGACCCGCAGCACGCAGGCATTATCATCTCCGCGCATTACGACACTGCGGCGACGATCGGCATTCCGGATATACGGATACCGCGCAATTTTCCGGTGTATGCGCTGTCGCAGCTCGTGATTCTGCTGGCTCTGCTGCTGATTTCACTGCTTGTCGGCTGTGCGGTCGGGCTGCTGTCGAAAAATGGCGACTGGCTGATTCTCTCATTCTTCCTGACGTTCCTGTGCATTGTCCTGCTGATGATGTTCGGCAAGGCGAATCCGCATAACGCCAACGATAACACGTCGGGCGTGGCGGCACTGCTGGAAACGATGGCGCGGCTGTCCCCTGAGGCGCGGGAAAGCACGGCGTTCATCCTATTTGATAATCAGGAGACGGGCAGCAGGGGCGCGAAGTACTTCACGCAGCAGCATGTCGAAATTCAGGCGATGCAGCTGCTGGTTGACCTGAACTGCATCGGTGACGGCGACCATTTCATCGTATCCGCGCCGAAGCTGGCGCAGGATAAGCCGGGATACGCAGTGCTTCGGGACGCGCTCGAGCAGAATGCGGCGGAGTTTGGGGTGCAGACAGGCTTCTGGAGCAGGATTCGTGTGCGCGGCGCGGGCGATTACCGCAAATTCTCCTGCGGCGTGGGCATCTCTGCGTATCATCACAGCACGGGCGTCGGGTTGGTGACCGGCCGGCTGCACACATCGCGCGATACCGTCTGCCGCGAGGAAAACGTTGCCTATCTTGCAAAGAGCCTGTCGGAAACGGCAGAGAGGCAGATTCCGCCGCAGGAGGAAGAGCCGCAAAGCCCGGAAGAAAATGCGTGACGACTTTAACAAACTGTAAATTTTGGGATTGAATGCGACATTTTGCACGATTATACTTTGCAATTTGAACCTGTTTATGGTACAATGAAAATGTAAGCTTTCCGTTCATGACGCGGAGGAGGAAACGATATGCTGTCGAAGGGCTTTCGGGCTTGCTTCATTGCGGTCATGTGTGCGCTGTGCGTGGTGCTATGCTATAGCGCCATCCATCAGGCATCTGTCAGCGAGGAAATCCGGCTGACCCGTCTGTCGCTTGAGGCGACGGAGGCGCGGCTGGAGCTTCAGCAGGTGGAATATGCGCAGGTGCAGGTGGATTTGCCGGAAACGCGTGAGCAGCTTGCCGAGGTGCAGCCGCAGGCGGAGGAAGCCTCTGCCCGTGAGCAGGAGCTTCGTGCGCGGCGCAAGGCGCTCCGCGAGGAAAACGCCGCGTTGACCGAGCAGATTGCAGCGCTGACGGCGCAGCAGGATTCTTTCGTCCAGCAGGGTCTTGACGGACAGCCGGCAATCTCCGTTGCATCGCTTCAAACGGCACTGCAGGAGATTCAGGCGAAGGTGGACGCCGCGTCAGAGCTCCTCACGCAGGCAGAGGAGTCCTCGGTCAAATAGCCTGTTATCCGATCAATTTAGGAGGAATGATTCCAGTGTCCGAAAATCAGAACAATACGAATGCACCTGCCGAAAAGAAGCAGGTATCCCTGTTCGCCCTGCTGATTGTGCTGGTCGTCGCAGTCATTGTGATGGTCGTGCTGTTCGTCAACTCGAACAACCTGTCCTCGCAGCTTGACCAGGTCAACAGCGAGCTGACGGAGCGCAGCACTGAGCTGCAGCAGACTATCACAGAGAAGGAAACCATGCAGGAAGAGCTGACAGCTGCGCAGAATGACCTCCGCGAGGCACAGCTGACGCTTGATGAGTCCACCGCAAAGGTGACCGAGCTGGAAGCCCAGATCAGCACGTTGACGGAAGAAAATACAACGCTGACCGCAGAGCTGGAGACGGCAAAGGCAAATCAGGCGACTGCGCAGAGCTACCTCAACGAGGTGTCCGAGCAGGTAAGCGTTCTGATGGAGAACCTCGAACAGGTGCAGCGCGCGCTGAACGGCGAGACCGTTGAAGCGACCGAGAAACCTGCTGCCGAACCCGTGGAAGAGACTGAAGCGACCGAAACGGATCTTGATGCGGCAGCAACGCTGGACGCGGAAATTGAGGTCGTTGTGGATGCTGACGCTGACGTGAATACGGAAGCGGACGCTGATGCTGATGCTGATGCTGATGCTGATGCAGATGCGGACATCGATGCCGAGGCTGACGTTGATGCTGACACTGACGCTGATACCGATGCGGACGCGGATGTTGAAGCTGATGCGGATGTCGAGGCTGTCGTGAACGTTGCGACCGACGCGGATCTTGCAGCAGAAGCGGAGGCGGAAGAGAAGGATGCTGATCTGCAGCTTCTCAGCACCTCGATGGTGCTCAATGCAGAAGCGCGCCTGAACATCCGTATGTTCATCGATAACGACAAAAAGGTTGCTGATATCGAGCTGAAGCTGGATGGCGAATATGAAGACCTGACGCAGGAAACGCTGGATGCCTACGCAGAGAAGCTGATCGGCAAGACGATGCCGGCGACTCTCCGCGCAGATGCGACGGAAACCACCGCTGAGGAATCCATCATCGAAGAGCTGGAAGGAATGCCTGAGCTGTCAAGAGAGCTGCTTGAGCAGCTGAACTTCCTCGTGCTGTAATCATGGAACCACGACCGCTGCGCCTGAATGGGTGCGGCGGCTTTTTTGCAGAAAAAAATGACTGAATCCGCGAATTGAAATGAAAAAAGTCTTTTCAATCCGGCAAAAGTGTGATAGAATATATTTGTCCGTGCACCTGTGCACCGGGCTTGTTGGTCTGCACCCGAAAAGCAGGATTTCTCTGCGACTGGATCCGCCTTGTCGGATTTAGACATAGGGATTCGCCGCACCTTTCAGCAGCGATGCCCATCGTACTGCTTCGCTTGTGCAGCGAACCCAAGCATTTTCGAAACCCTAACAACATTGGAGGAATTGATTGATGATTACTGCTGGCGATTTCAAAAAGGGCATTACCGTGGAGTGGGACGGCGGCGTCTGGACCATCGTTGACTTCCAGCACGTCAAGCCCGGCAAGGGCGCGGCGTTCGTCCGCACCAAGATCAAGAACGTGATGACCGGTGCTGTGGTCGAGCGTTCCTTCAACCCTACCGACAAGATGCCCAAGGCTGTGATCGAAACGAAGGAAATGCAGTATGTCTACAACGACGGCGAGCTGTACTACTTCATGGACGTCGAGACCTACGACCAGATCCCCATGGCGCTGGACAAGGTTGAGGATGCTATCCCCTATGTTAAGGAAGGCACGAATGTGACCGTTCGTTTCTTCAAGGGTTCTCCCTTCTCCGTGGAAGCGCCGAACTTCGTCACGCTTGAGGTGACCGACACCGAGCCCGGCTTCAAGGGAGACACCGCGTCCAACACCTACAAGCCCGCTACGCTGGAAACCGGCTACTCCCTGCAGGTGCCGCTGTTTATCAACACCGGCGAC
Source organism: Bacteroidaceae bacterium (assembly GCA_963642705.1). GTDB lineage: Bacteria > Bacillota > Clostridia > Christensenellales > Aristaeellaceae > UBA11524. The sequence goes on from CAVIHU010000002.1 coordinate 93,279, forward strand.
ATGATCCGTATCGATACCCGTACCGGCGAGTACATGGAGCGCGCATAATATGACCATCATCAGCCCGGGGAGAGCAGCAATCCCTCCGGGCTGATTGTGTATGATAGGAGGACATCAATATGAGCAGTTTAACGGACCGCGTCAGCTACCTGAAGGGTCTTGCAGCAGGCATGAAGCTCAACATGGACAAGGACAGCAATAAGCTGCTGATGGAGATCCTCAGCATCATGGGCGAGATGGCTGACGAGATGCAGCGCCTCGATGAGGAAAAGAAGTCACTGGAGGAATATGTCGAATCCATCGATCAGGATCTCTCGGACATGGAGGAAGCCCTCTACAACGCAGATGAAGAAGAGGAAGACGATGACGCGGACGGTGCGTGCGACTGTGAGGACTGTGACGACGAGGATCCGGACGATGAGGAGGACGACGGGGAGTTTGATGAAACGATCGTCTACGTCTGCCCGAACTGCGGCGAGGAGCTGACCTTCCGCGCGTCTGACATCGACTTCGATGAGAATACGCTCTGCCCGAAGTGCCATAAGCCGATTTTTCCTGAAATTGAGGAAGGCAGTGAGGACGGCGAAAATCTGCCCTTCTGATGAAGGCAATACGCACAATTCGTCAGCACCTCTGAATATGCCTTTTGCGCCATCTGCGGCGGTGAAACAAAGCTTTATTTCGCCGGTCAAGGCGGAAAGCTCGATTTACATCCGGCAAACCTTCGATTTCTGCAATCGTATCCGGCACATAATTCACGATTCATCGTGCTGCCTCATTTGTATGGCATCACCTTAAACCATGCGGATCGAGCCGTCTCCGTGTGAGGCGGCTTTTTTTGACAGGAAAAGAAGCAGCTTTCATCAATCTATCACATTTTCTTCAGGATGACAACAGAAAAAACTGCTATCATACCATTGTCAGGCGGGAAGGCCAGGACAGAAGGCGAACAGCAACCGCTTCGGCAAATCCAGCGGAATCGCCTGGTGGCATGTCCGCTTTGACATAGAAGGCGGAACCGCATAGCGAATGAGCCAGATCATTGTGCGCGTTGCCCCTATGGTTTTCCTTTCCTTTTCTCCTCCTTTTTCCCCTTTCCATCCTGAGCGGCAGTCAGCAACAGGCCGTACAGGGAAAACAGCCCGAACGTCAGCAGGTTCGGGCTGTTTTTTGCTGTGCGTCCGGCTTGGGCGACAACGCGGTTCCGTGTGCTGCGTTGAGGACGTTTCGCGTACTGCGTTCACCTCACTGTTCAGCGCTCGCTTGGCGAGGATGGTGATTTTTGCATCGTGGATTTGCGTTGCTGAGGCATTGCCCAAACCCCGGCAAGGGACGCTGCCCCTGAGCCTGCAGGGGAGAGACACCCCTGAACCGTTTTCAGGTGAAGTCGGGCAGTTGGTGAAGCTTTACGAAGCTATCATCCGCATACACCTGACGAAGGTGCTCTTTTGTATTCCCCTGTTTCTCATCCGTCAGCCAGGAGGTATGCCACGTCATGAACATTGCCCATGGTGCATGCTCCTGCGTCATTTGCGCCCTTGTCGGAATCACGCCGCATTCATGGAACACAATCGGCATGGAGTCCGGCGCAAGCTGCCGGCACTGGGCATACAGCTCTCCCTGTGCGCCGCCGCGGTAGCTGTCGCCGCCGAGCATGTCAACCGTGTCATCACCGGGATACCATGGGCGCAAATTCGCAGAGGCATCGGAAAAGCCCAGCACCCAGATGAGGTTGTTCAGCCCGTGCACCTGCGAATATCGCTCGTACATCAGCCGCCACAGCCGTACGAAATTCTCCGCGCCGCCGCGTCCCCACCAGAACCAGCCGCCGTCCATCTCATGAAATGGGCGCCAGAGCACAGGTACACCTGCATCGCACAGCCTGCGAAGGTACACCGCCGCACGGTCGAAGCCGTCCAGCAGGCGCCGGTTTGCTTCAGTGCCCTCAACGAAGACGGCATCCCAGTCCATCTCACTCGCCTTGCATTCGGGATAGCCGGAGGACAAATCGGCACCCGTGTGCCAGCAAATCGTGGGAATGCCGCCGCGTGCCCACCAGTCCTTTGCACGCTGCGTCACGCCCAGAAAGTCGTTGTCCATGAAGTCAAGTCCGCGAACCGCGGGCATCCGGCCGGTCACGTCCGTCAGGTAGTTGATTTCATGCTCTGACGTGCGGCACCACAGGCTTTCCATCTGTCCGGTCAGGCATTTGCCGTCAAGAGATTGTATATATCGGTATACGCGCTCTGCGGCGGGAAGGGGTCGGGACACGGAGAGTGTGCGGAACATCATGATACTCCTTTTCATACGGATGCTGCCTGAAGTATAGCAGGAAACGCCTGCAAATGCAAGAACGCATGGAGGAAGGAAGCAGATTCGCTCATAAAATTGGTTTGGCTAAAAAGATTGCATCTTGCATCAATGTGTGCTATAATCAGAACAGAAAAACGCAGGGTGGGTGCGTTTTCCGAATTGCGCCGGGCAGACACGGCACATAAGCGAAAGCCAACGGACAGATGCAGAGGAGTTGAAAAGCCGTTGACATGTCTGTCTTTTGATGTTACCCTCTAAAACCTGATATCAAAAACGGAGGTGCGATTTCCAATGAAAAAGATGATCGGCGACGGCAATCTTGCCGCCGCGCAGGCTGCCTATCTGCTGAGTGAAACAGCGGCAGTCTATCCGATTACCCCTTCAACGCCGATCGCTGAAAACTGCGATGAATGGGCCCGCCAGGGACAGAAGAATGTGTTCGGTCAGCAGATGACGCTGGTCGAGATGCAGAGCGAGGGCGGCGCGGCCGGTGCATTGCACGGTCTGCTGTCCGCAGGCGCGCTTGCATCAACGTTCACCGCCTCGCAGGGTCTGCTGCTGATGCTGCCGGATATGTGCAAGATGTCCGGCGAGCTGCTGCCCGGCGTCATCCATGTGGCGGCGCGTGCACTGGCGTATCATGCCCTGTCGATTTTCGGCGACCACAGCGACGTCATGACCGTTCGCGCGGCCGGCTGGGGTATGCTGTGCGGCTCTTCCGTGCAGGAAGCATCCGATCTGGCTGTCGTTGCGCATCTGACCGCGATGGAAAGCAGCGTTCCGATGCTGCACTTCTTCGACGGCTTCCGCACGAGCCATGAGATTCAGCGCTTCGACGCCCTGACGGCGGATGAACTGAAGGATCTCGTGCCGTGGGATAAGGTTGCCGAATTCCGCGCCCGCGCCATGAATCCTGATCATCCGCATCAGCAGGGCACGAGCCAGAACCCCGATATCTACTTCCAGGGACGTGAAGCGGCAAATCCGTATTTCGCCGCTGTTCCCGAAATCGTGCAGAAGTACATGGACCGCGTGGCTGCCATCACCGGTCGTCCGCTGGGCATCTTCTCCTATACCGGCGATCCGGCGGCGGAAAAGGTCATTGTCATCATGGGTTCCGGTGCAGAGACTGTCGAGGAGACCGTCCGCGTGCTGATGGAAAAGGGCGAGAAGGTCGGCGTTGTTCGCGTCCGCCTGTTCCGTCCGTTCTCCGCCGAGGCAATGCTCAAGGCGCTGCCTGAAACCGTCAAGTCCATCGCTGTCCTTGACAGAACGAAGGAATCCGGCTCTCAGGGTGAACCGCTGTATCTGGATGTTTGCACGGCTATCGCTTCCTCCGGTCGCGACGTCAAGCTCACCGGCGGCCGCTATGGTCTGGGCAGCAAGGAATTCACCCCTGCAATGGTCAAGGGCATCTACGATGCGCTCGATTCCATGGCGCCGGGTCAGAAGTTCACCATCGGCATCGATGACGACGTGACGAAGCTGTCCCTGCCGTATGACCCGACCTTCGCGCTGGAAATCCCCGGCACGATCCGCTGCAAGTTCTATGGCCTGGGCTCCGACGGTACGGTCGGCGCGAACAAGGCTTCCATCAAGCTGATTGCGCAGCATACCGACAAGCATGTTCAGGCGTATTTCTCCTATGACTCCAAGAAGTCCGGCGGCTACACCGTTTCTCACCTGCGCGTGAGCGACAACCCGATTCATTCGCCGTACCTGATCGGCCAGGCGGACTTCCTCGCGTGCCACCAGCCCTCGCTGATGAATCAGCAGGTTGTGGCAGACAGCGTGAAGGAAGGCGGCCGCGTGCTGCTGAACCTGCCGGTCGGCACCGAAATTCCGGCTCGCCTGCGCAAGGCGATTGCCACGAAGCACGCCAAGCTCTGGTGCATCGACGCTGACGCCATCGCCGCGGCAAGCGGTCTGGGCGGACGCATCAACACCGTCATGCAGACGTCCTTCTTCCTCCTCAACGACTTCCTGCCCGAGGCGGAGACGGTTGAGCTGCTTGAAAATTCCGCCCGCAAGGCATACGCCGGCAAGGGCGACAAGATCGTCGCGGACAACATCAGCGCCATCGAGCATACGCGCGAGGCACTTCGCCCGATGAACGTTCCGGATGAATGGGCTGACCTGACGGTCGAACCCGACGACAATTCCGATCCCGCACATGCCGCCATGCGTCAGATTCTCGCGCAGCAGGGCGACAAGCTGCCCGTCAGCGCCATCGACGCACGCGGCTTCGCAGAGGTCGGCACCAGCAAGCTCGAAAAGCGCGGCATTGCCCGTCAGGTACCGGCATGGGATGCCGCGAAGTGCATCGGCTGCGGCCTGTGCAGCCTCGTCTGCCCGCATGCTGCCATCCGCACGTTCTATCCGCCGGTCGATGCCGAGCTGCCCGAAGGATTCACCGTCCGCAAGGCAAACGGCAAGGCATTCGAAGGTCGTGCACTGCGCGTACAGGTTTCCCCGATGGACTGCACCGGCTGCGCAAGCTGCGTGAATGTCTGCCCGGCGAAGGAAAAGGCACTCGCCATGGAGCCGGCAGAAAAGATGCATGCCGAGCAGAAGCTGTGGGACTTCGCGCTGACGCTGCCTGAAGTGAAGGCTGAACCCTCCTCCGTGCAAATCTCTCAGGCGAAGACGCCGCTGTTTGAGTTCTCCGGCGCCTGCGCGGGCTGCGGCGAAACGCCGTACGTCAAGCTCCTGACGCAGCTCTTCGGCTCCCGCCTGATGGTCGCAAACGCGACGGGCTGCTCCTCCATTTATGCCGGCAGCGCTCCGTCCTGCCCGTATACCGTCAACAGCAAGGGTCAGGGTCCTGCATGGGGCAACAGCCTCTTCGAGGACAACGCGGAATTCGGCTACGGTCTGTATACCGCGATGAAGCATCGCCGCGCGGATCTCGCCGCGAAGGTGGAGACGCTGATTGCCGAATGCCCGGAGCTGGCGGAAGCCGGTCAGGCATGGCTGGACAACCGCGAGGATGCGGAATTGTCCGAAACCACCGGCGAAGCGCTCGTCAAGCTGTGCACTGAGAAGGACAACGCGCTGGCGAAGGAGGTCGCGGCGTCGGCTGACCTGATGACGAAGAAGAGCGTGTGGCTCATCGGCGGCGACGGCTGGGCATTTGATATCGGCTATGGCGGACTTGACCACGTGCTCGCGTCCGGCGAGAACGTCAACGCGCTGGTGCTCAATACCGAGGTGTACTCCAACACCGGCGGACAGGCTTCCAAGGCCACGCCGAAGGGTGCCTCTGCCAAGCTGATGTCCGGCGGCAAAACCGGCGTCAAGAAGGATCTGGGCATGATGGCGATGACTTACGGCCATGTCTATGTTGCGCAGGTCGCGATGGGCGCCAATCCCACGCAGCTGCTCAAGGCCATGCGCGAGGCGGAGGCATGGAACGGTCCGTCGCTGATCATCGCGTATGCGCCCTGCATCGCTCACGGCATCGACATGAGCCAGACGCAGTCGATGGAGAAGGAGGCCGTGCAGTGCGGCTACTTCCCGATCTACCGCTTCGACCCGACCAAGGAAGCGCTGACGCTCGACTGCGCAGAGCCCAAGGGCGATTTCCAGGCGTTCCTGCTCAGGCAGCGCCGTTTCGCAAGCCTGCAGCGCACCGAGCCCGAGGCGAGCGCGAAGCTCCGTCAGGACTGCGAGGTTGAGGCAAAGCGCCGCTGGCGTCTGCTCAACGCGCTGACCGGCGTGAAGGCTGACTGAGCTGCGCAGGAATCGGCGGAAGCGCTGATCAAATGAATCCAATCAGAGGCTGTCTCCTTGCGAGACGGCCTCTTTTCATGTCAAAAAAGGGAAACTTCAAGCCGAAAGCGCCAACGAAAACGTTCCTAACGAAAAAAGCCGGTTGAGAAAAGAAAATATAGGAGTCTGATGCATTTCAGACAAAATTAACAAAATAGTCGATGAAATATTGAAAATAAAATGGAAAGGTAATGTTTTCACCTTGACAAACATGCACGAAATGGCTATAATATTCCCAGAGGTTCGGAAATGTCAGAGAACGTGCGCATACACACAAAAACGATTTCGTAAATCTCACGCTCCTACGAAAACGTTCTCGACACAAAGACCAATACAGTTTCTAAGGAGGAAAACATCCTATGAGTCGTGCAAAGTCGTTTCTGGCTCTGCTGCTGGCACTGACTATGCTGCTGGGCGTGTCTGCATTTGCGGAGACAGTTGAATCGCCCGTGGCTTCTCCCGTGGCAGATGCGGAGGATACACCGGTTGCTTACCTGATGTATGCCGATGCCAACTGGCAGTACCAGTGGTGGCATGACGGCAACGAACCCGCTGATGGCGTGAAGGTGACTGAGGTGGCTGTGAGCGGCGAAGGCAAGTATACGGTCGGTCTTGACTTCACCGGTACGGCAGACGGCGCTGCGAGCGGCATTGTGTTCGCTGCGATCGGCATCACTGACGGCGAGACGGCCCTGCCGAACTACACCATCCGTGTGGACGAAATCCGCGTCAACGGTCAGCCCATCGAAACCACAAAGGGCTACACTTCCTCTGACGACGGCAAGATCACCCGCTCGAACATCTACAACGAATGGGTGTCCGAAATCCCGTCCGACGCCCGTTCCTGGGACGGCTCGACGGCTGACGCCGGCTGGATCACCGTGAACAAGGACGACTTCGCATCCGTGCAGACGGTCGAGGTCGACTTCACGCTCTACCGTTACGGCGAGACGACCGCGTACATCATGTTCGCTGACGGCAGCTGGACGTACTCCTACTGGGGCACGGACGATTCTGCGGTGAAGGCGACGAACGCGACCATCACCGGCGCTGGCGATTACACGGTCGGTCTGGACTTCACCGAGACGGAAACCGGCTCTGCTTCCGGTGTTTCCTTCACCGCGCTGGGCATCAAGAACGGCGAAAAGCTCTTCCCCGGCATGTCTATCAAGATTAACGATATCCGCCTGAACGGTGAGTCCATCGCCTTCACGAAGGGCTACACCTCTTCGGATGACAAGATCGAAACCCGCATGAACATCATGAACACGTGGGTCAGCGAGGTTCCCACGGACGACACCGTTCGCTCCTGGGACAAGTCGCTCGATGGCGCGTCTCCTGCCATCGTGGATGCTGCGCTCTTCGAGGACGTCAAGACCTACGAGATCGACTTCACGCTCGTGCCCGTGACCGACACCGCCTTCCTGATGTTTGCGGACAGCAGCTGGGCGTACAGCGCGTGGAACGCCGGCGAATATGTTGAAACGAACGCTTTGACCGTCGACGGCCCCGGCACCTATACCCTGTCTCTTGACTTCACTTCTACCGAGAACGGTCAGATTGACGGCATCGCCTTCCTGGCGGTCGGCATCGCGAACGGTGAGAGCAGCTTCCCCGGCTACTTCATCGACATCACCAGCGTGAAGGTCAACGGCGAAGACATCGAAATCGGCAAGGACTTCACGACCTCTGATGAGGGCGTTGTGACTCGCTCCAACATTTGGAACGAATGGGTGACCGCGATTCCGGAAGCTGCGCGCACGGCTGACGGCGACCTCGAGGGTGTGACGGCGCAGATTGCGACGGCTGAAGCCCTGTCCGCCATCAAGACCCTGGAAGTGACCTTCGATTACATCTACGGCAAGGCGCCCGAGGTTGCGGAAGAACAGCCGCTGACCGAGGACGAGGTTGCCGAGCTACGCAAGCAGACCTACGGCGCATACATCGCTGTGCAGTCCAACCCGAACTACATCTTCCGCAATGACTGGGACGATGCTTCCTATGGCCGCGATGCAGGCAACGGCGTTTTCGCAACGCTTGCAAAAACCAACAGCGACGGCACGGTTGACGACTACGGTGCGACCTTCGAGGACGCGGTCATCAACGGCGACGGCACCTACACCTGCACCATGACCATGGGCGAAAAGGGCTTCGGCGATGATACCGGCTTCTTCTTCTTCCGTGTTTCGACGGACATCCCGTCCAAGCTCGTGAAGGAAGGCTACGTGACCATCACGGATACCTCCATCAAGATCGGCGACGGCCGCACCATGACCGGTCTGGTCGTCCAGACTGACGACGATTACGTCAAGCTGGTCGTTGAGGACAACTACAACAGCATCAAGGCAGAGGACGTCATCCTGACCGTGCCTGCCCCGAATTCCACGGTCGTGATCTCCTTCACTGTGACCGGTCTGACCGCTGCGGAATAAGCTGATTCCTCACCAATGACGGAATTCTGCCATACAAAAGCATCCGAAGGGTGCAGGGGCGCTCGGAAAGCCCCTGCTCGTGCCTAAGGACACGAAAACCCTACAGAACGAACAAAAGCCCGCGGCGCATGCTCCGGTGAAAGCTGAAGCGTGCGCCCGGGAACTGTCTTGACACGCGAGCGCTGTTTGACAGCAAAACGTTTGCCTGTCAAGACCGCATCCCTTCTTCCGTATTAGAAGCGGCACAATGAGCTGATAAAAGAGATTCGTCACGCATAGAAATGAGGGGATAACATGCAAGCGACAATGACAGGAAAAGCGATCGCCGATCCGGCACAGGGCAAGGAGAAATCCGTGATTTCCCTGATTGTGCTTCGGATTCTGGCGGCGCTCGCCGGTTTGATGGTCTTTTTCCCGGAGGTGAACCCGGGCCGGCTGATGGAGAACATCAACGTCAACACCTCCTTATTCACGACTGCCATTTCCTACAGCACGCTGACGGACGGCTTCAAGCGCGCCCTGCGCAGCGGCTGGATTGAGAACTGGCACTTCAGCGTGATCATGGGCGGCTGCGCGCTGGTGATGCTCGGCGTGTTCGTCTGCGTGGCAGGCGCGTGCGTATCGCTGGGAAACCACCGCATGAAGCGTCTCGGCTCCGCACTTCCACTGGTTGGCGGTGTGATGATGGTTGGCGGCATCGGCATGCTCAAGTGGATTCAGGGTGTGATCAACGCGCTGGAAAAGGTCGATAAGCTGGATCCTGTTTCGTGCGACAGCGCGATGCTCTTCTGGGTAATCCTTGGCGCACTGATGATTGCTCTGGCCGTCATCAGCCTGATCACCATCCCGAAAAGCATGGAAGCAAAGATGGAGATGGATGAGAAATTCCGTCTGTTTCTGATGTTCCTGCCAGTGCTGGTGATGACGGTCATCTTCTGCTACCTGCCCCTGTACGGCTGGCGTTTCGCCTTCTTCGACTACAAGGTTGGCGGCGAGCTGTCCTCGGAGAACTTCGTGGGCTTCTACTGGTTTTCCTACCTCTTCTCCAATGCGGCAACGCGCAGCGACCTTATCCGCGTGCTCCGCAACACGCTGATCATGTCCGGTCTGGGCATCCTGACCAGCTGGCTGCCGATTGCCTTTGCCGTGCTGCTGGCTGAGGTTCGTTCGACGAAGTTCCAGCGCGTCGTGCAGACGCTGACGACCATCCCGAACTTCATTTCGTGGGTTCTGGTGTACGCCATCGCCTTTGCCATTTTCTCCACTGACGGCTTCATTAACTCCTTCCTGCGCAACGTTATGGGCGTTACCGCGACGACAGACTACCTCGCCAACGGCGACCACATCTGGCTGAAGATGCTCCTCTGGGGCACATGGAAGGGACTTGGCTGGAGCGCCATCGTCTACATTGCGGGCATCGCGGGTATTGACCAGCAGCTTTACGAGGCGGCGAAGGTCGACGGTGCGAACCGCTTCCAGTGTATCCGACACATCACCATCCCCGGTCTGATGCCGACGTACATGGTCATGCTGCTGATGTCCGTTGCAGGCATCCTCTCCAACGGCATGGAGCAGTACCTCGTCTTTGAAAACCCGATCAACCACAACGTCATTGAGGTGCTTGACCTTTACGTGTACAACAGCGGTATCAAGAGCGGTCTGATTCCGCTGTCGACGGTCGTCGGTGTGTTCAAGAGCCTTGTCGGTATCGTGCTGCTCTTCGGTGCGAACGGTATCTCGAAGGGTCTGCGCGGCGAGAGCATTATTTAAGGGGGGTGGAGCAGCAATGGAAACAACGATGAAGCGTCATGGCAAGGTGCAGATCGCGCATGACGGACACAACAACAAGATTCGCCGCTCTGCAGGCGACATCATCTTTGACGTATTCCTGTACATCCTCTTTGGTATATTCACGCTGCTGTGCGTGTTCCCGTTCTACTACCTGTTCATCAACACCATTTCCAGCAACGACGCGGTAACGAGCGGCCTTGTCAACTTCTGGCCGATTGGCGTCCACTTCCAGAACTACATCGCACTGCGTGATGTAGCGGATCTTGGCTCCTCCATTATCGTCACCGTCGCCCGTACCATCATCGGCACGGCGCTGATGGTTATTGTCAGTGCGTGGGCAGGTTATCTGGTCACGAAGCAAAAGATGTGGCACCGTTCGCTGATGTACCGCGCACTTGTCATCACCATGTACTTCAACGCCGGTCTGATTCCGTGGTACATGAACATGCTGATGCTGGGTCTGACGAACAACTTCCTCGCGTACATTCTGCCGGGCATGATCGCACCGTACAACATCATCCTCGTCAAGACGTATATCGAGTCGATTCCTGCCTCGCTGGAGGAATCAGCAGTCATCGACGGTGCAAACACGCCGATTGTCTTCGTGAAGATCATCCTGCCGCTGTCTGTGCCGATTCTGGCGACCATTGCAATTTTCGGCGCCGTCGGCAACTGGAATTCCTTCCAGGATTCGCTGCTGCTGATGTCCTCCAAGCCGGAGCTGTACACCCTGCAGCATCGCCTGTATGTTTACCTGAACCAGTCCTCGAACCTGCAGGCGCTTGTCAGCGGTTCGGGCGGTCTGTCCACGCAGGCGGCGGAGAATATGCTCAGCTCCCGTGTTGTCAAGTACACGGTTGCCATGGTTTCCATCATCCCGATCCTGTTGGTTTACCCCTTCATGCAGCGCTTCTTCGTCAAGGGCATCATGCTTGGCGCTGTGAAGGGCTGATTATTAGTGCGTCCATTCAAGCTGCGATACAGCGTTGCAGCATGGGGTGCACTGAAGGGGGCATGGGGCGACCGAAAAGCCCCCTTGTCACCTCTGTCAACGCTGACCTTACGAAGAATAAGAATGCAGGGGCAATGGAACAGACAAAGTTCGCGGTTGCCTTCCGGCTGTGTCCGCACCAATTTCGGTTGACTGCATGTCTACGTGACATGCTTCAGTTTCACTACCAGAAAGGAGTGCATGAAACATGCGCAAATTCACCCGTCTGCTGGCCTTGATGATGGCTCTGACCATGCTTCTGGGCGTTATGCCTGCACTGGCGGAATCCACCACCGTGGATAATCCCTCCGGCATCCCGTACTACTCTGTGTCGAGCGACATCTACGATATCATCGACATGGACGGCGATCCCATCCAGATTGAAGTCTACAGCCAGCTTGCAAACTACTCCGGTCGTCAGACTGGCTGGGGCACCACGCTGCTCAAGGACTTGTTCAATGTTGAACTCGTTATTATTCCTGAGCAGGACGGCACCTACCAGACCCGCACACAGGCCGGCAACCTCGGCGACATCGTCGTCTGGGGCAACAACGGCGACAACTACAAGCAGGCAATCAGCAACGGTCTGTTGCTGGAGTGGGACGAGGATGATCTTGCGGAGACCTATGCGCCCTACATCTGGACGAACTATGCGGACGCGCTGGCTTCCAACCGTCAGGTATCCGAGGACGACGGAAACCTCTACGGCTTCGGCATGGACGTCGGCACCTCCCGCGGCGGTCACCGCTCCTTCATGTATTCCTGGGATCTCCGCTGGGATCTCTATTCTCAGCTGGGCTATCCGGAAATCAAAAATCTCGACGACCTGATCGAGGTCTTCAAGCAGATGAAGGAAATTTGCCCGAAGGACGAGCTGGGCAACGAAACGTACGCCGCATCCCTGTGGCCTGACTGGGACGGCAATCTCGTGATGTACGTCAAGGCAACGGCGACGGCGTACTACGGCTTCGACGAGCTGGGCTTCGGCCTCTACGATCCCAACACCGGCGATTACTACGATGCGCTGGACGAAAATGGTCCGTACATCGAGATGCTCCGCTTCTACAACAAGCTGTACCGCGAAGGTCTGCTTGATCCGAACTCCATGACCCAGACCTACGACGAGATGGGTCAGAAGGTCAAGGTCGGCGGCGTGTTCTGGGGCATCTTCAACTACGCTTCCTCCAGTGTTTACAACACCACCGCGCACCTCTCCGAGGGCAAGATGATGTACGCCCGTGTGCCGGACGAGGCTTCTCCGATCGTCTACGGGCTGTCCACGCTGGGCGGCAACCGTATCTGGTCCGTCGGCGCCAAGGCGGAATATCCGGAGCTGTGCCTCGCTATCCTCGACTTCCTCGCAACGCCCGAAGGCTCTATGACGATGTGGTACGGTCCGCGTGGCCTGATGTGGGACTACGACGAGAACGGCGGCATGTACTTCACAGAGCTCGGCGATATGTGCAACAAGGATACCAAGCATGACCTGACCGGCGTGGAATGGACTTCTCCGTACACCGGCAAGACCTACACGCTTTCCGGCAACTTCAACGACGGCTGCATCCAGGCGAACAACACCACCTACACCAAGGACGCCATCAACCCCGACGGCAAGCTCGGCGAAGCCTTCAACAAGGATACCTGGGTGTCCGTGCAGAACGCTGTGTCCTACGCGATTCAGGAGGACTGGCGCAACTGGGCAAATGCAAGCCTTGCTGACATCTACTTCGAGAACATCGGTCGTTACACCGTGATGCCTGATCTGCCCTACTCCGAGGCCAGCAAGGACGACACGCTGAAGGTCAAGTGGGAGCAGTGTGCAAAGAGCATCACCACGAACAGCTGGCTGGCGATTTACGCCAAAGCTGACGCCGAGTTCAACATGCATGTCCGCAACATGATCAATCAGTGCAACAGCTACGGCTATGAGGATTGCCTCGAATGGTCCAAGGGCGAAGCCGCGACGAAGTGGCGTCTGACCCAGGAAATCAATGAACTCGAGGTTTCAGAGTAACCCAAAACCCAAAAGAGTGCGCAGCGATGCGCACTCTTTTTATTTCATTGATACATGGAAAATGCATCCAAGGCATTCCAATGGGCGACGGAAGCCTTCGCCTGTCCTGCCTGCTGGTCGTCTCTGCGGAGGCGTCTGCCTGCAACGATAGATCAGGCGATGCTGCACAATTCGGCGGCACTGCTGAATATGCCTTTTGGTCATCTGCATACAGGAAAGTGCTTATCGGTGCCGTTCCTTAAATTCGTACAGCATCGCATCCGCCTTTGCCAGCACCTCTGCCTTGTCATCTCCGCCGGGGAAATAGTACGCATAGCCATAGGAAACGGTCGGAATTGTCGGGTTTTCCTGCCTTGCAGCGCTAATCAGCCCAAGGAAATTCGTTGTCATCGAAGCGTACTGATTCCGTCTGCGCAGCACTGCCACGCAGAATTCATCGCCGCCGGTGCGGAAGCACAGCCCATGCGCGCCGTAAGCCTTGCGGATGCACTCCGCAACCGTCTGCAGGCAGATGTCGCCTGCATGATGCCCGTGCTTGTCGTTGACCTCCTTGAACAGGTCGATATCCAGCACGATGAACACTGCCGGACCATGCAGCCGCTCGAGAAAATGGTCGTATCCGCGGCGATTCAGCAGCTCTGTCAGCCCGTCGGTCAGAAATAGCATGTCGCTGGAAAATTTCGAGAGCATCAGTGTCGCGATGGCAATGGTAATCCAGTCAATCTTGATGCTCGGAAAGATCAGCTGCGTCAGCAATCCCGCGATGACGAAGAAGGTCGCCCAAACGAGCTGCTTGCTGCCGGAAAACTGATACGTCAGGCTGGCGATATACACCTGCACGAGGAAGAACGCGGCACTCAGCCCATAGGCGATGCTATAGAGGAAATAATGCGAGCCGTGATAGTACACGTTGTTCGCGTCAATATGAAAAATACAGCCTGACCATGCGGAGATGGTAATCAGAGTCGCATGCAGGAATGCAAAAAACATCACGGCACGCATAATGAATTTCGGACTTTTATGGATGACCGTACCGGCGACAACGCCGATGAGCGGTGCGATGCTTAGTTCAATCACCTTCACAAGGCGGTGCAGCGGAATGAGCGACGGATCTGTGCCATCCAGCATGACGCCTGACCACTCGCATATCGTGCACAGCATAATCACCATATACAGCACGCGCAGATACCTCGTCTGACGCGTTTTTTTTGTGATGCCGTCATGGGTTGCCAAAAGCATAATTCCCATGGAGAAGATTGCCAGCACAATAGTAGCCGTATACATCTCTTTCATTTGCATGTTCCATTGACCGTCCTGCGGTCATCGTTGTCCTGCCCCGAAAGGAAGCCGATTCTTCCTTCAACTCTTTTTATCATACCATAATGCGCAGGACGTGAAAAGCAAGTTACAGGATTCGGTTGCGCAGTGTTGCCTTAACTTCCATTTTCGTTGATTTTCTTCCGTCTGTCTGCTATACTATCCTCTGAGGAGGATGACACATGAACATCACTGTTTTTCTCGGCTCGAATGAAGGAAACGACCCTGCGCTTGCCGCTGCGGTGCAGGAGCTCGGCGCATGGATTGCTCGGAACGGTCACCATCTGGTTTACGGCGGCTCGCGCTCCGGTCTGATGGGGCGGCTGGCTGAAAGCGCACTGCAAGCAGGCGGATATGTGATCGGCGTTGAGCCGCAGTTTTTTATCGAACGCGCTGCGCAGCTTGAAGGGCTGACAGAGCTGATCGTCACGCGCGACATGGCGGAGCGCAAGGCGAAGCTGATGGCCTTGGGCGATGTGTTTGTAGCGTTTCCCGGCGGAACGGGCACGCTTGAGGAAATTGCCGAGGTTCTATCCTGCAATGCCATCGGGTTTCAGGATAAGCCTATCATCCTCTATAACCTGAACGGCTTTTATGAGGGATTGCGCACGCTGCTCAACCGCATGACGATGGAAGGCTTATCCACGCCCGAAAAGCAGCGTCAGATTGCCTTTGCGGATGATATGCCGCAGCTCCGGCAGCTTATTTCGGTTCATAGCAAATAAGGAGGTTCCGCATGACGATCCTGTGGGACTGGAACGGCACGCTGCTCAGCGACGTACCGCTTGTTGTAAAGGTCAACAATGAGGTGTTCTCGCGTCACGGCTATCGCCTGACGAGCGTCGAGGAATACCGGCGCATTTTCCGTTTTCCCGTCAAGACGTATTATGACCAGATTGGCGTGTCAGATGAGGATTTTCCCATTGTCGCGAAGGAGTGGAACGAGGGCTATGTTGCGGATTTTGCGCTCGCCTCGCTCCATGAGCATGCTGCCGAGGCGCTCCGCCGCTTCCATGATGCCGGCTTCCGTCAGGCAATTGTTTCTGCAAGTCAGGTGAACCAGCTTCGCGCGCAGGTCACCCGTTTTCCGGTACTGGACGGCATGTTTGACGCGGTGCTGGGCTTGAGCAACGTGTTCGCCGTGTCGAAGGTGGAGCTGGCGAAAAGCTACCTGCGTGATGCAGGACTTTCGCCGGAGAATACCGTGTTCATCGGCGATACGGATCATGATGCGGAAGCTGCACGCGCCATCGGCTGCCGTTGCCTGCTGATTTCCGGCGGACATCAGTGCGATGAGGTGCTTTATACGGTGCCGGACGCGACCGTGCTGCCGTCACTGCTCGCTGCCGCTGATTATCTGGGGGCATGACACATGGCAAATTTGCTGAATATCCCGAACAAGCTGCCGGATGACTTCATCCCGACACCCTCAACCGGTCTGACCGATGAGGAGGCATCGCATCGCAAGCCGAACGTCGCCCATCATCGTCCGGACAAATCCACCCCGCAGATTCTCGCGGAGAACCTGTTCACCCCGTTCAATGGGTTGAATGCTGCGCTGGCGCTGTGTCTGGCGCTTGTCGCAAGCTGGCGGAACATGCTGTTTCTGGGCGTTGTCGTGTCGAACACGCTCATCGGCACGATTCAGGAGCTGCGTGCGCGTGCCACCATCCGGCGCTTGTCGCTGCTGAACGCGCCGACCGCTCATGTCCGCCGGAACGGCACAGAGCGCACGTGTTCCCCTGAAGAACTCGCAGAAGGGGATCTCATCATTCTCCGCGCAGGAGACCAGATCCCGGCGGATGCAATCGTCACCGAGGGCGCAGGGAGTGCAAACGAGTCCCTGCTGACCGGTGAAAGCACGCCTATCCGCAAGCATGCCGGCGATTGGCTGCTGTCCGGCAGCTATCTGCTGGAGGGCACGGTCACCGCGCAGCTGATTCATGTCGGCGATGACAGCTATGCCGCCCGATTGACGCGCTCTGCCAAGGAAATCCGCCGCCCGAAGTCCGTGCTGATGACCGAGGTCAACCAGTTGATTCGTCTCGTCAGCGCCGCGCTGCTGCCCATCGGCGTGCTGCTGTTCTGCAAGCAGTATTTCCTGCTGAAGCTGCCGCTGACGCGCGCCGTCCCGACATCGGTCGCCGCGATGATTGGCATGATTCCCGAAGGGCTGATTCTGCTGATTTCCGTTGCGCTTACGGTTGGTGTTGTCAAGCTCGGACGCCGAAACACGCTTGTGCAGGAGCTCTACGGCATCGAAACGCTCTCGCGCGCGGATGTGCTCTGCCTGGACAAGACCGGCACCATCACAACCGGCCGGATGACGGTGCAGACGCTCGTGCCCGTTTCCGGAACGGAGGACACGCTGAAAGCTGCCTTGTCGCGCTTTCTGACTGCCAATGAGGAGCATTCCGGCACACTCGAGGCACTTCGCGCCGCAGTTGACCGCTTCGCGGATGAGCGCATTGCGGATGAGCGTATCGAATCAGAAAAGCCGCTTGCCGTTCTTCCTTTCTCGTCCGAGCGGAAAAAATCCGCCGTGTCCTTTGCTGACGGCATAACGCTGATTCTCGGCGCACCGACATTCGTGCTGGATGACAGATTGCTTTCCCCGCATCGCAGCCGCCTTGATGCCTACGCGAATCAGGGGCTGCGCGTGCTGGTGCTTGCCGAAGCGTCCGGCTGCGTCAACGAAACCGATGCGCCGCCGGTGACGCGCGTACTCGGCTTTTGCCTGCTGACGGATGAAGTCCGCTCCTCTGCGCGTGAGACGCTCTCCTACTTCCGCGCACAGGGCGTGCAGATCAAAATCATCAGCGGCGATGATGAAAAGACGGTCGCTGCGATTGCCAATAGAATCGGGCTGGCAGGGGAGGCGGTCGATGCCTCTACGCTTTCGGACGATTCGCTGCTGGAGGCCTGCGAGCGCTGCATGGTGTTCGGACGCGTCACGCCAGACCGCAAGAAGGCGCTTGTCGAGGCGCTGAAGGCGCGCGGACATCATGTCGCCATGACCGGTGACGGCGTGAATGACATTCCTGCGCTGAAGGCGGCGGACTGTTCCATCGCGATGGCAGGCGGTTCAGATGCAACCCGTCAGGCGGCGCAGCTGACCCTGCTCGATGCCGATTTTGCCAGCATGCCGCTGATTGTCGCCGAGGGTCGCCGCGTTGTCGGCAACATCACGTGCGCCGCGTCGCTTTTCCTCGTCAAGACGCTTTATTCCTTCGTGCTGGCGTTGCTGACGCTGTTTCTGCCGGTCGAGTACCCGTTTCAGCCGATTCAGCTGACGCTGATTTCCTCGCTGACCATTGGTCTGCCCGCATTCCTGCTGACGCTCGAGCCGAACACACAGCAGGTTCAAGGTAATTTCCTGCGTACGGTGCTGAAACGCGCGATTCCCGGTGCAGCGGCGGTGTGCATTTGCTCGATGCTGTCGATGCTCTTCATCAACCTCGGCTGGACAACGGACGTCTGCAAGACGATTGCCGCGCTATGTACCGGCGCTATTGGGCTGATGATGCTCATCAGCGTATCCGTTCCGTTCACGGCGCTCCGTGTGGCGGTTTGTGTGCTGATGACGGCAGGCTTTGTGCTGGCAGTCTGCCTGTTTCGGCATGTGTTCTACTTCTCGCACATGACGCTTGCACAGTACGGCGCATTAGCGGCGCTGATCGTACTTGGCGCCGCCGTTATGCTGATAATGAACCGGCTGCTGAACAAAAAGCGGTCATAAAAAACGCGGTTGTCTCTTTTGCGAGGCAGCCGCGTTTCGTTATCCGAGAAGGAGCTTCTCCGTGTCCATGAGGTCGCGTGTCACGTAGGTTGCCGTGTCGCACCCTTTTCTATGCCAGTCGATGAAAATGCTGTCGATGCCGGCGCGGTTCGCCGCAGGGATATCTGCTGTTTTGCTGTCGCCGAGCAGGACAGCCTCGCTGTGGTTCGTGCATCCGACGCTTTCCAGCGCATAGTCCACCAGACGCGGGTCGGGCTTGCTGACGCCCTTTTCGCTGGAGATGATGATGCCGTCCAGCAACGGCGTGAACGGGCATCTCCGCAGGCGATTGCGCTGAATGACGCTGTCGCCGTTGCTGATGAGTACGATTTTCATATGTTTGCGGACGTTTTCCAGAAACTCCACTGCATAGGGCATCAAATCCGCGTGCGTGCCGAGAAAATGGCAGTAGCGCAGTGCAACGCAGTCGCCGCTGACATTGCGAACGCCCAGCTCATCCAGCAGAAGCGCAAATCGCGCGATTTTCACCTGCGGATGGGTGATTTCACCGCGCTCGAGCTTTTTCCACAGGCTGTCGTTGATCGCGCTGTAGCGCTCGCAGACCGCGTTTGTCGGCTCAATGCCGCTCTCGGAGAGCGCTTCGCAGAGCGCTTGATGCTCCGCTGCATGGAAGTCCATCAGGGTGTTATCGTTGTCGGTGAGGAGATAACGGTATCTCATGCTTTTTTACTCCTGTATCGAAGATAGGAGCTGGAGCTTTGCCCCAAGCTCCATCAGAGGAGCTTCCTTTGAACTCCGCAAGGGAACTCCTGCCTCGATCCTAATTGCGCTCCGGCGTATACGGCAAGCTGCGGTCGGCATTCTTCTCATGCAGATAATCAATGACCCAGATGTGCCCATCTGTGCGCATACGCGTCAGGCCCTGATAACCCAGCAGATACGGAACTCCCTTCGATTCCAGATACGATTTGCCGCCGTTCATCACGTCCGCGGCGCCGTTCAAGAATGCCAGCTCCGGCGATACTGCCTCCAGGAAGCTGTCCACCAGCTTCACCTGCCCGTGATGAGGATACTTCATGATGTCCGCTTTGAGCCCGACGGCAGGGGGATTCTCCACATGCCACTTCTGCGAGCGGTTCTCGTTGTCGCCGACAAACAGGAAGCGCCGGTCGCCGTACTGCACCAGCAGCATGGCGGATTGGTCGTTCACCGTCCAGCCGGAATAGCGGTACTGGATGACGGTCATGGTTACCGCACCGTCGCCAAGCGTGATGACATCTCCGTTTTCGACATTTTCGACCGGAACGTCGTGCTCGTTCATGTAGCGGACAGCCGCCTTCATGTGGCTGTCGAAGTTGGCCGGAAACGTGATGAGCAGCTTTGAGATGGGCGCGTACTCGTTCACATACTGGAAACCGTCGATGTGGTCATCATGCGGATGGCTGTTATAGGCGATGTCGATGTGATCAACGCCGATGGTGTCGCAGGCGGTGTAAATGCGGTTGCGCATCGTCTGATTCTTGGTGGACGCGTCGATCATCATGACCTGTCCCTGATAGCGCAGGATGGCGCAGTCCGAGGAATATACGCGCGGAAACACAATTTCAAGGATATCTGCGCCTTCCTCGAAGGAATAATCCGCATACGGGTCATCAACGAGGTTGATGATGACGCTGTCCTCGGCAAATGCAAGGGGCATGAGCAACACTGCAAGGAGAAGCAGCGCTGCGATGCGTGTGAGATTTTTCATACGATTACCTCTTAATGATTGCTGTTGGAATTTTGATACAGCTCCCGGAGACCTTCCGGTCGCCAACAGAGCCCGTTCGGCATGCTCTTTATTTTGACTTTCTCTTCCCGATGGATAGAATCCGTTCCTTCCAGTGGCGGATGAGGGAGTCACGGCGACGGCTTGCATCGGGCAAATCCTCCACCGGGTCGCCTGCGGAGGATGCGGATACCGAGGCATCAACATCCGTGTAGCCCTTCTGCTTCAGGTAGTCGCGCGAGGTTGAGCGGAGAATGCCGTAAATTGTCGCGAAGACGGGCACGCCGATGACCATGCCGACCAGCCCGAACAGGTTTCCGCCGACAACGATGGAGAACAGCACCCACAGCGCCGAAATGCCGATGGAGTCGCCCAGAATCATCGGACCGATAAAGTTGCCGTCGAGCTGCTGAATAACAAGAATCAGAATCAGGAATGCCAATGCCTGCCATGGCTCATAGAACAGCAGGATGACTGCGCCGGGAATCGCGCCGATGAACGGACCGAACACAGGGATGATATTCGTGATGCCGACGATAATGCTGATGAGCGCGGCATACGACAGTCCGAAGATATTCATGCACAGGAAGGTCAGCACGCCGATAATCGCGGAATCGAGGATTTTGCCGGAGAAGAAGCCGCTGAAATTGCGGTTTGCATCGTGGCAGATACGCAAAGTTGTTTCCGCGGCGTTTTTCGGCAGGAAGGCGCGCGTCAGCACACGGGCATGGCGCAGCAGCTTTTCCTTCTGCAGCAGAAGATAGACGCTGCTTGCAATCGCCGTGAACACGGTCACCACCGCCGATGCCACATCGCCCATGTAGCCGATAATCTGCGGTGCGCTGTCCGATACGGCACGGACAATCATGCCAAGCAGACTGCTCATGCTCGTGTTCAGGTCCTCCACCGCGGTGACTGCAATGCTCAGGTCGATTTCCGGCGTTTTTGCGTCGAGCTCCTTGAGCATCGTCAGCAGATTCTGCGCATAGCCGTCGAAATTCTGGTAAAACAGCTCGAGGCTGTTAATCATCTGCGGAATAATCAGCACAAGCAGGAGCGTCAGAATGGCAATGCCGACAATGTACGCAATCAGGATGGTCAGACCGTGAAAACGTTCGTTGCCGCGGAAGAGGTGCTTCATTGCCGCCTTTTCGATGGGATTCAGGCAGTAGGCAATCACCGCACCGCCCGCGAACGGCGAAAGAATTGCCAGCAGCTGATTGACAATGCCGAGGAACGTCGTCGCGTTCGCCAGCAGGGCATAGAATGCAATCGCAATCAGCGCAATGCAGATAAAGTCAAGGTTGCTCTGCGGCTTGCGCCGGATCCATTTCTTCTCGTCCATGGGCTGTCCTCCTATGCGTCGTTTGGTTTACAGCAGCTGAATGTTCGCCTTGCGGCAGGCTTCCTGGACGTCCTGCGGCCACATGCTCGCCTGCACCTCGCCGACATGCGCCTTACGCAGCAGATACACGCACATGCGGCTCTGTCCGATGCCGCCGCCCATTGTCTGGGGAAGCTCGCCGTTCAGCAGCGCCTTCTGGAAGGGCAGCTTCGCACGTTCCTCGCAGCCGCGGATTCTGAGCTGACGCTTCAGCGCGTCCGCATCGACACGAATCCCCATGCTGGACACCTCCAGCGAAATATCAAGCAGCGGGTCGTAGAGCAGGATATCGCCGTTTAAATCCCAGTCGTCATAGTCTGGCGCACGACCGTCATGAATCCTGCCGGAGCGGAGCGCGCCGCCGATGCCGGTCAGGAACACGGCGCCGTACTCGCGCACTGCCCGATATTCACGTTCCTTGGGCGGCAGGTCGGGATAGCGATCCTCCAGCTCCTGCGAGGATACGAACGCGATGTCATCCGGCAGCTCGGGCTTGATGTGCGGATAATGGGCGCAGACATAACCTTCCGTTTTGCGCAGCGTCAGGTAAATCGCACGGACAGTCGTCTGCAGCGTCTCCATGTTGCGCTGTTCGGGGGTGATGATTTTCTCCCAGTCCCACTGGTCAACGAAAATCGAGTGGATATTGTCGGTTGTTTCATCGCGGCGGATGGCGTTCATGTCGGTGTACAGACCCTCGCCGGGCTGAAAGCCGTAGGTCTTGAGCGCAAGACGCTTCCATTTCGCCAGTGAATGGACGATTTCTGCCGTTTCGCCGGTTTCAAGGATATCAAAGGACACGGGACGCTCCACACCGTTCAGGTTGTCGTTCAGACCGCTGCCGGGCGTGACCATAATCGGGGCGGACACGCGCATCAGGTTGAGCGAACGAGCCAGCTCCTGTTCGAAGAAGTCCTTGACGAGCTTGATGGCGATTTCCGTATCGCGCAGGTTCAAAACAGGGTTGTATTGCTTGGGAATAATCAAATGCATCGGCGGATTCCTCCTGATTTTAATCCAGCAATTTTGTGAAGAGCTGCTTTTCGACCGGCATCGCGAAGAAAGCAAACCAGTCCGGATGCGCCGAAACGATCACGTCCCACAGGGCATCCTCGTTTTCCGGCGGATTGCCGGCGGAGGACATCGCAAGAAGCGCCTCGTCCATCGCGTCCAGCAGCGGTTTCAGGCGCTCATCCGGCACGACAATCATCGACAGGTCGAGCTTGCCCCGTACGCGGGCAAGCACGATTTCTGCCGAGCAGATTTCGCGCCACTTCAGTGCCAGTCCGGTATATAGCGGATAACGCACGCAATCCGGCGCGATCCATACATAGTGCGTGCCGGAGAGCACCCGGTCGCGCGCCGCGCTGAGCACCGCTGCTCGGCTGAACAGGGGCGTTTTACCCTCGCGTCTGAGCGCATACCGATCCTTGTATTCCAGCACGTTCGGGTGGAATTGGGCGATTTCGCGCACGCGGCTGCTTACAGTATAGCACAAAAGAGATAAATCCGCCAATTGTGTCAGCTGACGAAGCCAATGTGTGCCTTCCTCGTCCAGATCATCCGTGCAGACCGTTACGCACAGCGGCACGAGCTTGCCGTGCTTCCTTTCCTGACGGCGCTTCCATGCCTCGGTCACCTTCATCAGCGGCGAAACATCCAGCGGCACATCGAGCGTGTCTGCCTTGAAACCGCGCTTCACGTTCTGCGGAATGGCGCCGGAGGGCAGGTCGATGCCGACTGCGTCAGCCGATTCCGGGTCGAGCGGTTCCGGCGGGACGGACAAATCCTGCGTGACCTCAATCACCGGTACATGCAGCGTGAACACCTGCCAGCCGCTGTTCAGCAGCCGCTTTGTCAGCGTGCCGCTCTGCTGTGCCATTACGCGAACGAAGCCGGCAGGTGCGAAGAAGAAGTCCGGATGCAGGAACAGCCCTGCCATCGGATGCGCCGCCTGCTTGAGCGGCAGACCATGGCTGAAGTGCAGCGCCGTGCCGTCAAGGCGTTCCGCTGCGACAGGGCATACCGCGCCGATAGGGTCGTCCTCAGCCGGCAGATAGCCGGTCAGCACGGCCTG
Organism: Bacteroidaceae bacterium; assembly: GCA_963642705.1. GTDB lineage: Bacteria > Bacillota > Clostridia > Christensenellales > Aristaeellaceae > UBA11524. The sequence goes on from CAVIHU010000002.1 coordinate 116,876, forward strand.
CTTGCTGCCGCAATCGTTCAGGGCGCTTAGCAGCGCATGTTCCCAGCCACGGCAAAAGCGCATTGCAGGATGCGCATGCAGGACATAGCGTTCGCCCTGCCACAGCGATTCCATATCGGCAAAGGTCATCTCTGCCGATACGAGGTACTGCATTGCGCCAAATTCAGCCATGCAGCGCTTTTCCTGCTCGGTTGGAGCATCGGGCAGCGTGAGGGCATACGTCAGCGCATCGCTGCGAAAGGCATTATCCTTCGCTGACTGCAGGGCTGCGGATGCATCCGCCCAGCTCTCTGCATGCAGCAGGATCAGGATTCGCTCCATAGCGTCCTCCCTATTGTAGTAGTGGGTTGTTGAATATTCTGCATGGAAGATTCTAATCACTTGATGTGTGCTGCAGGGTTCTTGCCTCCGCGGAGGCGACCCAAAGGCTTTTTGATCGCCCGTTGGAACCCTTCGGGCAAGCAATTCCTTTTCCGTAGCGGTTTTGTGAAACAGCGCTTTGGTTGGATAAGCTTAACGATGGAAATGAAATCGGGTATGGTGCCGAAAGAACCATAGACAGCTTGAAAGCATCACTTCCGAATCGTGCGAATGCCGAGCGAAATCGCATAGCAAACCGCAGCAAACAGCACAATCGCCGCACCTGCGGTCGTGTCCAGATAATACGCGCACACAAGCCCCGCCACGCCGCAGACCATCGCAATCACCACGCTGTAAATCGCATGCTGACGGCTTGAACGTGCCAGATTCCGCCCTGCAGCCGCCGGCAGAATCAGCAGCGCGTTGATCAGCATCACACCGACCCAGCGAATGGACAGCATGACCGCCACCGCGACCAGCACAACAAAAGCCGCCTCAACCAAGCGGCTGCGGATGCCGCGGCTGCGTGCCAATGACGGGCTGATGCCGGTCAGCAGCAGCGAATTGTACATCACTGCCCACAGGATGATGCCGCCAATCAGCGCAATCAGCAGATACAGCAGATCCGAATCCTGTACTGCAAGCACATCGCCAACGAGCAGCGAGGAGTATTTCGCGAATCCGCCGCCCATCGACAGCACCAGCACGCCCGCCGCGACCGATGTCGAGGAGAATACGCTGATGATGGTGTCCGTCGAAGCCGCGCCGGTCTGCTTGATGCGGCAAATCAGCAGCGCCCAGACGATGCCGAATACCAGCATCGCCAGCAAATCGCTTGATACGCCGAGGATGATGCCAAGCCCGATGCCGGTCAGCGCGCTGTGACCGAGCGCATCGGAGAAGAAAGCCATCTGCTGGTTGACCGCCATCGTGCCGAGCAAGCCCAGCAGCGGCGTCAGCAGCAGAATTGCCAGCAGCGCGTTGACCATGAAGTCAAACTGCAGGAATTCAAACGGAAGCACCGTCTGCACAAACGACCGAATCGCATCCATCAGACGTTCTCCTCCTTTGCTGCCTGTGCGGATTCCTCAGCCCGTTTCGGCGACCATTTCTCCGCGCCGTGAATGCGCTGTGCACTCAGGTTCCGCGCACCGATGCCGAAGATCCGTTGGAATTCCGGCGATGCGAACACGTCATCCGGCCTGCCCTGACAGAGCACCGTCTTATCCAGCAGCACGACGTGATCCGCGTACCGTCTGACCGTGTTCAGATCGTGGCTGACGAGCAGGATCGCCATATGGTGATGCTCCTTGAGCCGTGCGACCGTGTCGAGGAACATGTACGTGCCGTTCTGGTCAACGCCGGATACGGGCTCATCGAGCACAAGCAGGTCAGGCGACGGATGCAGCGACAGCGCCAGCAGTACGCGCTGAAGCTCACCGCCCGAGCAACGTCCGAGCGGACGATGCAGCAGCTGCTCGCCCTCAACCATCGCAAGCGCTTCCTTGACCTGCTCACGCGTTTTCCTGCTCACGCCGAGCCATACCGGGCGCTTTGTCAGGCTCGCCGCGAGGAAGTCCTCGACGGTCACCGGCATTTCACGGTCAAATTCAAGGTACTGCGGGACATAGCCCGTGCGCATCCGTGCGACATCGCGACCCTCGCCGTCGATATGGCGGATGGAGCCGCTGTGAGCATATTCCCCCAGCAAGGCGCGGATGAGCGTTGTCTTGCCCGCGCCGTTCTGCCCGATCAGCACCGTCAGCTGACCGCAGTGAATGTGCATTGAAACATCCTGCAAAAGCGTCTGTCCGCCGCGCTGCACGGAGACATTCTCCAGCGCGATGCGGCAGAGCTTACATGAATCCTGCGTCATAATATCCCTCCTGGGATCAGGTTGATTTCCCCATACACGAAATTATTATATCATCTATTTCGCGCGGTTTCTACCCTTTTTGCACCGCATAGGCAGGAGTTTCCGTTTTTTTCTCGTATTATGCAACATGGTGATTTTTGAAAATTGTTAGGAGGCTTTTCGCATGATTGCACTGGCTTGCGACCATACAGGCATTGAACTGAAGAAGGAAATCATGAAGCTGCTTGATTCTATGGGGCTGGAATACCGCGATTTCGGCACGAATGAGGCGGTTTCCTGCGATTATCCCATCTACGGCTACCGTGCGGCAAAGGCTGTTGCGTCCGGCGAATGTGACCGCGGCATCCTCATCTGCGGCACAGGCATCGGCATCGGCATCGCTGCAAGCAAGGTGAAGGGCACCCGTGTATGCACGTGCTCGGATGTATACAGCGCCGAGCTGAGCAAGCGGCATAACAACAGCAACATCCTGACGATGGGTGCGCGTGTGGTCGGCGTTGACCTCGCGAAGATGATTGCGACGCATTGGCTGACAGCGGAGTTTGAGGGCGGACGCCATCAGCGCAGAATCGATGAAATCACCGCCATCGAAAACGGTGAGGAGCTCTAAGCCAAACACGCGGAGAGAGCGAGGAAAAAAGTTCAAATCAATCGCGAAACGGCTCAAAGGGGGACTTCGTCCCTTTTCCTGCCACTGGCAGGGAGCAGGGACGGAGTCGCTGCCGGGGTTTAGGGCAAAGCCTGATTGGTTTGACTTTTGTCCCTTTACGTGCTATAATACGCCGTACAGGCTGATGTGGTGAAATGGCAGACACTGGGGACTTAAAATCCCTTGCCTTCTCGGCGTGCGGGTTCGAGTCCCGCCATCAGCACAAACAGAAAAAACACCGTACATTCGGCTGCAACGCTGAATCGTGCGGTGTTTTTTTGCTTGGTATCTGTAATCATACCTGTTCGCAAGGAGCATGAGGCTGCCTGCATGATTTCAGCAGCCCGTAACAATGCATTGCTGAAATTTTACATACACTTTACATTCTACAAACGCAATCCTTTACATACGCGTGCTATGCTGATGCCGTTAACGAGTATGAAAGGAAGGGAATGCGCATGAAGCTCAAGGAGCAGGCGATGCGATGGGTATTTGCGCTCACGGCGGCGTTTTCCATTGCGGCAGTTGCCCTGATCTGCGTCTTTCTGTTTATGAACGGTCTGCCGTTTTTTGCGAAATATGATTTGTGGGCGTTTCTGACCGGAACAACGTGGAAGCCCGCGAATGATATCTTCGGCATCCTGCCCATGATTGTCGGCTCACTGTACGTGACCGGCGGCGCATTGCTCTTCGGTGCGCCGATCGGCATTCTTGCCGGCATTTATCTTGCGCGGTTCTGCCCGAAGAGGCTACAGAAGATCTTCGAGCCGATGGTCGGGCTGATGGCTGGCGTGCCGTCCATCGTGTACGGCTTCTTCGGCTTGACAAACCTGGTGCCGCTCATCCGCGAGCTGCTGGGCGGACGCGGACGCGGTCAGTGCATCCTGACGGCATCGCTGCTGCTGGGCATCATGATTCTGCCGACCATCATTCAACTGACCTCCGCCGCAGTGAAGGCCGTGCCGACGTCCTACTATGAGGGTTCTCTGGCGCTTGGCGCGACCGATGAGCGCAGCGTATTCCGTGCAACGGTGCCTGCCGCAAAGTCAGGCATCCTGGCGGCAATCGTGCTGGCAATCGGCCGTGCAATCGGTGAGGCGATGGCGGTCAAGATGGTTGTCGGCAATCAGGCGCGCTTAACGAACGACCTGCTCAGCGGAATCCGCACGCTGACATCCGGCATTGTCATCGAGATGGGCTACGCAGAGGGATTGCACCGCGAGGCGCTGATTGCAACCGGCATCGTGCTGTTCGTGTTCATTCTGCTGATTAACGCGTGCTTCTCGCTGCTGAAAAGGAGGGAACAGCAATGACCGCTGCGGTGAATGCAAAGGAGCATCCTGCCCGCTATTTCTTTCGGGAAGAGTGGAACCGCTGGCGCCGTCATCCCGGCAGCGCGCTGATTCGCCTCCTCTGCCGCCTTTCGATTCTGATTACGCTGATTGCGCTGCTGGCGATTGTGCTTGACCTGCTTATCAAGGGCGTGCCGAACCTCACGCCGGAGCTGTTCAGCTTCAAGTACACCACGGACAACCAGTCCATGATGCCGGCGCTGATTAACACGGTGCTGATTGTCATCGTCGCGCTGCTGGCGGCGATTCCGATTGGCGTCGGCGGCGCCATCTACCTGTCTGAATACGCCAAGCGCACCTCGCCGCTCGTGCGAATCATCCGCCTGACGGCAGAGACACTGCAGGGCATCCCGTCCATCATCTACGGTCTGTTCGGCATGGTGTTTTTTACAGCCCTGCATATAAATCTGACGCTGCTTTCCGGCGCCCTGACGCTCTCGCTCATGGTGCTGCCGCTGATTCTCCGCACGACGGAGGAGGCGCTGCTGTCCATCCCGGACAGCTACCGTGAAGGCAGCTTCGGTCTTGGCGCAGGCAAGCTCCGCACGGTCGTGCACATCGTCCTGCCGCCTGCGATGCCCGGTATCCTCTCCGGCGTGGTGCTTGCCATCGGCCGTATCGTCGGAGAAACGGCGGCGCTGCTCTTTACGGCAGGCACGGTTGCCGATATGCCCAAGAACCTCCTGCTGTCCTCCGGTCGCACGCTGGCGGTGCATATGTACGAGCTGTCGCTGGAGGGTCTGCATTATGACCAGGCGTACGCCACGGGCGTTGTGCTTCTCGTGCTGGTGCTCGCCCTGAACAGCCTGTCCAGCACGATTTCAAAGAAAATCGGAGGAAAAGCGTCATGAGCAGCGATATTAAGATGCTTGACAAAACGAGTGCCGAGGCAAAGATCAGCATTCGGAATTTGAACCTGTATTACGGCAGCTTTCACGCGCTGCACGGCATTCATCTCGACATTGAGCTGGGCAAAATTACCGCGTTCATCGGTCCGTCCGGCTGCGGCAAGTCCACGCTGCTCAAGACGCTGAACCGCATGAACGACCTGATTCCCGACTGCCGCGTGGAAGGCAGAGTGACGCTTGACGGCGAGGATATCTATGGCAACATGGACGTGAATATGCTCCGCAAGCGTGTCGGCATGGTGTTTCAGAAGCCGAATCCCTTCCCGATGAGCGTTTACGACAACATTGCGTACGGTCCGCGAACGCACGGCATTCATCGCAAGGCGCAGCTTGATGAAATTGTCGAAAAGAGCCTGCGCAGCGCCGCCATCTGGGATGAGCTGAAGGATCGCCTGAACAAGAGCGCACTCGGTCTTTCCGGCGGTCAGCAGCAACGTCTGTGCATTGCGCGTGCACTGGCGGTCGATCCTGAGGTGCTGCTGATGGATGAGCCGACATCCGCACTCGACCCGATTTCGACCAGCAAAATCGAAGAGCTGTGCATGGAGCTCAAGGGGAAGTACACCATTGCCATTGTGACCCATAACATGCAGCAGGCACTGCGTATTGCCGATGTGACGGCATTCTTTCTGCTTGGCGACATGGTGGAGGTCGGCGCGACAGACAAGCTGTTTTCGATGCCGTCGGACAAGCGCACCGAGGATTACATCACCGGCCGTTTCGGCTAAGCGGGTACCGGTGACGCCGGATGTTGATAGCGGAAAAGAGATATGATATAATGGGGAATAACGGAAGGACGATGATTCCTGATGAGAAAGCATTTTGATGATCAGATTGCCCGGCTCGGCGAGCAGATGATTGCCATGGGCGCTCTGGTGGAAACGACGATTGAACGCGCGATTCAGGCGCTTAAGCAGGGTGATATGGAGCTGGCGGTTGTCATCCGTGACGGTGATCATGCGGTGGATGCCAAGGAGCGCGAGGTGGAGGCGATGTGCATCCATATGCTCCTGCAGCAGCAGCCTGTTGCCAGCGACCTGCGCACCATCAGCGCGGCGCTGAAAATGATTACCGATATGGAACGCATCGGCGATCAGGCGAGCGATATCTGCGAAATCCTGACGATGGGTCATTTACGTCAGACGCGCCCGGAGCATTTCGCATCCATGGCGCAGGCGGCGATTTCAATGGTGCACCGCGCAATTGACGCATATGTCCGCAAGGATGTCGAGCTGGCGCAGCAGGTGATCCTGTCAGACGACATTGTCGACAACCTGTTCAATGACGTGAAGGCTGATCTCGTGTCCGCGCTGCATCACGATTCGGGACGCACCGAGGAGTGCCTCGACCTGCTGATGATTGCTAAGTATCTCGAGCGCATCGGCGACCATGCCGTGAACATTGCCGAGTGGGTTGTGTATGCCATTACGGGCTTGTATAAAGGAGAAAAGCTTCAATGATTTTCGTTGTCGAGGATGACGGGGGCGTGCGCGAGCTGGAGCTTTATGCGCTGCGCCAGGCAGGCTTTCAGGCGGAAGGCTTTGAAACGCCTGCCGCCTTCCGCACAGCGCTGGAAAAAACGCTGCCGGACTGCGTCCTGCTGGACGTCATGCTGCCGGGCGAGGACGGGCTGAGCCTGCTTCGTGCGCTTCGCCGCGATGCGAAGACACGCCGGATTCCTGTTATTCTCGTCACGGCGCGTGACGCGGAGATGGACAAGGTTAAGGGGCTGGACAGCGGCGCGGATGATTATCTGACGAAGCCGTTCGGCGTCATGGAGCTGCTGGCACGCGTCCGCGCATTGCTCCGCCGCACACAGGAGGATGTGCCGTCTGATGCCATGACCATCGGTGCGCTGTCGCTTGACCGCGAGAGCCATCGCGTGACAGCCGACGGTCAGGAGGTCACGCTGACTCACATGGAGTTTGAGCTGCTTGCCTTCCTCATGGCGCATGCCGGCAAGGCGGTGACGCGTGAGGTGCTGCTCGATGACGTCTGGGGCATGGCGTATACCGGCGATACGCGCACGATTGACGTGCATGTCCGCACGCTGCGGCAGAAGCTCGGCGACTGCGGCAGGATGATTGCCACGGTTCGCAATGTCGGATATCGTATGGAGGAACATCCGAACGCGGATGCGGGAGATGCAGTATGAAAAACAGGCTTTCCAGCCGGCTTCGCATGACGCTGGCGCTGCTGACATTTTTGACGCTGTTGCTGATGTGCGCGGTGGTATTCACCTGCATGTATTTCCAGATAACCGCGGATAACCGTTCGCAGCTCTCCACGCAGGCGGCGCGCCTTGCATCGTATTTGAATAATTCGGATGACCCGCTGGCGCTGCTTGAAGGGAGCGTGTTCACCCAGCGCGTCACGTACATCGATACGGACGGCAGCGTGCTCTATGACAGCGAGGTCAGTGCATCCCGCATGGAGAGCCACGCTGACCGTGAGGAATTTCAGAAGGCGCTGACGGACGGCGAGGCGTTTTTCATCCGTGAAAGCACGACCATCGGGCAGAAGAGCCTGTATGATGCCGTAAAGCTCGATGATGGGCGTGTCATCCGCATTTCCGGCGCACAGCGCGGCATGCTCAGCCACCTGACGGGACTCATCGGTTATCTGCTGCTGGGCGCGGTCATGTGCTTTGGCGTGTCAATGCTCCTGTCGCGCTCGCTGGCGCGCAGGCTTGTTGCACCGATGAACAGGATTGACCTCGACCATCCGCTGGAGAGCGACGTGTACGAGGAGCTGTCGCCTGTGCTCCGCCGCATGGAGCAGCAGAACGCCCGCATTGCCGAGCAGATGGCATCGCTGACGGCGCAGCGCCATGAGCTGGATACCGTGCTGGGCGGCATGAAGGAAGGCTTCGTCATCCTTGACGAGAAGCACCGTATCCTGACGATGAATCAGGCGGCGCAGCGTATGTTCGATTTTGACGGCGACCCCATTGGTCGACCGATGCTGTCTGTCAGCCGTGATGAAACGCTCATCCGGCTGCTGGAAGGGCAGGAGAGCGAGGGCGACATAACGAAGGGCAAGCAGATGCTGCACCTGTCCATGAGCAAGGTGGAGGAAGGCGGCATGGCGCTGCTGATTCAGGACGTGACGGATGCGCAGGCTGCCGAGCTGAGCCGCCGCCAGTTCTCCGCGAATGTCAGCCATGAGCTGCGCACGCCGCTGACGACCATCTGCGGCTATGCGGAGCTGCTGTCGTCCGATATGCTGCAAAAGCCGGAGGACGCGAAAGAATTCGGCCGGAAAATTCTCCGGGAGGGTCGGCGCCTGCTGACGCTTATCGAGGACATCATCCGCCTGTCGCGGCTCGATGAGGGCATCCGCGGCGATTTGACGAAGGTTGATCTGCATGCGCTGCTCGTCTCATGCGCCGAGAAGCTTAGCAGCGCCGCGCAGGATGCAGACGTGCAGGTGGTCGTCATGGCAGGCAGTGAGGTGCCGGTTGTCGGCGACCGCGCACTGCTGGAGGAAATGATGACGAACCTGCTGGAAAACGGCATCAAGTACAACCATGCAGGCGGTCATGTGAATGCCTCCGCGCACCTCGAGAATGGTCAGGCAGTTGTAAACATTACGGATGACGGCGTGGGCATCGCGCCGGAAGATCAGGAGCGCGTGTTTGAACGCTTCTACCGCGTGGACAAGAGCCGCAGCAAGCAGACCGGCGGCACGGGGCTTGGACTGTCGATTGTCAAGCACGGTGCGCAGGTGCATCATGCGAAGATCAGCATGAGGAGCGCACTCGGCGAAGGCACAAGCATCACGCTGACCTTCCCGAAGAAGCCTGAAGCGAGGTGACAAGGGGCGATTGCAGACAACGTCCGCTTCGCTGTGCAGCGCTCGTTTGTTATCATTGGTGACGTCTTCATGGCTTGATGCGAAGTCATGCTTGGGGCTTTGCCCCAGACCCCAGCAGGGACGCCGTCCCTGCACCCTGCAAGGGAGTTCCTCCCTTGACCCGTTGCGCGATTGGGTTGAGCGCATTTGCGGACAGGTTCCGCGTGCTACAGGAAGCAAAAACCCCCGAACGCATCAGCATTCGGGGGTTGCTTTAGGTTGCCATGAGGAAGGGTGCGAGCGGCAGACCGTTCTGCCCGAACAGCATGACCTTGCCCCAGTTCACATATGCATAGCGAGCGCACATGGGATGCGCGACTTTCGGGCTTGACAGCTTCAGCTCGCAGCCGTTCATCTCAATGCTCTCTGCAGGGACGTACACGCCGTCCTCACCGGCAATCTCCAGCAGGGACGCTTCTTCTGCATGGCAGACGACCGGCTGGCTTAATTGCACAGTCAGTACATTCTCTTTCGTGAATTTCCGCAGGGCGCGCGGACATTCCGGCGCGGACAGCCCGTATACGACGCGCAAAGCAACATCGCAGAGCCGTTCGCCGGGCGTACGCTTGTCGGTTGGGTGAATGTTATTGCGCTCACCGCAGTCGATGAGCACCGCGAGACCGGCGGCTCGCAGCGTGTCGGCAACCTTCTGCTGCTGCAGACGGATGCGCGGCCAGTCGCGGTTATCCGGATCCTCTGATGCATGCCACATCGGCAGCTGTACGTTGAGGAATGGGAGCGAGTCATCGCGGAACAGCTCGCGCAGACGCTTAACCATCGTCATCAGCAGCAGGTCGTACTGCGTTGTCTTGGGGGCATCGTCCTCGCCCTGATAGTACAGGATGCCGGTCAGGGTGGCCGGTGAGACGCGTTTGGTCATGGTTTCGACCAGTCCGCAGGGGCGGTACATCGAGCCGGGTCCGACTGGCGGATGCCACGGACAATCGCCGACCTGGGCAGTCAGGTCATCCCACGAGATGTCAGGATTTTCCTCCCTGATGCGGGCGACATGTCCGTTCCATTTCGCCATTTCCTGCTGGAATGCATCCTCCTCGCGCTGCCATTGTGCAAGGGGCTTGTCGCCGCCCTGCTCACGGTAACGCTCGATGTATTTCTGACCCTCGGCAGTCTGCTCGAGCGTTTCGCGGTCAATCCAGCAGGTGACGGATGTTGCCCCGCAGTAGCAGTCGATGATGCCGACAGGGCAGTCGATTTCATGTGCAAGCTTGCAGGCGAAGAAGTATGCTACGGCGGACATATCCCGAGCCGTGCCGGGACAGACACGCTCCCAATGGGATGCTTTCTCCGCGGCAATCGCTTCGTCATTCCAGACGCCGCGCCTGGGGACGTTGAAGTAATGCACGAGCGGCTCGTCATGCACGGGAATGAGCGACTTCCCCTCATCAGCATTCTGCAGCTCAAGCTCCATGTTGCTTTGACCGGAAGCAAAGTACACATCGCCGATGGATATATTCGCTGATTGCAGGGTCGTCATGCCGTCGGAAACGGTCAGCGTGCAGTCAACCGCCTTTTCCATCGGCGGAAGCAGCAGCAGAAAGCGATTGTCCGCCGCCGTGCAGGAGCCTTCGCTGAGCACCTCGTTTGCTGCGGACAGCACGTGCGCGGTGATGGTTCGACCGGATTCGGCGCACCCGAAGAGGCGAACCTCCTTGCGGCGGCAAAGCACCGCTCCATCACCGAAAAGCGGGGCAAGCGTCAATAAAACAGCCATGTGTCTCCTCTTACTTACGGTTCAGATAGGCAAGGTTGCGGTCGATCAGTTCACAGCGCTGCTTCACGCAGTCGGGCGAACGCAGCGGGTCGGCAGGCGTGTTCAGCACGTAGTCGCACATGCGGTCAAGGTCGGTTTCGGCAACGTGCAGCCGTGTGTCGGATGAGGCGTAGTAGATGTACAGCTTGCCGTCATCATCGGCAATCGCGCCGTTCGTGAATACGACATTGCTGACATCGCCGACACGCTCGCGCCCGAGCGGCCCCAGCAACAGCCCGGACGGCTCGGCGATGACCTTTGACGGGTCATCGAGCGCAGTCATGAAGGCGTAGAGCACATAGCGTAATCCGGCAGCCGTGTTGCGGACGCCGTGGGCGATGTGCAGCCAGCCGTCCTTTGTGCGGATGGGCGGTGCGCCGGCGCCGTTCTTGCTCTCGGTGATGGTGTGGTATCGCCGTAGGGAGATGATTTTCTCCTCGTCGATAACGGCGTTCGTGATGTCGTCGCACAGCCCGAAGCCGATGCCGCCGCCGGAGCCTGTCTCGATGAAGTCATCCATCGGTCGGGTGTAGAAGGCGTATTTGCTGCCGACAAATTCCGGATGCAGGACAACGTTGCGCTGCTGCGGCGAACGGAGCGTCACCAGATTCGGCAGACGCTCCCAGGTTGCCAAATCCTTTGTGCGGACGATGCCTGCTGCCGCGACCGCCGCGGACAAATCGGGATTGCTCCTGTCCTTGCTCTCCGAGCAGAACACGCCGTAAATCCATCCGTCCTCGTGCTGCGTCAGGCGCATATCGTAGACGTTTGTTTCCTCAGGGCACGTATCAGGCAGCACAACCGGATAATCGCGGAAGCGAAAGCCTTCGGTTGGCTTGTCGGATTCGGCGACGGCGAAGAAGGACTTGCGGTCGGAGCCTTCCGTCCGCACGACAAGGCAGTATTTGCCGTTCAGCTTGATGGCGCCGCTGTTCATGACGGCATTGACGCCGAGACGCTGCATCATGAAGGGATTTGTTCCCGGATCTGCATCGTACATCCAGAACGGCGGAATGTGCTCGCGCGTCAGCACCGGAAAACGGTAGCGCGTGTACAGCCCGTTGTAGAAGTGGTCATTGACGGGATTCGGACGCGCAAGCAGACGCTCATACTGCTCCATGAGAGAGGAAAAGCTGCGAATCTGCATCGCCGGATGCTCCTTTCCTTTGTGTGGCAGCGAAATAAAGCTTTATTTCGCCGGTCTGCCTTAATAGTTATCCTTGGCGATATCGTCGCCGTACTGCAGCTTGGAGTGCGCCTTGATGTACGTGACAACCTCGTCCACCGTCGTGAAGGCCAGACCGACATTCGTGTCCGCCGCGCCGTAGTAAATGGCGATGCGGCCGGTGTCGCCGTCCTGGAGGGTCGCACACGGGAACACGACATTCGGCACGAAGCCGATGGTCTCGTAGGGCTCTTCAGGCGTCAGCAGATGATTTTCGCAGCGGTAGAGCACCTTCGAGGGCTCGTTGATGTCCAGAATCGCGCCGCCCATGGAGTACACATAGCCGTTGCAGGTCGTTGCGACACCGTGATAGAACAGCAACCAGCCCTCGGTCGTTTCAATCGGGGCAGCGCCGCCGCCGATTTTGACGGACTCCCACCAGTTGCTGCCGCGTCCCATCAGATGACGATGGCAGCCCCAGTACGTCATGTCGGGCGATTCGGAGATGAAGATGTCGCCGAAGGGTGTATGACCGGAGTCGGACGGGCGGGAAAGCAGCTTGAATTTGCCGTTAATCCTGCGTGGGAAAAGCACGGCGTTGCGGTTGAAGGGGATGAAGGGATTTTCGATGCGCGTGAAGGTCTTGAAATCCTTCGTCTTTGCCATGCCGATGGAAGCGCCGTAGAAGTCGGTGCACCAGATGATGTAGTACGTGTCCTCGACCTTCACCAGACGCGGGTCATAGGCATAGTGCGGCATCTTGGGGTTGCCGTCCTCATCGACAAAGGGCACCTTGTTGCGCTCGACATCCCAGTGAATGCCGTCCCTGGAGTGGCCGAGGTAGACATACGGAATGCCGTTGACCTGCTCGCCGCGAAGTACGGCGATATATCCGTCCTCCCACGGCACGACGGCGGAATTGAAGATGCGGGCGATTTCCGGCGTGGGATTGCGCCCCATGACCGGGTTCTCGCTGTAGCGCCAGACGGGGGAAGCTAACTTGTGGTCGGCGGGCTTATCCTGCCACGGGATATTCGGAAGGGAAGAAACGTTCAGCATCTTGACAGCCATGTTTTTCGTACCTCTTTCTTTGTCGGTGGAGTGTGTTTGATTACCTGAGAGGTGCTGCTGAATTGCGGAAAACGCATTCGCCGCTGACGACGATGCGTCCGACAGCCGTTGTATCGCCGGCACAGCGCTCCTGGATGAGCTTAACGGCTGTCCGGGACATGACGGAGAAGTTGACGCGGTAGGTGGTCAGCTCCGGCATGGAGGAAACCCACGGGCAGAAGTCGTCGAAGCCGACAACGGAGACGTCCTCCGGCACGCGGTAGCCGCGGCGCCGCAGGTCGGTGATGAGCGTCTGCGCTGCCATGTCGCAGTTGCAGACGATGGCTGTCGGCAGCTTTTCCGGCAGGGGAAAGACCTGAAACATGTTGCCGTCCTCATCGCGGTCGGGCAGGACGCATTCGGGGCGAATCGGAAGCTGCCGCATCATCATCGCGGACAGGAAGCCGAGGTAGCGCTCCATGATGGAGGTCGTGGCACGCACCGCGCCGACAAAGCCGATGTCGCGGTGCCCCTGCTCGATGAGCCAGTAGGTGAGCTGTGCCGAACCGAAGGTGTTGTCGCTGATGACGGCATCAGTGACGACAAACGGGTCATAGAAGTCCAGACAGACGACCGGCATGTTCTGACGGGAAAGCAGCTTCATGTAAGGCGAGGACAGCTGACCTAAGCAGATGAGCGCATCCACATGGCGCCGTCGAAGCAGATTCGGCAGCGCGAGCGTGTTCTGCATGTCCTGCGAAATCAGCTCCATAATGCCGTAGTGTCCGGCATCGGTCAGCGCCTGCACGAGGTGCTTGTAGAAGGTCGCATAGAAGGAAACGATGGAGAAGAAGTGGTCAGGAATCAGAATACCGATATCCAGACCGGTTGCGGTGGTCTGCGCGGCGGCGTTGGGGTTGACGTAGCCAAGCTCCGAGGCACGCCGGATAATCTTCTGGCGCATTTCCTCGCTGACGCCGGATTTTCCGGCAAGCGCCTTCGAGACCGTTACGGCGCTGACACCGAGCTCTCTGCCGATATCGCGCATGGTAATGCCGCTCAATGGATTCACCTCCGATAAGAGAATAGAATGGGATAGGGGAGGATCAGCAGCGCTCCATTACGCGCAGGCACATGCGGCCGTTGTGATAGGGGCACTTCCATTCCTCGACAATGGGCTTGCCGGTCGGGATGCCGGCCTCGGATGTTGACCAGAACCATTCGCCGCCGGGACGCTTGTCTGCGAAGACACGCAGGATGTAGGCAAACTGTGCAGTTGCCTGTCGCAGCCAGTCCTCGCAGCCGGTCAGCTCATAGGCGTTCACAAAGCCAAGCACCGTTTCCGCCTGCACCCACCAGATACGTGTTTCATCGATGTCGCCATCGGCAATCTCATTCTTCAGACCGTGGTCGGTGAAGGCACGCTCACGCACCGCCTCTGCCAGTGTCAGGCACATGTTTGCGTAGGGACTCTGCTGAGAAACGGGCAGCAGCGTCTCCGCCGCATCCCAAATCAGCCAGGAGCCCTCGATGTCATGCCCAAAGGACTGCATATCGAGCAGCGAGCGGTAACTGTGGTCGAAGAAGACCTCCAGACGGCGTTTTTCCGGTGAATACATGACATGCAGGAAGCGCTCGAGGCACTTCTGACCCGCCAGACGCACTGCATTGTCCGGTACGGCGCGGTACAGCTCCGCATACGCCTCCAGCACGTGCAACAGCGTGTTCATCGTGCGGCTTGCCGTTTCGTGACGTGCCATCAACTTCGGGTTGTCCGACAGCTTGTCGTTGCTGACAGGCTGGAAATCCGGCTCATACGCCTCGCCGTAGCCGCCTTCATCGCTGCACTTGTCTTCAATCAGCCGGAAGAGCGAAAACGCCTTGTCATAAGCCGTCTGATAATCCGGGTCATCCCTGCCGACAGCTCGCAGGAACGCGGCAAGCCCGTAAATCGCGAAAGCCTGACAGTATGTGTGCTTCGTGTGGTCGAGCGGCTGATTGTTTGCTGTGACCGACCAGTACAGTCCGCCGAGCGCAGTGTCCTCGAAATGCGGCATGAATGCAAACGCATGGCGCGCATAGCGAAGCAGAGAGGCATCCTGCAGGACGCGAGCGGCCGTCGAGAACGTCCACAGAATGCGGCTGTTCAGGATGCAGCCCTTGTGCGCTTCACGGTCGACCTGAAGCGATGAATCCACATAGCCGTAGAAGCCGCCGCGCTCCCAGTCGGCGAGATTCTCCCAGAAGGGGAGGATGGTTTGGCGGAGGTGGCGGCTGCAATCCTGTTTCAGCATCAGGCATGTCCTCTCTTTGTTAGCTTAACGGTTAGGTATATTGCTATTATAGCGTAGAAAAATGGTCTTGTCAAGAGACAAAACAGAAAAACAACTATTGAATACGGAAAAAAATCGCACCGGAATCAACAAAAAACAAGAAACAGGGTGAGCTAACATGTTAGCCTGCAAAAATCATCCGGAAACGCACGGTAAATCATCCGGAAAACGAAAAAGTCGTCTTGCGGTGAAGCGGCAACGAAATTATAAAAAGGAAACAGAAACGCTTGCTTTCAGGCGTAAAATGTGGCAAAATAGAAGGGTCGAGCTGCGCCGGATGAGATTGCGCAACGGCGACATGATTTGGAGGGAGAATATAGGAAATGGCGGAAACACAAAAAATCGTCATCCTGAACTTTGGCGGACAGTATACGCAGCTGATTGCGCGCCGCGTGCGCGAGTGCCGCGTGTACTCCTGCGTTTTGCCATATGATGCGACCATCGAGCAGATTCGCGAATTAAACCCGGTCGGTGTGATTTTGTCCGGCGGTCCCGCGAGTGTGCTGGAGGAAAATGCACCTCGCTGCGATGAGGGCGTGTACACTTTGGGCGTGCCGGTGCTGGGCATCTGTTACGGCATGCAGCTGACGGCGTATCTGCTCGGCGGCACGGTGCAGAAGGCGGAGCAGCGCGAATACGGGCGCATCACCGTCACCATGGACGACAAGGCGACACTGCTGTCCGGCATGTCGGATGCTTCCTCCTGCTGGATGAGCCACACGTATCAGGTCAGGCAGTGCCCTGAGGGCTTCTATGCCATCGCGCATAGCCGGAATTGCCCGGTCGCAGCCATGGCGAACGATGAGAAACGCATTTACGGCGTGCAGTTTCATCCGGAGGTCACCCACTCCGACGAAGGGCGCATGGTCATCGAGAACTTCCTTAAACAGTGCCATTGCGTGGGCGACTGGTCGATGGAGACGTTCGCGCAGACCGCTATCCGCAATATCCGCGACATCGTTGGTGAGAAGGGCACTGTCTTGCTGGGTCTGTCCGGCGGCGTTGATTCGTCTGTCGCTGCAGCGCTGATTTACAAGGCGATCGGCGACCGGCTGACTTGCGTTTATGTTGACCACGGCTTCATGCGCAAGGGCGAAACGGAGCAGGTTGTCGATGTGTTCACCCACACCTTTCCTGTCCGCTTGGTTGCCGCAGACGGAAGCAAGATTTTCTATGAAGATTTGAAGGGCGTGTCCGACCCTGAGCAGAAGCGCAAGATTATCGGCCGCGATTTCCTGCAGGTGTTCAAGGCAGAGTCCGAAAAGCTCGGCAAGCTTGACTTCTTTGCGCAGGGCACCATTTATCCGGACGTTATCGAAAGCGGTCAGGCAACCGGAGCGGCCGTCATCAAGAGCCACCACAATGTCGGCGGTCTGCCCAAGGAGCTTGGCTTCACGCAGCTGATTGAGCCGCTGCGCATGCTGTTCAAGGACGAAGTACGCGCACTGGGCGAAACGCTTGGTTTGCCGCGTGATCTTGTCTGGCGTCAGCCATTCCCGGGTCCCGGTCTCGCCATCCGCGTCATCGGCGACCTCACGCCCGAAAAGGTCGAAATAGTCCGCGAGAGTGACGCCGTCCTCCGCGAAGAGATCGCGAAGGCTGGTCTCGATGCCGATATCCATCAGTATTTCACCGTTTTGACCGGTATCCGTTCTGTCGGCGTTATGGGTGATGAGCGCACGTACGACTACACTGTCGCCATCCGCGCCGTCACTACCGACGATTTCATGACCGCCGACTGGGCGCGCATCCCCTACGATGTTGTCCGTACCATCTCCGCTCGCATCGTTAATGAGGTCCCGCATGTCAACCGCGTCGTGCTCGATGTGACCACCAAGCCCCCGGCGAGCATTGAGTGGGAATAAATATTTAGCGTTTTCTGAATCCTGAAAAGCGTTGGTATTACAGCGCTTTTCAGGATTTCTCTTTTTCGCTGGCTACAAATTGGCTACATTTGAAGCCTTTTTTGTAGCCAGAGGCTCACGGCATGATGCCGTCAAGCTGTCTGGCTACCTCCACCTGCTTGTTGGGGTACAGGTGGCTGTACGTGTCCATCGTGGTCTGTACCTTCTCGTGTCCGAGCCGCTCCGCAATCAGCAGCGGAGAGAAGCCCATCTCCACCAGCAGGCTGGCGTGGCTGTGTCGAATGTCATGCACCCGTATCCGCTTCACGCCCGAAGCCTTGTAGCCATACTCCATTTCGTGGTATAGAAAGCTCTTGGTGTAGGGAAACAGCCGGTCATCCTTTTGCAGCCCGTAGCAATGGGACATATACTCCTGTAAACAGGTGCAGAGTCCGTCAGGGATAGGGATGGTGCGGTTACTCTTGGGCGTTTTCGGCGTGGTGATGATGTCCTCTCTGCCGAGGCGCTGGTAGCTCTTGTTTACCGTCAAGGTCTTCTTTTCAAAGTCGATGTCCGACGGCGTGAGTGCCAACAGCTCTCCCTCGCGGATTCCGGTGAAGTACAGTGTCATAAATACTGCGTAGCTGGCAGGCCGGTCTTTCATGACCTCAATGAAGGTCTGAAACTCCTGCCTTGTCCAGAACAGCATCTCATCGGCGTGTTTCTTACCCATACTTCCCGCTTTATGGCATGGATTCTCTTTCAGTCCATAATACTTGACTGCGTAGTTGAAAATTGCCGTGAGCTGGTTGTTGATGCACTTGAGATAGGTCTGGGAGTAGGGCTTGCCGTTTTCAT
>CAVIHU010000003.1:0-131251 GCA_963642705.1 Bacteroidaceae bacterium
ACGCATGTGCCATATCGATTTTGCTTCCATGGGTCATATCTCTTTACAACACAGAGAACAGGCAAAAAAATTCAAAAAAAGGTATTGACAAGAGAGCGGAATTGCGGTATAATACTTCTTGCAGTCGGGCGAAGAAAACCCCTCGAGCGGCTGTTGATGGGGAATGGTGTAATGGCAGCACCTACGACTCTGACTCGTATTGTCTAGGTTCAAATCCTAGTTCCCCAGATTTTTGCCTCCGTTGTCTAGAGGCCTAGGACGCCGCCCTCTCAAGGCGAAAACATGGGTTCGAATCCCATCGGAGGTGCTTTTCCTTCGCTGAACAAGCGGAGGATTTTTTAATACAGAAAAAGGCGGTTTTCGCATGAAAAAAATCGTCCTGACCGGCGGCGGCACGATGGGGCATGTTACCCCGAATCTTGCGTTGCTGCCGCATCTCCTTGAAAGCGGCTATGAGGTGCATTATATCGGCACGGAAAACGGCATGGAGGCGGAAAAGCTCCGCAGCATGCCCGGCGTCACCTACCACGGCGTCCAAACCGGCAAGCTCCGCCGCTATTTCGATTGGCGGAACTTTACCGATCCGTTCCGTGTCATCGCCGGTGCCGTGCAATCTGCGCACCTGATCGGCAAAATCAAGCCGGACGTGTGCTTCAGCAAGGGTGGCTTTGTGGCGGTGCCCGTGGTGTTCGGCGCATGGCTACATGGTGTTCCGGTCGTCTGCCATGAGAGTGACCTGACCCCGGGACTGGCGAATGAGCTGTGTCGCCCGTTTGTCAAGCGCATCGCAACGACCTTCCCGGAATGTGCCGAGGAGCTCGGTGCAAAGGCGGAGGCAGTCGGCACGCCGCTGCGGCCGGAGCTGTTCCGCGGCGACAAAAGCAAGGGATTGAGTTTCCTGCACTTCGATGGCAGAAAGCCCGTACTGCTGATGATGGGCGGCTCGCTGGGCGCGCAGAGGGTTAATCAGGCGCTTCGCGAGGCGCTGCCTGCGCTGACGAAGACGTTCGATGTTGCGCACATTTGCGGCAAGAGCAACCTTGATGATTCGCTGAATAATACGCCCGGCTATACGCAGATGGAGTTCCTTGATAAGGATCTGCCGGATGTGCTGGCGTGCGCCGATATTGTGCTCAGCCGTGCAGGCAGCAATGCGCTGATGGAATTTCAGGCGCTGGCAGTGCCGCTGCTGCTCGTGCCGTACCCCAAGGGAGCTGGGCGCGGCGATCAGATTTTGAACGCGCAGAGCTTGGAAAAGCGTGGGCTGTGCCGTGTGCTGCTGCAGGAGAACATGACGGCAGCTACGTTGACACAGGCGCTGTTGGATACGTGGCGCGACCGCGAAACGCTGGCAGCGGCCGTCAGGAGCGCACCGCCGGCTGACGGCACGAAGCGCGTGCTGGAAATGATCGAAGAGGTACAGAAATAAAGCCGCAGGGACGAAGGACGGAAATACGTCGGCTGTCCCTGCGTTTTTTGCTATGGAAACGTAACAAAAAACCGCCCTTTCGGACGGTTTTCAGAGGCACTCATGATGTGCTCTATCTTCAAGCTGGAGCGGGTGATGGGAATCGAACCCACGTGACCAGCTTGGAAGGCTGGAGCTCTACCATTGAGCTACACCCGCAAGTTGGAGCGGTAGACGAGACTCGGACTCGCGACCTCCACCTTGGCAAGGTGGCGCTCTACCAACTGAGCTACTACCGCATAACCACGCGACTGCATGGGTATTAAAAAATGTGCGGGCGAAGAGACTCGAACTCTTACGCCATAGGCACCAGATCCTAAGTCTGGCGCGTCTGCCATTCCGCCACGCCCGCACGAGAGGCGAAATCAGAAGGCAGATGGGATTGACCCATTGGAGATTCGAACTCCAGACACCTTGATTAAAAGTCAAGTGCTCTGCCAACTGAGCTAATGGGTCATAATGCTGGGGTGGCAGGGCTCGAACCTGCGAATGCGGGAGTCAAAGTCCCGTGCCTTACCACTTGGCTACACCCCATCGCAGCAGGCTCAAGCCGCATCCGCAGCAATCAAGAGAAAGGGAGAATAGTGGGACTCGAACCCACGACATCCAGAGCCACAATCTGGCGCTCTACCAACTGAACTATATCCTCCACATACGCGCCTGGAGGGATTCGAACCCGCGACCCACGGCTTAGAAGGCCGTTGCTCTATCCAACTGAGCTACAGGCGCAAGAGCCGCTATATCGGAGGCCTGACCCCGTCCGGGACTTGCCAGCTGGAACATCGTGCTGACAAGTATGAATTATATCATCCGGACGGTGTTTTGTCAAGCCTTTTTTTCACCTTTTTTGTCGTTTGTCATTTGCCTGTCATTTGCCAACCTAAACGCAGCAGTCACTCCCCGATGGTCCTGCATTTAATCTGGCACGCAGGATGCTGCATTTTGTTTGGCACAAATGCGGTGCAGCAGGCCTTTCCGACATTCTCCCCCCTAGGGGGAGAATGACTGCGTTTAGTTGGGCATAAATTTTGTGTCGAACTTCGTTTATTATATTGGAGGTGATTCATATGTCACGACATATGACTCTGGACGACCGGCAAATCATCCATGCCGGACTGAAACGCGCCGAAAGCCTTGCCATGATTGCCAGCCGCATCGGCAAGTGCGAAACCACCGTGTCTCGTGAGATTCGCAGCCATCGTGTTGTGTGGAACAGGAAGCCTTACGGCAGGCCGACCAACCGTTGCGTCAACCGCGCAGGCTGCAAAAAGACAGGCGTTTGCAATGAGGAATGCCGGCGCAAGTGCGCCATGTGCGGACATTGCGCTGCATGCTGCTCCGACTACAGCGAAGAGCACTGCGAAAAGCTGAATCATCCGCCGTATGTTTGTGACGCCTGCGATCTTGTCGACCGTTGCCCTTTGGAGAAGTTTCGCTACGATCCTGCTTACGCCCAGCAGGAGTATGCCGCAACGCTGCGTGAGACCCGACAGGGCTTCAATCTCACCCGGCAGGAAATCGACGCAATTGACGCGCTGGTAACGCCGCTCATTCGGCAGGGGCAATCAGTCAACCACGTTGCCGTCGTCTTGAACGACAAGCTGACCGTTTCCAGGCGTTCGATTTACCGCCTTGAGGACCAATGTGCCCTGAAGGCTCGCAACATCGATCTGCCCAGGAAATGCAAGCTCAAGCCACGCAAGGGTGAAAAACCGTTGCGGAAGATTGACAGGCAATGCCGGGTCGGCCGCACCACAGAGGATTACGAAGCGCATCTGCGTCAGCATCCCGATGTCATCCCGGTTCAGATGGACAGCGTTGTCGGCTGCAAAGGATCCTCGAAAGTTCTTCTTACCCTTTGGTTTCAGGGAGATTACATGCCGGTTTTCCTCAGGGACAGCAACACGGCGCAGTCCGTTCGGGAATGCTTCGAGTTTCTCTACGAGGGACTTGGGCATGACGATTTCTGTGCCCTTTTCCCGGTCATCCTGACGGATAACGGCTCCGAGTTTTCTGATCCGCTTGCCCTCGAAACCGCACCAAACGGACAGCGACGCACCAGGATTTTCTACTGTGATCCCATGGCGTCCTGGCAAAAGCCTCCTGTGGAACGCTGCCATGAGATGTACCGGCGGATTTTCCCGAGCGGTTCGTCCTTTGAGGCCTACACGCAGGAGGACATGAACCTCGCGGCTTCCCATGTCAATTCCTATGCACGACCCGGTCTGGGCAACAGGACGCCTGTGGAAATGCTGGCGCTCTACTATGGCGCAGAGCGGGCGCAGAAGCTCCTGCGTTTACTCGGGCACACGCCGCTTCAGCCGGATCAAATCGTACTGCATCCGTCGCTGATGGCGCGTTAAGCACCCGCACTTGCCCTTGATCTTCCCCTGCATTTAGTCTGGCAATTTTTTGCCACACTAAACGCAGGCTTGTTTGCTGTACCCTTTTTTCTCGAAACCGCGCCTTAAATAGCCGTTTTTCCCTGCTTTCTACGCCTGATTCGGGCATCATTGCTTTCAGTTCCTGCGTTTGTGGCAGAGTAAACGCAGGATGCTGCGTTTACTTTGGCATCGCTGCATTTAGTTTGGCAATTGACCCCTTTTTTGAATCGCAAACGGTCAGCACCATTTTTCCGGCTCCCAGAGGACGATCTGACCGCTTGCAAGCGTCTGCGGGAGGTCAATCAGGCGCTGATTACTGCTGCCGCGGTAGAGCAGGGATAGCGAACGGTTCGCCAGCTCGAAACGACCATCGACCAGCACATCAACTGCGCGGAGCAGCGCCATGCGGGAAGGGTTATGCTCTTTGAGCAGCGCATCGAGCGTGAAGCCTGTATAGCACCAGACGTTCAGGTGATGCGCGTGCGCGGCATTCGCCAGCTCAAGGCAAGCATCGGGCTGACACATCGGTTCGCCGCCGGAGAGCGTCAGACCGTCCAGCAGGGGATTGCCGGCGAGCTTGCGGATGATGTCCGCCGTGTCCATGACGGTGCCGCCGGAAAAACTGTGCGATTCGGGGTTGTGGCAGCCGGGACAGTGGTGCGGACAGCCCTGTACGAAGGTTGTGAAGCGGATGCCGGGTCCATCGACGATGCTGTCGTCCGCCAGCCCGAAAATGCGGATGTCCATGATGGGTGACTTCCTTTCTTCCGTTTAGTCAAACACGCCTTCCCCTTTCTGATGGAGGAAGGCGTGTTGACAATCCTTTATTCTTCGACCTGAATGCGTTTCATACGCTCGGTGACGCGGGTGGCCTCGCCGCGGCGGCAGCAGGGGCACGTATCATCGATGATGCCGTTATAGCCGCACAGCGGGTCACGGTCGACAGGATGGTTGATGGAGCCGTAGCCGATGCCGATGTCGTGCATGTAGCGGACAATTTTCTCGAACGCGTCGAGGTTCTTGAGCGGGTCGCCGTCCATTTCCACATAGGAGATGTGACCGCCGTTTGTCAGGGCGTGATAGGGCGCCTCGACGCTGAGCTTATGGAACGCGCTGCAGTGGTAGTACACCGGCACGTGGAAGGAGTTGGTATAATAATCGCGGTCGGTGACACCGGGGATGATGCCGAAGCGCTGCTTATCGAGGCGGACGAAGCGACCGGACAGACCTTCAGCGGGCGTAGCGATGACGGAGTAGTTCAGACCCATCTCAGCGGACACCTGATCGGTGTATTCACGCATGGCGCTGATGATGCGCAGACCGAGCTTCTGGCTCTCCTCATCCTCGCCGTGATGCTTGCCGCGCAGGGCAACAAGCGCCTCTGCCAGACCGATGAAGCCGATGGTCATCGTGCCGTGCTTGAGCACCTCGCCGACCGTATCCTCCCAATTGAGCTTCTCGGAGTCAATCCAGACGCCCTCGCCCATCAGGAACGGGAAATTCATCACGCGCTTCTGGGAAATAATCTTGAAGCGCTCGTTGAGCTGGTCGATGACGAGCTCCATGCGCTCCTGCAGAAGCTTGAAGAAGGTATCCACATTGCCGTTTGCCTCAATGGCGATGCGCGGCAGGTTAATGGATGTGAAGGACAGATTGCCGCGGCGGGGCGCAATTTCGCGGTCGGGGTCGTAAACGTTGCCCATAACGCGCGTGCGGCAGCCCATGTAGGCGATTTCTGTCTCCGGATGGCCGGGCTTATAGTATTGTAGATTGAACGGCGCGTCAACGAACGAGAAGTTCGGGAAGAGGCGCTTGGCACTCGTGCGGATGGCAAGACGGTACAGGTCGTAGTTCGGTTCGCCGGGGTTAAAGTTGATGCCTTCCTTGACGCGGAAAATCTGAATGGGGAAGATAGGCGTTTCGCCGCCGCCGAGACCTGCCTCGGTTGCAAGCAGCACGTTCTTCATCACGAGTCGTCCTTCGGGGGACGTATCCATGCCGTAGTTGATGGAGGAGAACGGCACCTGTGCGCCGGCGCGGCTGTTCATGGTGTTCAGGTTGTGGATGAGCGCCTCCATTGCCTGATAGGTCGCCTTGTCGGTTTCCTGCTCGGAGCGCTCCTGCGTGAAATCGAGGATGCGGCTGATGAGCGCTTTGTCCTCCGTGTACTGCCTGAGCTGCTCGGCAACCAGCTTGCGGCTGTACACGCTGCCGGCAAGCATCGGCGGAAGGGAAGCGTCGATTGCGGCATCAACGGCTGACTTCGCGTGTGCATCGCACTGCGGATCATTCAGCAGCAGCTCCAGAGCGCGGGACAGATTCTGACGGTAGCGCTTAATGAATGTTTTCTTGACGCCGGGCGCCATGCCGTAATCGAAGTCGACAATCGCCTGACCGCCGTGCTGGTCGTTCTGGTTCGCCTGAATGGCGATGCATGCCAGCGCCGCGTAGGACGTGATATCCTGCGGCTCGCGGAGGTAGCCATGACCGGTCGAGAAGCCGCCCTTGAAAAGGCTCTTCAGCTCAATCTGGCAGCAGGTCGTCGTCAGCGTGTAGAAGTCCATGTCGTGGATGTGGATGTCGCCGTCCATGTGCGCCTGACCGAAGCGCGGATCCATGACGTACTTCTCATAATACTGCTTTGCACCCTCGCTGCCGAATTTCAGCATCGCGCCCATGGCAGTGTCGCCGTTGATATTGGCGTTTTCACGCTTAATATCGGACTCCTTGGCATCCTTGAACACGATGTCGCCGAAGGTGCGCATCAGCCGGGAATTCATTTCGCGAACGCGGCTGCGCTCGGCGCGATAAAGAATGTACGCCTTCGCGGTGCGCGTGAAACCGTTGCGCATCAGCACCTGCTCGACCGTGTCCTGCACCTGCTCGACGCCGGGAACGGCGCTGATATTCTCGTTGTTCTCCAGCTGCCTGACGACCTCGTCAGCCAGCTTGCGGCTCGTTTCGTGACCGCGCGCACTGCCGGACGCCTGAAATGAGGCGAAAATCGCATGCTCGATCTTGTCGACCTCAAAAGGCACCTCGCGTCCGTCGCGCTTCCTGATTTTGTCAATTCCCATACTCCGTCTTCCTTCCTTACCGATTCCGAGCGGGATGATATTTCCAATTGCATCACATGGCACAATTTGTGCATATCACACGGGAGTTGCTCAATATATTGTGCCTGAATGAGTTATGAACGAATGTCATGATACACCATCCGAGGCGTGTTTGTCAATGCCATATCTGGTTGAAATCAGAGCAAGCTGAAAGGCGCTGAAAATGTCGCAGCCGCAACAGGGCGTGTGAGGCGCGTCATCAGGTGGGATTCCGGTTATAGGGGGAAGCATCGCGACGCGCATCGAACGTAAACGTCCAAAGTCAATACAAATGTATTGTAGCATAAATTCAACGGAAGCGCAACTGATTCGACAGGAAGAACACGGAAATCAATTTTGTGCATAGTCATACATTCTTTCTTCCTTCACGGGTGTGTAAGCCGTCGGATGGCGGATTGGATCCGCAAAAAACGGAATATTTTGCGAACATTTCTATGCCAAGCGAATAAGTATTCCGAAAATTGATTTCCGTGCAGGAAGAAACAGAAACCAGAGGCGTCTGCAGACACGCATTTTTGCGACCGGCTCATCGTGAGGTTCAGAAAAGTCATGTTGCCTTCTCTCTCCCCGTGCAGCAATATCGCTTCGCCCGGCTGTGAATGATGGAGCAGGGACGAAGAAAAAGGATCGAGATCCCTCCCATGGATCCGTTTGGCGAATGAGGTGAGCGAGGCTGCATGCAGGTTCTGTGTGGACAGTGCTTGAAACAGACTGCCCTTCGTGGTACAATAGGAGCATAACGCAACAGGAGGGATCCCATGGCAGCACCCCAGGAGCGCAACACGCTCAAAACCTCTGTCCTTGTGCGGCGTTTTCTGCCGTATTTCCGCAAATATCGCAAAACAATGATGTTTGACCTGTGCTGCGCCGCCTGCACAACGGTGTGCGAGCTGGTGCTGCCGATGATTGTCCGCACGATTACGAGCCGTGCGACGAATGATATCGAATCCATCACGGTGCCGTTTGTGCTGATGATGGGCGGAATGTACCTGTTGCTGCGCATTGTAGATGCCGCCGCGAACTACTATATGCAGTCCGTCGGGCACATCATGGGTAGCAAGCTTGAGACGGACATGCGCCATGACCTGTTTCATCACCTGCAGCAGCTTTCTTTCGGCTATTACAGCGACACGAAGGTCGGGCAAATCATGGCGCGCATTACGTCCGACCTGTTTGAGATCACCGAATTTGCACATCACTGCCCGGAGGAATTCCTGATCGCGGCGGTGAAAATCATCGTGTCCTTCACCGTGCTGTGCACCATGAACGTGCCCATGACGCTGATGATGTTCGCCGTGCTGCCGTTCATGCTGTTCTTCGCCAAGCGCTATAATCGTCGGATGCGCCGCGTGTTCAAGGAACGCAACCGGCAGGTCGGCGAAATCAATGCACAGGTGGAGGATTCGCTGCTGGGCATCCGCGTGGTAAAATCCTTCGGCAACGAGGAAATAGAGGAGCGCAAGTTTGCTGAGGGCAACGCGAAATTCCTCGACCTGAAGGCGCAGTCCTACCATGTCATGGCGGCGTTCGGCACGTCGAACCGCATTTTTGACGGACTGATGTACATCGTGATCGTCGTCGGCGGTGCGCTGTTTATCAAGGCGGGACAGCTTTCTGCGGCGGATTTTACGGCGTATCTGCTTTACGCGAACGTGCTGCTGAACTCCATCCGCCGGATCGTCGAATTTACCGAGCAGTTCCAGCGCGGTATGACCGGCATTGACCGTTTCCTGGAGATTATGGATGCGCCGGCGGACATTACCGATGCGCCCGACGCGAAGGAGCTGCAGAATGTGCAGGGCGAGGTCACGTTCGACCATGTCTCCTTCCACTACAGGGATGATGAGAACGAGGTGCTGCATGACCTCAACATGACTGTTGCACCGGGACAGTCCATTGCGCTGGTCGGACCGTCCGGCGCAGGAAAAACGACGCTGTGCAACCTGCTACCGCGTTTCTACGACGTGACCGGCGGACGCATCCTGATTGACGGCAAGGACATCCGCACGCTGACGCAGAAGAGCCTGCGCGCCGCGATCGGCATGGTGCAGCAGGAGGTGTATCTATTCTCCGGCTCGGTGCTGGATAACATCGCCTACGGCAAGCCCGGCGCATCGCGCGAGGAAGTCGAGGAGGCGGCAAAGCTGGCTGGTGCGCACGAGTTCATTTCCGCACTGCCGAACGGCTACGACACCTATGTCGGTGAACGCGGTGTCCGGCTTTCCGGCGGACAGAAGCAGCGTATTTCCATCGCGCGCGTGTTCCTCAAGAATCCACCGATTCTGATTCTGGACGAGGCAACCTCGGCGCTGGACAACGAGAGCGAGCACATCGTACAGCAGTCGCTCGAAAAGCTGGCAAAGGGGCGCACGGTGTTCACCATCGCGCATCGCCTGACGACCATCAAGGGGGCAGACTGCATCTGGGTGCTGACGGAAAAAGGCGTTGAGGAGCAGGGGTCTCATCGGGAGCTGCTGCAGAAGGGTGGTCTGTACGCGCACCTTTACGCCATGTATACCACACTGGACGAAACGGTGTAAACAGTTGTTTTCACAATATACAGCAGGTTTCGGAAACAAAAGGGGAGGGAATCGCAATGCTGCTGACAAAGGGAAATCCGGCTGATCTGGCGGCTGTCTGCGCGCTGTACCGCGGCGCGGTGGAGGAGATGGCGGCAAAGGGCATCAAACAGTGGACATGGGGCACGGACATCAGTGAGGAAGGCCTGAAGCGTGAGCTGACGGACGGGAGGCTGTATATCGCGAAGGAGAACGGAGCAGTCATCGGTGCGGTGACGGTTGATACGCAAGTCGAATCGGTTTATGGGGAGGCAGACTGGCTTTTCGGCGGTGTGCCCGGGACGCTGCATCACCTGTACCTTGACGCATCGCATCAGGGACAGGGACTCGGAAAGCAAATGCTGGAGGAGGTGCTGGACATCCTGCGCGGCATGGGCTGTACAGCACTTCATTTCGGGACGCTGTCGGGCAATGCTCCGGCGCTCCGCCTGTATCACCGGATGGGCATGCGTGTTTGCGGCGAATGCTGCAGGGACGGTAAGACGTTCACTGCGCTGGAGCTTCGGTTGACGGCGGATTGTCCGTTGCTGCCGCTGAAGATGCATCCGGCGTTTCGCGGCGGCAAGCTCACGCCATGGGGCGGCGAGAAGCTGCGCACGGTCTACGGTAAGGATATTCGCGAGGCGCCGACTGGCGAAAGCCTTGAAATCTCCTGCATTCCGGGACTGGAATCGACCGATTCTGCCGGCGTTAAGCTGCCCGAGCTGATTGCCGAATACGGCGAGGATTTCGCTGGCGAGTATGCCGGAAAGCCGTTTCCGCTGCTGCTCAAGCTGATTGACGCCGCCGAACCGCTGTCCGTGCAGGTGCACCCGAATGACGATTACGCCGCGCGCGAGGAAAACGGTAAGCTCGGCAAGACGGAAGCATGGCTGATTCTTGACGCGCCAGAAGGCAGTCAGCTGGTGTACGGCATCATGCCCGGCACGACGCGCGAACAGCTGCAGCATGCATGCGAGCAGGGAGCTGCGGTGGCACCGCTGCTGCGCCGGGTGAATGTCCATCCGGGCGATGTGTGCTTCATTCCGGCAGGCTGCGTGCATGCCATCGGCGCAGGCATCATGCTCTACGAGATTCAGCAGTCCTCTGACATCACGTACCGCTTTTACGACTGGGATCGCGTGGACAAGAACGGCAACCGCCGTGAGCTGCACCTGAAGAAGGCACTTGATGTGACGGATTTATCCTTTTCGCTCAACCCGATTCCGGCGCCCGATGCACCGGTTGCCCGTGTGCTGGACGAAAAGTACTTTACGCTGGATCTCGTGAAGGCGGAAGGCGGCGCTGTGCTGCCGGAGATCACTGCGTTTGGGCTGCTGACCGCGCTGGACGGCGATCTGAGCGTCACCATGGCCGGCAAAACGATGCATCTGCGCAAGGGCGAAAGCGCCTACATTCCGCATACGGCGCCGGAAATTCATGTGGACGGTGCCGGTCGTGCCGCGCTCTCAATGCCCCGGACTTTCCGGACTTCGTCCGGGTTCTTGAGCAACTGACGGATTTTTTCGCAACGAAAAGGAGTTACCCTCATGTTCATCGCAGACACGCATTCGGATACCCTCTTCAGCCTCGGCGTAGACGGACGCACCCTCGAACAGACGGATATTACGCCCGAACGGCTTCGTCAAGGCAGCGTGAATCTGCAGACGTTTGCCCTGTGGAGCGGTCCTGACGGCAACGGCGGTGACTATGAGGCGATTGCAGCGGCGGAATACGCGGCCGCGCACATCATGACGGATGCCGGATTGCGTCAGGTCGATGACCCGTCTGAGGTTAAGGCGGGAGAAAACGCCTTCATGCTGTCCCTGGAAGGCTGTGAGGTCTTTCAGAAGGGCAGGGAAGCCATCGAAATGTGGCGGAGCCGCGGCATCCGCATCGGTGCGCTCGTGTGGAATCATCCAAACGATTTCGCAACGCCTGCTGTGGTTGACGCGGATTCGCACCTGACGGCAAAGGGCATCGAGACGGTGAAGGCCATGCAGCGGCTGGGCATCAGCGTCGATGTGTCGCACTTGAACGAGGCAGGCTTCTGGGATTTGTTTGCAAAGGGCGAGCGTCCGCCGATGGCAAGTCACAGCTGCTGCCGCGCACTGTGCGACCATGTCCGCAACCTGACGGACGACCAGATTCACATGATGATTCAGTACGGCGGCTACATCGGCGTGAACTTCTACCCTTTATTCCTCTCACCGGACAGCAGGGCAGACAGCGTGACCATCGCTCAGCATATCGACCACATCTGCCAGCTCGGTGGCGCGGATATTGTCGGCTTCGGCAGTGATTTTGACGGCATCAGCCTGTCGCCGGACGATGTGCGTCATCCGGGGGAAATCCCGAATCTCCTGACGGCGCTGCGCAATTACGGTTATCAGGATGAAGCCATCGAAAACATCTGCGGCAAGAATCTGCTGAACTACTTCGAACGCCTGAAATAACTGCAGGAGGAAAGCAAATTGGCGAAAACACGCTACTGCAAGAAGTGCGGCATCGATGTGCCGGACGGTGAGGCGTGCCCGGTTTGCGGCAAGACGCCGCCGGCGAACACTGCGCGCATCGCATGGGCAATGCCTCGAAACCGAGCAGCCGACTGGATGAGCTGGAACGAGGTGATGCGCATCGCCGTGCCGGTGCTTTCGGCGGTCGTGCTGCTGGGGCTGCTGATTGAGCTGCTGCTCGGCGGATTCGATGGCGTGGTCAACCTCATCAGGGGCGGATTTTTGCTTGCTGCCGCCGCACTGCTCCTGCTGACATCTCTGCTGACGCTGCTGATTTTCCTGCTCGGCGGGCGCGATGAGCTGTTCTGCGTGGCGGACAGCAAGGGCTTTCATGTGCGCACGGTGCTGCCGGGCGCAACGAAGCTCAAGATTCGCCTGCATGGCAAACCGGTATCGCTCATGGACTCGGCTGATTTGGAAGGGCGCGTCATCCTCGGTGAAAAGGAACTGGCATGGAAGGATATTGCGCGCGTACAGCTCTGGACGGAGAAACGAATGATGCTGCTGTATTCGCCGCGGTGGTGGATGCGGCTTTCACTGCCGATTCTGCTGGCGAAGTGGAATGATGTGCTGACGCTGACGGACGAGAAGCTCGGCAGGAAGAAGGCGGTCGAGCTGCCGAAGGATTGGGTGAAGCAGCTTCCTCCGAAGCGGGAGGAAAAGCCCAAGCCCACGGATGAGCTTGACCTGAGCATCGTTCCGCCGCAAACGACATTGCCACAAGCGGATGAGACATAATCCCTCACGGATGATTCTGCAAACAAAATATTCCTGGTAGAGAGCATACGCAACAGCCGCCGCAGACGATTTCCATCTGCGGCGGCTGTTGCGTATAAGATTACTGCTTCACATTGTCGATGATTTCCAGGGTGACCTCGAGATCGATATATTCGCCATCCGGGATGTCGTCGCTGCCGGTGAGACCCGTGATGCCCGGCACGCGGTAGACCTTGATCTTCAGCGTGTCGCCGGCTTTGTACTCAGCGACCTTCGCGGAAAGCTCTGTGGTCGAGGTGATAACGGTATCATCGACGTCAACGATGATGTCGCCGACCTGCATACCGGCCTTTTCAGCCGGGCTGTTTTCCTCGACATTTACCACGTACACACCCTTCGGGATCTGACCGCTCTGCAGCGCGGCACTGTTGGCGAGGTTGCTCATGGTGATGCCCATGCGAGGCTTGCCGACGAGGTTGGTACCGGAGGAGCTGGAGCTGTCTTCATCGTCATCGGAATCGAGCGCTTCCGCAGCGGTGAAGGTGATTTCGCCGTTCAGAACCTTTTCGATCAGCGGCTTTGCAGAGTTGATCGGGATGCACATGCCGATGCCTTCAACCGTGGAGCCGGAATAGTAACTGCCGGCGTACTTCAGCGTCGGAATGCCCATCAGCTCGCCGGTCACGGAGAACATGCCGCCGCCGGAGTTGCCGGAGTTGATGGCTGCGTCAACCTGAATCATGGCGTTGGAGGTTGTGGACTTACGGCCGTACTTGTCGGTGGAAGAGGACTCAACCGAGCGGTTCAGGGCGCTGACGATGCCGGCGGTTGTGGTCTTGGAGAAGCCGAGTGGGTTGCCGATGCAAATCGCCCAGTCGCCGACCTGCAGGGAGTCGCTGTCGCCCAGCGTTACAGCCGGCAGATCAAGGTCAGTCGCGTACACGATGGCGATATCGAGCGATTCGTCATAGGCCACCAGCGTTGCCGCGTACTCGGTGGTGTTGTTGCTGTCATCGGTGACGGTGACGCGCAGGCTGCTGGCATCCTCAACCACATGGTAGTTCGTCAGCACGAAGCCTTTGCCGATGACGACGCCGGAGCCGGTCGAGCTCAGCTCTTCCTTCTCCTCGATGTCATTGTTGCCGCGTCCGCTGCCGTAGCCGAAGCCGTATCCGAAGTAGCTGTTGCCATAGCTGCTGTAGCGAACCTTCTGATAATTGCTCACGCCGACAACGCTGTCACGAACCTTCGCGACTGCCTCGGTGAAGGGACTCGTCACGACCGTTGTGGTCGCAGAAGAGGAAACGGCAGTTGCTTCTGCACTGGCAGACATGCTGCGCGTCGTTGCTGTGACACCCGCGCCGATCATTGCGCAGGTCAATCCAAGGGCGATACCGCCCATAATCTTACGGAACTTCATGATCAATACCCTCCTTCAATCGGGAATCTTTCTGATTCCCTCCGGTCAGTCTCTCTCTGACTGACTATGCTTATATTATAGTCAGAGATTATGACAGAGGCATGAACGATTCTTAAACAATCGGTAGAAATAAGTGAAAGGTGTGCGACACTTTGTGAACAGGGCGTGTCTATTCCGCAAGAAGGGACGGATCGACCATAAATTCGCCTGACCAGAGCACATCGCCGGAGAGAAAATCGATTGCCTCATCGCCGAAAAAGAATCGCACGCGGCGTACAGGATAGCGCGCCGCCAGCGTTGAGACCATGCTGTAGGCGATGAGCCGCTGGGAGTAGCCGGCGTTTCGGATGACCTCCGCACTGTGTTCGCTCAGGCTGATGAGCAGCGTATCGTCCGTGACCGATGCGCCGAGCACATCTGATTCATCGAGCGTCAGGGACAGCCTCGACCACAGTGCATTCAGCAAAACAGCCGGTGAAAGCGATGAATCCGCTGAAATCGGCAGCGCACCGTAAGACAGCCGCCTTCCGTTTGGCACATAGCCTGCGGCGGAATCCGTCAGCAGGGAAGCGAAGTCGGCGCGTGACGCAATGCCGCCGGGCAGGTTATAGGTGCCGTGAAGGCTGGAGGACAGAACCGTCAGCGGCGTAGTGCCAAGCGAGAAGATGACGCGCTCAAGCAGGGGAATATAGCTCGTGAGCGTACAGGTGACGGCGGCAATGAAGCAGACGGGATCAATGCCCACCTCAGCGATGCGCGTCAGGGCATCCGGTACGAGCGAGAACGTGACGGAATGACGGCCATTAGCGAGTGTGGTGCATTCCGGCGCCATCAGGAGCAGCGAACGGATGTCAATCATGCTTGCTGCGGCGGATCCGATTGCCCCGGCGGACAGCGCATCGAGCAGCCCGTACACCAGCTGCTGCATGTTCTGCCCGTCAAAGGAGAGCTGACGCACCTCGCAGGTCAGGCCGCTGCCGTCCTCAAGCGGAAAGTACAGC
This sequence comes from Bacteroidaceae bacterium, assembly GCA_963642705.1. Taxonomy (GTDB): domain Bacteria; phylum Bacillota; class Clostridia; order Christensenellales; family Aristaeellaceae; genus UBA11524. The sequence continues at coordinate 15,181 of CAVIHU010000003.1, forward strand.
ACGGCGGCGCTTGTCAGCGGAGTTCGTGCTGCAACGCCGCCTGCACCGGTTCGCTGTGCAGTCAGCTGCGACCAAAGGCTGGCAATGTCCTTCCCTGCGGCAGAGGACAGTATGCCCAGCGGCAGCAGATTTTGAATGTCCATGGCGATGGGGTATCCGGCGACAAGAATATTGACGTACTGCACCTCGGGCAGGGCACAGAGTGTCGTTGCAATGGACAGGCAGACGGTGTACAGCGTTTCAAGCTCCAGCGACAGGACAGACGAGGACAGATTCACCGTACAAACCTGATTGGCGGTCGTGACAGCGTTCCCGCTGGCAAGTGCAATGGTGCCATATGCGGAGAGGGCGGTTGTTTCCTTGTCGCCCTCTGCCGAAAGCAGGAGATTCAGCACGGCTTCCTCCGGATGCTCCGTCAGGCTCAGGTCAATCGTTTTGTAACGGCAAAGAAGCGTCTTGCCCAGCGCATCCGGCAGATACAGGGCAACGCGCTGCGCCGTCACCATGCCGGAAAAGTCAGCCGGTGCGTCGTATGGTGCGCTCGGCGGCGGAAGCGTTTCGGAAGGTGTCGTGGATGTCGCCTGCGTGCAGGAGGTCAGCAGGAGCAGCGCAAGCAGCATCGCACAGAGCTGTGTCCGGCGGAAATAAGTGCGTGTCATGTCGTTTCCTCCACAAGAGCGAGCAGCTGAGAAAACGAAATCTGCCAGATTCCGTTCTGCCGGCAGAGATGCACGACCCTTCCGGAAATCGTTTGATCCATGCCGTGCTTCGTGGTCAGACCGCTGAGGGTGAAGACCGCTTGTGAACCGAATACATTGCCGCCGGAGACGGAGAACGACACAAGCGCGGCGGATGCGCGGAGTTCCTCGGCAAATTCATCGGAGGACGGCTTGTCTTCGCCGGTATCCGGATCTTCCTCGGCAACATAGCGGTACAGGCGTGCGTAATCCTGCGATTTCAGCAGCGTCAGGATGATGTTCAGCGTGTTAACAGGGGTCAGCAGCAACGATTCGTCACGCACGAGCGGTTCGGCAAGCGATGAATCGGTACTGTCCGGCGTGTAATAGAGTTGCCGCAGGCGGATGGAGTCGGTTACGTCGCCATTTGGCTCGACAAGGATGATGATTTGCTGTACAGTCGTGTTTTCGGTGATGGTCGCGGCGATGCTCTGCATGGCAAGCTGCCGTCGGAGCGGGATCTCTGTCCGCCAGGAAGCATCGCTGCGCCAATTGTCCGGCTCATCGCTCAGGCGGTTCATGATTTGACCGGAGAGCGTGACGAACAGCATGTCATCCTGCTGGACGGTGGATACAACGCGCGTGCCGCTCGGAAACAGCGCCGTGAGGCTTGCACTGCCGAGAGCTGGTCCGGAGAAAAGCGCCTTCAGCAGCGCCGTTTCGTAGGATTCGTTCGGTAAACGGGTGATGGTGCGCTCCTCGGCGGCGAGAAGCGGTTCATTCCTGAAGCGAAACCAGAGGATGGATTGCTGCTCGATGTCGGCAGCACTGCTTTCGGGCTCGGGTACGTCATCCTCCTGCGGCGCACTCGTCACGGACAAGGGCGCAAGCGGTTCGGAGGTGCAGCCGGTCAGCAGCAGCAAAATCAGCAGCAGCGCAGGGAAACGGAGTTTCTTCATGCCTGTTCGCCTCCCTTTCCGGACAGCGGCAGATGAACGGTGAAGGTGGAGCCGTGCCCGACCGATGAGGAAACCTCGACCGTGCCGCCGTGCAGCGCGACCATCTGCCGGACGATGGACAGCCCGAGACCGGTTCCGCCTGTTTCGCGCGAACGTGCCTTGTCGACACGGTAGAAGCGATCGAAAATGTGCTTCTGGTCTTCGGGCGGGATGCCGATGCCGTCATCCTGCACGGTGAAAACCGCCTGATCGCCGTCCCTGCGGAGCGTTACAGAGATGTGACCGCCTTTGGGGGTGTACTTGACGGCGTTGTCGGTCAGGTTATAGAGCGCCTGCGCCAGCTTGCTGCGGTCGCCAAGCAGCTCGATGTCCGGCGCGATGTCAGCCGTCAGCGCCTGCGATTTCTGCGATGCATTCATGCGCAGGGTGTGCACGGTTTCTTCAGCCAGCGCGGACACGTCAAAGCGCTCCGCATGCAGGGGTTCGCCCTGACTGTCCTCGCGCGTGAGCGTCAGCAGGTCGGTGATGATGGTGTTCAGCCGGTCGATTTCATGGTTGATGTCCTGCATGAACTCTGCACGAAGCTCTTCCGGCATGTCCGGCTGGTAAATCATGCTTTCCAGCAGCACCTTCATGGTTGCAAGCGGCGTTTTCAGCTCATGCGATGCATCGGAAACGAACTGGCTGCGGCTGGCGTCGAGATGCTCGAGCTGCTCTGCCATGGCGTTGTAGCTGTCTGCCAGCTCGCGGAGCTCGCCCGATGTGCGGACGCTGACACGCGCGCTCAAATCGCCGCCTCCCATGCGGCGGATGGTCGCCGTCAGCGCCTTGACAGGACGCGTCAGCCTGCCGGACAGCACAAGGGCCGCTGCCATGGCGCATGCTGCCGTCACAATAAAAATTGCTAGCATCTGGTGCGTGACAGCTTCAAGCGCCGTTTGCAGCTCATCCACGGGCAGCGAAAGCACGAGCGCCCCCAGCCGATTTTCGTTCCACACCATGACGGCTGCGGCAATGACGATGTACGAATCCTCCGTGCGGTGGAGGCCGAACGCGGAGCTTTCGCCGTGCACAAGCACCGCAACCGTTTCCGGCAGACTCAGCCGCAGACCGCTCTTTTCGCCGAACGTGTCCAGCTGCACCTTGCCGTCTGCATCGATGGCGAGCAGACGCCCGCCAAGCTCGCCGGATTGCGCCCTGAGCAGATCGGAAAGGCTGTCCGTTTGTGCGGAGGCAAAAAAAGGCGCAGCCGACGAGGCCAGCTGCTCAAGCGAGCGTGTGGCCTGACGGGTGCGCTGTTCAAACAGGGTATTGCTGACAAGCTGAATCATGATGGAAGCCATCACGGCAAACGATGCGCCGATGACGAGCAGAAACGTCAGCATCAGCTTCCAGCGGAGTGAAGATGCGCCGCGGCGGAGCGATGCGAATAAATGGCGGTCAGTCCTTGTCGGTGAAATAGTAACCCACCTTCCATTTCGTGAAGATGAATTCCGGCTCATCCGGATTGCGTTCGATTTTTTCGCGCAGGCGGCGGATATGCACGTCAACGGTGCGGGCATCGCCGGCGTAATCATCCTGCTTCCAGACGGCATCAAGCATTTCCCGCCGGGAGAACGGACGTCCGCGATTTGTGATAAAGAGCTGCAGCAGGTCAAACTCCTTGGCGGTCAGGCGAAGCTCATTGCCGCCTAAGGTGACGGTGCGCTTGAGCAGGTTGACCTCCATGTCATGCACACGGATGATTTTCTGCGCCTGCACCGGCTGACTGCCGGCACGGCGGAGCACCGAGCGGATGCGCGCACGCACCTCCAGAATATTGAACGGCTTTGTCATGTAGTCATCCGCGCCGTACTCCAGACCGAGAATCTTGTCCATGTCCTCGCCCTTGGCGGTCAGCATGATAATCGGAACATCGGAGCTTTCACGGATGCGCTGGCAGACGCTCAGCCCGTCAATCTTCGGCAGCATCACGTCCAGCAGCACCAAATCATAGCTGTTTTCGCGGAAAAGGTCGAGCGCCTCCTGACCGTCTACGGCGGTATCGGTTTCGTAGCCGTCCTGTTCGAGCGTATACGTCAGCCCCTTGAGCATCAGCGGCTCGTCGTCAACCAGCAAAATTCGCTTTCCCATCCCGGTCCACCTCAATCGCATTTGCCGGATTACGGCTGATTCTATTTTACCGGAAAATATGAAAAAAATCAAGTCGTTCCGACATCAAAGCGTCATAAATGCTTCATGAAAAAGCCACGAAAATTTCCTGAAGGCAATACTGCACATTCATCGGCGCCGCCTCTGGACTCCGCAAGTGACTTCTCCATTGACCTGTTATGCGCTGTCTGTCGCACGTTCCCTTGCACATCAGCCCAAAACATGATATGATAAAGCATGAGAATCTTCGTGAATTACGCTGAAGGGAGTGACGCGAAGGAATGAAGCCTATTCGTGTGCTGGTTGTCGGCATGACTGCGACCGATGGCGGCATTGAACATTTTCTGATGGCCTACTGCAGGCAGATGAGCAAACAGAATATCCGGTTTGATTTTCTCTGCCGCGATCAGACCATTGCCTGTCAGGCGGAGGTCGAAAAAATCGGCAGGGTATACAGCGTGACGCGGAGAAATGTCAACGCGACGCGCTATTATCGAGAAATGAACGATTTTTTTGCAGCACACGGCAAGGAATACGATGTCATATGGGATAATGAGGATGTTTTTGATGACATCACGCCGCTGCAGAAGGCGGCGGAAATCGGCATTCCTGTCCGCATTGCGCATTGCCATAATCCGCAGAACGCCGACCGCTCCGCAGCCGGGCGTGCGCAGGGGCTGCTGCACCGCATCAATCATCATGTGCTCAGCCGCTATGCGACCGTTCTGTGGGCAAGCTCGGAGGAGTGTGCACGTTGGGCGTGCCCGGCGCTTGACATGCCGTGGGCGGTTATCCCGAATGCCATCGATGTTCGGAAATTCCGCTTTTCCCAGCAGATTCGGCGCGAGGTGCGCGAGGAGTACGATTTGACAGACTGCCTCGTCGTCGGGTATGTCGGTCGGCTGGAGTATCAGAAGAATCTATCGTTCCTGCTCGATTCGTTCCGGCATTTGCATGAGCGTGAGCCGAGGACGCGTCTTGTCATGGTGGGAGACGGGGAAGAGCTGACAAAGCTGGAGGCAAGGGCGGTCACGCTGGGCATCGAGAACGCGGTGCTGTTTCTTGGTATGCGCGAGGACGTTGACCGGCTGCTGCAGGCGTTTGATCTCTTTGCGCTGCCGTCGCACTTTGAGGGTTTCGGTATGACGGTGATGGAGGCGCAGGCGACCGGTCTGCCGTGCCTGCTGTCAACGAATGTTCCGCAGGCAACGAAGCTGACGAAGGGCGTCAGGTTCCTCAAGGCGGAGGATCCTGCCATCTGGGCGGAGGAAATGCTGAATATGCTCGAGAGCCGCATGCCGAGGCGCGACGAATCCGAAGCGCTGTCGGATGCAGGCTGCGACATTGCGCAGTCATCCGCGCGTGTGGCGGAGCGCCTTCGTTTGCTGACGGACAACCGCCGTTACCGCCGTCGGTTCCTGATGACGGCAAAGCCGCCTGTGCAGGAGGCTCCGGCTGGCGGCAAGGTTCGCAGTGATGTCGAGCAGATTGCACGCGATATGTGCTACGCGGTGCTGCCGATGAAGGCGGAGGAGAACGGGCGCAGGCTTCCGAAGCGTTTCCGAACGCAGATGCAGGTGTTGGGCGACTGGCTGCGTGCGCTGTGCTGGCTGCGCAAGGGCGACCTGCTTGTGATGCAGTATCCGTATCTGCCGGCACGGCACTATCGCCTTGCACGCTTTTCGCTGCGTATGCTGCGCTGCAAGGGCGTCACGACAGCGGCAATGGTGCATGATCTGCCCTCGCTGCAGCGGCTGGAGGACATGAATGCGAGGGCTTGCGACCAGCTGCTTCTGCCGTGCTTTGACGCGCTGATTGTGCCGAGCGAGCGGATGGAAATGTACCTGCGTGCGCAGGGGATGACGATGCCGATGCATGTGATGGACTGCTTCGATTACGTGAAGGACGGTCCGCTGCCCGTGCGCAGGAAGAGCCGCAAGCTTTGCCTTGCCGGCAACCTGTCTGCGGAAAAGAGCGGATATTTGAAGGGCATCGGCAAAATTCCGATGGAGTGGCAGCTTTACGGCACCAGCTGGACGGGCAAGAGCTCGAGTCGACTTGCCTATCATGGCGCAATCGATGCGAATGCCGCGCCCGATGAGATGGAAGGCGCGTACGGCATCGTCTGGGATGGCAGCGAAACCGACCGTGTGAACGGTGCTGCCGGCGTATATCAGCTGCTTGGCAAGCCGCGCAGCCTCAGCGCGTACCTTGCGGCAGGTATGCCGGTCATCATCTGGCGCCATGCCGCGGCGGCGCCGTTTGTCCGTCAGCACGGGCTTGGACTGCTGGTGGACAGCCTGCGCGAGATTCCGGATCAGGTGCGCCTGCTCACCGAGGCGGATTACGACCATCTGGCGGAAAATGCGCGCATCACGGGCATGCAGCTCCGCAAGGGCGAAAACACGCGCCAGGCGCTGCAGTTCTTAGAGGCACTGAATCAGCAGACATGAGCGAAAACGTTTCGCAAGCATGGCAAATTCGGATAATTCGGTCACAAAAAAGGACAAAATCGCTTGATTTTTTACGAAAAATAGGCTATACTATACAGGAACGAAACCGGTTTAGCAAAAACAGCCAAGGCGAGGGGAGGCTGATGCAGTGGCTGTAACAATCAAGGACGTTTCTGCAAAATGTGGTCTGTCGATTTCGACGGTCAGCAAGGCATTCAACAATTACGCGGATATCAGCGCGGAGACCCGTGAACTTGTGCAGCGCACCGCACGTGAAATCGGCTATTATCCTAACGCCATCGCGCGAACGCTCAAGACGAACCGCTCCTATAACCTCGGCGTACTCTTCCAGGAGGAAAGCGGAACGGGTCTGACTCACAGCTTCTTCGCTTCCGTGCTGGATTCATTTAAGTCGGAAGGCGAGCGGCGCGGTTATGACATCACGTTCATCAACCACCATATCGGCTGGACGGGCATGACGTACCTGGAGCATTGCCGCTACCGCAATCTCGACGGCGTGTGCGTTGTCTGCGCGAATTTCTACGCACCGGAGGTCATCGAGCTTGTGGACAGCGACATTCCTGCCGTGACCATCGACCACAGCTTCAATAACCGCTCGTGCGTCCTTTCCGACAACATCAACGGCGTGAAGATGCTTGTCGCGAACGCCGTCTCGAAGGGGCACCGACGCATTGCCTATGTGCACGGCAAGCGCTCGTCCGTCACGGAAAACCGCGTCACCGGCTTTTACCGTGCGATGCAGGAGCACAACATCGAGGTCGATCCCGATTACGTTGTCGAAAGCGTGTACGACAATCCGACGGCAGGGATGCAGGCGGTTTTGAACCTCATGCACCTGCAAAAGCCGCCGACGTGCATCCTGATGCCGGACGACCAGTCCTCGCTCGGCGCGCTGCAGGCGGCGAAAATGCTCGGATTGCACGTGCCGGATGACTTGTCCATCGCGGGCTATGACGGCATTCGTCTGACGCAGCTGCTTCAGCCGAGGCTGACGACGATTGAGCAGGACACGAAGCGCATCGGCGCACAGGCGGCGGAATTCCTGATTGACCGCATCGAAAACCCGCGTACCGCCGGCAGCGAAACGGCAGTCATTCCGGTCAAGCTGATCGAAGGCGAGTCGCTTGGGGTATGCAAGGAAAAATAAAAAAGTCGTGAAGGGAAATGCTGTGATATGCTCCTTCACGGCTTTTTTTGATGGCGATCCGAATGGAAAAACCAGCACAATCAGATGCTTGTGCATGTTGAAAAGATGGCAGCGTAATAAACCTTTATTTCGCCGGTCTGCACCTTGCAGAAATCTCGATTTGCGTCCGGTAAACCTTCGATTTCCGCAGTCGTATCCGGCATAAAATTCATGATTCATCGTACCATCTCATTTGTGCGGCATGCCTTAATAAAAAGATATGCTGCTTTTCTTTTTTACCGATTCACCACATTAACCGGCTTGCCGTTCAGAAACTGCCGGACGTTGTCGACTGCCGTGTCCATCAGCCGCTGACGCGCCTCGTGGCTTGCCCATGCGATGTGCGGTGTGATGAGCATGTTGTCCAGCCCGAGCAGCGGATTGTCCGCACGAATCGGCTCGGTGGACACGACATCCGATGCGGCGGCGTACACCTTGCCGGATACGAGCGCCTCTCGCAGGTCAGCCTCGTTAATCAGTCCGCCGCGTGCCGTATTGAGCAGGATGACGCCGTTTTTCATCTTTGCGATGGCGGCTTTGTCAATCATGCCGGCATTTTCCGCCGTCAGCGGACAATGGAGCGAAACAATGTCGCTGCGCGCGTACAGCTCATCGAGCGTGACAGCACCTTCGCCGGAACCATGCCGGCTGTAGTGGATGACATTCATGCCGAAGGCGCGCGCGAGCTTCGCGGTTGCCTGCCCAATCCGACCGTAGCCGATGATGCCGAACGTCTTGCCTGCAAGCTCCATCAGCGGATAATCCCAGAAGGCGAAATCGCGGCAGGCTGTCCAACGTCCCTGCTGCACGGCATCGTTATGATGACCGATGCGGTGGCAGATTTCGAGCAGCTGTGCCATAACGAACTGTGCGACCGCTTGCGTGCCGTAGGTGGGGACGTTCGTGAGGAGGATGCCCTTTTCCCTGGCGGCGGCGCCGTCGACCACATTATAGCCGGTTGCCAGCACGCCGATATAGCGCAGATTCGGGCACGCGTCCATTGTCTGACGGGTGATGGGCGTTTTATTTGTCAGGATGATGGACGCATCGCCGATGCGGGGAAGGATGTCCTCCGCCGCGGTGTAGTCATAGACTGTCAGATCGCCCAGCGTACCCAGCGCATCCCAGCTCAGGTCGCCGGGGTTTTCCACGGCACCGTCCAGTACAACGATTTTCATGATGAAAGCCTCCTCGTCAGGTTGATTGATTGCATTATAGCGGAATGTGTCCCCAAATGCAAGCCTCTGGCGGTGAAACACGCGGTGGACTTCGTCTGATTTTTGCCCGAATTTCTTCGAAGGGCACTTTTCCGGGGAAGTGCATAGGCAAAACTGCACAATTCAGCGGCGTCACCGAATTGTGCGGTTTTCCATACAGCATTCGAAACGTCATTGAACGACGCGGTTATAGGGAACGGATGCTTTATTGTCTGTTTTGCCGGTTGATTTTATGATTTACGCGCAAAAATGTTGATTTAGGCAATGAGAAGATATGTTTTCCATACTGTATGCTTTTTGCGTCAGCCATGAGGAGGCGGAGGATTACTGCTTCTTTGGCTGCGGCGAATATGTCTTGAATCACAGAAGCATGGGATCGCCCAATGGGATTATCAACCTGCTGAAGGCACTGGAAGTGACGCTTTTCAATGGCGTTGACCTTCACGACGGCAAGAAAATGGGCATGGCGCTTGGCAGCCTGACGGACTATCAGACGTTTGATGCATTATATGCAGCCTATCAGAAGCAGGTGACAAGCCAGTTTGAAATGCTGGCGCAGCTCGAACAGATGGAATACGATGAATGCGCCCGTGTCGGTGCGTTCCTGTATATCAGCATGCTGATGGATGACTGCCTTGAAAAAAACAGGAGCGTGTGCGGCGGCGGTGTGCGCTATTTGGGCGGAACACTGGAGACCTATGGCAATATCAACACGGTCAACAGCCTGTACGCTATCCGCAAGCTGGTGTATGAGGAGAAGAAAATTGCACCGCAGCGGCTGCTCGATGCACTCAGGGCTGATTTTCGCGGCTATGAGGCGGAACGGCAGATGCTCTGTCAGGCAGAGAAGTACGGCAACGATATTGCCGGTGTGGACACCCTTGCGCAGCAATTCCATGAATTTGTATGCAATACGGTGCGGAATCTCAAGTCCAGAACGCGACTGCATACCTACATGATCGTCATCATCAACAATGAAGCAAACACGGTGCTGGGACGCTTCACGGGTGCATCTGCCGACGGACGCCTTGCGGGGACGCCCATGGCAAACGCCAACAATCCTGCCGGCGGAACGGATCGCTGCGGATTGACGGCCATGCTGAATTCGCTGGTGAAGCTTCGCACGGATATCCATGCAGGCGCTGTGCAGAATATCACCTTCTCAAAGGATCTGTTTGTAGACAATCGGCTGGCAGCGAAAGGGCTGCTGGCAGCGTATTTCGGTTGCGGCGGTCAGCAGGCGATGATCAACGTCCTTCGCCGCGGCGACCTGGAGGATGCCATCGCCCATCCGGAAAATCATCAGAGCCTGATGGTGCGCGTCGGCGGATTTTCGGCACGCTTCGTTACGCTGGCGCCGGATGTCCAGCGGGAAATTGCATCGCGGACGCTGTACTGAGGAGGAAAATCAGTGGCAAGGAAGAATCGTTCTACAGCGTGGGATATGACGGAAGGCAAGCCGACCTCGCTGCTGCTGCGCTTCAGTATACCGCTGCTGATCGGCAACGTGTTCCAACAGCTGTACAGCATGGTGGACTCTGTTGTCATCGGCAGGTTTGTCGGTGCGAATGAACTTGGCGGGATCGGCTGTGCCGGATCGATTGACTACCTCGTCTTTTCCATTGGCTACGGCATGTCTTCGGCAGTTGGCATCCTCGTGGCCATTCTGTATGGCGCAGGCGAAAAGGAACGGCTGAATCGGGCAATTTATAACTGCTTTTACATTCTCCTTGCGGCATCGCTCCTGATTGCAGGCGTCGGCTTTTGCGGAGCAGGCTGGTTCCTGCAGCTGCTGAATACGCCGGAAGAGCTGTTCCCGCATGCGGAAATGTACCTGAAAGTTGTTTTCCTCGGAAACGTTGCAACGATTTATTACAGTGGAATTTCATCGGTGATGCGTGCGTTCGGCGACTCAAAAACGCCGCTGATGATTCTGGTTTTCTGCTGCCTGCTCAATATTGTTCTGGATTTACTGTTTGTACTGGCATTCCACTGGGATGTGTTCGGTGTTGCACTGGCAACTGTGCTTTCGCAGACGGCATCTGCGCTGGCATGCTTCTGGGCGGCGAACCGCACGCTGCCGCTGTTCCGGTATCAAAAGGGGTCGCTGAAGCCTGACCGTGCGCTGCTGCGCCGCTGCATCGGGCTGGGGCTGCCGCTGATGGGGCAGAATATGCTGATTGCCGTATCTACATCCGCGCAGCAGAGCGCTGTGAATGGGTTCGGCTCCGTGATGGTCACGGCCTATACAACGGTCGGCAAGCTGGATCAGATCGTGCAGCAGCCGTATAACTCCATTGCGACGGCTCTGTCTACCTATACCGGGCAAAATGTGGGCGCCGGTAAGAATCAACGGATTCGGCAGGGACTTCGGGCGGCAATCGGCATCAATGTGGGCTTCACGGCGGTGATGGCGATTTTGGTATGGTTGTTTGGCGATCAGATGGCAGCCTTCTTCATCTCGGATACGGAGGTGATCGCCGCTGCAGCCGTCGGTCTTCGGATGAACAGCGTGTTCTATGTGTTTCTGGGGCTGCTGTATGCCGTCAGGGGACTGCTGAACGGCGCAGGCGATGCAACCTATTCCGCAATCAACGGCATTATTGAACTGGTATGCCGGATGACGTTTGCGTTGGTGCTGATTCCGCTCATTGGGCAATGGGGGTGCTTCCTGTGCGGCGGCGTTACGTGGATGCTGGCAAGCCTTGTGTCCGTGTGGCGGTATGCATCCGGCAGGTGGAGGCTCAAGGCGAGGAAAAATGCGGATGTCAGCTGACAGCGTATCGAAGAATTTGGATTCAAATGAATATCCACGTCCTTACACGTCGCCGATTTTCGAGCTGAGGTTGAAGGGCTTGCGAGCCATCCAACGCCACATAGGGTTTGCTGATGCTCTGAGGAGTAAGCGGTAAATATCGCTTACTCCTGCTTTTTATAATCCGAGTAAATGGTTTCATAGTCTGCCCACTCCTCCATTTCCTTTGCGCCAACAGGGACGATTTGGAGATCCTGTAAATCATTGTTAAATGGAATCAGACCATAAAAAACGCTTGGCGCACTCCACGGCATGGGAATATTGCTATCATATTTTATATCGTAGCATAAACCGTTCAGATAGACCCTGAAGCATGCGATATCGTCGTTCGGAAAGCCATGAGGGTATGAAACCCTGATGGATATCGCAATGCAATCCTCAAAAGGGCTTGCTATGATTAAGGATGAATCAATGTCCATTACATCAAAGGACTTTGATGAAAAATAAGCGGTTATATTGGGGGCACTTTCAAGTTCTGCGGTTGATTGCACAATTGACACATGGCTAATTACAAGGCATACTGCGGCAAAAATCATGATGCGTTTCATTTGATTTCTCCATTGTATAATAGGGCGCCTTGATTTCATTTCCGCTTCCTCCCTTGACGCTTGCAGTAAGACCAGTATATCATGGAACCTTCCGTTTGACCAGACGAGGAATGTAACATTTAAGAGGTGGATGATTTGTACGGCGTTGCCTTCTGCTTGCGACAACAGGGATTGAAAGGACATTGGACAAAATCGCTGGAAATGAAGATTACACTTGGGAGGAAATTGCGCTGAGCGGAAGGTTGAACGGCTGCTGGCAACGGCGCACGTTCAGGCAAATTCGGCATGATGGTTGGACAAAGTCGTCCCTCATGGGTCGACGAAAACGGATGAGGTCCGCGTTCGGAAAGCTGCTTGCTGATCAGGGGCATATCGAAACAGAAAAAGCCCCTGTCCGTCGCACAACAGACAGGGGAACATGATGCAAACTCTACTTGAGAAGCTGACGCTTTTCACCAGAACAGGTGAATTACGCTTCCTCGTGGGTCTTCGGCAGCGCACGCACAACATAGCCGCTACGCAGGCAACGGGTGCAGACGTTCATCCGCTTGGAAGAACCGTTGACCACCACGCGAACGCTCTGCACATTGGGCGCCCAGGTGCGGTGAGTCTTACGGTTGGAGTGGCTGACATTGTTGCCGTTCAGCGTACCCTTTTCGCAGATCTCGCAAAACTTACCCATGGAAATCCACCTCCTTGTTGGAGTATGCACACATCAAGCTTGACCAGTATAACATATCCTGCAAGGAAAAGCAAGTGTTTCCGTGAAAAAAACGTGTCAGGCAGACTTAAAGCTCTGCCGCAATGTCGATGTTAATGCCCTTAAGCAGCACGGCGGCACCCTGCTTCGCCTCGCCGCTGTCCGCATGCGCCAGCAGCCATTTGTTGCGTGCCCACAGCGTGCGATCAAGCTTGTTTGCGCCGCCGGCCGGGCGGAAGTCGGTGTTCGTCTTGTCAGGCAGGGCGACCAGAACGCGGAAGCCCTTCGCAGCATCGGTGTGGCAGGGCGCATAGTGCAGCGTCGTGGCATAGACCTCGACCAGCACGCCGGCAGGCACGCGGAACGCCTTGACCTTCGCAGTGTCCAGCTCGCCGTCCTCCAGATCGGAGAGCGTCGCAAGCAGCAGGATGAAGTCCTCCGTGCCGAGGTTGAACTCGCTGTCGCGGTGATATTCCAGGCAGTTCAGCTTCGTGTTGTGGCCGTTGCAATAGCCCAGCTGGAACGGCATGCCGCCGAAGAGACCTGTGCCGATGGCCTCGGCGTCGGAGGCTGCGTGAAGCGCTTCATCGCGGGGCACATAAACGGTGCCGGCAGAGCAGGGCGTTTCGGCAAGCGCCTTGAGCAGCCCGTCCACAGGATAGCCATCAACCACACGACCGTAGGGCTTGAATGCAGCATCAAATACAGACAGAATTTCCATTGGAATTGCCTCCTCTTATTTTGCGTCGCTTCCGATGCGAACGTCATTCTAATTCGATGGCGAGTGCCGGATTCCTGCCGTGTCAGCGAATAATTCCGTCCTCGATTTCGGGCTTCTGATACCAACGCTTTGTCATCATGTCCTTATAGCGCGGCTGTATGTTGTACTCAAACCAGACATCGCGCTGACCGTTCATGGTGGTTTCCTCGCGCACGGCAAAGGAATAATTGTGCTCATCGCGCAACTGCTCCATGTCGGCGGAAATCGCCAGCGCCAGCGCATGCAGCACACGTTGATCCGCAATGGGGTCAAAGCCGCGTTCCTCGAAGATGAAACGGCAGACGGTGTTCATCGGGCGGAAGAGCACGATGCGTACCTCATTCCGGCGGATGATGACGCGGTCAACGCAGCAGCGGCTTGCCGTCCGCAGGACGGGATAGAGCGATTGATAAGCGTCCGTTGTACGGACACGCTCGACAAGCAAACGTTCCGCCTTCTGCTTTTTCCGGTGGCGCAGCAGAAAGAAGAGCAGAAGAAACAGGATGAACGCGCCGATTGCGGCAATCATCAACAAACGCATGAGCCTCGCCCCTCTCCGCCATATAACCGTTCAGCTGTTTCTGTTATTGTAGCAAAAACGGCGAAGTATGTCAACGACATAAAAAGCGGCTGCCTCCCGCTTGGGGCGACAGCCACTGCTGATACCGGTGAATCAGTTATCCAGGATGCTCTTGTTGATCTGCGCATTCGCATCGGAAACCCACTGGGCGATGGTCTCGGTCTTCACGGTTTCCTGCTTGGCGCTCAGGGTGTCAGACTCGATGCCTTCGCGCACGGTTTCGATGTCAACCGCGCCTTCCTCAACGTCACCGACGTACTTGATGATGTAGTAGCCGTAGCTGCCTTCAATCTTGGTCGTGTGGTCGCCGACATTCTTCAGGAGCATGGCGGCATCAACAAACGCGGAGTCGAAGGAAGAGAAGCCCTCGCAGATCTGATAGCCGGTCTCGGCGTATTCAGAGCCTTCCGCCATGCCGGGGTCATCGTTGTGCTCTGCGACCAGCGTTTCCCAATCCTCACCGCTATCCAGCGCGGTGAGCACTTCGTCCGCCTCGGTTGCGATGTTCGCCCATTCCAGCGCCTCAGCCGTTTCGAGCTGCTGCTGAAGGTATGCGACCTTGGAGTTCGCTTCTGCAACGGCAATTACCGCCGCAGAGACGGCTTCATCAGGCTCTTCGGTGAAGCTCGTGGTCGTGCTTTCGATTTCAAACGTGGTGTTGGGCGTTTCGGATGCCTTCGCCACGACCGTCACCTGCGCGACGAGGTCATCTGCGTTCTCCACGTTGAGATCGTTCAAAGCAGCCGCAGCCGTGGTCTGCTCGCTCTGCGCGGTCGTGAGGGCGGACTGAATCTCGCTGACCAGGGCGGAGTCCTCTTCGTTGAACTTGATGAGAATCTGCTTGACATAGCGGTAGCCGGCCGGACGATAGTAGATGGTATCGCCGTTGAGCACCGCCTTGCCGTATGCTTCCGGATCACTCTCGTAGCTCGTCTTGGCTTCTTCAACCTTGCTGTTGTATTCCGCCGTGATTTCCTCTTCGGTCACCGCGACGTCCTTGATGGCATATTCCTCTGCCTTTTCCATGAGCAGGGATTCGAGCAGGCTTTCGCGAATGGATTCCTCGGTGTAGCCGTACTCCGTCAGCTTTGCCTCGATTTCCTCCAGCTGCGTTTCGGTCGAGAGGCTGAAGCTGCTCGCAGCGCTCTCGCGCAGCGTTTCCAGCTCGGACTTCACGTCCTCATCGAGCTGCGCGCTTTCCTCGTCGGTCAGCTCGTCGAGACCGAGTTCCTTTGCCTTGGCAATCAGCACGGAGCGCTCCACCAGACCGTCAATGACGCTGTCGGTGATGCTGGAAATCGTTGTTTCATCGGTCGAATCGAACGTCAAGCCATACAGGGAGTAAATATATTGATACTGCTGAATGGTATAATCGATATTCGCCTGCACCTGCGCCTTGGTGTACGTATCATCGCCGACACGGATGACCACGCGGGCATCATCAACAGACTCATCCTTGACAATCAGCGAGCAGCCGCTGAGCAGCATCGTCAGAATCAGCATCAGCGCCAGCAACGTTTTTTTCTGCATAAACATACTCTCCATTTCACCATTTTCATTCCGGGGGATACTTTGCTCATTATACCCCAACCTTGCACGATTGACAAGCATGTTTCCGCGCTTTCCTGTTAATTTTTTTTGAAATTTCGTCAGGGATACAGCCGGAAGTCTGCCCGTGCTTCAACAATTTCCCATGCAGACTGTAAAGCTGGGCGAAAAATTCGGCGAAAGGATGCACAAGCGTTGCTGAATCTGATAAAATAAAATGTATTCGTTCTTGAGGAGGCATCCATGAAGGAATTGAAGCTGGCGTGGCGGTATGTTCGCCGCCACTGGTGGCAGTACATTCTTGGAATTCTGGCGCTTTTCGTGGTCGACGCAGTCAATGTGTATGTGCCGCAGTTCACCGGCGAAATCACCAATGGACTTGACCAGCACACGCTCGGCATGGACGGTGTGATGGGGCTGGTGTGGAAAATTGTGCTCATTGGTGTAATCATCGCAATCGGGCGCTTCTGCTGGCGCATCTTCCTTTTCGGTGCGGCGCGCTCCATCGAGAAGGAGGTTCGCAGCGACCTGTTTCAGCATCTGTCAACGCTGTCTGCACGCTATTATAATGAGCACAAGACCGGCGACCTGATGGCGCACTTCACCAATGACCTGCAGGCGGTGCGTTCGCTGCTGGGCATGACGGTCATCAGCGCGTTTGACGCGACCGTCATGATGGTGCTCGTGCTCTGGCAGATGATGACCTATGTCAGCCCGAAGCTGACGCTGGTGGCGGTCATTCCGCTGATTCTGATTATCTTCGGCGATTATTTCTACGGCAAGCTGATGCACAAGCGTTTTATTGCCAAGCAGGAGGCGTTCTCGACGCTGACTGACCAGGTGCAGGAGACGGTTTCCGGCATCCGCGTCATTAAAGCGTTTGTGCAGGAACGCAAGGAGCTGTATGCGTTTGCCAAGACGGTCTCCTTCACGCGTGATAAGAACCTCGGTGTGGTGCGCCTGCAGGCGCTCGTCATGCCGCTGCTGGATCTTGTCGTGGGGCTTTCGAGCCTGCTGACGCTCGTCTACGGCGGCTATCTGGCCATTTACGGCGAAATCAATGTCGGACAGTTCATTACCTTCAATTCGTATGTAACGATGCTCGTCTGGCCGATGATGGCAGTGGGCGAGTGCATCACGAGCGTCAGTCAGGGGCTGGCAAGCCTGCGCCGCCTTTGCGGTATCTTCGATGCGAAGCCGGATATTGTCGACAGCGACAGGACGGATAGCAGCCTGACCGCGCTGCATGGCGACATCGCCATCAATCACCTGACGTTTGCCTATCCCGACCAGCCGGAAACGACCGTGCTTGATGACGTTTCGGTGACGGTCAGGGCAGGGGAAACGCTGGCCGTCCTCGGGCGGACAGGCTCCGGCAAGAGCACGCTGCCGAGCCTGCTCATGCGCCTGTATGATGTGCCGGACGGCATGATTGCGATTGACGGTCATCCGCTCAGGGAGATTCCGCTGAAGGTGCTGCGTACGAACATCGCCTGTGTGCCGCAGGACAGTTTCCTCTTCTCGGACACGCTGCAGAACAACATTGCGTTCGGCTCGGAGGACAAGTCCCTCGAAGCGGTCGAGCAGGCGGCGAAGGATGCCTGCATTCACGACAACATCATCGAATTTCCCGATGCGTATCAGACGATTGTCGGCGAACGCGGCGTGACGCTTTCGGGCGGTCAGAAGCAGCGCTCGTCCATCGCCCGTGCACTGATGAAGGACGCGCCGATTCTGCTGCTTGATGACGCGCTGTCCGCTGTCGATACGGACACGGAGCGGCAGATCCTCAACAACCTGCGCCGTCTGCGGAACGGTCGCACGACCATTATCGTTGCGCACCGCATTTCCACCATTCAGGATGCCGATCATATTCTCGTCCTTGATGACGGCAGGGTGGAGGAATACGGAACGCATGATGAGCTCATCAACAACGGCGGACTGTATCAGAGCCTGTACCGCAAGCAGCAGCTTGAGGAGCAGCTCAGGGAGAAGGGGGGCGCAGACCGTGCAGACGAAGAATAAGAAGGAAGCAAACGACCTGCAATATAAGGGAAACGCCTTCCTGCGCCTGATGAAATACCTGAAGCCGTACAAGAAGACGGTTGTGCTGTGCTGTGTGCTGGTGCTGTTTCTGACGGCGTTTGACGTGCTGCGCCCGCGCATCATCGGCGATGCCATCGACCTGTACATCACGCAGGACAGCGCACAGGAGCTTGCACCGGATGTGCGCTTTCAGGGCATCATGAAGGCTTCCGGACTGTATATCCTGATTCTCGTGCTGCAGTTCCTGTGCAACCGCGTGCAGTACATGAAGATTCAGGAGACCGGGCAGAACATCGTCAGCACGCTGCGCAACGAGGTGATGGCGCATGTCGAAAGCCTGTCCATGCGCTTCTTTGACCTGACGCCTGTCGGCAAGATTGTCACGCGCATTACCAACGACACCGAAGCGGTCAACGACCTGTACGCCAACACGATCGTTCGTTTGTTCCGCAATGTCGTCAAAATCATCGCGCTGATTTCCATCATGGTCGTGATGAATCCCCGCATGGCGATGCTCTCGCTCGTGATGGTGCCGGCTGTTGCGGTGCTGACGGTCGTGTTCCGCAAGCTGAGCCGCAGGGCTTACCAGACGGTCAGGACACGCCTGACGACGCTGAACACTTTTCTGAGCGAGCACCTTTCCGGTATGCGCGTCATTCAGATTTTCGCGCGCGAGAAGGAGAAGTGCGATGAATTTGAGCAGAAGAACGAATCGCTCTATCGCGCCGGTCTGCGCGAAATGATGGTGTTCGCCATCTTCCGACCGAGCATCTATTTCTCCTCGATTATCGCGACGGCAATCATCCTGGGAGGCGGCAGTGCGCTCGTGCTGAACGGCGTTATCTCCATCGGTATGCTCTACACGTTCACCTCCTACATTTCGCAGCTGTTCACGCCGATTCAGGAACTGGCGGAGCAGTTCTCGACCCTGCAGAGCGCCATTGCTTCGGCAGAGAAGATTTTCACGCTCCTCGACGTCAAGCCCATTGTGAACGACAGTCCCGATGCAAAGACGCTGCCTGCCGTCAGGGGAAGAATCGAGTTCGACCACGTCTGGTTCGCGTATGACGGCGTGAACTGGGTGCTGCGCGACGTGTCCTTTACCATTGAGCCTGGGCAGAAGGTGGCGTTTGTCGGCGCGACAGGCGCAGGTAAATCGTCCATCCTGAATCTCATCGGACGGTATTACGATGTACAGAAGGGCAGCATCCGCGTTGACGGCGTTGATGTCCGCAATATGACGCGCGAGCAGCTCCGCTCCGCCATCGGGCAGGTGCAGCAGGATGTATTCATCTTCACCGGCACCATCGCCAGCAACATCCGCCTCCGCGATGAGAACATCACGGACGAGCAGGTGCGCAGGGCGGCAGAGTACACGAATGCCTCGCACTTCATCAACCGTCTGCCGGACGGCTATGAAGAGCATGTTACCGAGCGCGGCGCGACCTTCTCCTCCGGTCAGCGGCAGCTGCTGTCATTCGCGCGGACGCTTGCGCACGATCCGACCATCCTGATTCTTGATGAAGCGACCGCAAACATCGACACGGAAACCGAACAGTGGATTCAGGAGGCGCTCGAACGGCTGATGGAGGGACGCACATCCATCATTGTCGCACACCGCCTGTCGACCATTCAGCATGCCGACCGTATCATCGTCATGCATCACGGCAAAATCCGCGAATCCGGCACGCATCAGGAGCTGCTGGCGATGGACGGCATCTACCGTAAACTCTACGAGCTGCAATTGTCGTGATTTTTTCGCACAATTGCCTTGGAAAAGCGAAAAAAGCAGTTGAAAAACAAAATCTGATGTGCTATAATCTACAAGACTACGCACCTTTGCCATGCGACCTTGTTCTGCGGAGCGGTTCCGCAGTGGGCATCGCGAAAAGGCAAAGGGTGGTAAAAACAAGGAGGATTATCACTATGGCAGTCATTTCCATGAAGCAGCTCCTCGAAGCCGGCGTCCACTTCGGTCATCAGACCCGCC
Organism: Bacteroidaceae bacterium; assembly: GCA_963642705.1. Classification (GTDB taxonomy): domain Bacteria; phylum Bacillota; class Clostridia; order Christensenellales; family Aristaeellaceae; genus UBA11524. The sequence goes on from CAVIHU010000003.1 coordinate 34,832, forward strand.
GCTGGAACCCGAAGATGGCTCAGTACATCTTCACGGAGCGCAACGGTATCTACATCATCGACCTGCAGAAGACCGTCCGCAAGATTGACGAAGCGTACGCTTTCGTCCGCGACATTGCGATGCAGGGCAAGACCGTGCTGTTTGTCGGCACGAAGAAGCAGGCGCAGGAGTCCATCGAATCCGAGGCGAAGCGCTGCAACATGTATTATGTTAACAACCGCTGGCTGGGCGGCATGCTGACCAACTTCCGCACCATTCAGACCCGTATCCGCCGCCTGAATGACATCGACAAGATGGAAGCAAACGGTCAGTTCGAGCTCCTGCCCAAGAAGGAAGTTATCAAGCTCAAGGCCGAGCGCGAAAAGCTCGAGCAGAACATCGGCGGCATCCGCGAGATGAAGAAGCTGCCGGGCGCGCTGTTCGTGGTTGACCCCCGTAAGGAGCACATCGCTGTGACCGAGGCCCGCATCCTGAACATCCCGATCGTCGGTATCGTTGATACCAACTGCGATCCGGACGAAATCGACTATGTCATCCCCGGCAACGACGACGCCATCCGCGCTGTGAAGCTGATCGCCGGCAAGATGGCTGATGCTGTGCTGGAAGGCAAGCAGGGCGAGCAGTCCGCTGAGGAAGCGCCCGCCGCCGAGAAGACGGAAGCCTAATTTCCCCGATTGAGCGACAATAACATTATGTAGGAGGGCGAAACCTATGGCGAATATTACCGCTGCTCTGGTTAAGGAGCTCCGTGAGCGTACCAACGCCGGCATGATGGACTGCAAGAAAGCGCTTGTTCAGTCTGACGGCGACATGGACAAGGCCATCGACTGGCTGCGTGAAAAGGGACTTGCACAGGCTGCCAAGAAGGCCGGTCGAATCGCGGCTGAAGGCGCTGTTGTGGCGTACACCACGCCCTGCGGCTGCACCGCTGCGCTGGTCGAAGTCAACTGCGAGACCGACTTCGTTGCCAACACCGACAATTTCAAGAATTTTGCGAACGCCGTTGCGAAGCATGTCGCTATGGCGAATCCGGCTGATCTCGATGAGCTGATGAAGCAGAAGTACGTCGATGACGAATCTAAGACCATCGAGGACATGGTTTCCGACGCGACCGTTGCTATCGGCGAGAAGATCTCTGTCCGCCGCTTTGCACGCTTCCAGAGCGAGGGCGTCGTTGCTACCTACATCCACATGGGCGGCAAGGTCGGCGTTCTGGTTGAGGTTGCGACCGATGAAGCCGGCAAGAATTCCGACCTTGTGAAGGAATTTGCACATGACGTGTGCCTGCAGATCGCAGCTGCGAAGCCCGAGGCTGTGCGCCGCGAGGAAGTCGATGCCGACAAGGTGGCGAAGGAAGCCGAAATCCAGCGCGCAAAGGCGCTCGAATCCGGCAAGCCCGAGAAGATTGTCGACCGCATTGTCGCCGGTCAGATTGAGAAGTACTACAAGGAAGTGTGCCTGCTTGACCAGCAGTTCGTCAAGGACGGCGAGAAGACCATTACTTCCCTGATGAACGAGACTGCAAAGGCGGCCGGCACCAAGCTGGACATCGTGCGCTATGCACGTTTCGAGCGCGGCGAAGGCATCGAGAAGCGCAAGGATGACCTGGCTGCGGAAATCGCCGCCATGAAGAAGGCGTAATTACTGTGCCATCCAAAGAGCCGAGGATTGAATCCCCGGCTCTTTTCGTGTGACGTGCGGAAACTGCATGCGGCTTTGCGTGCGTTGCTTTACAAGCGAACGGAAATCCGCTATAATGAAGCTATCCATTTAAGCAACGAGGAGGTGCGTGCTTCGATGAATGTTGACCAGCTTGCGGATTCCCTGCGCAGGGATCCAATGTTCATGCAGAATGTCGTCCGCTGGGATGAATTGCCTGCGCGTAAGGCGGCCTATGAGCCGTTTCCGCCGCAAATTGACCAGCGATTGAAGGATGTGCTGGAAAAGCGCGGCATTCATCAGCTGTACCGCCATCAGGCGCATGCTGTCCGCGAGATTCTGAACGGGCATGATGTCGTTGTTGTCACGCCGACTGCGTCCGGCAAAACCATGTGCTATAATCTGCCGGTGCTGTCCGCCATATTGGAGAATGAGGATGCGCGTGCACTGTACCTGTTCCCGACAAAGGCGCTGTCTGCCGATCAGGTCAGCGAGCTGTATGAGCTGATTGAGGCGATGGGCGTCGATATTAAGACGTACACGTATGACGGCGATACGCCTGGCGCGGCACGCAAGGCGGTTCGGCAGGCAGGGCATATTGTCGTAACGAACCCTGACATGCTCCACAGCGGCATCCTTCCGCACCACACCAAGTGGGTCAAGCTGTTCGAAAACCTGCGTTACATCGTGATTGACGAAATCCACATGTACCGCGGTATTTTCGGCTCGAATCTTGCCAATGTACTCAGGCGGCTGATGCGCATCTGTCAGTTTTACGGCAGCCATCCGCAGTTCATCCTGTGCAGCGCGACCATCGCGAATCCGCAGGAGCTGGCGCAGACGCTGACCGGACGTGACATCACACTGATTGACGACAACGGCGCCCCGATGGGTGTCCGGCACTTTGTGTTCTATAATCCGCCGGTCGTCAACCGTCAGCTCGGCATCCGAAAGGGCGTTGTGCAGGAAACGCGGCGCATTTCGGGATTGCTGCTGCAAAATGGCATTCAGACGATTACGTTTGCACGTTCACGGCTGAATGTCGAGGTGCTGACAAAGTACCTGAAGGACATCGCGCATGACCCCATCGGCAGCGCAGGGCGCGTTCGCGGCTACCGCGGCGGCTATCTGCCGACCGAACGCCGTGACATTGAGCAGGGGCTTCGTGCCGGACGCATCGATGCGGTCGTGTCCACCAACGCGCTCGAGCTTGGTATCGACATCGGCGCGCTTGATGCATGCGTCCTCTGCGGCTATCCCGGTACCATCGCCAGCGCATGGCAGCAGGCAGGGCGCGCAGGACGCCGCAAGGGCACATCCATCGTGTTTTACGTCGCTTCGTCCGCGCCGATCGATCAGTATATCGTGTCGCATCCGGATTACCTGATGAAGAAATCGCCCGAAAACGCGCTGCTGAATCCGGATAATCTGTATGTCCTGCTCAACCACTTCAAGAGCGCCGCATTCGAGCTGCCGTTTGAGGACGGAGAGGGACTCGGCAACGCGCCGGGTTCGTCAGAGCTGCTGTCTTACCTCGAGGATGCAGGCATCCTGCGGCATGTCGGCGGACGATACCACTGGTCGGCGGAGGATTTCCCGACGAGCGAAATTTCGCTGCGCAGCGCCCGTGCGGAGGAAAATTTCATCATTATCGACATTTCCGACCCGGCGCACCATCGCGTCATCGGCGAAATGGACCGCTATACCGTACCGATGCTCCTGCATGAAAACGCGATCTACATGCACGAGGCGCAGCAATACCAGGTTGAGAAGCTCGATTTCGAGGCGTGCAAGGCGTACATCCGCCGCGTGAATGTGGACTATTACACCGATGCGGACTTGAACCTCACCATCTCCCTGCTGGACAAGGAGAAGGAGGAGGAGAAGAACGGCATGACAGCCGCACTCGGCGAAATCCGGGTATCGACGCTCGTGACGATGTTCAAGAAAATCAAGTTCGACACGCATGAAACCATCGGCTTCGGACACGTCCGTCTGCCCGAAACGGACATGCACACGACCGCCATGTGGTGGACGCTGCCCGATGCGCTGTCCTCGCGCTATGCAAGCGACACGCTTCAAAATGGCATGATGGGCATCGCAAATCTGCTGCGGATTGTTGCACCGCTGTCGCTGATGTGCGCACCGCAGGATGTTGCTGTGGTGTATCAGGTCAAAAGTCCGCTGACGGACAAGCCGACCATCCTGCTTTATGACCAGTGCCCGGGAGGCATCGGACTGGCGCAGAAGGCCTATGCTATGCGCGGACTGCTGCTGGAGCAGGCGCTGCAAATCGTCGAGGGCTGCTCATGCTTTTCCGGCTGCCCAAGCTGCGTCGGACCGGTCGGCGAGGTCGGAGCGGACGGCAAGGCTACGGCGCTTGCGCTGCTGAAGGAGCTGACAGCATGAACCTGCGTGATAAGCTCAATGCCATGGACAATGCATCAAAGAAGCCGTCAAAACCTGCAAGGATCTATACGGACTGCTGGCACGGGCGCGAAATGCGCAGCCTCGATGAATTTCCCGGCGCGTTTTCGCTGCGCCTGGACATTCTCCGACTCATGACGCAGGAAAATCTTCCGGATGACCTTGATCCGCGCCGCATCCTGTATCTTGATACGGAAACGACCGGATTGGCAGGGGCAGGTACGGTCGCGTTCGAGGTCGGACTCGGCTGCCTGACCGATGCGGGCTTTCAGATTCATCAGCTCGTCATGCGCGACTACCCCGAGGAACGTTTCCTGCTTGAATCCATCGCGGATACGTTCATGGGCTTCGACGTCATCTGCACATTCAACGGGCGCACATTCGACATGCCGCTGCTGCGCGGCCGCTTCCTGATGAACCGCATGAACCCCGCCTGCCTTGACAAGCCGCATATTGATCTGCTGCATATCGCACGGCGCGTGTTCAAGCTCCGCCTGCAGCGCTGTAATCTTGGTACGCTCGAGGAGGCGGTGCTGGGCATTCCGCGTTATGATGACCTTCCCGGTGCGCTCGTGCCGCAGCGGTACTTTGATTATCTGCAGACGGGCGATTTTGACCTGCTGACAGACGTGCTTGAGCACAATGCACAGGACGTTGCAAGCCTCTGCGTGCTGCTTAATACCATGACGGATATGTACGCTTCACCCGAGCAGGTGCACCATGACGAGGATGTGTACTCAATGGGCGTGGCGCTCGAACGCTTCGACCATGTTGAGGAGGCTCGCAGGTGTTATGCGCTCTCCGGCGGTTCGATGCACGCGCAGGGGCAAATCCGTCTGGCGCAGAGCTACCGAAAACTCGGTGAAATGCAGGAGGCGGTGAAAATCTGGCGGCAGATGATCAGCCTTCGCGAGGGCGGCGTTACGCCTTACATCGAGCTGGCAAAGTATTACGAGCATCAGGTGTGTGACTATGCTGCCGCACTGGATATGACCCGCAGAGCCATGATGCTGCTCGCTGAACCGTCATTCTTTGAAACGCCTACTGTACAGGCGGAGAAAAATGCGCTACAATATCGGTATGACCGCCTGAAAAGGAAGGCAGCCAAAGACCGCTGAAGGAGAATATGTTTATGGGACTGATGGCAACCATCAAGGCGCAGCAGGCAATGCGTGCGCATGGAAACGGCGATCTGGAAAAGGCGAAGACGCTCTATGAGGAGGCGCTTGCTAAGGGACTTAACTCGGCTCGCCCGATGCTGGGCTATGCGCTGCTGCTGATTCGCGAGGGAAGCTACGACAAGGCGATGTCTCTGCTGCTCAAGACGCAGAACTGCCCTGACCTCACGCCTGAGCAGAAGAGCCAGCTGTATGTGGACTATGCCGCGTGCTGCGAGAAGAGGGGCGAGCTGGAAAAGGGCATCCGTCTGCTGGAAAAGCAGCACCGCCGTGCTCCCATCGGGCTGACCTATCAGACGCTGGGCTATCTGTATGTCGAGAAGTACGCAGGCGAAAAGCCGGTCGCGGCAGTCGCTGCCGAAAATGAAACGGAAGACCATATAAAAACACAGGAAGAGATGGACGCAGAGTGGCAGGCGGGTATTGAGAACATGTTCGCGTTCATCAGGGAATCCATTGATTATGATGATGAGGATGCCATTTGCCTGGATAACCTCGGTCAGGCGTATTACCGCGTTACAAAAGAGGAGGACAAGGCACGCGAGTGGTTCGAGAAGGCGCATGAGGAGCGCCCTGGCCAGATTGACACGCTGTGGTTCCTTTCACGCTATGACCTGAAGGAAGGCAATGTCGACGCTGCGCTTGAAAAGCTCGAAACCGCATCGAACGGTCGCTTCTCGCCGCTGAATTTCTGCACCAGGGAAATGGTGGATGCGGAAATCGAGCGCATCAAATCCGAGGCGAAGCCCGAAAAGTAACAAGAGCTCGATGCAGGTGAATCACCTGTTATATCCTTAAGCGGAGGGGGCGTTGTCCTCTCCGCCATGATCTGTTTTGGAAAAGAGGAATAACCCATGGAAAAGGAAACGCTCCTCATCGTCGGTCTCGGCAATCCCGGCACGCAATATGCTCATTCGCGCCATAATGCCGGCTTTGATACGCTCGATAGCCTTTGCCGGAAATGGAACGTGACGCTGAACAAGTCGAAATGCAAGGCTATGCTGACGGAAACAACGGTTGGCGGCAAGCGCGTGGTGCTCTGTGCGCCGCAGACGTTCATGAATCTGTCGGGCGAGTGCGTTGCGGAGCTGCTGAGCTGGTATAAGGTGCCGCTGGAAAATCTGATGGTCATTTATGATGACATTGACCTGCCGGCGAGCCGCCTTCGTGTCCGCAAGAGCGGCAGCGCCGGTACGCATAACGGCATGCGTTCGATTCTTGCCAATATCGGCGGACAGCAGGGCTTCCCCCGAATTCGCGTCGGTGTCGGTGCAAAGCCGGAGGGCTGGGATTTGGCGGACTGGGTGCTGAGCAAGTACACCATTCGCGAGGAGCAGCAGGCCATGCAGGACGCATTCAGCCGTGCGGCAGACTGCGCTGAGGACTGGGTCATCAGCGGCATTGAGCATGCGATGCAGGCATACAACAAGGCGCCCGTGTAAGGAGCTACTATGAATCAGGCATTATTATCCGCCGTTCGTTCGGAATCGTATAACAAACTGCTGAAGGCAGTGACGAATCGCACGTCCATCGCTGTGACAGGTCTGCCGGAAAGCATGGCGTCGTTTCTGTCCGCCAAGCTATGCACGGAGACCGGCAAAAAGGTGCTGCTGCTCTCCGCCAACGATCTGAAGGCATCCCATGACGCGGATGACGCGCAGCAGCTGCTGGAAGGCGGCGTGGCTTGTCTGCCCGGCGGCGAAATCGATTTAACACGCGGCGCATCCAGCCACGAAAGCGCATGGCGGCGCCTCGAGACGCTCTCGCGCGTGCAGGCGGGCGAGGTTCGTTTGCTGTGCACGAGCATGGATGCCGCCATGCAGCGCATGGGCAGCGCGGCACGCTTCCGTGAAGAAACCATCCGCCTTACGCCGGGCAGCGTCATTGACCCGAACGAATTGATCCGCCGCCTGACTGCCATGGGCTATGAGCGCGTCAGCATGGTTGAAGGCAAAGGACAATGTGCCATGCGCGGCGGCATTGTGGACGTGTATCCGCCAGCCGATAGCCAGAGCTTGCGCATCGAATTTTTTGATGACGAGGTGGACTCCATCCGCGCGTTTGACTGCATCAGCCAGCGCAGCCTCGATGCCGTCGATGACTGTATGCTGACGCCGGCAGCGGAGGTGTTGCTGGACGAAGCGCAGTCACATCAGGCGGCGCGGCGGATGCGCGATGCCATTGAGCAGCTCGGCGGCAATGCGGCGCCGGCGGCATCAGCACTCTTTTCCGACCTGCCGCCGCTGCCGGAGGATGAGGATGAGGACGCGGCATTCTTCGACAAGACCATTTCGCCGAAGCTCCGCGAAAAGCAGCTGAGCGCCGCGCGAAAGGCTGAGCTGGAACGCCGCAGGACGCAGCTGCTTGCCGATGCCGATTTGCTGGAAGCAGGGGTGCCGTTCAAGCGCATCCGCGCGTGGCTGTCCGTGCTGACGGACGGAACGAACACCATTGCGGACTGGTTTGTGCCTGACCTTGTCGTGCTGTCCGACCCGAATCTGCTGCGTAAGCGTTCCCAGGAGCGCATAACGGGCTTTGCGGAGGATCTCGACAGCGCTATTGAACGCGGCGAGGCGGTCAAGGCGCAGGAGTCGCTGCTCATGGACTGGGACACGCTGCTGAAGTCGCTCGTCCGTCAGCCGATTGTTGCCGTCACGGAGTTTCTTGACGGCATGGCCGGTGTTCCGGTCAAGGATGCCGTCACGCTGAACGTTCAGCGCGTCGCGGGGTATTCCTCGCAGCTGCGCCCGCTGGCGGAGGACTGCGATGGCTGGCTGCGTGAGGGCTGTCGGATTGCGGTGCTGTGCGGCGGCGTGGCACGCGGTCAGCGTCTGGTCAATTCGCTGCAGGAGTACGATGTTTCGGCAACATTCTCCGAGCATCCCGACACACTGCCGGAAAACTGCATTCAGGTGCTGCCGGGCACGCTCTCCCATGGATTTATCTGGGAGGAAGCGCACCTCGTCGTCATCAGCGACGCCGACGTGTACGGCTCCGGCTACCGCAAGGCAAAGAAGCGTCAGACGACAGGCGAAAAGATTGCTGCGTTCACGGATCTTAAGGTCGGCGACTACGTCGTCCATGAGGAGCATGGCATTGGCATCTACATGGGCACGGCGCAGATGACCAACGGCGGCACGCGACGCGATTATCTGCAGATTCAGTACGCCGGAAGCGACAAGCTCTACGTGCCCATCGAGGCGCTCAGCCGCGTCCAGCGATATATCGGTACGCCGCCTGCCATCAACAGGCTCGGCGGCGGAGACTGGCAGAAGCAGAAGGCAAAGGTCAAGGAAGGCCTGCAGAAGATGGCGTTTGACCTTGTCAAGCTCTATGCCCAGCGCTCACAGGAAACTGGTTTTGCCTTCAGCCCTGATACGCCGTGGCAGCGCGAGTTTGAGGACATGTTTCCCTACGAGCTGACGCCCGACCAGGAGCAAAGCATCAGGGAAATTACCGCGGATATGGAATCGCCGCGCAACATGGACCGCCTGCTGTGCGGCGATGTTGGCTACGGCAAGACGGAGGTCAGCCTGCGCGCCGCGTTCAAGGCACTCATGGACACCAAGCAGGTCGCCATTCTCGCACCGACCACCATTCTTGCACAGCAGCACTACAACACGGTCGTCAGACGCTTCAGCGGTTTTCCGGTGCGCATCGAGGTGCTCAGCCGCTTCCGCACGCAAAAGGAGGTCAAAGACATCCTCGCAAGGCTGAGCGAAGGCAAAATCGACATTCTCATCGGCACACACAGGATTCTCGGCAAGGATGTGCGCTTCAAGAACCTTGGTCTCCTGATTGTTGATGAGGAGCAGCGCTTTGGCGTGCAGCACAAGGAGATCATCAAGCACATCAAGCATCAGGTGGACGTGCTGACGCTCTCCGCCACGCCGATTCCGCGCACGCTCCACATGTCCATGGTTGGCATCCGCGACATGTCTGTGCTGGAGACGCCGCCTGAGGATCGATTGCCCGTACAGACGCGAGTCATCGACTACAACGACGGGCTCATCCGTGATGCCATCCTGCGTGAGGTGTCTCGCGGCGGTCAGGTCTACTTCCTCTACAACGCTGTCCGGAGCATTGGCGCGTTCTATGATCGGCTCAAACAGCTTGTGCCGGAGGTGCGCATCGGCATTGCCCACGGACAGATGCGCGAGCACGAGCTTGAGGACGTGATGATGGACTTCTACGGCGGCAGCTATGATGTGCTGCTCTGTACGACCATTATCGAAAGCGGACTCGATGTCCCGACGGCAAACACGCTGATTGTCTTCGACGCCGATCGGTTTGGTCTCAGCCAGCTCTATCAGATTCGCGGACGTGTCGGACGCAGCAACCGTCAGGCATATGCGTACTTCACCGTTCGACCGGAACGCAATTTGTCGGAAACGGCGGAAAAGCGCCTCGAGGCTATCCGCGAATTCACGGAATTCGGCGCAGGCTTCCGCATCGCCATGCGCGATTTGGAGATCCGCGGCGCAGGCAACATCCTGGGACCTGAGCAGCACGGGCATCTTGCGGCTGTCGGCTATGAGATGTACTGCAAGCTGATGGAGGAGACGCTCAAGGAGGCACGCGCCGCGCAGGAGGGTCTGCCGCCGGCAAAGCCGCACCTCGAAACGCGCATCGACCTCAAGGTGGATGCGTATCTGCCCAACGACTATGTGCAGGACGACCGTCAGCGGATGGAAATGTACAAGCGCATTGCCAGCCTGACGACACAGGCCGACCGCGAGGACATTACCGACGAGCTGCTCGACCGTTTCGGACCGCTGCCGCACGTGGTAGAGACGCTGCTGGACGTGTCGCAGCTGCGCGTCAACGCCAATCAGCTGGGTATTTCGCTCGTGTCCTACAAGCGCGGCGGCTTTATGGTCATGCGCCTGAATGCCGCGTATATGCCGGAGCAGACCGTGTTCATTCAGGCGATGGCAAAGACAGACAAGCGTCTCATGCCATCGACAACCGCGCCGGACGTGCTGCTGCTTGTTGATCCGATGCTCAATGAACGCGCCATGCTTGCCCAGACCGTGCAGGTGCTCAAGAAGCTGAATGAGAACATCGACATCATGCTGAAAAAGCAGCCATAAAAAAGCGCCGTGCCGGCATTTTTGCCGACACGGTGTGTTTTTATGGCGCAAGCAGCGCTGTCAGTTGCTCCTGATAGACTGTGAAATCCGCTGCGTCCCAGTCCTCGGCGAGGGCAAAGAGCGAATCCATCACGCAGTCCGCCATTTTGCCGCGGTGTCCGCACTGAAGGAGCAGCGCAAGCAGCTTTTCTTTCGCCTGACGGACATCCGGAGAAGATTTCGCAATTCTGCGCACGTCATAATCTGCATTCTTGCCGCAGGGACTCTCGCATGTCGCGCAGTTCGGGCTGACCTCGAACTTGTTCTGCCGGACGCGCGCAAGCAGCGCGGTCAGGCGCTGCGCATCGGTCGGCGTGCTGTCGTCCGCCATGTGCAAGCCTGCCAGAATCAGCCCATAGGTCGAATCTGTCGGCGGACGCGTTGTGCATGTGCGGGCCAGCCCGATGACGCTGCCGAGCAGCTCCGCACGAAGCGGCTGCAAAACCGTCTGTGCCATCACTTCTTGAATCCGTCCGGGAAAACGACCGTCAGCATCCACTTGAAGGGTTCCGGCGCGAAGACCGAATGCGGCACCTTTGCCGGCATTACGAGAACCTCGCCTGCATGCACAAGGCGCTCCTGTCCGTTGACGGTGAAGCGGCCTGTGCCCTCGAGCACCTGCACCATGGCATCGCCGGTGGAGTCATGCGTACTGATTTCGGTGTCCTTGTCGAAGGCGAAGAGGGTGATGCTGACCGCCTTATTCTGCGCAAGCGTGCGGGAAACAATCTGTCCGGGCATCACGCCGATGAGGTCGGTAAGGGTTTGGACTTTGTCGTGGTCAATGTTGGTGACGTACATGGTGATTACTCCTTTTCTTCATTGCCGATTTGATTGTTCTGCTTCCAGCTCGTGTAGGCATCCGCAAGCCGTGCAAGCTCCTCAAGCGTCAGACGTTCACCGCGGATTTTTTCATCGAGTGAGGCAGCCTCCATCAGACCGAGCGCAGTCGGTCTGTCCATATGGAACGCAGCGCACAGTCCGTTTGTCATCGTTTTGCGGCGCAGTGCAAAGGCAGCTTGAGCCACGCGGAAGAAGTCGCGCTCATTGAGAACATCCACCGCCGGATGATTGCGCTTCGGCAGGACGATGAACGCGCTGTCCACCTTCGGCACGGGCGTGAAGCATTCCGCCGGCACATCCATCGCCAGATACGGCTCGCAGTAGAACTGGCTGCGGACGCTCAGCATGCCCCAGCCGTCGTTACCGGGCTTCGCGAGCACCTTGTCCGCAACCTCCTTCTGCACCATAAGAGCCATCCGCCGGATGGGTACGGGGCTTTCGAGAAGCATCGTCATCAGCGGCGTTGTGATGTAATACGGGATATTCGCCACCACGGACAGCGGCTTGCGCAGCCCCGCCGTCACCGACGCAAGGTCGAGGCTCATCACATCGCCCTGCACGAGTGAGAAATTATCGCGGTCAGCCAGAAATGTACGCAGCAACGGAATCAGCCGCTCATCCAGCTCAACCGACAGCACATGATGCGCCGCATCGCACAGATGCTTCGTCATGCTGCCTGAGCCGGGACCGATTTCCAGCACGTCATCGTCCTTCGTGATCTCACTCGCCGCAACAAGCGCGCGCAGCAGGTCGTCGTCGTAAATAAAATTCTGTCCCAAGCCTTGCTTGTAGCGCAGATTGCTGTCGTGAATCCGTTCCTTCGTCTTGCTCATGAGAGGCTCCTTTCACGTGCGCATTATAGCATAAGCAGGCATGGTTTGACAAGGCAAACGCCCATGATCAGCATGAAGCTTTCCGCGTACCTGTTTTTTTACAGCAGCTCGCCGTACTTCTTTACATACACGTGCTTCATCAGCGTGGCGAGTGCCATATAGGCGATGATAATCAGCGCGAGGTAGGCGAAGTACACGGCAGGCAGTGTCGTTAGCCCGAGCGGTGCGGCAAGCGGCGTAAAGGGCAGCAGCGTCACGATGCCGATGCCGAGCGCCGTCAGCAGCAGAACAGGACGCGATGCGCGGCTCTGGATGAACGGCAGCTTGCGCGTGCGGATCATGTGCAGGACAAGCGTCTGCGACCACATCGACTCGATGAACCAGCCGGTCTGGAAGACGGAGGTAAAAACATCCTGCATGGCAGGGGCAGTCAGCTGGGTGAAGGTCATGCCGCCGCAGCACATCGGTGCAATGACGAAATACAGCAGCAGGTACGTCAGAATGTCAAAGAGGGAGCTGACAGGCCCCATCCAGAGCATGAAGCGACTGATGCCGGATGCGTCCCACCTGCGAGGAATGCGCAGGTATTCCGCATCGACATTGTCCCACGGGATGGCGGTGCAGGAGATGTCGTAAATCATGTTCAGCAGAATCAGGTGCAGGGAGGACATGGGCAGGAACGGCAGAAATGCGCTTGCGGCGAGGACAGAGAACATGTTGCCGAAGTTCGAGGCTGCCGTCATCTTGATGTACTTCATCATGTTGGCATAGATGCGGCGGCCTTCCAGCACGCCCTTCTCCAGCACCATCAAATCCTTCTCCAGCAGCACGACCGATGCGCTTTCCTTTGCGATGTCAACCGCCGTATCGACGCTGATGCCGACATCGGCGGCCTTCATGGCGGCTGCATCGTTGATGCCGTCGCCCATGTAGCCCACGGAATGCCCATTGCCGCGCAGCACCTTGACGACACGCGCCTTCTGGGCAGGGGAGAGCTTGGCGAACACGGTGACCTGCTCCGCCTCTTTTGCGAGCGCCTCATCGCTGAGAGCATCGACCTCTGCGCCGGTCAGCACGCGGTCGGCAGACAAACCGACCTGACGGCAGATGGCACAGGTGACCCTTTCGTTGTCGCCGGTGAGGATTTTGACGCCAACGCCGTATTCATGCAGGGCAGAGATGGCATCGCGGGTCGTTTCCTTCGGGGGATCAAGGAACGCAAGGAAGCCCATGAGCACCATGTTCGCCTCGTCAGCCGCGGAGAACTGACCGACGGGCGCCGGATTCGTCTTCTGCGCAACGGCGATGACACGCATGCCGCGGTCGTTCAGCTCATCCGCTTTGGCGAGCACGCGCGCACGCACCTCATCCGTCAGGGCAAGCACCTTGCCGTGCACTTCGGCAAAGGAACAGCAGCGGAGCATCTCCTCGATGGCACCCTTGGTGACCAGCTGCGTCTTGCCGGAACGGTCGCGCACGACAACGCTCATGCGGCGGCGCTCGAAGTCAAACGGAATTTCATCGACCTTCTCGTAGCGTTCAATCAGCTTTTCGGCACCCAGCCTGCACTGCACATCGATGACGGCAAGGTCAATCAGGTTCTTAAGCCCCGTCTGGAAATAGCTGTTCAGGAAGGCATGGCGGAGCACGCGGTCATCCGACTCGCCGTCCACATTCAGGTGATATTCCAGCACGACTTTGTCCTGCGTGAGCGTGCCGGTCTTGTCGGTGCAGAGCAGATCCATGGAGCCGAGGTTCTGGATAGCGTTTAAGTTCTTGATGATGACGCGCTCGCGGCTCATGGCCATGGCACCCTTTGCCAGCGATGTCGTGACGATCATCGGCAGCATTTCCGGCGTCAGTCCAACGGCAATTGAGATGGCAAACAGCCCTGCCTGCACCCAGTCGCCGTCGGTAAGCCCGTTGATGACCAACACGAGCGGCACCATCAGCAGCATGAAGCGAATGAGCACCCATGAGACGCTGTTGACGCCCTTTTCGAAAGTGGTCTTGGGTGGCTTGACGTTCAGCGCATCAGCCATCGCGCCGAGCATCGTGTCATAGCCGACGGCGAGGACAACAGCGGTCGCGCTGCCGGAGACGACGTTCGAACCCATGAAGCCGAGATTTTCGCACTCCGTCAGGCTGTCGACATGCTCTGCGATGCTGCCGGACTTCTCGACCGGTTCGCTTTCACCCGTCAGGCTTGCCTGACTGACGAACAAATCCTTCGCCGCGAGGATGCGCACATCGGCAGGCATCATGTCGCCGGCTGACAAATAGACGATGTCGCCGACAACGATATCCTCCAGCGGAATTTCCTTCCGCTCGCCGTTGCGCAGGACGGATGCGGTCGTGTGAATCATTTCGGAGAGCTTCGCTGCGATATTGCCGCTTCGCGTCTCCTGCACAAAGCGGAGCACGCCCGAAATCAGCACCATGACGGTGATGATGATGACGGTTGCCCAGCTTTCATCGCCCGGGTCGACCATGGCGACATTCGTCAGCACGCTCACAAGCGCGAGAATCAGCAGGACGATGGTGAATGGGTTGATGAACGCCGACGCAAGCCGTTTTCCAAGCGAGGTGCGCTTGCTCGTCGGCAGGATGTTGCTGCCGAAACGGTCACGGGCTGACTCGGCATGTTCGTCCGTCAATCCGGCGGCAGACGTGTTCAAATTGGTGAAAATGGTTTCCTCGGCGCTCGTCGCGGCGAGCGTCAGGCGGTTTGTTGCCTCCTGATTGGTGTTCTTCATCATTTCAGAGGCGTTCATCTTAATCTTCTTCTTCAGGTTTAGCGTCATGGCGGTATACCTCCTTCGCGTGATACCGCCGCAGATGCATGTGCCGTGACTGTTGCAGTGTATGCCAGAAGGAGTCAGGAGGGCGATCAGAAGGCCCTCTTGTTAGAGCAAGACACATGACACAGCGTCCGCAGCGGCGGGTAAAAAAACCAGCATAAGGGATAACTTCCGGCATCCATGCGTCTCACATCCTTTCTTTCAGTCGCAAACAAAAACGCCGTCCTGCGATGATTCGCAAAACGGCGGAAAACAGACGGCACACAAAGCACGCGCTGCCAAGGGACACTCTACCCGTCAAAATGGGCAGCGTCGCCGAAAAAAAGCAGGCATCAGCTCACATGCAGCGAGCGCGTGCGGAATATGGTGCAATCCTGCATCCTGCGGATCATCATGCAGCATCGTAAACTGCCCTGACTGCCGTCCATGCGCTCGCCTCCCTTGATGGATGATGTATAAACCAATGGAGGCTGACCGCCTCCCTGATTGCGTCGTCATTATAACAAACGTTTTTTTATCTGTCAACACCCCTGAAAGCAAAAATCGTGCCTGAACATAAAATTTACAAATCTTGCATACAACCTGCGGATACGTTCAGCTTATTCGCGAAAACGGGTCAGGGGACGAAATTCATTGACCCGTTATGAAGCGCTTTTTTATTCGCCCTCTTGCCAAATATCGCGTCATGGAGTAGAATAAGAAATGGAGTAATCGACATTCGAGGAGGAACAACCATGGCGGTGTATCATCGCGTTTTACTCAAGCTCTCCGGCGAGGCTCTGAAAACCGGCACTGACCTGTTTGATTTTGGGCAGGTTCGGCATACAGCGGAGGTCATCCGCAAAATGGCATCGATGGGTACGGAAATCGGAATCGTCATCGGCGCTGGCAATATCTGGCGCGGCCGCCAGGGTCCGGCTGCCAACATGGATGCGGTTACGGCAGATCAGATGGGCATGCTCGGCACGGTGATCAACTGCCTGTGTATGGCGGATGCGCTGCGCACGGCCGGTGTGGACGCGGTTGTGATGTCTGCGGTGGACATGAACCGCTTCTGCGAGCCGTTCAATGCCATGACTGCACGTCGCTATTTGTCTGAGGGGCGTGTCGTGCTGTTCGCGGCAGGTTCGGGCAATCCGTTCTTCTCCACCGATACGGCTGTTGCGTTGCGTGCCGTCGAGATGCAGGTCGATGCCATCCTGATGGCGAAGAACATCGACGGCGTGTATACCGCTGACCCGCACCGCGATCCGTCGGCTGTGCTCATCAAGGATATCACGTATCAGGAGGCGCTGCAGAAGGGGTTGAAGGTCATGGATGCCGCGGCGTTTGCGCTGTGCGCGGAGAATCATGTGCCAATGGTGCGTGTGTTCGGGCTGAATGAGCCGGAAAACCTGATTAAGGTGCTGGAAGGCAGCGACATGGGGACTTTCGTCCACCCCTGACAAGGAAATCGGCGCGACCCCTTGCCTTTTTCAGCAAAACAAAGTACAATAGAAACGAATCAATCCCCCGAGAATAAGGAGGCTGTTATTATGACGGTAAAGGAAATTCTGGACACATCGAAGGAAAAAATGTCCAAGACCATCGGCGTTTATCAGACGGAAATGTCGAGCCTGCGCGCAGGTCGCGCGAATCCGCGTCTGCTGGATCGCATCACCGTGGATTATTACGGCACGCCGACGCCGATTCCGCAGGTTGGCAACATCAACGTACCCGAGGCAAAGCTGATTATCATCAAGCCGTGGGAAAAGAAAATGCTGTCTGCTATCGAAAAGGCGATTCAGAAGAGCGACCTCGGCGTGAACCCCACGAACGACGGTGAGGTCATCCGCCTTGTGTTCCCCGACATGAACGAGGAACGCCGTAAGGAGCTGACGAAGACTGCCCGCAAGAGCGCTGAAGCCGCGAAGGTGGCTGTCCGCTCCATCCGCCGCGACGGCGTTGAGCAGATCAAGAAGCTCAAGAAGGATTCCCTCATCACCGAGGATGACCAGCACAAGGGCGAGGAAGATATCCAGAAGATCACCGACAAGGCGATTAAGGATATTGACGCCGTCTGTGCCGCGAAGGAAAAGGAAATCATGGAGGTTTGATGCCTTCATGAACATGCAGGAGCTTCTGGGGATGCGTCTTGAGGACGCGCTGCGGATTTGCAGGGAACAGACGATCGAACCGAAGGTCATCATGACGCTGCCGCCGAAGGGACGAGAACTCGGCACTGTCCGGGTCATCCGTGCGCAGGAAGGCGTTCTGACGGTCAGCCGCTTTCAGGAGGAGCTGACGAAGGACTGACAGGACAAATACAAGGCGATGCGCGGCCTTCCGGGCGGAAGTCTGCGCATTTCCTTTACTAAGGAGCAAGCCATGGCAAACGAAGCTTTTCGGTGGCTGAAGAGCCTTTTCTCCAGACCTGTGCATCACCACCAGAAGAAAATGACGCGCGAGGATTTCCGGCGACTGCCCAAGCATGTCGCCATCATCATGGACGGCAATGGCCGATGGGCGAAGAAACATCGCCTGAACGTTGCAAAAGGGCATCGGCAGGGGACGGAAACGCTCCGCGAAATCATCCGCCATACGGATGACCTCCAAATCGGGTCGCTGAGTATCTACGCTTTTTCGACGGAGAACTGGAAACGTTCGCCGGAGGAGGTCAGTGCGCTCATGCAGCTGATTCTTGACTTCTTCCGGTCGGAAATTGATGAGCTGGACGAAAAGAATGTCCGCATTCTGATCATGGGCGATAAGAGTGCGTTGCCCGAGAAGCAGCGCGAGACGCTGATTGAGGCGGAACGCCGGACGTGCGGCAATACCGGCTTGAATCTGAACATTGCGCTGAATTACGGTGGACGTGCGGAGCTGACGCGTGCGGCACGGCTGCTGGCGGAGCAGGTGCAGCAGGGCGCCATCAAGCCGGAGGACATCGATGAGGAGCGATTGTCCGAAAGCTTGTATACCGCAGGACAGCCTGATGTGGATTTGATGATTCGCACGAGCGGCGAAATGCGGCTGAGCAATTTCCTGCTGTGGCAGTGCGCCTATGCGGAATTTGAGTTCCCGAAGGTGCTCTGGCCTGACTTCACCGTTGCGGATTATGACGCCGCCCTGACCGTTTTCGGCGGTCGCGAGAGAAGGTTCGGCAGTCGGCTGCATTGACAAGGGGGCAGTCGCAGACCTCGTCTGTTTTCTGCTTAGATCCCTCCGAGGCAGGCAAGCCTCCATTTCTTTGGTTGAGGTTGATTTCAGGCGCAGCAAAAAGCCGCTTTACAAACGGGAAACATGGGAGAGCGTGCGAAGGAGTCCCGCAAAATCAGCTCAAATCGGTGACTGCAAAGCATGCCGGAACACGCACCAAAGACGAAGCACTGAATTCACAAATAAATCATAATCCACGATTATAATGATTATAATTATGAATACTTCCCTAACAGCGGCAGTGCAGCAAGCAAGAGGAGGAACACTTCCGTGAGAAAAAAAACAATCGTAGGTCTGCTGATGGCGGCATGCATCGCCGTTCTGATGATGATCGGCGGCTGGGTCATGGCAATCAGCGTCCTGATTATTGTCTGCTTCGGCGTGCAGGAGGAGTTCCATGCGCTGGCGCAGGCGGGTCACCGCCCTGTCGCGTGGCCGACATGGATCGGCATGGTTGTGTCGATTCCGCTGACGCTCTTCTTCGGCACCAAGATGATTCTGCCGGTCATTATGTCGATTTGTCTGCTGACGATCATCTGCGTCGTTTTCCGCGCCGAACCGAAGCTCGAGGACGCTGTCATGAGCATGCTGCCCATGCTGACCATCGCGCTGCCGGGCATGAGCGCCATTTCCTTCGCGCTCATAGAGCCGAAATCGCTGCAAATCACGATGTTCGCGCTGACCATTGGCATCCCGTGCATGGCGGACGCGTGCGCAATGTGGGTCGGCAAGGCCGTCAAGGGACCGAAGCTTTGCCCGGAGGTCAGCCCGAATAAGACGATTTCCGGCGCAATCGGCGGCATGATCGGCGCGATGCTGATGTCGCTGCTGATCGGCGTGATTGCCTACGCATTATCAGGGCAGAACCGCTCGCTGCTGCCGGCATGGTATGTCTACCTGCTGCTGGGCGTTCTTGGCGGTATCGCCGGTGAGATGGGCGACCTCTTCTTCTCGCTGATTAAGCGTTATTGCGGCATGAAGGATTTCTCGAACCTCTTCCCGGGTCATGGCGGTATGCTCGATCGGATAGACAGCGTGCTGTTCATGGCGGTGCTGATGCTCTGCTATCGGCTGCTCGCCGGAATATAATACCTGTTGTCAACGAGGTGGTGCGACCGATACGATCGAGCCGCCTCTTTTGCCCGATTTGAAGGAAAGGAACGCAAGCCTATGCAGACAATCTCAATCCTTGGCTCCACCGGCTCCATCGGCACGCAGGCGCTTGCAGTCGTGCGGCTGCATCCGGATGAATTTCAGGTGAAGATGCTGACGGCGCGGCGCAACGCGGAGAAGCTGTTCGAGCAGGTGCGTGAATTTCGTCCGGAAGCAGCCGGGTTGACCGAGCCGATTCCGATGGCGGATATTCCGGAGGATGTCCGCTTCTGCCATTGGGTGATGGGCGAGGAGGCGCTTCATGCCGCGGCGGCGGAGGTTCCGGCAGAGCTTGTGCTCGTCAGCGTGGTCGGCATTGCCGGATTGCAGAGCGTCATGGACGCGATTGGTGCAAACCGGCAGGTGTTGCTGGCGAACAAGGAGGCACTTGTCACCGGCGGTCACCTCGTCATGGATGCGGCGAAGAAAATCGGCAAGCCGATTCTGCCGGTCGATAGTGAGCATTCGGCGATATTCCAGTGCTTGCAGGCAGCCGGCGGCAATCGCCCTGTGCGACTCCTGCTGACTGCGTCAGGCGGTCCCTTCCGAACGTGGACGCGTGAGCAGATGGAAAATGCGACCCGTGCGCAGGCACTCAAGCACCCGAACTGGTCGATGGGTGCGAAAATCACGGTCGATTCTGCAAGCATGTTCAATAAGGCGCTTGAAATCATGGAGGCACGCTGGCTGTTTGACATGCCGGCAGAGAAGATTCAGGTCGTTGTGCATCCGCAGAGCATCGTCCATTCCGCTGTGGAATTTGCAGACGGTGCGGTGCTGGCACAGATGGGCGTGCCGGACATGCGTGTCCCGATCGCCTATGCGATGACGTATCCGCATCGCATCCCGACGGGCAGTCAACCGCTTGACCTGTTCTCTGTGGGCACGCTGACGTTTGAGCAGGGGGACCCGGTTCGTTTTCCGGCGCTGCGACTGGCAGGAGAATGTCTCCGCGCAGGCGGTGCCGCCTGCACGGTGCTCAACGGCGCGAATGAGATGGCAGTGGACGCGTTCCTGCATGACCGCATCCGCTTCGGCGACATCAGCCGGATTGTGGAAGAAACGCTGAACCGCTGCGGCAACCTTCCTGCCGATACACTGGCGGATATTTTCGAGGCAGACCGGCAGGCGAGGCGCGTAGCCGCAAGTATCAAAGCATAACAAAGAGGTGCATCATGACACTTATTTCAGTGCTGGCAGCCATTCTGCTGCTCGGAATCCTGATTACCGTTCATGAATTCGGGCATTATTTCTTTGCACGCATCAGCGGCATCGAGGTGATGGAATTTGCCATCGGCTTCGGTCCGAAAATGATCGGCTGGACGGGCAAGTCCGGCACGAAGTTCGCTCTGCGCTGCATTCCGCTCGGCGGCTACTGTGCCTTCTACGGCGAGGATGATGTAAATGGCAAGTCGGTTGATGATCCGCGCGCGTTCTATCGTCAGCCGGTGTGGAAGCGGATGCTGTCGGTGCTGATGGGTCCGGGGATGAACTTCATCCTGCCGCTGCTGGTTCTGTTCCTGTACTTCTGGATCGGCGGCGTGTCCGCAACGCAGGCGGTCATCTCCGGCGTTGAGGAAAACAGCCCTGCCATGGCAGCCGGCATTCAGAGCGGCGATGTCATTCTCACAGTCAACGGCGCGGATGTGCCGCAGGAGAATGCCGCGACCTCGCTGACGGAGCTGATTGCCGCTGCAGGCAGTGAACCGGTTGAATTGACGGTAAAGCGCGGTGATGAGCAGCTCAAGCTGACGGTGACGCCCGAATATGACGAATCCTTGTCGCGCAGCCGGATGGGCGTGTATGTCGCGAGCGCAGCGACGGGAGAAACTTGCAGGATTTCCGCAGTCTCGGCTATCAGCTACTCATGGGAAAGCTGCGTGTATGCCGGAACGGTCATCTGGCAGACGCTGCGCAGCATGGTAACGACCGGCGCAGGCTTGAATGAGGTCGGCGGCGTGGTCGGCACGGTTGCAATGGTCAGCGAGCAGGTGTCGGAGTACGGCTTCGACGCGTTCATCAATGCGCTGGCGGTCATCTCCATCAATCTGGGAATCATGAATTTGCTGCCGATTCCCGGGCTGGACGGCGCACGCTTCCTGTTCCTGCTGCTTGAGGCCATCCGCCGCAAGCCGATTCCGCAGAAGTACGAGGCAACCGTCAACCTGATTGGCATGGGACTGCTGTTTGCGCTGATGATTTTCCTTGTCTTCAAGGATATCTGGACGCTGATTGGCGGATAATGGAAAGCGTCAGGGGTGAACCCGGCAAAGCGGCATATGATGCACAATCTGCAGGCAAATAGGAGAAGAACATGTACGAAACATCGATGGTTCGCGTCGGTTCGCTGACGCTTGGCGGACATTCCCCCGTATTGGTGCAGTCCATGACCAATACCGACACGCGCGATGCGGAGAAGACGCTTGCGCAGATTAACGCACTGGCGAAGGCCGGCTGCGACATCGTCCGCGTCAGCGTCTACGATGAGGAATGCGCAAAGGCGGTGCGGACGCTGGCGGATCAGTCGCCTGTGCCGCTGGTAGCGGATATCCACTATAACCACAGGCTTGCCATTGCCGCGGCGGAGAACGGCATCCACAAGCTGCGCATCAATCCCGGAAACATCGGCGGCGAGGCGCATGTGCGTGAGCTGGCTGCGGCGGCGAAGGCGCATCATATCCCGATCCGCATCGGCGTGAATACAGGCTCCATCGAGAAGGATATTCTGGCGAAGTACGGCGGCCCGTGCGCGGAAGGGCTCGTTGAGAGCGCACTGAATCACGCGAAAATGCTGGAGAAGGTCGGTTTTGAGGATATCGTGCTGTCCATGAAGGCATCGGACGTGCGCCTGACGATCGACACGTATGAGCTGGCGGCGAAGCGCTGCTCATATCCGCTGCATGTCGGCGTGACGGAGGCCGGGCTGCCGGGGCAGGGGACGATTAAGAGCGCAATCGGCATCGGCGCCTTGCTGGCGCAGGGCATCGGCGATACGATTCGCGTCAGCCTGACGGGGGACCCGATTCCCGAGGCGAAGGCCGCGTGGGATATTCTGCGCGCCCTGAATCTGCGGACACATGGCGTTCAGCTGGTGTCCTGCCCGACCTGCGGACGCACATGCATTGATGTGTCCGGCATTGCGGCGCGTGTTGAGCGTGAGCTGGCAGATATAGATGTGCCGTTGAAGGTCGCCGTCATGGGCTGCGTCGTCAATGGACCGGGCGAAGCGCGTGATGCGGATGTTGGCATGGCCGGCGGAAAGCGCGGCGGCGTGCTGTTTGTCAAGGGACAGGAGCCCATCGTGGTGGAGGAAAATCTTGCCGACCGTCTGATTGAAACCGCAAGGAAAATTGCAAAGGAAAAGATGGCAGGCATTATGTGACGACCTTTGCTCGTTAACGCTCCTGGCGAAAGAGCTGCAAAGGGAACGAGGAAAAGCAGCCTTTTCTGCGATGCGTCAAATCTGCTGTGGAAAAGCGGATGCGAAGGGACTCTGAAAAAAACGGGCGAAGCCTGCGAAGAATGGAGGAAATCAATGAGCTACGATGAGCTGCTTGCCCAAATCTACGCGGAGCTGCCGTACCTGAAGGGACAATTGCATATGCCGCGCGCGGTCTACGTGCAGGAGCAGAAGAAGGTCTATATCACCTTCGAGGCAAATGTGCTGGTCGAGGAAGCCACCTTCCTGAAGATGGAGAAAATCCTCCGCCGCGTGTTTTCAAAGCGTGCGCTGGCGCTGCGCGTTGTTTCACCGGGCCTGAAGGATGATTTCAAGCAGAACATCGGCGCCTATAAGCAGGTGCTCACGGACTTCCTCCGCCGGAATTATCCGGCATCCGTCAGCTGGACGGATCAAATCGACTGGCGCTGTGAGGGCGACCGTATCACGCTCACGTTTCCGGATGCATTTTCACTGGAGTATATGGCCCGGCAGAATGTCGCGGCGAGGCTGGAGCAGGCGGTAAAGGACATCTTCTCCGCAGAGGTGCAGGTGGAATTGACCGTGGCGGGCGACCAGGAGAAACGACTTGCGGAAATCCGCGAGGAGCGCATGCGCGAGCACATGACCGCCGTCACGCCGGATATACTGAATCAGGCTCCCGCGAAGGAAAAGAAAAAAAGCGACAAGCCGTCAGGCGAACGCAAGCCGTCCGCACCGAAAAAGCAGGAAGAAAAGGAGCCGCCGCGCGATCCGCTCATGCCGGTCATGACGGATCACGCCATCGGCAAGCCCATCATGGGTCGCGCCATTGCCGACCGGCCGATGGAGATGAAGGAGCTGACAAGCGATACGGGGCTCGTCGTCGTTCAGGGCGATATCTTCAAGCTTGAGACGAAGGAGCTCAAGGGCGGCGAAATGCTGCTGGTGACCTTCGCTGTTACGGACTACACGTCGTCAGTGCTGTGCAAGGCGTTCATGCGCTTCCGCCACAATTCCTTCGGCAGGCGCAAGGAAGGCGAGGAGCTGCCGCCTATCACCGAGGAGGAACGCAGGGCGGTGATGGACAAGATCGACCAGATTAAGGTCGGCATGAATGTCAAGGTGCGCGGCGAATGCCTCTTTGACAACTTTGTCCACGAGCTGTCCATCAGCGTGCGCGACCTTGTCCCGATGGAGAA
This sequence comes from Bacteroidaceae bacterium, assembly GCA_963642705.1. Taxonomy (GTDB): domain Bacteria; phylum Bacillota; class Clostridia; order Christensenellales; family Aristaeellaceae; genus UBA11524. The sequence goes on from CAVIHU010000003.1 coordinate 58,675, forward strand.
AATCGTCCGCATGGACACGGCAGAGGAAAAGCGCGTTGAGCTGCATATGCATACGAACATGTCTGCCATGGATGCGCTGACGCCGGCGGATGTGCTGATTAAGCGCGCCATCGAGTGGGGACATCCTGCCGTTGCCATCACCGACCACGGCGTGCTGCAGTCGTTCCCGGCGGCGTTCAATGCCGTCAAGAAGCAGCCGATCAAGCTGATTCCCGGCTGCGAGGGCTATCTGATTGATGAATCGGTGACGGTGACGGATGCGGATGACCGCTCGCTCGAGGAGCCGATTGTCGTGCTTGACTTCGAGTCCACCGGTCTGAACACGGCGACGGAACGCGTCATCGAAATCGGTGCGGTCAAGCTGGTCGGCGATACGGTCGTTGACTCGCTGTCGCTGCTGGTCAATCCGAAAAAGCCGCTTAAGCCGAAAATTACCGACCTGACCGGCATCACCGACACGATGCTTGCCGACAAGGAAACGGCGGAAACGGCGATTCCAAAGCTGATGGATTTTATCGGCAGCTCTGCGATTGCCGCGCATAACGCCAGCTTTGACGCTTCATTGCTCAAGGCGGAGCTGCGCCGTCTCGGACGGACGCTCGATGTTCCTGTGCTTGACACACTGGCGCTGTCGCGGCGGATGTTCCCGGAGATGGGTTCGTTCAAGCTCAAAAGCGTCTGCAAGCAGTTGGGTGTCAGCCTGAAAAATGCCCATCGCGCCGTGCATGACGCGACAGCAACGGCGTTCTGTCTCGCGAAAATGCTTAAGTCCCTCAAGGAGGACAAGCAGTTCACCAAGCTCAGCGACCTAAACACGCTCAGGGGCGGTGCTATCGGCGAAAGCTATCATGTGATTCTGCTTGTCAAGAGCCAGCAGGGGCTGGTCAACCTGAATCGCCTCGTGTCCATCGGGCATCTGGACTATTTCCGCAATCGTCCGCATATGCCTCGGCGCATCATCGACCAGTACCGCGATGGGTTGATTATCGGCAGCGCGTGCGAGGCAGGCGAGCTGTTCCGTGCGGTGCTGCACGAGGAGCCGTGGGAGAAAATCAAGAAAATCGCCTCGTGGTACGACTACCTGGAAATTCAGCCCATCGGCAACAACGAATTCCTGATTCGACAGGGCTATGCGGCAGATGAGGAGGCGCTACGCGAGCTGAACCGGAAGATCGTCCGTCTCGGCGAGGAACTCGGCAAGCCGGTTGTCGCCACGGGAGACGTACACTTCCTCGACCCGCACAACGCCATCAACCGCGCCATCATTCAGGCAGGCATGGGCTTTGATGACGCCGACCTTCAGCCGCCGCTGTACTTCAAGACCACGAACGAGATGCTTGAGGAATTTGCTTATCTCGGCGAAAAGAAGTGCCGCGAGGTTGTTATTGATAATCCGCGGATGATTGCCGACCAGGTCGAAAAGCTGCAATTGTTCCCCAAGCACCCCAAGGGCGAGGATACATTCCAGCCGTTCTGGGAGGATGCGGCGGATAATATCCAGAACATGACGTGGAGCACGGCGAAGGAGCTCTACGGCGATGAAATGCCGGAAATTGTCGTGAACCGCCTGAACAAGGAGCTTAAATCCATCATCGGCTACGGCTTCGCGACGTTGTACAACATCGCGCAGCGCCTTGTCAGCCGGTCAAATGCCGACGGATACCTTGTCGGCAGCCGAGGCTCGGTCGGTTCGAGCCTCGTTGCGCGCATGTGCGGCATCACGGAGGTGAACGCGCTGCCGCCGCATTACCGCTGCACGCACTGCCGCAGGGGCTTCTTCGATGTGGACAAGAGCAAATACAAGGTTGGCGTTGACCTGCCCGACAAGGACTGCCCGATTTGCGGACAGAAGCTGGTCAAGGACGGCTTCGATATCCCGTTCGAGGTGTTTCTGGGCTTTGAAGGCGACAAGGTGCCTGATATCGACCTGAATTTCTCCGGCGAATATCAGAACCGCGCGTTCCACAACGTCGAAGAGCTCTTCGGTCATGACCACGTTTTCCGCGCAGGTACGATTACGGGTCTTGCCGAAAAAACGGCGTACGGCTATGTGTATAAGTACTTCGAGGAACGCGGCATTCAGGTCGGCAACACGGAGAAGGAGCGCCTTGCGGCAGGCTGTGAGGGCGTCAAGAAGTCAACCGGTCAGCACCCCGGCGGCATGGTTGTTGTGCCGAAGGAATACGAAATCTACCAGTTCACCGCCGTGCAGCATCCTGCCGACGACCTTGATTCCGACTTCACCACAACGCATTTCGACTTTAACTCCATGCATGATATCCTGGTGAAGCTGGACTGCCTCGGTCATGATGACCCGACAGTTCTGCATATGCTCGAGGAGCTCACGGGCATCGGGTACAAGGATGTGCCGCTGGATGACCCGGCGGTTCGCAGCCTGTTCTCCTCACCCGAGGCGCTCGGCGTGACGCAGGAACAGATCGGCTGCACGACCGGTACATTCGGCGTGCCGGAATTCGGTACGGCGTTCGTCCGCGGCATGCTGGACGAAACGAAGCCGACGACCATGGAGGAATTGCTGCGCATTTCCGGTCTGTCGCACGGTACGGATGTGTGGCTGGGAAACGCACAGGAGCTGATTGCAAACGGCACCGCAAAGCTGAGCGAATGCGTCTGCTGCCGCGACGATATTATGAACTACCTGATTGACAAGGGCGTCGCGCCGAAAATGGCATTCACGACGATGGAGAGCGTCCGCAAGGGGCGCGGATTGAAGCCTGAAATGGAGCAGGCGATGATCGAGCAGAATGTCCCGCAATGGTTCATGGACTCCTGCAAGAAGATCAAGTACATGTTCCCCAAGGGGCATGCGGTGGCGTATGTGACGATGGCTTTGCGCATTGCATGGTACAAGGTGCATAAGCCGCTGGCGTATTACTGCGCGTACTTCACGGTCCGCGGCGACGGCTTTGACGCGATGACCATGCTGATTGACCCGGAGACCATCCGCGAGAAAATTAGGCAAATCAAAAATGACCCGAAGGCGACCGCGAAGGACAAGGTAGCCATGACAAGCCTTGAGCTGGTGCTGGAAATGAACATGCGAGGCTTTAAATTCCTGCCGTGCGACCTGTACAAGAGCGACCTGAAGAAGTTTCGCATGGAGGATGAGCATTCGCTGCGCTGCCCGTTCACGTCCCTCGACGGATTGGGCGAGGCGGCTGCCATCGGCATCGTCAAGGAACGAGAGAAGGGACCGTTCATGTCCATTGAGGATTTGAAGGAGCGTGCGCATGTGTCCGGCGCGGTGATTGAGCTGCTCCGCGCGCACGGCACGCTGGAGGGCATGAGCGAAACAAGCCAGATCAGCATGTTCTGAGGTAACGGGAGGAGAAACAAATGAAGAAGGAATTGCATCGGGCACGCGTGGCGGCTATCGGCAGCGAGGAGGACATGCTCGCCATCTGCCGGACGATGCTGGCAAACTGCGACTGGCTGGAAATGCCGGAAGACCGTCCGCCGTACTCCCTGCCTGAGCTGCTGGAGCAGGTGCATCAGCATGCGGAGGAGCTGGGCGGCGCGGAGAGCGAGTTCTATTACGGCATGATTGCGCGGTACACCTACGGCGATGCAATCAACCAGACGTGCCGGCTGCAGATCGCGCTGCAGCCCAGCGGACTCTGGACGGCATGCTTCCATTATGACAGCGAAACGCCGTTCCAGAGCGAGGACTGGCTGTACCTGCATGAGCATTCGCGGCGCGTGCCGATGCTGGCGATTCATGCGTGTGAGGATTTCGGCGCGGACAAGGGCATGACGGTGTTCACCGGCGGTCAGATCATGGATGAATGGTCGCACATGGCGGAAATCTGGCTCTGGCTGATGGAGCAGTATGAAATCGGCAATCCGCCGGAGGAGGCAGTGCGGCATCTGAGGAAGCTGGCGGAAATCATGAAGAAGAATGATTTCGACATGACCGTGCCGGAGCTGCTGCAGGCATGCATCAACCACCTGCACGATATCGATGCGCATACGAAGCAGCCCGAACAGCTTCGCCTGTTGATGGACGAATGCGCGGAAAAGCATGACTATCAGGGTTTGTTCGTCGTGCAATGTCAGGTTGCGGAAACCGTGCTGTGGGACGCGGCGCACAATCAACTGTGGCTGGCGAATCTGGAAAGCATTCTTGCGGAATGGAAGAAGGAAGAAATCACGTAAGGTATTGCCTTAAATTCTTTCAAATCAAGGAAGGAATCCGGCGAAAAATCAAGAATATATAAAGTTATCATCATCATGAAAGGGGAAATATGCCGTGCAGCACAGGTCTGTCCAATGGCGGTCTGTCGTGATTCTGTTTTTCGCGCTCGGCATTATCTTCTATATCGTGATGTCGCAGGCAAAGCAGGAGCTGGCATCTATGCAAACACGTTCAGAGCAGCTGCAGGCGACGTATGCATCGCTGGATCAGGAGAACAAGGAGCTGCAGAGCGAGCTGAAGTATGTATCGACGGATACCTATGTCGAAGAGGCGGCGCGAAGCGAGCTCGGCTATGTGCGCAACGGTGAAATTCAGTTTCATTTTGCCAGCATCGATGTGCTGAAAGGGTATACAGAGTCCGAATGGAACGCCTTGCTGGAGGAATTCAGAGAATAAGGGGAGTCTCTGCGCTTTGCAGAGGCTTTTTCCTTTTTCACAATGATGAAGAGGAGACAAAACCATGAGAGCAGCAGTCATCGGCATTGGATCCAACTCTGTCAGAATGCTCGTTGCCGAAACAAATGGTCAGGACATGAACCGCATCGGTCGCGAACGTGCAGGCACACGTCTTTTTGCCGGTCTGGATGAACAGAAGCGTCTTTCTGCCGAGGCGATGCTCGTTTCCTGCGATGCTGTCCGGCGGATGGCGGAATCTGCAAAGGGACAACACGCCGAGCACATCGACCTGTTCGCGACAAGCGCCACGCGGGACGCAGCGAATCGGCAGGAATTTGCGGAGCTGCTCAGGCAGGAAACGGGGCTTGAGCTGGAAATTTGCTCCGGCAACGAGGAGGCTGCGCTGTCCTTCTTTGGCGCGACGGATGGCGGCGATTCCGGCGTTATCGACATCGGCGGCGGTTCAACGGAAATCATCTTCGGGCAGGGCATGAGCATCCGCTGTGCCTTCTCCTGTCAGATGGGCGCGGTGCGGCTGTTTCGTCAGTTGACGATTCGCGATCACGGCGATTTGGATGCGGTCGAGCAGGTCGCATCGGACATCCTCGCGGATAAGCTGCTTGATTATCCGGCGCTGACGATGCCATCCAGCTGGCGCGGCACCGGCGGAACATTCACAACGCTCGCGGCGATGGTGAAGGGAATATACTGGTCGGACAGGACGTACATGCACGGCACGGTGCTCAAGGCGGCAGATATCGCACGGCTGGAGCGGTCGCTCGCGGACATGTCGATTGAGGAGCGCAGGAAGCTGCCGGGTCTTCAACCGAACCGCGCAGACATTGTCGTCCATGGCATCTGTATCCTTCGCGCCGTGATGCGCCGCTTTGGCATCGATGAGATTACAGTCAGCGAATACGGCAACCTTGACGGCTATTTCAAGCGGAAATATCTGATGTAAGCAAAAGCTGCCTTTTTGTGTGGGGAAACGGGATAACAGCCTTCGTGTATTATGTGAATACAGGAGGGGTTATCATGAGAAAAGCTTGCGCGTTCAATGGTATGATCTCCGGTGTACCTGCAGCGATTTTGCCTATGCAGAAGCTGACAATCCGGTGACGACCATTCCGGCAGGCTTTAGCGTGTCGGCTGTGGGTTATGCGGTCATTCGTCAGGTCGAGAAGCTGATTGGCAGGGGCGCGAAGTGCCGAGGGAAATCCGGACAAAGCACAGTATTTTCTGGCGGAAAGGGAGAAAATGGGAAAATGAAAAAGACGGTAACTGCACGCACGGTGTGTCTGTGCTTGCTGATGGCAATGCTGACGGTGATGCTGACATCCTGCAGCGAAAAGCTCAGCGGTACGTATACCTCACTTGACCTCGTTTCGCAGTCGCTCACATTCAAGGACGATCTCGTCACGATCTCCATATCCGGCATCAACGCAACCGGTACATACGTCATCGAGGGGGATGAAATCGCCATCACTTGCACGCTCCTCGGCGTTGAAACCACGTGGAGGAAGTCGTTCTCGAAATCCGGCGACTCCATCTACATTGACGGCATGAGGTTCATAAAACAGTAAAGGAAAACAGCTCAAAACAATTCGTCCGACGCAAAAAGCGCAGCACCCGTCATAAACGGGGTGCTGCGCCGATGAAAGATACGAGCGAACTTACGCCAGCAGGGCTTCGGAAGCGGTGCGCAGGTCGGCATTGAGCTTCTCTGCGGCATCCTTCGTGCCGGCGTTGGTGTTGACATAGAGCTTGATTTTCGGCTCGGTGCCGGACGGACGCACGCAGACCCAGTTGCCGTTTTCCAGCTCAAAGTAGAGCACATCGGACGCAGGCAAACCGGTTGGGGTCGTCTTGCCATCGGCGATGCGCGTGCCCTTCAGGTAGTCGCGGATAGCCGTCACCTTCAGACCGCACAGCTCCTTCGGCGGATTGTCGCGCAGCTCCTTCATGATTTCCTTCATGCGGGTCAGACCGTCCTTGCCCGGCAGCGTCTTGCTGACGACCTTCTCCACATAATAGCCGTATTCGCTGAAGATGGACTGGACATAATCGTAGAGCGTGATGCCCTTCGCGGCGCATGCACAGGCGACCTCGGCAATCAGCAGGGAAGCATTGACACCGTCCTTGTCGCGAACAAATGTGCTGGACAGGAAGCCGTAGCTCTCCTCAAAGCCAAAGAGGAACGTGTTGGAGCCGGTATCTTGGAACTGCTGAATTTTTTCGCCGATGAACTTGAAGCCGGTCAACGTTTCGAACATCTCGACACCGAAGGACGCGGCAATCTTGTTTGCCAGCGATGTAGACACGATGGACTTGACTGCTGCGCCGTTTGCCGGAAGCGTGCCCTGCGCCTTCTTGGCGGACAGGATGTAGTGCAGCAGCACGCAGCCAATCTGGTTGCCGGTGAGCAGCTGCCATTCGCCGGAGCCGGTCTTGACGGCAACGCCCAGGCGGTCGCAGTCAGGGTCAGTGGCGAAAATCACCTTCGCGCCGACCTTATCCGCCAGCTTGATGGCGAGCACGAACGCGCCGGGATCTTCGGGGTTCGGCACCTTGACGGTGGAAAAATTCGGGTCGGGCAGCTCCTGCTCCTTCACGACGGACACATTGCTGATGCCAACCTCGTGCAGGATACGGCGGACAGGCACATTGCCGGAGCCATGAATAGGCGTGTAGACGATGGACAGCGAGCCGCCTTCCTTTGCGAGTAGCTCGGGCTGGATGCAGAGCGTCTTGACCTGTGCGATGTAGTCATCATCAACTTCCCTGTTGCCGATGATTTTGAGCAAACCCTTTGCCTTTGCCTCATTTTCGTCCATCAGCGTGCAGGCGGTGTATGGGGTGGAGCGAATATAGGCGGTGATACCGTCAGCCGTTTCAGGACCGACCTGTGCGCCATCCTCGCCGTAGACCTTATAGCCGTTATACTGTGGCGGATTGTGGCTTGCGGTGATGACGATGCCGGCAATGGCATGGAGATGGCGAACCGCGTAGGACAGAATCGGGACAGGACGCAGCGCATCGAACAGGAAAGCCGGAACGCCTTCCTGAGCGAGCACGAGCGCGGTCTCACGGGCAAATTCGCTGGAGAAGCGGCGGCTGTCATACGCGATGACGACACCGCGCTTGGCCTCCTCGGGTTTCTGAAGCAGATAGAGTGCGAGACCCTTCGTCGCACGGCGGACATTGTAGCGGTTCATGCGGTTCATGCCTGCGCCGAGCACACCGCGCATGCCGGCCGTGCCGAAGGAGAGCTCGGTATAGAAACGGTCTTCGATTTCAGCGGGATTATCGGCGATGGATTTCAGGTCGGCGACGGTATCAGCGTCGGATGCGAAATCATGCAGCCATTGCTCATAAGCAGTTCGGACATCCATACGAAAAGTGCCTCCTCTTAACTTGTTGTGAATCGGACACAGAGGCCGCAGGGGTGCGGCGTGCTCCTTTAGTAACTCCTGAAAACATTATATCGTTGCCAAAGCGATTTTTCAAGGTCGAAGAGCAAAAAACGTGAAATAGAACGCAGAAAAAACGGTAAAAGGTTCACACGGACACGGTAAAAGAGGAACAATTTACATTTAAGGGCGCCTTGTGCCTTGACAGAAAGCCCTGTTACCGAGTAAAATAAGACTGAATATGTGTATCCGTTCTGACTGGAACGGACGGGCATGAATTCTGCCCGCTGCACTGTCAGCCGGCGGAAGGGGGATGGACGGTCGTGTGCCGCCCGAAAAAAGGATGAGTATGAAGCAGCGTGTGATTTCGGTATTTGTTCTGTTGCTGATGCTGCTGGGCATGAGCCAGACAGCAGGCGCGGAGAGCGCGTCCACCCTGCCGATTAAGGTGGAAATCGAGCTGTCCAAGTCGCAGCTGACCGGACCGGAGGAAATTACGGTCACGGTACGCGTGACGAACGTGACGGATACGGCATTCACCAGCCCTGTTTCGCTGGAAGATCCGAACGGGCAGCTGATTGACGAATTCGGTACGCCACTGCTGGAGGCGGGAGCGAGTGCTTCGTGGACGGGCACGTGGGCAGTGACGCAGGCGGAGCTGGATGCAGGCCGAATTACCTTTCGTGTGCGCTACCCCGTGACGGATGAGAACGGCATTGTGTCCAACGCACGTTCATCGTTTGCTAAACGCCTGACGCTTGTTGCGGCAGAGCCTGAGGTAGAGGTGACGCGCACCATCAAGCCTGCGACTGCGAGCAAAAATCAGGAAGTCAGCGTGATTTATGAGATCAGCAACGTCGGTACGGTTAATATCACCGGCGTGCAGATTAAGGAGAGCTCTGCTGTTTCCTCGAAGGCGGTTTCCGTCGGCACGATCGCCGCGGGGGCGAAGGCGACATACGTGTTCACGGTGAAGATGGGCACGAAGAACCTGACGAGCAACGCGACCATCACCTATACGGCAGGAACCAAGAGCTACACGACGAAGGTCGAGAATGCGACGATCAAGTACGGCAAGTGCAACCTGACTGCGACGCTCACCGCAGACAAGAACGGCGGCTACATCGGGGACATGGTCACGCTGACGCTGACGCTCAAGAATACCGGCAAGAAGAATATGACCGGTCTGACCGTGACGGACGATGTTCTCGGAACGCTTTTCACCGACCTGTCTGTCGATGCGGGCAAGACCGTGACGGAAAAGACGACCATCACCGTGGCGCAGACGGCGGATTATCAGTTTACGGTCAGCGGCAAGGAAGGCACGGCAGACATCGAAACTGCGACCGGGCGCATCAACGTTATTGCGATGGATCCGACGAACGCGCCGTCCTTGACGATTGAGACGGAAATCACCGGCGACGTGGTCTACACGCTGCCATCGGTGCTGAGCATCACCGCGACCGTTACGAATAACGGCGCGGTTGACGCGAAGAATGTGACGGTTGTGTCAGCCGGAACAACGGTGGCAAGCATTGGCACGCTCGCGGCAGGCAAGTCTGTTACCATCAAGCGCGACATTGAGGTGCAGATGACGGGTCAGTTCCGCTTTGATGCTGCCTACAGGAACGACATCGGTGAAACTGTGACGTTTGAAGGCGATACCATTCGCATTTCGCAGGCTGCGCCGACCGAGGTGCCGACTGCAGTGCCGGTGGCGACGCCGAAGATGTTCACGCAGGAGGAGCTGCCCACGAAGGACAATCTTCCTGCCGTCGTCACGCAGGCGCAGAACGCGCTGACGATCCTGTATTACGTCTTTGGCGCGCTGGCGATTGTTGCGGCGGCGCTGCTGATTGTCAGCCTGGTCGGACGCTTCATGAACCGCCCCAAGGACGGTCAGGAACAGTATGATCTGAACATGCGCCGCGACTACACGCAGAAGGTTTCGGATGATGACCGCGTGCTGATCAGCGAGGAAGAGAAGCAGGACGAGGCGGAGCAGCCTGTCAGCACGTCTGATGATACAGCGGAAAGCAGCGAACAGCCCGCTGCCGCGCAGGATATTCTGACAGCGGATGACATGGACGACATGCAGGACGCTCAGGCGGACAACACGCAGGTCTACGGCAGAAGCAGGAAGCGGCGCGAGTAAGCGTATCAGGCAATATGCACCCCGATCGGCAGAAAACATATGCCGGTCGGGGTTTTGACATATGATGCGGATTGCGTGCATTGGAAAAGGAAAGGGCGTCTTTGCTTTTCTTCTGCGGGAGTCATGCGCAGCCATTGCTTTGTCCGGCAGAGAAGGATGAGCTGGGGTATTGCGTTAAACCCGAGCAGGGACAATGTCCTTGCCCCTTGATTTTTTTCACGATGGAGGCCCGCCAGCTGCAAACCGGTTCCGCATGCTGATGTAATGAACAATTTGCAAAGAACATTCCGTTTGTCTTTGCATTTTCCGCCGGATATGCTATAATAAACTGACTTATCGTTCCTGTGAGGAGGCAACAGGGGCGACACATCCCGAAGGAGGACGAACGAATGTTCAACAAATTGATGAATTCCTATTATTACGGCAAGAGCGGCAAGGGGGACTATACGCCGGACGATCTGCCGAAAACGCGCTGGCAGCTGTTTCTTGAGATGCTCAAGACGCGCCTGAGCGGATTGTGCCGGATGAACCTGACGTATGTGCTGGCATGGCTGCCGGCCATGATCGTGCTGATTCTGGGTATCCTGTCGGTCATGACGACGCTGATCAACTCCGTGGAGGTGGATGAGGCTGGCGAGGTCATCGAGACGATTAATCAGACGGTGCTGACGACTGCCATTCAGACGTGCAACGACGTGATCTTCATGACGCTGCTGTTCCTGATTCCGTGCATTGCGCTGACAGGTCCGTTCACGGCAGGGCTGAGCTACGTGACGCGCAACTGGGCGCGTGACGAGCATGCCTTCGCATGGTCGGATTATAAGGACGCCATGAAGGCAAACTGGAAGCAGGCGCTCGGCATCAGTGCGATTACCGGCTGCGTTCCGTTCTTCGTGTATATCTGCTGGCGATTCTACGGCAGCATGTCATCGGATAATGTCCTGTGGGTATTCCCGCAGATTCTGATTCTCATGCTGGGTATTCTCTGGTCTCTGGCGGTCAGCTACACGTATCCGATGCTCATCACATACAAGATGAACTTCCGCACGGTGCTGCGCAACAGCATGATTCTCGCCATCGGGCGTCTGCCGGGCAGTGTAGGCATCCGTCTGCTGCATTGCGTGCCGGTGGTTCTCTTCACGCTCATCTTCTTCCTGACGTATCAGCCGTGGGTGATGCTGCTGCTGATCGCGTACTACCTGATTTTTGGCTTTGCATTCAGCCGCTTTATCACGGCGAGCTACACGAACGCGGTGTTTGACAAGTACATCAATTCGCGCATTGAGGGCGCCGAGGTCAACCGCGGTCTTGCCAAAGAGGATGACGACGATGAAGAGGACGAAGATGATGATGACGATCAGGACACCAATCGTACGCTGAAGCCGTGGGAAAACGGCTACACTGACCAGAAATAACAAGGGAAACGTATACACTTTCAATATGGATGCAGCCCGAAGGTTTCCAAAGGGAGAACGGAAAGCCCTTTAGTCGCTTCCGAAGACGTGAAAGCCCTGTCGGGCAACAGGCATTGTTGAAAGAAATGGAGCAATTGAAGGCATGTACACTGGATTTGCAGAGGTCTATGATGCGCTGATGAACGACGTCCACTATGGCGCATGGGCGGACATGTACGCCCGAATGATGACGGCTTACGGCATTCCCCGCAACGGCAGGGTCTGTGAATGCGCCTGCGGAACGGGCGCACTGACGATGCCTTTGGCGCAGCTTGGCTACGACATGATGGGCATCGACCTGTCGCAGGAGATGCTCTGGCAGGCGGCGCAGAAGGCGCGCAAGGCGGGCTTCGGTATCCCCTTCATCCGGCAGGACATGCGCCAGCTGCGACTGCATCGCCCGGTGGACGCAGTGCTTGCGACATGTGACGGCGTGAACTATCTGCTGCAGGATGTGGATGCAGCGGCATTCTTCCGGTCGGCATGGGATGCCGTCAAGCCCGGCGGCGGATTGTTCTTCGATGTGTCCACGCCGTACAAGCTGGAGCGTGCGCTCGGCGATCAGCTGCTGGGTGAGGACCGCCCGGATATCACATACTTCTGGCAGAACCGCTATCATCCGGAGAAACAGTTGCTGGATATGCACTTGGCGATCTTCGTCAAGGAGGCGGACGGACGCTACCGGCGCATTGATGAGGATCAGACGCAGCGCGCGTATACGGCGGAGAAGCTCGCCGGACTCTTGCAATCAACCGGATTCCGCGATGTGCGGATTTTCGGAAAATCCTCGCTGAGCAAGCCAAATCCGGAGGAGCATCGCTGGCACATTGCGGCAAGAAAGCCAATTGAATAATTTTTCGGATGAGAAGAATTTTCGATAACCGGCGAATTTCAGGGGGCTATGGAACAGGGGAAGCATCAAGACCAGGCGAAGCTTTAAGACCAGGCGAAGCTTTAAAATCATGCGAAGCTTTAAAATCATGCGAAGCTTTAAAATCAGGCGAAGCCTGCAAAGGAATTTTGAAAAATCGGACGAAGTCCGCGAAAAAAAACAACAGGGATGAATGACAACCGGATAACGGATGTCCATCAACCAAAAAGAGGCTTAAACAATGTCTGAAGCAACAGAAACAATAATAGAGCGCCGCGCAGGCGATGAAATGCTCCGACTGACCCTCATGGACGGACAAGTCCGCGTCATGATGTGCGAAACAACTGCCATGGTGCAGCGTGCGGCAGATATCCATCACGCAACGCCTGTCTGTACGGCGGCTATGGGGAGGTTGATGACTGCGACCGGCATGCTCGGCGTGATGATGAAGGGCGATCACGAGTCAGTGACGGTCAATATCCACGGCGACGGACCAATGGGAACGCTCGTTGCGGTTGCGAATCACGGAGATGTGAAGGTCTGCGCGGACGATGCGCATGTCGAAATTCCTCTGCGTGCGGACGGCAAGCTTGATGTCGGCAGCGCCATCGGTCACACCGGACGCATGACCGTCATCAAGGATCTCGGCATGAAGGAGCCGTATATCGGCACCATTGAGCTTGTCAGCGGAGAGCTGGGTATTGATTTCGCGCAATATTTCACTGTCTCCGAGCAGCAGCCGTCGCTCGTGTCGCTGGGCGTGCTCGTCAGCGGTGATGTCGTGCTCAAGGCGGGCGGACTGCTTATCCAGCCGATGCCGGGCTGTGAGGAGGAAACGCTGCAGCAGCTTGAGCTTCGCAGCCCCATGTTCGCCGATATCAGCCGTGAGCTGACCGAAACGGACAAGGAGCAGCTGCTGGAGGACTGGTTCCGCGGCATGAAGCCCGAATTGCTCGACCGCACGCCGCTGCGCTATCACTGCGGCTGCAGCAGGGAGCGCATGGAGAAGGCGCTCATCTCGCTCGGACGCAGGGAACTGCAGACCATCATCGATGAGGACACAGGCGCGGAGCTTGGCTGCCACTTCTGCCATCAGCAGTACCGGTTCACGACCGAACAGCTCAGGGAACTGCTCTCGCAGGCGACGCGCGAATAAAAGGAGACACGACATTCATGAAGTGCATCAATTTTGACGATCATTTTGCGGAATTCACATCGAGCTGGATGAAGGCGCACCGCAGCGAATACAAAACGTATGACCAGATGGAGGACGACCTGCCGCGCGTATACACCGAATTTCTGAATACGCCTGCCAAGTGGCTCGACAACGTGACACCCGGCGCGTACTTCACGCAGTTCGAGGATGCGAAGGATCTGGTGGACTGGCTCGTGGCGTACTGCCGTAAGGGCATTCCTGTGCCGGACATGCTGATGGAGCAGATTCAGGCGGTCGGCCGTCCGTGCGAAAAGCGTCTGCTGACGCTGCTTCGCGATGATGAGGCGGACGTGCCGGAGGAGGCAAAAATGACTGCCATCGGGCTGCTGCGCGACATGAACAGCACGTTGCCGAAGATGCTCTACATCACGTGGCAGCTGAACCGCAGGGCGGAGGATGATTTGGCAGACAACGCGCTGGACAGCCTGCGCGATATGGGCAAGGAAGCACTTCAGCCGATGCTGGAGAATCTGCCCAGGGCGAACGAAGCCGGTCAGGAGGCATTGCTGGACGTGCTGGCGAACTTCCCCGGCAACGAGAACGTCTATCAGCTGGCTGTGCGCCTGTTCGACAAGAACCCCGACCGTCGGGCATTGTTCGCGAGCTATCTGGCGAAGCTGGGTGATGCGCGCGCACTGCCTGTGCTGAAGGCGGCTGCAATGGAGGAGAATTGCCGCTATGCCGATTATATCGAGCTGCGCGCGGCGATTGAGGAGCTCGGCGGCGAGGCACCGGTGCGCGAATTCTACGACGATCCGGAATTTGACCTGCTGCATGGCATGGAGAACGACTCGGATGAGCCGCAGCAGTAAACGCACGCACCTGCGGAAGGAGGCTGAAGCATGATCTGTCCGAATTGCCGTGGCTATGCCGCGCCGGACGCGGTTCGATGCCCGAAGTGCGGCATGCCGCTGAATCTGGCGGATGATGGTGAGAAGAAGGAGGACAGCGACCTGCTGAGCTTCCGTCAGGGGCGGCATCTTCAGGGGCATCAGAAGGCACCGACGCCGCCTGAAAAGAGCACGCGCCGCCGCAGGAGAGGGTCACGCGCGCCGCAGGATGAGGAGGATATCCCGTCTGCCGGCAGCTATGAGCGTGAAGGCTCCGCGCATGTGTACGGAGAGGATGAAGCGATGCTGGATGACAGTGAGATGCTTTCGCCAAGCCATGCGCCGGATGCGCCGATTTCCTACGGCAAGCGCGCAAAAAACGAGCACCCGGAAAGGCGCAGCGACCAGTACCTGAAGCGCCATGTCAACTGGATGGCAGTGCTTGTGGGCACGGTCATCGGAGTCATCTGCCTGGCTGCCGGAATCTATCTTTTCCTGACCAGAACCGATTCCGGTCAGGTGCTTATGGCACGCATGGGATATGATGAAACGACCTCCGCGGCGCTCTGGCAGGTCGGCGAGGAGCGCATGAACAACGGTGACCTGACCGGCGCGATTGATTATTTCGAAAAGGCGAATGAGCTGGACGGCACGGAAAATGCGAATGTGTCCGGCTTGCTGATGCTCGGCAGCGCATACGAGGCGAACGACCAGCTCGACAAGGCGGAGGAAGTGTACGCGTACCTGTATACCGACATTGCGCCGAGTGCGTCCGACCCGTACAAGAATCAGGTGCGCCTTTATCTGGCGCAGGGGCGCGACAAGGAAGCGGCGGAGCTGCTTGCGACGGCGTATGCCAACACGGGTGTAGCATCCTTCAGTACGCAGCGCAGTGAAATCCTGCCGCCGACACCAGGCGCGAGCGTCACGGCTGGCTACTACACCGCGAAGCAGACAATTTCGTTTGACATCGCGGACGATTATGCGATTTACTACACGTTCAACACGCTGAACGTCCTGCCGGACGAGGGTATCCTGTATACCGAACCGCTTGAGCTGGGCGAAGGCGAATGGACACTGCGCGCAGTCAGCGTCAGCGATGACCTCGTCAGCGATGAAATGAAGGGCACCTATCAGATTTACATGCCGACGCCGCTCCAGCCGGACGTTTCACTTGCACCCGGCACGTACGAGAAGCGCATCAAGGTCGGTCTGACCCCCGGTTCGCTGACCAAGGCGCAGCTGGAACAGAATCCGGGCTATGCCGCGACACTGACGGACGAGGTCGCGCAGACAATCACCATCTACTACACGATTGACGGCTCAACGCCCGATGAGGACAGTCCTATCTATACCACCGGCAACTGGATTACCATGCCGGGCGGCAATGTGACACTTAAGGCGATTTCCGTCAACGGCTACGGCAAGTCCAGCACCATCAAGGAAGTCGGATACAAATTCAAGCAGAAGCCGTACACGAAGACGATGATGACGGTCGATGATGTCATCGGCAGCTGGAAGCTCGGTTCAACCTCGAAGGACGTGTTCACGGCGACATGCGGCGAGGGCAACAGCACCGAAACCGTGTACAGCTATACCATCGGCATGGATACGGAGAAGGTCACATACGATTGGGGATACGCCTGCTTTGCACGCCTGAAGACGGTGAATGTGCTGGTGGAGCTTTACATGACAACCAACGAGTTCACTGCGCCGCGCAGTACGAAAATCGGCAGCACCGGGGATGAGGTTGTCAGCGTCTACAAGGACTACGGTCAGGTGGAAAGCCCATCCGGCAATCGTGGCTTGTACGAGAACGAAACGAACAAGGGTAAAATCTACAAGCAGGAGGACGGCACGAAGATCATCCGCTATCGCGTCGAAACGGGCGACAGCCACATCTGGCAGCTCGACTACGAAACCGGCACGGACGGCGTTGTCAAGGCAATCCGCTGGCTCTACGAGCCCTAAATGTCTTTGACGTTTTTTCGATATGTTTGTTTCCTCGGCAACTTCGTTGCATTTCTTCGTTGCATTTCTTCGTTGTATTTCGTATTTCATGAACAATACGATCCCCAAAGGAGCTGTCCCTCACAGGTCAGCTCCTCTTTGGCGTACAAAAAAAGCCGGATAAAACCGGCTTTATGTCGTCTGGGAGGGACCGTGAGAAACGTTGCTTCGTTGATTACTTCTTCATGTTGACTTTGTTGTCGCGGAGCATGCGCTCAATCAGCAGCGAACAGGACTGCTGCTGATCCTCCGGCAACGCACGGAAATTGACAAGGAAGCGGTGTTCGCCTGGCGTAAGGACAGCGGTGACACCCTCCTGCGGAAGCCGCCCGACAATATAATCAATGGAAACGCCGAAGTAATCCGCCATGCGGTTGAGCACGGTCAGGTTTGGTTCGGTATCGCGGTTCTCGTATTGGTTGATTGACTGCTGACTGACCTCCAGGATTTCTGCCAACGCACGCTGACTTAACCCCTGGTTAATCCTGAGCGCCTTCAAAACAGGTAGCATGGTAGAAGAAACCTCCTGCTTGTTGCATCATTTTCTATCGTTATCATAACATAACAAAATGCAAAAAGCAAGAGTGAGGTTAACAGAATTTATAAAATCATCAATCTTATACCGATAAGAAAGGATGGTTGATCAAAAAATCAGGAAAAAGATACATCATGCGCGGAGATTGCCCTCGTACGCGACCAAAATGCCGCCGTTTTCAGCGTAATAGGAGCATAGACCGCGCAGCGGAGCAATTTCGATTTCGGCATCGGGGAATTTTACATGCAGCGCGTCACGCAGCGCGAGTGCGCCGGTCTGATTGCTGCAATGGTGAATGTACACCTTCGAGCCGTTCCAGCCCTGCTTCATCATGGTGTCGACCATGCTCTGCAACGCCTTATGTTCGCCGCGCACCTTGCCGGAGATGACAAATTCGCCGTTTTGTCCTGCCTTGCAGATGACGCGGATGCCGAGAATGCCGACAATGGCGCCTGCCGCCGCACTGACGCGGCCGTTCGCAACGAAGTTGTGGATGGAAGCGAGCGAGAAAACGAGGTTTGTACGGCAGCGGTATGCAGTGACCGCGGTGACGATTTCATCAAAGTCAAGACCGCGGCGGATGCAGGCGGTGAGCTTCTCCACCATCTGCGTGCAGCCGGGACCGGCATTCAGGGTGTCAAACACGTGGACACGGCGATCGGGATACTGCGCCATGTACTCCTTTGCAGCCATACAGGCAGCGTTGTATGTGCCGGACATGGCAGAGGAAATGGTGACGCAAAACACCTCCTCTGCATTGCCGAAGGCATCCAGCCAGCATTGCGGACTCGGGCAGGACGTGCTCGATTTGCCCTTGTAGTGCTGGAAGAACGTGCGCAGCTCATCAAGGTCACAGCGCTCGTCATCGACAAACGTCCGGTCACCGGCATGGACGAGCAGCGGTACAACAGCGAATGGAACATCGGGGATTGTCAGCAAATCAGCGGAGGAATCCGCAACAATTTTCATCATTACAGTCAGCCTTCCTTTCCTGCCAAACGGAATATAAAAATCCGAAGCGAACTTCAGATTGATGGTATCATGGTCACGAAAGACATAATATCAGTTTTTCAGAAACTTGTCAAGAAGTGTTGGAATTATAATTGACGAGATGCGAAACCTGTGATATGATAGCCATGAGGGGGGATACGTACATGATTGCAAACATCAGCGAATTCCGGATGCCGCGCTATCGGGAGATTCCGGACGTCGGGCTGTATCTTGACCAGACGGTGAAGTATATCAATCGGTATCTGTCGCCGCTGGGGTGTCTGGAAATCACATCGGCGATGGTTAGCAACTATGTCAAGAAGGGATATATTGCCAATCCGGTACGCAAGCAATACAATGCTGAACAGATTGCCGAGCTGCTGTTTATCGCGGTGGCGAAGTCTGCACTGTCGATGGAGAACATCGTGCGGTTGTTTGACATGCAGAAGAAGGAGTACACGGTGCAACATGCGTATGATTACTTCTGCGACACGCTTGAGGCAACGCTGCAGTACACCTTCGGGTTGACGGATACGCTGGAACGCTTCGGTACGGGCAGCATGCCGGAAAAGATGCTGCGTGCGACCATTATTGCGGTGACGCACATCATCTACCTGTCGAGTCAGTTTGATGCAATGGAAGGGCAAGGGACGCTGACGGCAGGTCATCTGGCATTGCCGGAGGAATAAACAATAAAAATTGCAGGGGAAGCGGTCGCAGCCGCTTCTTTTTTTATGCAAGCATATATTTAAGAAGGTTGTTAGCTATATTGTAAACTAACAAACAGAGTGATACTAAAATCAAATATGAGTAACGAAAATTTCAATGAAAAATGTTCGACTGCTAAAATGGTTGAAAAAAGAACAAATAAGACAAACAAAAGAAACTAATTGTGAATTAACAATGAAAAAAATTTGCCGAAAAACCGCCAAAATACGCAAAAAGGTATTGCGTAAACTGCGCTGATGTAGTATAATCAAATCGAAAGGTGAAACATAAGCTAACAAGAGGCTAACGAAAAGGGAGCGAAGATAAATGCAAAATTTCTCAGCACATCGTTCATGGTTTCGAAAAGCAGCATGTTCTCTGTTGACGGCGTCCGTTCTGCTCGTCGGCATGCCCGGCACAATCTGCGCGGAGGAGCCGATGCTGACGTTCGAGGCGGAAGCCGGCACACTGCTCGGTCAGGCGAAAATCGGGCAGAGTGGCATGTGCGTTTCCGGATTGGAGCATGACGGCGATGGCGTCGCGGTGAACATAACGCTCGACGAGGCTGGCTGGTACGATATCACGGTGCGCGCTGCGGTCATCGGCAGCGGCATGAAAATCAACGAAGTGAACGCGAACGGTCAGCATGTCGGCGACATCACGAACACGGGTGACTGGTCGAAGGAAACCGTGCCTTACGTGTGGCTGGAGCAGGGCGAAAACACGGTGTCCGTCACGAAGAGCTACGGCTGGATTGCAATCGATTCGTTTGCACTGACGAAATCGGCGCCGCTTCCGGATGATATTTACGATGTGGAGCCGACGCTGGTCAATCCCAACGCGACAGACAGCGCCAAGCGGCTCATGGCGTATCTGTGCGACCAGTACGGGAAGACGGTGCTGTCGGGGCAGCAGTGTCAGGAGGGTCCGTACGGGCTGGACAATGCGGCCGTCTGGCGCGGCACGGGCGGACAGTACGCCGCAGTTGTCGGCATGGATCTTATCTCGTATTCGCCGGCTCGCGTGGCAAAGGGTGATACATCGAATGTTATCGAGCAGACCATCGATTACTGGTACGCCGCCGATGAGGGCAAGCTGCCCGGCATCGTGACGCTGTGCTGGCATTGGTGTCCGGATGCGCGATACAACAAGAGCGCGAATGATCCGTGGTCGACCTTCTACACTTCCAGCACGAATTTCAACCTCGCGAAGGCGCTGAACGGCGCAGATCCGGACGGCTATCGGATGCTGCTGGATGATATCGACGCGATAGCTTTGCAGCTCAAGCGCCTGCAGGATGCGGATGTGCCGGTGCTGTGGCGTCCGTTGCATGAGGCGAGCGGCGGCTGGTTCTGGTGGGGCGCATCCGGCGCGGAGGCGTATCTGGAGCTTTACAAGCTGATGTACGACAGGCTGACGAACGTGCACGGGCTGAACAACCTGATCTGGGTGTGGAACGGACAGGATGCGGCGTGGTATCCGGGCGATGAGTACGTTGACATCATCGGCGAGGACATCTATCCGGGAACACACGTCTATACCTCGCAGGCGGCGCGCTTCATCAAGGCACTTGGCTACACAAGCGCGCGCAAGCTGATTGCCTTGTCGGAAAACGGCTGCGTCCCTGACCCGGAGCAGCTTGAACGGGACGGCATCTTCTGGAGCTACTGGTGCACATGGGAAGGCGATTTCGTGCTCAAGAGCGCAGGCTTCAACCGGTACGGCGAGACGTACACGGAGAAGAGCATCCTCAAGAAGGCGTATCAGAGCGACCTGGTCATCACGCGCAAGGAGCTGCCGGATTTGCGAAATTATCCGTTGCCGGATGAGTCGGAATGAACAACAGCAAACGAACAACGTTCCCTTGCGGCTGAAGCAGCCGAAGCAGATAGAAACAAAACAAAGGATGGGAAGGTGAACAGTGTTGAGCGGAAAGAAATCGCTGATGAGCCTGATGCTGGCGCTTGTGCTGATCCTCGCGGGCGTTGCGCTGGCGGAGGACATGCTCTCGGATGCCGAAGCTCCAGCGAAAGAACAAGCCGTTGGTGCGACGACGCTGACGAACGAGGATTATCAGCAGATCGTGAGTACCTACTCCATTGACGCATCGATTCCCGGCTATACGGATTATCTGGCCTCCTATGAGGATGCCGATCGTCCGAATGAAGTCGTGACGGTGGATGCGGAGACATTCGTCCGCTATGAGGAGGATGGCGTTGCTGCTGACCCTCAGATTTTCGCCGATTACGAGGGCATGGCTGGCAACAGCGTGCTGACGGGCGAGGAGTCGCTGACGGAATGGGTCGTGGATGTGCCGGAAAGCGGTCTCTACGATTTGACGCTGCTGTATTACCCCTATGAGGGCAAGAACGGCGCCATCCAGCGTGCGTTCTTCATCGACGGCAAGCTGCCCTACAGCGAACTGGCGATGGTGGACTTCAACCGCATCTGGATTAACGGTACGTACGAGTCAGTGACGGATGAAAGCGGCGTGATCGTCCGCGTGTGGGAGAAGGACAATCAGGGCAACGACCTGAAGCCGTCTGCCATCGAGCGGCCGGAATGGTGCACGCGCGGCCTGCATGACTCCAACGGTTACATCTCCGAGGAGATGAGCATCTACATGGAGAAGGGTCAGCACACGCTGACGCTCCTGTCAATGCGCGAGCCGATGCTGCTGCGTTCCATCACGCTGTCCAACAGTGCGCGCCCCTCGTCCTACGCCGAGGTTAAGGCGGCGGGCGATGCGGCAGGTCGGCAGGATGCGACGGGCGTTTCGGTGCGCTTTGAAGCGGAAAACGCCATCAAGACGTCCTCTCAGATGCTGTACCCTGTGCAGGATCAGTCCAGTGCGGTTGTGTACCCGATGTCGGCACGCTACCTGCTCAACAACTCCATCGGAAGCAGCTGGAAGAGCGCCGGACAGTGGATCGAGTGGAATTTCGAGGTGCCAGAGGACGGCTACTACGAAATGACCATGGTGGATAAGCAGAACTTCGTCCGCGGCATCGATGTATACCGCAAGATCATGATCGATGGCGAGGTTCCGTTCGAGGAATTCAGTGCCCAGCCCTTCTCCTACAGCCAGACATGGCGCATGGAGACCATCTCCGATGAAAATGACGAGCCGTACCGCATTTACCTGACCGCCGGCGGGCATACGCTGCGCATGGAGGTTGTGCTGGGCGATATGGCGGATATCATCTCGCAGGTGCAGGACTGCGTCCAGCAGCTCAACACTATCTACCGTCAGGTGATCTACATCACAGGCGTTGCGCCTGACCAGTACCGTGACTATCAGCTGACGGCATCGCTGCCCATGCTCGAGGGGGAGCTTCGCCGCGTCCAGACCGATCTGGATACTGCCATTGCCGCGCTGGAAAGGACGGCCGGCAATGATTCGGATAAGCTGACGGTGCTGCGCACGATGACGGATCAGCTTGATGAGCTGATTGAGGATCAGGAACGCTTCACCGAGGTGCTGTCGTCCTTCAAGACAAATGTTCGCGCGTGCGGCAACTGGATTACGCAGGTGCTTGACCAGCCACTGCAGGTTGATCGATTCTACATCCATTCTGCCGACACGCAGCCGACGCTCGACAACGCCGGCTGGTGGGACGGCGTTGTGCATGAAGCAGAGCGCCTGTATTATTCCTTCATTATTGACTACAACAAGGTCGGCAACGTTGCCGAGGGCGACAGCGAGAATGTCGTCCTGACGCTGTGGATTGGCACCGGACGCGACCAGGCGAACGTCATCAAGTCGTTGATTGACGAGAAGTTCACGCCGGCAACGGGTATTTCCGTCAACGTGCAGCTCGTTGACATGAACACGCTGCTGCGCGCAACGCTCTCCGGCGAAGGACCCGATGTCGCGATTCAGGTTGCGAACACGAACGGCATTGCCGGCGCGGTGCTGAACACGGGCAACGATACGCCGGTCAACTACGGTCTGCGCAACGCCGTACTGGATTTGACGAGGTTCGAGGACTTCAAGGAGATTGCGGCGCGCTTCAATGAGAGCGCCATCGTGCCCTTCACGTTTGACGGCGCGACCTATGCACTGCCGGACACGCAGACGTGGCTGATGATGTTCTATCGCAAGGACATTCTGGCGGAAATCGGGCTGGAGGTGCCCAAGACGTGGGACGAGGTCAAGGTTGCCATGTCGGTGCTGAGCAAGAATCAGATGGAATTCGGCATGCTGCCGTCCGAACAGGTCTTCGCAATGCTGCTCTACCAGAACGGCGGCCGATACTATACGGATGACGAGGCTGCGTCAGCGCTCGATGAGGACGTGGCAATCAACGTGTTCAAGAAATACTGCGAATACTATACGGATTACAAGCTGGACAAGGAAACGTCCGTTGAGGAGCGCTTCCGCACGGGCGAGTGCCCCATCATCATTTCCGACTACACCACCTACAACAACCTGCAGGTGTCCGCGCCGGATATCCTCGGTCTGTGGGACTTCACCTGCGTGCCGGGCACGGTGCAGGAGGATGGCTCCATTGACCGCTCGACCGGATCAACAGGTCTGGCAGACATCATCATGAGCGCAACGGAATACCCGGATGAAAGCTGGGAGTTCCTCAAGTGGTGGACGAGCACGGAAACGCAGACGCTCTACGGCCGCGAGATGGAATCGCTCATGGGCGCGTCGGCACGTGTCGCGACGGCAAACGTTGAGGCGCTGGCGAATCTGTCCTGGCCGATGCGGGATTATCGTGCGCTGATTGAGCAGATGAGCAGCGTCAAGGGTATTCCGCAGGTGCCGGGCGGCTACTACACGTGGCGCAACATCAGCAATGCCTTCTATACCATTACAACGGATACCGCAACGAACAATACAACCCCGCGTGAGGCGCTGATGGACAAGGTCTATTACATCAACGCTGAGATTGACTACAAGCGCACCGAGTTTGGTCTGCCGCTGCATCAGTCGGAGACGAACACGGTAAAGGAGGAGTAAGATGAGCACGAGCCATTCCCCTGCGGTGCATGTGCAGCGCGCCTCCCTGAGCAAAACCATCTGGAAGCATCGTGCGTCCTATCTGCTGATGGCGCCGTACTTCATCCTGTTTTTTCTTTTTACGGTGCTGCCGGTGGTCATGGCAATCGGCGTGTCCTTCACGGACTGGAACATGCTCGAAACGCCTGAATTTGTCGGCTGGCAGAACTACGTCAAGCTCCTGCTGGATGATGACATCTTCATCATTTCCCTCAAGAATACGCTGATTTTCGCCATCATCACGGGGCCTGTCAGCTACATGCTGTGCCTGCTGTTTGCGTGGATTATCAACGAATTCAATCGCGGCATGCGCACGTTCCTGACGCTGATTTTCTATGCGCCGTCCATCTGCGGCAACGCGTACATGGTCTGGAACCTGATTCTGACGGGCGACCGGTACGGCTATCTGAACGGTATTCTGCTGAATTTCGACATCATCAACGAGCCGATTCTGTGGATGAAGACAGAGGCGTATGTCATGCCGATGCTGATTATTGTCCAGCTGTGGCTGAGTCTCGGCACGGGCTTCCTGTCCTTCATCGCAGGCTTGCAGACGGTGGACAAGAGCATGTATGAGGCGGCAGCCATTGACGGCATCAAGAACCGCTGGCAGGAGCTGTGGTATGTGACGCTCCCGGCGATGAAGCCGCAGCTGATGTTCGGCGCGGTCATGCAGATTACGCAGTCCTTCGCGGTTGCGGATATCTCCATCAACCTTGCCGGAAACCCGTCGGTCAACTATGCGGGCGCAACCATCGTCACCCATTTGCTGGACTACGGTTCAACCCGTATGGAGATGGGCTACGCCTGCGCGATTGCAACCATCCTGTTCCTGCTGATGGTCGGCACGAACAAGCTGGTGCAGCGCCTCCTGAGAAGGGTGGGTGAATAAGCATGGCAGAACGCAGAGGACAGGTGGCATTCAAGGATTTGCCGCCGAAGCTCCAGAAAAAACTGCGCCGGCAGAAGATCATGCCGAAGAAGGCGCGTAAGCTGAACCGCTCCATGGCAGGCAACGCGCTGCTGTTCACGCTTATGTTCATCTGCGGCATCTTCATGGCGCTGCCGCTTGTCATGATTATCAACAACGCCCTGAAGCCGTTGGATGAATTGTACCAGTATCCGCCGCGTATTTTCGTCCGAAATCCGAATCTGCGCAACTTCTCGGATTTATTCATCCTCATGAACGACTCGTGGGTGCCCTTCAGCCGCTATATGATGAATACCGTCATCATCACGGTGACGGGCATGGTCGGACACGTCATCGTGGCATCGTGGGCGGCGTATCCGCTGGCGAAGGACAAGTTCCCGGGCAAGAACCTGCTGTTCGGCATGGTCGTGCTCTCGATGATGTTCTCCTGGACGGTCACGCAGATTCCGCAATACGCCATCATTTCGTGGCTGGGGATCAACAATACCTATTTTGCGCTGATTTTGCCGGCGTTCTGCTTCGGCATGGGTCTGTATCTGATGAAACAGTTCATGGAGCAGCTGCCGGATTCCCTGATGGAGTCGGCACGCATTCAGGGCGCGAACGAATGGCAGATTTTCTGGAAAATCGTTATGCCGAACGTCAAGCCCGCCTGGCTGACGCTGGCAATCTTCCAGTTCCAGCAGATGTGGGGCAATACCGGTTCGCTCTTCCTGCGCGATGAGCAGCTCAAGCCCATGCAGTATGCTCTGCAACAGATCACGGCCGGCGGCGTGTCCCGTGCAGGCGCAGCGGCTGCTGTGACGTTCATCATCATGGCGGTGCCTGTGCTGTTCTTCCTGCTGTGCCAGAGCAGCATTCTGGAAACCATGACGACCTCGGGCATGAAGGACTAAAGGAGGATAAAAGCATGAAGAAAATGAAGCGGCTCCTCCTCGCATCACTGGCGGTGCTGATGCTGTTTTCCTCCTTTGCACCGTATGCGCAGGCGGACACCAAGCTGCCTTACATCACTTACAATTACGATTACTGGAAAGACATTGTCTATACCCCTGCGGCATATGTGCCTGCAGGTACCGTGACCGGCGCGACTCTTCGATGCAACGGCGAGGAGGTCGGCGCGTTCAAGAATCCGCAGGATTTGTGCGTGGCGGATGACGGCACCATCTACCTGGCGGACAGCGGCAACAACCGAATCGTTGTCCTGTCGGAGGACATGGCGAGCGTCAAACGGATCATCACCGGCTTTGAGAATCACGGCGTATCGGACACGTTTCAGACGCCGACCGGTGTCGCGCTGGGCAATGACGGCAAGCTCTACATTGCCGACAGCCTGAACCGCCGTATTGTCGTGCTCAACACGGATGACACGCTCAGCCGCATTATCGAGATTCCGCAGATGTCGCAGAGCGTCAGCGTGGTGGGCAGCATTAAGTATGCAGTCGGCACGTATGTGGAAGGGCTTGACAAAGTCGCAAATGAAATGAATGCGAACGGCCTCCTATACCGAGCGGTGTGCTTCACGAATGGCAGCGGTACGAGTATTACGGATGAGCAGGGCGTGACCTATCAGGTCAGTGCCTATGAACAGGCGCTCAAGCCGCTCGAAACGACCGTGACGGACAGCAAGGGCGCATCTTACGTCATAGCAGCGGACGGAAAGTCGGTCGTGCGCACCAATGCGGATGGAACGACCTTCACCTACCAGAAGTACGACGCGACGACGAACATTGACCTGTTCATCCTGATTGGACGCCTGCTCAAGGGCAACCAGAACATCACGAGCCTGTCCGGCTTGATTGGTCTGGCGGTGGATGAGGAGGACAACCTCTACTGCATCAGCGCGAAAACCGTGGTGATCCTTGATCAGAAGGGCAACATGGTTTCGGCTATCAGCAACTACAAGAGCGAAGCAGGCACCCTGTCCTCTTTCGGTTCGATTACCGAATTTGCCCTGTGCGGCGAAAGGCTGATGATTCGCGATGCGGACAACCACATCGCCGAAATGGACCGTCAGGGCGATACGATTCGCAACATCGAAAGCAATTGCATCAGCAGGACGGATGCTTCCGGCGCACTGACCCGCATGACAGGCATGGCAGGCACGTCTGATACGGATGAAGAAACGGCATTCAAGAACATCATCGGCATTGAGATGACAGGTGATTACCTGATTGTCGGCGAAAAGAGCGGCGAAGTCAATATTCTGAAGACGTCCGGCAAGATGGTCGGCACGATGACGAATGACGCGCTGCTGGTGCTGGATGCGGCATCGGACACGGTCAACAGCGTGGATGAGGTCGTGAACGGCAAGCAGATAGAACGCCTGGCGAATGTCTCCGGCGTCGGCATGGCGGACCGGAACGGCACGCAGCGCCTGTGCGTCAAGGAAAGCAGCGGACGTGTGCTGGTGCTGGATGATCAATACGCCGCGCTGCATACGGCACAGAACAACTGTGTGGAGGTGCAGGATCGCAATGGCACGGTGACGGATGTGATTCTCGGCGTGGACGCGGGCGATGGCTTCACGAAATTCACGGAAATCGGCGGCGTTGAGGGTGTAGCGCTTAACAGCGCCAATCAGCTTTGCATTGCCGACAGCGAGGAGCGGCTGATTGTGCTGGACATGGAAGGCAATGTCGCACGCATGACGGTGAATCCTGACAGCGAGGTGCTCGATGATAACTTCATGTTCACACCCCTGAAGGTTTCCGTGGACTACGCCGGACGCGTGTACTGCATCGCGCAGAACATGTTCGAGGGCATCATGGTCTTCGAGACGAACGGCGACTTCACCGGCTTCTTCGGCACGATTTCCGTTGAAATCACTGCATGGGAGAAATTCTGGCGGAAGCTGGCAACGAAGGAGGAGCGCTCGAAACAGCAGCTCTATATCCCGACAGAATTCACCGGCATCGATATCGATGACGAGGGCTTCGTGTACGCTTCCAACAAGGACACGACAGGCGTGCAGGCTGTGCGCCGCCTGAATCCGAAGGGCGAGGATGTCATTAGAATGGGTCAGTCCAAGAATCTTGGCGGCGACCTTCAAATCAGCGGCGCCTCGCTTTATGCGGGACCGAGCACGATTGTCGATGTTGTCTACCGCGGCAAGGGCATTTACTCGCTGCTGGACTCCAAGCGCGGCCGCATGATCACCTACGACCATGAGGGCAATCTGCTATACATCTTCGGCGGACTCGGCACGCAGGCAGGCACGATGGATGCACCTGTCGCCATCGAGCAGGCAGGCGACAAAATGCTCGCGCTGGACTCGAAGCAGGGTACGATCGTTGTCTTCGGCGAAACGGAGTACGGTCGACTTATCAACGAGGCAGTCGGGCTGCGCTATGACGGCGATGAAACACAGGCAGTGGCGCTCTGGCAGGAGGTGCTCCGGCTGGACGAAAACAACGAGCTGGCGAACACCGGTATCGGAAAGGCGTATTTGTCTGCAGGCGAAAACAAGCTCGCCATGACGTACCTGAAGCGCGGACAGAGCCGGGATTACTACTCGGTTGCCTTCAAGCGCTACCGCAACGAAGTAATGAAGGAAAACATCAACTACATTCTGACGGGCGTGATTGTGCTGATCATCGCGATTGTGCTGATCGTCAAGGTTATCCGCCCACGAATGAGCAAGAAGAACGGAAGGAGGGCTTAAGGCGATGAAAGCACTGTTCAGCAGGGAAAAATGGCAGCAGCTTTTCTACACCGTTTCGCACCCGTCTGACGGCTTCTATTGGATCCGTCATGCCGAAAAGGGAAGCGTCGCCATTGCCGTCCTGATGGTCATCCTTTTCGGCATCTGCTTCACTCTCAACCGCCTGTTGGCAGGCTTCGTGGTCAACAACATCAACGAACGCACCGTCAACGCACTGTGGGAAATGAGCGGCGTCCTGGTCCTCTACCTCCTGCTGTGCGTGGGCAACTGGTCGGTGACGTGCCTGATGGACGGCGAGGGACGATTGAAGGATATCGCCATTGCTATCGGCTACTCGCTGGTGCCGATGATTGTCAGCTACATCGTGGCGACCATCGTCAGCCAGTTTGTCGCGGAAAATGAGGAGGCGTTCTATTCCATCATCATCTTCATCGGCACGGCGTATACCTTCATCATGGCGCTGACCGGCATCATGCAGGTGCATAACTACACGCTGGGCAAGACGCTCCTGACGCTGCTGCTGACGCTCGTGGCTGTGTTCATCATCATTTTCCTGGTCATGCTGGTCGCTAACTTCATCACGCAGGTGGTAGGCTTCTTCAAGAGCATCTACACCGAGCTGATCTTCAGAGCTTGAGCGGAGGTGGAAAGATGAGCAAGAAAACGAAAGTCCAGCCGGACGCGGCTCAGCACAGGTTCCGCCGCTGGCTGTGGATTGTACTCGCGGCGATTGTCATCATCGTGGCGGCGGTTGTTGTCTGGTATCTGTTCCGCTTCGAATTCCGGCGGGAATATCAGCAGATGATTGAAACGCCTGCCGGTGCGTCGGCACAGACGGAGCTGACGGCAATCATGGACGAAAACCCGGATATCGATGCACCGTACGCGCTCTATGCTGAGAATGAGAATCTGAAGCTTTATGCGGACATCGAATCGGCAAGTGTTGCCGTCTATGACAAGCGAACCGGCGAAACGGTCTATTCCAATCCGCCGGATGCCGATAACGATAAGACAGCAAACAAGACGAACAAGAACTACCTGAAGAGTCAGTTCCTGCTGGATTACTATAATTCCGGACTGACGAGCAGCACCTATGACAGCTACTCGATGAGCGTTTCGCTGGGCAATTTCAGCGCAGCGGGCATCGAAAACGGCATTGCATTCACCTACATCGTCGGTGTCGACACCATCCAGTACCTGACGCCTTCCTACCTGCCGGCGGAGCGCTATGAGACGCTGTATGAGCAGCTGGGCGATCAGGCGAAGAAAGCGGCTGACATCGTCTATGAGCAGCGCGAGGACGGCTACTGGATTTCCGATAAGGGTTCGAGCCGCACACGTGAAATGGCGCGCGTCTCCAAGGAATTTGAAGCGCTTGGCGTAACGAAAGAGGAATACCTCGAGATGGAGGCATACGCGGGCAAAGAGCAGGCGGAAACGTTGGGCTTCACCGTGACGCTGGAATGGACGCTGGGCGAGGATTACGTCGAGGCAACCGTCCCGGCCGGCGCAATTGAGGAGCGCGGCGGCGGCAAAATCTACCGCATTCAGCTCCTGCCGTACATGGCGGCGGCGGACACCACTGAAAGCGGCTACATGGTTGTACCGAACGGCTCAGGAAGCCTCATTCGCTTCAATAACGGCAAGAATACCGCGGCGGTGTACAGCCAGTATGTCTATGACCTCGACCTGATTGACGGCGACTACACGCAGACGCAGCTGACCGAGACCGTGCGCATGCCTCTCTGGGGCATCTGCCGCGAGAAAACCGGTGTGCTGGCGACCATCGAAAGCGGCTCGGCATTGGCGAGCATTAATGCGGACGTGTCGGGACGCAGCAACTCCTACAACAACGCCTATGCGATGTTCACGCTGCGTGGTGCAGAACTGCTGTCGCTCTTCGGCGCCGGCGAAACGTCGGAAATGCCGATCGTCGAGGATGAACTATACGCGGAAGACCTGACCGTCCGCTATACGCTGCTGACCGGTGAAAACGCGGGCTACAGCGGCCTGGCGAACTACTACCGCGCACGGCTGATTTCCGAAGGCGTCCTGACCGCACAGACGGAATCGGGCGACATTCCCTTCTACTATGACCTGATTGGCGGCGTGAAGGAAACGACCCACTTCATGGGCATCCAGTACCTGCATGTCCGCGCGATGACGACCTTCAGGGAGGCGGACGAGATTGCGCAGCGCCTCAACAAGGCAGGCGTGAGGCATCAGGTGGTGAACTTCCGGGGCTGGATGAACGGCGGCTACTACCACGATGTGGCGAACCGTGTATCCGTGCTCAGCGAGCTGGGCGGCAAGCAGGCACTGGAGGAGCTCAGTGACGCGCTGACACGCCTTGGCGGTGAGCTGTACGCGGATGTGGCGTTCCAGAAGGTGACGAGCATCTCCAAACGCTACATGGCGAATCAGGAGACGTCACGCTACTACGGCGCCGGCTATGTCGCACGCTTCGGCGTGAACAATCCGGCGAGCCTGCGCCGCACCTCGAGCCTCGGCTATGACGAGAACATCTACGATTTGCTTTCCCCGAAATTCCTGCCGTACTACGTCAGCGGATTCCTGAACAGCACAAAGGATTTGAACATCAGCGGCATCTCGCTGCGCGATTTGGGCAGCGAACTGCATGCGGACAAACGCCGAACGGAAGTCATCGACCGCGAGCAGGCGCTCATGGTTGTCAGGAATGAGCTGGCGGACATCGCTGACAGCGGCAAGAAGGTGATGGTGTCCGGCGGCAACCTGTACGCCGTCAAGGGCGCAAATCACGTCATTGATGCCCCGATGGGCGCAACGGAATACGTCATCGTCGACGAAACGATTCCGCTCTACGAGATGATTCTGCACGGCTGCGTGAACTACACCGGTCAGGCGATGAACACGGCGGTGAGTGAGGACTGGCAGAATGAGCTGCTGAGCATGATTGAGTACGGCGCATCGCCGCGGTATACGTTCACGGCACAGGAAGCATCCGATATGAAGTACACCGCGCTCAATTCGCTCTATGCGACGACGTTTGCCAACTGGGCGGACACAGCTGCGGAAAACTACGCGTACCTGAACGGCGCACTGTCCGCTGTCAGCGGGGCACAGATGGTGGAGCATACCATCATCTCCGACACGCTCCGCTCCGTTCGCTACGACAACGGCGTGACCATCTACATTAACTACGGCAGTCAGGATGCGCAGGCAGACGGCAAGACGATTCCTACCCGGGCGTATCTGCTCTCAGGAGGTGCAAACGAATGAAAAAGCTGCGTATCTCCATGGCGGGAAAACGCGCTGTTAACGGCTACGTTTTCATCCTGCCCTGGCTGCTGGGCTTCCTCCTCTTCTACGTGCGAAGCCTCTACATGACGGTGGAGTTCTCCCTGAATTCCATGACCGTCCTGAGCACGGGCGGTTACAAGCTTGAATTTGTCGGGCTGAAGAACTACTACGAGGCATTCTTTTCCCACGCGAGCTTCAAACAGACGCTTACGACCTCCATCGGCAACATGCTCATCGACGTACCACTGATCATCTTCTTCTCACTGTTTGTCGCGATGATCCTGAACAGGAAGATGAAGTGCCGCGGTCTGATTCGCGCGATCTTCTTCCTGCCCGTGCTGATGGGTGCGGAATCAGTCAGCAACGCGCTGAGCATTGCGGCGCAGATGATGGCAGGCGGTCTGAGCGGCGCAAGCGCGGACATGGCGGCGGCGTCCTCCTCCTCCGGTACGCTCAACATGACGTACCTGATGGATCTCTTTGCGCAGCTGGCACTGCCGGATGTGATCCTTGATTACATCACCGGCGCGGTAGAACGCATCAGCGACATCATTCAGGCATCCGGCGTACAGATTGTCCTGTTCATTGCGGGTCTGCAGTCGATTCCGTCCTCGCTATACGAGGTCGCGAAGATTGAAGGCGCAACGGGCTATGAGACGTTCTGGAAGGTCACGTTCCCGATGGTTATGCCGCACATCATCACCTGCACGATTTACACCATCGTCGATGCCTTCAGCCAATCCGACGTGGTGCAGCTGGCATATAACACGGCGTTCACCGAGAGCAATTATGGCCTGTCATCGGCATTCAGCGTGGTTTCAACGCTGATCACCTGCTCGCTGCTGGCGCTGGTGGTTTACCTGATCAGCAAGCGCACGTTCTACTACAACTGATGCGAAGGAGTGTGAAAAGCAATGGAAAAATGGCGCGCGTTTCGCAATTCTCCACGCTATGAGGACGCAAAGGGTGGTGTCGTCAAGAAAGGCAAGGCGTTCCTGCTGTGGCTGCTGCGCTTTGTATTGATCGTGGGCATTGCCTATGTCATCCTTTCGCCTGTCATCGGCATCGTCAGTCAGTCCTTCTTCTCCGACACGGATTCCTCGAATCCGATGGTTTACACCATTCCGATTGAAGGCACGCTCGAACGGTATACGACCGTCATTACGCAGATGGATTACTTCCGTACGTTGGGCAACACGCTGATTTACACCGTCGCACTGACGCTCATTCAAGTGCTGATTTGCTCCATGGTCGGCTACGGCTTCGCACGGTTTGAGTTTCCGCTCAAGAAGCTGTGGTTCGCATGCGTCATCATCATGATTGTCATCCCGAATCACACCATCATGCTGCCGCAATACATGACCTTCCGAAGCATGGGACTGATGAGCGAGGCGACCCCGATGTACGTCCTGACGGTATTTGGCACGGGTCTGCGCGCGGGTCTGTTCATCTACATCTTCAACCAGTTCTTCCGCGGGCTGCCCAAGGAAATCGAGGAGGCGGCGTTCGTCGATGGTGCGGGCACATGGTATACCTACTTCCGCATCATGCTCGTCAACGCCATGCCGGCTGTCATCACGGTGACGGTGTTCTCGCTCGTTTGGCAGTATACCGATTCCTTCTACAGCCAGCTCTTCCGCATTCCGACGGACATGCTGCTCGCCAAGCGCCTCTCGACGCTGCAGAACAACATCTCCGCGAATCTCAAGATCATGAACGTCCGCATCCAGCGCCTGTACGTCAATGCCGGCGTTGTGCTGACGATTCTGCCGTTGCTCATCCTCTACCTGCTGCTCCAGCGCCGCTTCATTGAGGGCGTTGAACGCTCGGGTATCGTAGGCTAATGGAAAAGTAACAAAAAGATAAACATTAGCAAACGTAAGCGCAATAATTAACATTGAAGTATTCGCCCATAAGGTGCACATAAACGGCGACCAGATGAGTCCTCCATGCCGAAACTGTACTTTATGGGCGAATTAAATCCCTCGAAAACATTTTTTCGGAGAATTTCGGTCAAATAGAGCGGAATTTCGTGATTTACTTGTTGACTTACAGCGTAGGTTTGTGCTATGATAAGAGTCAGAGGAGCCATGGCGTATTTGGCTCAAAATTGACCGGTATGGCAGAACGCTGACTGCCGGTTCAAGGGAAACCATGGCAAACAAGCTGCACAAACGGAACCAAGTCCCTGAAAAAGGGACATGAAGGAGGTTATCCAAGTGAAAAAGGTCGTTTCTGTTCTGCTGCTTGCGTGCATGCTGGTGATGAGCTGCGCTTTCGCAGAGGTTGCATCGCCGGTGGCGGGCGAGGTGAAGACCATCATTGACTTCGCGGATGAGAACACCGCGTTCCTCGGTCTGGACATGACCCTGGGCAACGCGGATGCCGCGGAGCTGAGCGTGATTGACTATCAGAACGGCAAGGCGCTGTGCATCAGCCCTGCTGCGGTTGGCAAGGTGCCGTACGTTTCCCTGAACATTGATGCCCTGCTGGGCGAAAACCTGGACAAGGCTGTCAAGATGACCTTCGATGTCGGTGTCGAGCTGGGCACGGACGGTGCCTTCTACGCGCAGTCCGGTAAGGTCTACATGGTCAGCGGTGAGGACAGCTCCAAGAAAGAGGCTGACTGGTCGGTGTACATGGAGCGCAAGAATCCAAAGACCGCGACGGTGAACATCCCCGAGGGGGCGCTCGTGTCCGGCCGCGGCGATACGCTTCAGATCAGCAAGGAAGTTGACAACTTCACCGCATCCGGTAAGTTTGACGGTGAGGCGCCGCGCGATTTTTACATCGGCAACATCCAGTTCTTCGATGCGGACGGCAATGCGCTGTCCATCGACACGACGGCTGTTTGGACGGCACCGGAAACCGGAGAGGATCGCACGAACCTCTACGACGTGAAGAACGCGGTTGAATTCGCAGGCTTTGCGTGCGAGGGCAGCGGTTGGGGTCAGAATGGCTTCGATATTCCGCAGGAAATCATCGATGCACTCGTGCCCGGCGCTGTGATCGAAATCTCCTTCGAGTCCGAGGACGGCACGATGTGGATTGTTATGCCGGATGCAGCAGCGGGCTGGACGCGCGTTGCGCAGGGTACGGCGGCAATCAACAACAGCGGCACGGTCTGCCAGATCACGTATGAGCAGATGGCGGCGTTGCTGGGCGAGGACAAGACGACGTGGGGCGGCCGCATGCAGTGCGAGGCTGCCAGCGCGTGGAAGGTCTATTCCGTGAAGGTCGGCGAAAAGACGCCGCACATGGTCGCCTCTGAGATCGTGTCCTTCGATGGCTTTGCCTGCGAGGGCGGCGCGTGGGGACAGAACGGCTTTGATATGCCCGAGGCGGTGCGCGATGCGCTCGTGCCCGGCACGGCGGTGCAGATTGACTTCGAGTCTGAGGACGGCACGATGTGGATCGTCATGCCTGACTCTGCGGCGGGCTGGATGCGCGTCGCGCAGGGTGAAGCAACGATCTCCGGCGGCAAGGCGTATGTGACGTACGAGCAGATTGCTGCGGCGTGCGGCGAAGACAAGTCCGCCTGGGGCACCCGTATGCAGTGCGAAGCCGCCAGCGCATGGAAGGTCTACGCAGTGACCGTCGTCAGCATCGACTACATGGTTGGTTCTCATGACAACATCGCGTTCGAGGGCGCGGCGTGCGAAGGCAGTGCATGGGGACAGAACGGCATCGAGATGCCTGAAAACATCGTTGCAGCGCTCGTGCCCGGTGCGGTCATCAACATCTCCTACGAGTCCGAGACGAACAACATCTGGATTGTCATGCCTGATGCGGCTGCCGGCTGGTCCCGCATTCAGCAGCAGACGGCTGTGACGGACGGCTCTGTGGCGCAGATCACCTTCGAGCAGATCGCTGAGGTTTGCGGCGATGATGTTTCCACGTGGGGCAGCCGGATGCAGTTTGAATCCGATGGCGCGTGGAAGGTCTACGCTGTGACGGTCGGTCAGAGCAACTGAACGCTGGCTGACAAGAGAGTCCAATCAAAATGAACCTTACGGAGGAGGTTGGGATGCGTCCCGACCTTCCTCCGCAGATGTTAGACGTATCCCAATAAGCAGCAAGGAGGACTCAAATTCAATGAAAAAGTTTTCCGCACTTTTGCTCGCCCTGACGATGGTGCTGAGCATGACCGTTATCGCCGCCTCCGCCGAGGAGACGCGCGTGATCACCATCGGTACGACATGGGATCTTTACTGGGACTCCTTTGATGAATCCATCGATGCAAATCCCTACTACAGCGGCACGACCGCGGACGAAATGCAGTTCGCGAACGTGAAGAAGATCGAAGAAAAGTGGAACGTGAAGTTCGAATATATCAACCTGACGTACGCAGGCGCGAAGGAGTCCATCAACACCTCCGTGCTGGCAGGTACGCCGGACGTTGATATCTATATGCTCGACCTGCCGATTTCTGCGCCTGCTGCGGCGAACGGCTATGTGGTTGACCTGCGCGACGTACTGCCCAGCGAAAATGCTGTCCTGCAGGGCACCGACCCCGTCATGTCCTACATCGACACCGGCAGCGGCGCGGTGCAGCTGCTCTGCGCCAATAATGCGGAAAACATGGTCGGTTCGACCCTGCCACTTGCATTCAACCTGCAGATGATCGAGGATGCGAACCTTGAGGATCCGCGCGACCTGGTTGAAAGAGGCGAATGGACATGGGATAAGTTCCGCGAATACTGCATTGCGCTGACGAAGGACACCGACGGCGATGGCAACATCGATGTGTACGGCTTCGGCGGCTGGCCGGGCGATTACTTCTTGAATTTGGTTATGTCCAACGGCACAAATGTTGCCGCAACCGCGACCGAGAACCTGTCCTCGCCTGAGGTTGGTGAAGTGTTGCAGTTCATCCAGGACCTGAACCTGGTGGACAAGGTCATGTATCCGATTCCGGAAGAGAACGGCTGGGACGTCTGCCGCTTCCTGTATCGCGACGGCAAGGTCGCCTTCACGTCCATTGCCGCCTGGATTATGGACTCCAATGCTGACTATGCTTATCAGAAGCCTGACGGCGTAACGCTCGATTTTGACATGATCTTTATTCCGTGGCCTGTCGGACCGCACGGCAACGCGGAAACCAACGCCCAGAAGGTAACCCAGAACTCCACCTTTGTCATTCCGGTCGGCGTGGAGGATCCGGAGCTTGTCTTCAATGTGCTCTATGACCTGCTTAACTGGTACGGCTACGATGCCGGCAGCGAGGACGGCGGCGAGGCGGCTCTTGCTATCCGCGACGATCCTGAAACGCTTGGCTGGTGGTACGGCGTGACCGCGAAGGATATCGACCTGCAGGATTACAACTTCGAAATCATGATGGAAATGGGTCGCCATCAGATGCTGGACAACTATGCCAGCCTCAGCGGCGAGTATGAGCTGCCTTTGCGCGAGTTTATTAACGGCGACTACACGACTGCACAGCTGCAGGAGACGTATCGTCAGAGCATCCAGGATGGCATCAACGCTCTGCTTGGCAAGTAATCCGGTGTAAACACAACCTCCATCGCGGGTTTGCCTGCGGTGGAGGTTTCTGATGCTCAGGCAACACCGTACAGTTCGGCGGCACTGCTGAATGTGCCTTTTGTGTCTGCTGAAATTCACCATTCATCGCACCACCTCATTTGTGAGGCATTACCTTATATAGAAAGGCTGACCGTGATATGCAACCGGATGAACAGCGCATCCGCCCGAGTGACAGCCGCCTGCAGTATACAGGCCGTGTCGATATGGATGACCCTGACAACCCTGTATTTCTTTTTACCGCGTCGTATGTGCGCTTCCGCATGGTCGGGCACCATCTGCGCGTCATTCTGACGAACACGCATCATCTGTGGGAAAACCGGCTGGGTGTCGTCATCAACGGCGAACAGTTTGGTGTACTGCTCAAGTGGGATGCCGTGAACGAAATCGACCTGTCCGACCACCTGCACGACGGCGAAAATAATGTGATGCTCTTCAAGCGACAGGACAGCTGCTGCAAAATCACATTGCATGCGCTGATGATCGGCGCTTCGGATACGCTGCTCAATCCGCCGGAAAGGCAAACGCGGCGCATCGAATTCTACGGCGACAGCGTATCGGCAGGGGAGGTTAGCGAAGCGGCGGATTATGCAGGAGAGCTCGATCCGCCGGAGCACAACGCGCGGTATAACAACGTGTACTTCAGCTATGCGTGGCAGGCGGCGCGGTTGCTCGATGCGGAGATCAGCGATATCGCACAGGGCGGCATCGCGCTGCAGGACGGTAATGGCTACTTCTTTGACACGGGAATGCTCTCGTGCTGGGATAAGCTCGCGTACAATCCGTATTTCGGAGCATTGAAGCCATGGGATTTCAGCCGCTTTACGCCGCATGTGGTCGTTGTCGCAATCGGGCAGAATGACAGGGCGAAGGGTGATTTCATGGCGGAGGATTACACGGGCGTGAAGGCGCAGCAGTGGCGCAGCGACTATGAAGGCTTCATCCGCGCGATTCGGGTCAAATATCCGCAGGCACACATTCTGCTGACGACGACCATCATGCAGCATACGCCGGAATGGGATGACGCGATTGAAGCGGTCTGCCGGAGGCTGTCGGATTCGTGCGTGCATCATTTCCTGTATACAAGAAACGGATGCGGCACACCCGGGCATGTCCGTGCATCGGAGGCGGCGGAAATGGCACAGGAGCTGGCTGCGTATATTGAATCCATCCCGAACGTGTGGCAGGAGGAAAACACATGAAGATTGAGCTTCTGGCGGGCGAAAAATATATAGCGCCGTCAGATCCCTGCATTCGTTACACGGGTAGAATCGACGACCGCAATCCGGACGCACCGGTGCTGGTGTATGTCTGCTCATCTGCTGAGATGATTGTCACGGGGCATATTCTGCGCGTCTTTCTGGAGAATAAGCGCGCCTTCTACCAGAATCGGCTGGGTGTAATCATCAACGGCGTGCAGACGAGCGTGCTGTTGTCGGACGGTGAACAGGCAATTGACCTATCTGACCGGCTGACAGACGGCGAAAATCACGTCTTGCTTTTCAAACGGCAGGATTGCTGCCATGCGATGGTGCTGCACGGTTTTGCCGTCGCGGAGGATGCGCAATTGCGGATGCTTCTGCCGCGCCCGAGTCGGCGCATCGAGGTGTACGGCGACAGCGTGTCAGCAGGGGAAGTGTCCGAGGCGGAATTTGCATGCGGTCAGACTGACCCAGAAGGGCATGAAGGGCGCTACAGCAATGGTTATTGGAGCTATGCATGGCAGACGGCACGCCTGTTGGGCGCTGAGCTGCACGACAACGCCACCGGCGGTATGGCGCTGCTGGATGGCACAGGGTACTTCAATATGTCGGACACCATCGGTATGCTGAGCGCGTGGGACAAGGTGAACTTCTATCCGCCGCTGGGCGAAACGTGCGAGTGGGATTTCAGCCGGTATACGCCGCATGTCGTGATTGCTGCCATCGGGCAGAATGATGCGCATCCGATCAACACCATGGCGGAGGATGAGCACGGCGCACAGGCGGAGCGCTGGAAAAATGCTTATGCTGGATGGATCGGCGAAATCAGGAAGGTCTACCCAAAGGCGTATATCCTCCTGACGACAACGATTCTCGAACACGATGCGTCATGGGATCGCGCAATTGACGAGGTTTGTCGCAGACTGAGCGATCCGAAAATCCGCCATTTCCTGTATACAGGGAACGGATGCGGCACGCCCGGACATGTCCGCCGTAGCGAGGCAGCACAGATGGCGCAGGAGCTGGCCGGATGGATCGATTCGCTGCCGGATGTGTGGCAATAAAAAGCAGCCCCTTGAGCGATGAACTCAGGGGGCTGCTTGCTGTTTGAAAAGTCAGGAGTTGCGGGAGTAGTTGGGAGCTTCCTTCGTGATGGAGATATCATGCGGATGGCTTTCGGCAAGACCGGCACCGGTGATCTTGATGAATTCGGTGTTCTTGCGGAGGTCATCGATGGTCTTTGCACCGCAGTAGCCCATGCCGGAGCGGATGCCGCCAACCATCTGGAACACGGTCTCGGACAGCAGTCCCTTGTAGGGCACGCGTCCTTCGACGCCTTCGGGAACAAGCTTCTTGGCATCATCCTGGAAGTAACGATCCTTGGAGCCGTGCTCCATGGCGGCCAGAGAACCCATGCCGCGATAGACCTTGTAGGAACGGCCTTGATAGATTTCGGTTGCACCGGGTGCTTCGTCGGTGCCGGCAAGCATGCTGCCGAGCATGACGCAGGAGCCGCCGGCGGCCAGCGCCTTGACGATGTCGCCGGAATATTTGATGCCGCCGTCAGCAATAACACGGATGCCGTATTTGTCGGCTTCCTCGGCACAGTCGGACACGGCTGTCACCTGCGGAACGCCGATACCGGCGACCACACGGGTGGTGCAGATAGAGCCTGGACCGATGCCGACCTTCACGCAGTCAACGCCGGCGGAGATGAGGTCGTGCGTAGCGGCGGCGGTGGCAACGTTGCCGGCGAACAGCTGGATGTTGGGATAGCGCTTGCG
This sequence comes from Bacteroidaceae bacterium, assembly GCA_963642705.1. Classification (GTDB taxonomy): domain Bacteria; phylum Bacillota; class Clostridia; order Christensenellales; family Aristaeellaceae; genus UBA11524. The sequence goes on from CAVIHU010000003.1 coordinate 98,881, forward strand.
GATGGCTTCCACCTGACGCAGCACACCGACGGAATGACCATGTGCCGTGTCAATGGAGATGACATCGACCTTCGCGTCAAGCAGCGCATCGATACGGTCGAACACGTCATGCGTTACGCCGACAGCGGCACCGCACAGCAGACGACCCTTGGCATCCTTGGCGGAATTCGGATATTTGGTGGACTTCTCGATATCCTTGATGGTGATCAGACCGCGGAGCATGCCGTTCTCATCGACGATGGGGAGCTTCTCGATGCGGTGCTTCGCCAGAATCTTTTTTGCCTCCTCCAGAGAGGTGCCGACGGGCGCGGTGATGAGGTTTTCGCTGGTCATGACCTCGCTGATCTTGCGGGTATAGTCCGTTTCAAAGCGCAGGTCGCGGTTGGTCAGGATGCCGACGAGCTTGCCGTCGCGGGTGATCGGGACGCCGCTGATGCGATAGCGTGCCATCAGGTTTTCCGCGTCCTGAATCAGGTGGTCGGGAGAGAGAAAGAACGGATCGGTGATAACGCCGTGCTCGGAACGCTTGACCTTATCGACCTGAGCCGCCTGCTCGGCGATGCTCATGTTCTTGTGGATGATGCCCAGACCGCCCTCACGCGCCATGGCGATGGCCATGCGGGAGTCCGTCACGGTATCCATAGCGGCAGACATCAGGGGAATATTCAGCTTAATGACCGGAGTGAGCTGAATGGAGAGATCAACTTCCTTGGGCAGCACCTCGCTGCGTGCGGGTACCAGCAGAACATCGTCAAACGTAAGCCCTTCCCGAACAACCTTTTGCAGCATGGGCAATTATCCTCCTCATCACGCCAAAAGTGAAACATCAGCAGGTCGCTGCCTAATACGGCTACCTGTAGGTTATCCATAATTGTAACAAAGCGTAAACCCTTTGTCAATGGCTTAGATGACGAAAATTTGCCCGAAACGTAACAGAAAGGGTCAAGGGAAGGAACGCTGCTGCAGGATGCAGGGACAGCGTCATTGCCGGGGACACAACGCTCCAAATCACTTCCTTCTGCTGCGGAAGTCCTTCTCAATGCCTTTCCTCCATCTGGCTGTCAGCGGTGCTGCGCCGCGCACAGCATCCATCGCGTCGCTGATTGATCTGAAATTCTGGCGAGTGCACCTGCTGTCCGCATGGTAACCCTCCGCATGGTCGGCAGCTATGCCAGGCGTAATAAGGCTGTGCAGCTTCTCTGTTGCACAGCCATTCTATCGGTAATCGCGGGAGATTTGGTTGCCTGACAAGCGACAATCATTCGGGTTTTTGCACCGGTTCCATGCCGAGCTCCTGATAAATCTGATTGACATGCTCCTGACATGCTTCGGCGAAGCCATCTGCATCAAATGCGCCGTTCAGATAGCGCTGAATGAGCGTCTGCAGCGTCTCATCGAGTAAAACAGGTGAATCGCCGGATATGTATGCGTATTGTACGATGTCCTGATAGTGCGCGACATCCTCCGCGGTGATGTCGTACGGGTTGTCGATGAGGGATTGCTTTGCTTCGTACATATACTGCAGTTCGAGCGTGTCATCCTCGGTGGGCTCGGCGATGGCTTCAAGGCGCGCAATCTGCTCATCATAGTTCGCCAGCATGTCCTCATAGTTACTGCGGATGTGTGGCTTGTTCAGCGAGGAATCCCAGAAATATGCGGTGCCGGATTCGTAGGTGGAGAGGTACTTGATGAAGTCAACGGCGCTATCGATGCTGTCTGAATACGGATTCACGACTGCCACAACGGACACATAATACAACAGATTTTTTTCGTCATCCAGTACGGAAGGAATCAGCGCCATGTGCTGGCTGAGGTCGGTTGCGGCGCAGGCGGTGGTAAAAATTTCAGTCTCCCAATACATGGATTCCTGACTGGTTGCAGGGACGGTATCCTTGATTTTAGCAGCCGTCCGCGCAAATTCCGGACGATAGAAATTGACCTGTCCGTCCGCAGCCTCGGAGGCGACGAGATATTGCGTCATGAAAAATTGCAGCATGCTTTCCTGCGTGTAAGGGTATTCGCCGATCAGCGTGTACTGGTTACTCAGCAGACCGCTCTTGAGGATGGCATCGCAGACGTCAATCAGCTCGTCAAAGGTGGTTGGTTCGGTTTGCTCCGCCTCGGTCAGAATGTCGGGCATGATGATTTGCCAGCCCCATGCTTGCGCATCGACATACCAGCCGATGAGGTCATCGCCGTCCATCAGGGCGTTCCGGAAAGCAGGATAGAGGTCGGACAGCTTATCCATCAGGGCGGTGTTTTCGGTCAGGGGATAATAATAGTTCTGCTTCTTGAGCTGGTTGAGCCCGTAGCGCGTCTGGAAAACGAAAATATCAACATTGGAGTCATGCGTGGCGATGGCTGTGGCAATATCATTGAAGGTGCCGGAACGGTAGGTGAGTTCATGACCGGCGGCAGCATAGTCATTGAAGGCAGGATAGTTGTAGCCTTCATACAGGATGGTTAAAGATGTATTGCCTTCAGCATTTGAGATGCATATATGGATAACTGAAAAGGAAAGAATCATTACAAAACAGAAAAATCTTCTCATAAAAACCTCCTCATAACACCTTCCTAAAATAATCTGCGAATGCGCTGGATAAGGTAAGCAACATCAAAATACATACAAGGATCAACGCAACGAATTGTTTCGTCAGGAAAACTACTTCTTTTTAAGTATGCGGTCGAGTAAAGTTACATGGAGTAGCATTTAATGTACCATTTGGAATCACCCCTTTCTTTTTTTTTAATTGTATCATTACAAAATAAATATGTCAAGACACAAAAATGAACAAAGTGCAAATTTTTCACAAAACAATTCATTATTATCAAACTACAAGCCGAGCACAAAGAAAGCTCCTGACAGAATGCATCCGATTCTGTCAGGAGCCATAGATTATGCGTTGAAATTCAGGTATTCCTCGGCAGGCGCCGGAACAATCTCTGCGCGCGCCTCCTGGAGCATCAGCATCTTCTCGCCCTGTGCGTCAACAGCCTTGCATTGCGCCGTCATGCGGAAGTAGTTCTTCGTGCCGGGCTTCTGCACGCCCTGCGTAATCCAGCCGATGGGCTGAATGTCGTTTGCGCAGCACGTCATTGCCATGCGTCCGAACATGTAGTAGCCGCGCGGCAGAGAACGATCCGCAAAGACCTGCCCGACAAGGCGGATGGTCTTGCGGTCGTAGCGGTCAGGATGGTCGAGCGAATCAAGGTAGAACGTCGGAATGTCCTCATCCTTGATTTCGATGACCGCCGCCTTCATGTTGTATGGTAAATCCTCATCCGCAACGCCGTCCTCGCTGGTGCCGTCGGTGTTCTCGAACAGGACGTTCGCCCGCGGATTCACGGCCTTGACCTGTCTGCGCCATGGACTCTTTTCGGTGCCGGGCTTGCAGCGGTTGAACAGAATCAGGTCGGCGACCTTCATCGGGTCGGTCAGCATCTGACGCATGTTGGTGAAATAGTTGTCGAACGTGTTCGCATCGACGGTCGTGATAATCTGTACGACCTCCCACTTGCGCGGCAGCATACAGGAACCAAGCCGTTCAATCGTCCAAATGCTGTTGTATTCAACGAAGACGCGTTCAGGCTTGTATTGCTTGTCCAGCGCCTCCAGATGCGCGGTGTTCATCTCATCTGCTTCGTCCAGCATGACAACAGTCGCGTTCTTGGCGGATTCGTATTCCTCCACGCCCTCCTCGCAGCACAGCACAAGCGTCTTCTGACCGCGCGAAAAATTCTCGTCCGTCAGCATGTTGTTGATCAGCTGGGTCTTGCCGCTTTCCAGAAAGCCTGTAATCAGGTAGACTGGCGTAAATTCCTGCTCGCTCATGCCTTGAACAGCTCCCGCAGTGCTTTTTCGTCAATGTGTGCGCCAATGACGCAGATGCGGCCGGTGTAATCCGCCGTGCCCGGACGGAACTGGCTCTCACCCGGCACGTAGTCGAACTGGAACCATTCGCCTGCTGCGTTTTGCAGGACGCCCTTAGCACGCAGCACAGTGCCGTATTCCTCTTCGTCGGACAGCTTGTCGAGCATAGCCTTGATTTCGTCCTGCTCGTAGCGATTCGCGGTCTCTACGCCGACAGACACGAAGACCTCGTCCGCGTCATGGCCGTGATGATGGTGATGATGATGACCGCAGGAGCAGGTGTCGCCGTCCTCGTGGTCATGGTCGTGTTCATCATGGTCATGGTGGTGATGATGCTCATGCTCATCATGGTCGTCATCATCGTCCTCGTCATGATGACCGCCGCAGCACGGGCAGACATTGCCTTCATGGTCGTGCTCATCATGGTCATGATGGTGGTGATGATGCTCATGCTCATGCTCGTCCTCGTCGTCCTCGTCGTCCTCATCGTCCTCGTCGATATGGATCTCCATCGGCTTGCCGGATTCGATGACTTCCAGCAGCGTGTCAGCGGACAGGTCATCCCACGGCGTCGTCACGATGCGGACGCCCGGATGCTGCTCCTCGACCAGCGCGCGGCTCTTCTCGATGCGTTCGGCGGACAGCAGCTGCGTGCGGCTGAAAATGACCGTTGCGCTCGTCTTGATCTGATCCAGGAAGAATTCGCCGAAGTTCTTCATATACATGCGGCACTTGCCGGCATCGACGACCGTCGCACAGCCGGACACAACCAGATCGGCGTGACGCTCCTTCGCATGCTCGACCGCAACAAGGATCTCGCTGAGCTTGCCGACACCGGACGGCTCAATCAGCAGACGGTCAGGATGGTACTTCTCAATCAGCTCATCGACTGCCTTCTGGAAGTCGCCGACCAGCGTGCAGCAGATGCAGCCGGAATTCAGTTCGTCCACAATAATGCCGGAATCCTTCATAAAGCTTCCGTCAACGCCGACTTCGCCGTACTCGTTTTCCAGCAGGATGATCTTTTCCTTGCTGATGCTGCCGGTCAGCAGCTTCTTGATGAGCGTGGTCTTGCCTGCACCGAGAAAGCCGGAAATAATATTCACCTTTACCATAGCCGTTATCTCCTATTCATACGCTTGCGGGGGTCTTGGCGGCAATTTCCGCCGACATGTATTATAGCACAGTCGTCAAGGGGAAACAAGAGATTCACGGCTGATTTGCGCTCTGTTGTTCCTCTTTTTCGCGCTCCGCCTGCGCCAGCGAGTTCGTGTCGATGCTGTCGCGGTATACCACGAATTTCTGGAACAGGAACTCCGTGACGAAGTTCACCGCCATGTTGAGCACCTCAATCAGCCAGTCGTGCATGCCGAGGGTGACAAGCGCATCGCTCCACCAGCTCGTCAGCGCGATGAACACGACATAGTACAGCGCGACAAGCAGCATCGCACGGCGGATATTGCCGTCCGAACGGAACGTATAGCGCCGGTTGAACGTGAAGTTCCACAGCACTGACAGCACCAGTGACGGCAGGTAGCTCAGCAGATACCCTTCCAGATGCAGTACATCATGCAGCAGCGTGAAGCTCCCCAGCTGAATCAGTCCGGCAGACGCGCTGAACAGCGTGAACTTAATCGCCTGCCACACGTTCTTGTTCTTCATGGAATGACCTCCTTTTTGCAGACTTCGCAGACTTCGCAGACTTCGTCTGTTTTTCTGGACTCGCAGACTTCGCAGACTTCGTCTGTTTCCATTGCATTAAATCAGTTTCAGCGAGGGAACCGCGTTCAATGTCAAAGGGGCAAGCTCTCCCTTGAGCAACCGGTAATAGGCAGCAGATCCGATCATCGCTGCATTATCCGTGCACAAATCAATCCGCGGCATATACAGCGGCAAACCAGCCTTGTCCGCCGCTTCCCGCATCATTCTTCTCAGCAGTCGATTGGCCGAGACGCCGCCTGCTATCGCCAGTGCGGGCGCTTTGGTATCCTTTGCCGCGAGCATCGCCTTTTCTACCAGCGCCGACACGACCGAGTACCGGAACGATGCTGCCATATCCGCCTTCGGGAGCGGTTCGCCTTTCATTTCCAGCTTATTTGCCGCGTTCAGGAATGCCGTCTTCATGCCGGAGAATGAGTAGTCATACTTGCCGGGTGTGTGCGGATGCGGCAGCGTCATGTAGTGCGGATTGCCCTCCTCCGCCAGCGCGTCAATCCGCGGACCTCCGGGGTAGGGGAGCGTCAGCACGCGCGCCGCCTTGTCAAACGCCTCGCCGGCGGCATCGTCCATCGTTTGCCCAAGCAGCGTGTAGTCGCCATAATCGTTGACGCGCACCAGATGACTATGTCCGCCGGAAACAACAAGGCACAGGAACGGCGGCTTCAAATCGGGATTTGAGATGTAGTTTGCTGAAACGTGCCCTTCGATATGGTTGACTGGAATGAGCGGCTTTCCGGCAGCGTAGCTCAGCCCCTTCATGCAGCTCACACCGGTCAGCAGTGCGCCGACAAGCCCGGGACCGCAGGTGACAGCAAGCGCATCAACATCCGCAAGGCGCATATGAGCGGCGGCGAGAGCCTCGTCAATGACGCGGTCGCACGCTTCGACATGGGCGCGGCTTGCGATTTCCGGCACAACGCCGCCATAGAGCGCGTGCAGGTCAATCTGGCTGAAAACGATATTGGACACGATGGTTCGCCCGTTCTCGACAATAGCAGCGGCCGTTTCGTCGCAGGACGTTTCAAGCGCGAGGATGCGGACGGTGGACTGGCTGCGGAGGTGTTCAAGCGTTTCAGCAGCCTGTTCGGTATATGTCATGAAAGCTCCTTCTTTCGGTGATTGGGGACAGGGTGTGCGGCAATTCGTGCGAGCACAGCGGACAGCATCAGCGCAAGCAGGACTGCCGTAGCGATGAGCAGCGCGTAATGCGTGAAGAAGGCTGTCGGCATCAGGCGGACAAGCAGATCCGTCTGCGGATTGAGCAGCCAGAGGTCATTGGAGAAAAGCAAATGGTGGAAAAGCGTGAATGCGTCCGTAAAGAAGCATGCTGCGAGGATGACGAGGACCATCAGCAGGAGGATTTCCACAGCAATCAGCCGCCCAAGCAGCGAAAAAGCCGTTCGTTCACGCCGGACAAGCAGCAGGCAGACCAGCAGGAGAACCATCGTGCAGGATGCGGCGGCGATTCGTCCGCAGAGCTGGAACAGCACGCGGCAGTCCGCCATATGCTGCTGCTCCTTCGCATTGAACGCGAGGTAGTTCGTGTCATCCATCGTGAAGGTGAACTGGAATTCCTCGACCCTGCCGGTCAGGTAATCCGTGATGGTTCTGACGGCGAGCAGATAATCATCCTCCGGCAGATACGTATCCTCCGGCGGCGCGGTGCGACGCATGAGCGCTTCCATTACGGACGCGTTTGTCCCCAGCAGATAGACGGCGCTGCTGAGAAAGCAGACAAGCAGTCCAACACTCAGCAGCGCCGCGGAAATTCGGGTGGTTATGCGCATCACTGCATCTTCAGGTAGGCGGTTGTGAAGCCTTCCAGATTGCCGTCCATCACATCGTCGATGTTGCCGGATTCGTAATTCGTGCGGTGATCCTTGACCATGGTATAGGGCTGGAAGACATAGGAGCGAATCTGGCTGCCCCATTCGATCTTCTTCATTTCACCCTTGATGTTTGCCATTTCCTCTTCTTTGGCGCGCTCACGGAGCTCGAGCAGCTTTGCTTTGAGCATTTTAATACACGTCGCACGGTTCTGCACCTGATCGCGTTCGGTCTGGCAGGAAACGACGATGCCGGTCGGAAAGTGAGTCATGCGGACGGCGGAAGAGGTCTTGTTGACGTTCTGTCCGCCTGCACCGCTGGAGTGGTATGTATCGACACGGACATCCTTCATGTTAATTTCAATGTCGGAATCATCCTCATCGAGCATCGGCGCAACGTCAAGCGAGGCAAAAGACGTGTGACGGCGTGCGTTGGCGTCAAACGGCGAGATGCGAACGAGGCGGTGCACACCCTTTTCGCCGCGCAGGTAGCCGTAGGCATGGTCGCCGCTGACTTCGAACGTGACGGACTTGATGCCTGCCTCGTCGCCGTCGAGCAGGTCAAGCAGCTTGACGGTGAAGCCCATCTTCTCGCAGTAGCGTGTGTACATGCGGTAGAGCATTTGCGTCCAATCCTGCGCCTCGGTGCCGCCTGCGCCTGCATGCAGGGACAGCACGGCATCGCGGTCGTCATAGTCACCGCGCATGAGGGTTTCCAGCTCCAAAGCATCGGCATGCTCATGGAGCTGATTCATCTCCTCCACCGCCTCATTGACGGTGTCCTCGTCATGCTCCTCCTCGGCCATCTCGAACATCACTTCGATGTCATCGGCAGTGGAAAGCAGCTTCTCATAATGCTCCAGCTTGCCCTTCAAGTTGGATACCTTCTGATTGACCTTTGCGGAATGATCCGGATCGTTCCAGAATTCCGGCTGATTCATCTCCTCAGTCAGCTCATCAAGCTGCTCGCGGAGGTGGTCGATATGCAGCGCTTCACCGGAAGCCTTGAGGGATTGCCGGATCTCTGCAAGCTGCTGACGGTACTGCGGAATATCAATAAGCGCCATGGTTTTCTCTCCTTATTATTCGGTCGGAAGCGAGTGAAAAGGAAGCGGCGGACGTTACGGCGGATGTGCCGGACAGTCCTGCCTTCAGGCTTCTCCCGTGTTGCGGCCGCAGCAGTTCTTGTACTTCTTGCCAGAGCCGCAGGGGCACGGGTCGTTCCGTCCGATGCGCTCAGACGGCTTCACGCGCTTCGGCTGACGCGGCTGACCGTTGCCCGGCACCATCGGCTTGCCCTCGACCGGACGGACAGCTGCCTGTACGCGTTCGGGGGTGCGCTCGATACGCAGCTGATACATGCGGCGGACAGTGTCCTCGCGAATGAGGTGGTTCAATTCATCGAACATGTAACCGGCCTCAATCTGATACTCGGTGACGGGGTTCTTGCCGCTGTAGGCGCGAAAACCGATGCCGTCGCGCAGGCGATCCATCGCGTCGATGTGATCCATCCAGCGGGAATCGACCGAGCGCAGCAGCACAACACGCTCGATTTCGCGCATGTCCAGCCCGAGCTCCGTCAGCATCGCCTCGCGCTCCTCGTAGAAGGCGCGTGCATCATCCTTAAGTGCCTGCGCGAGCTGGTCGCGATCGCCGGAGCGGACGATGCTGTCAATTTCGGCGATTTTGCCGTGATGGATGCAGAGGTTCTCCAGATAATTCGTCAGCTGCGGGATGTCCCAATCCGTGCCGTCATCAGCGGCGCAGTGACGCGAGAGCGCTGCATCGATGAGCTTGTACGCCATGCCGAGGATGTTTTCACGGACGTTTTCGCCCATGAGAACGCGGCGACGCTGACCGTAGATGATTTCGCGCTGGCGGTTCATGACGTTGTCGTACTCCAGCACGTGCTTGCGGATATCGAAGTTGCGTCCCTCGATGCGCTTCTGCGCGGCTTCAATCTGCTTGGTGAGCATGCCTGCCTGCAGCGGCTCGTCATCCTTGAGCCCGAGGCGATCGACCATGGGCATGATGCGTTCGCCGCCGAACAGACGCATCAGGTCGTCCTCCAGCGAAATGAAGAACTGCGTGGAGCCGGGGTCGCCCTGACGGCCGGCACGCCCACGGAGCTGATTGTCGATGCGGCGTGATTCATGGCGCTCCGTGCCGATGATGTGCAGGCCGCCGGTCTGCAGCACGCGCTCGTGCTCGGCATCGGTTGTCTTCTTGAAGTCCTGATAGAGCGACTGGTATGTTTCGCGCGCGGCGAGAATTTCCTCTGAAACATCCTCCGCGTGACCAGTCGCCGCCTCGATAATTTCTTCATCAAAGCCCTGCTGGCGCATGGCGCGGCGAGCGAGGAATTCAGGGTTGCCGCCGAGCAGAATGTCCGTGCCGCGGCCAGCCATGTTCGTGGCGATGGTGACGGCGCCCCAGTGACCGGCCTGTGCGACGATTTCAGCCTCCTTGGCATGGTTCTTGGCGTTGAGCACCTCATGCTGGATGCCCTTGCGCTTGAGCAGAGAGGACAGCATCTCGCTTGTTTCAACCGTGACCGTGCCGACCAGCACCGGCTGACCCTTTTCGTGCACCTCGCTGATGGCATTGACGACAGCGGCGAACTTGGCGTTCCTCGTCTTGTACACCATGTCATCGAGATCCTTGCGGATATTCGGCTTGTTGGTGGGAATCTGCACGACGTCCAGCGCGTAAATATTCTGGAACTCGTCCTCCTCGGTCTTGGCGGTGCCCGTCATGCCGGAGAGCTTGTGGTACATGCGGAAATAATTCTGGAAGGTGATGGTTGCCAGCGTGCGGCTTTCGCGCTCGATGGTCACATGCTCCTTCGCTTCGATGGCCTGATGCAGACCCTCGCTGTAGCGGCGGCCGATCATCAGTCGTCCGGTGAATTCGTCGACGATGATGACCTGATCGTCCTTGACGACATAGTCCACATCGCGCTTCATCAGGAAGTTGGCACGCAGGGCGCAATTGACGTGGTGATTCAGCTCGGCGTTTTCCGCATCGTTGATGTTCTCGATGTTGAATGCCTGCTCGACGCGCCTGGCACCTTCATCGGTCAGCGTGATGGCCTTCTTTTTCTCCTCGACCTCGAAGTGCTCATCGCGCTTGAGCGTGCGGACAACGGCATCGACCTTGGCGTACAGGTCGGTGGACTTGTCGCCCGCGCCGGAAATAATCAGCGGCGTACGAGCTTCATCGATCAGGATGGAGTCGACCTCGTCGACAATGGCGAAATGATGACCGCGCTGCACGAGATCATTCTGCCGGATGACCATGTTGTCGCGCAGATAGTCGAAGCCGAGCTCGTTGTTTGTGCCGTAGGTGATGTCACAGGCGTAAGCGGCGCGGCGCTGGGCACTGTCCAGATCATGCACAATCAGACCAACGCTCAGCCCCATGAAGCGGTGAACCTTGCCCATCCACTCGCTGTCGCGGCGTGCCAGATAATCGTTGACCGTCACGATATGCACGCCTTTGCCGGACAGCGCGTTCAGGTACGCAGGAAGCGTGGAAACAAGCGTTTTGCCTTCTCCTGTCTTCATCTCTGCGATGCGCCCCTGATGCAGCACCAGACCGCCCATGACCTGCACACGGTAAGGACGCATGCCCAGCACACGCGCGTCAGCCTCACGGATGGCGGCAAACGCCTCGGGCAGGATATTGTCCTCTGTTTCACCGTTCTTCAGACGTTCCCGGAATTCATTCGTCTTGGCACGCAGCGCGTCATCGCTCAGCGCCTTGTATTCCTCCTCGAGCGCTTCAACGGCGTTGACGGTCTTTTGCAGTCGTTTGACCTCCGCATCGTTGCTGCTGCCCAGAAGCTTTTTGACCCATTCAAACATAAGGTTCTCCTTTCAGAAATAAACAGGAAATATCCTGATAAAATCATTCATGAAGCCGCTTCCGCATCATCAAAAGACACACTTCCCGACCATTATAGCACGAGTTGCGCGGAAGTTGCAAGTGCTTCGGGAAAATAGGGTCTCGCTGACTCTGTGTTGTAAAGAGATATCTTCAAACAGGTTCCGCACGCAACTTGTCACGCGCATGAAAATGTGGTATAATCATCCTGATTTCGACAAGGAGGAATCCTCATGCTGAAAAAGATTGCATCCTTCTCCATCAATCATGACACGCTGACGCCGGGCATGTATATTTCGCGCATTGACGGTGATTGCATCACGTACGACCTGCGGCTCAAGTATCCCAATCAGGGCAATTATATCTGCCAGGGAGCGCTGCATACGCTGGAGCATCTGATTGCGACGTTCGTCCGTTCGGCGGAAGCATCGGAGCATGTGGTGTATTTCGGACCGATGGGCTGTCGGACGGGCTTCTATCTTATCCTGCGCGACACGATGAGCCACAACGCGGCGGTGCAGCTCGTAAAGGATGCGTTCCGGTTTGCGGCGGATTATGAGGGTGAAATCCCCGGTGCGAAGCGGATTGAATGCGGTAATTATATGGAGCATGACCTGCCTGAGGCGAAGCGCGAGGCGGAAAAATACTGCGCTGTGCTGGCAAAGTGCAGCGAAAGCACGATGACCTATCCGGATTGAGGGAGGCACGCATGAAGAAAATTGCCTTGCTGGGCGACCTCCATGGGAACATGACCGCGACGTTGGCGATGGAGCAGGCGCTACGCAGCTGCGGCGCGGATGAAATCTGGTTTCTGGGCGATGCGGTTGGCAAAGGACCGCAGTCCCGCGAAACCTGCGACTGGGTTCGGGCAAATTGCACACGATTTGTCGGCGGCAACTGGGACTACGGCATCGGGGGGCGCGAATTTGCCGAGGACGGGTATTTCTGGAATCAGCTCGGCGAGGAACGCATGCAGTGGCTTTGTTCGCTGCCGCGCGAGACAGACGAGTGGTTCAGCGGCACGCACTTCCGCTTCTTTCACGGTCGGCCTGTGACAGAGCTGCTGCGTGCGCAGGATGACAAGGAGCTGCTTTCCACCACCTTCACGGCAAATGGCGTGACGTATGGCGGCGTTGCCTTTGCAGACAGCCACCGCCCGTTCCTGCGTACGCTCGATGCCGGTTACATCCTCAACTCCGGCAGTGTCGGCAACAGCATGGGCGTACCCAAGGCGCATGCGCTGCTGCTCGAAGGCGAGGTCGGCTCGCAAACGCCGTCGATGCTGCTGATGACAGCGCTGTCCGTGCCGTACGACAACGGGGAGGCGGCTGACATTGCCCGTGCGGAGGTCAATCTGCCGCATCGGGATTCGTACATTCGGGAGATTCTGACAGGAGAATATTCCAGATAAAAAAGACGGTCTGCTGCCGATGATGAGTCGGATGCAGACCGTTTGCTTCGCTGCGGCAATACCGCGCAATTCGGTGGCGACGCTGAATGTGCCTTCGGCAGACTGGAAATCTCGATTTGCATCCAGTAAAACTTCGATTTCTGCAATCGTAGCTGGTGCAAAATTTGCGATTCATCGTGCCGCCTCATTTGTGCGATAATGCCTTTCGGATTTTCCGGACGTTCCGGTTCATCAGGTGCCTGCCGATGTGCCGGTAGATGAATGCCTTGAACGGCGACATCTGCTGATGGTGTTCCCTGAGGAGTTCGTCCGGGCTGTCATAGACGCCGAAATCCTGATTGATGCCCTCGCTCTGAATGTAGGTGGAATTGCGGTTGAAATCAATGACCGGGTGGCGGAAGTCGAGCACCGCCGCGCCGTAGCCGCAGAATGCTCCAGTACAGTCCGGAAACCTCGCCTGCAGTGCTGTCAAGTACGCACGGTCGAGGATGAATGCCTCCAGTTCGTACCACGTGCCGTCCAATTCGACCTCGACCCAACTATGGAACACGTTTTTGGGCGCAAGCAGGTAGACAAGCCCGGTCATTGCGCCTTTTTGCAGTTTTTTTTCGATGGTGAAGCCGTGAATCCGGCAGGGGATACCGCAGCCGCGCAGCAGCGCCATGAACAGCGTTCCCTTCGTGTTGCACTGCCCGAAGCCGTCTGCAAGCACCTGCGTTGCGGGAATGCTGTCATCCGTGTTGTAACCGAAGAGAATTTCATCGCGCACGTAGTTGTAGATGGATCGGATGCGCTCAAACGCTGCGAGCGATTGCCAGCGGTGTGTGTCAATCAGCGACTGGATGGCTGGCGCGGAGAAATTCAGCATCGGGGTTTCCTGCAGATATTGCGTCATGTCAGTGACGTCCTTTCCTGATCATTGCGATCATTATAGCATACCGGAGAAGGGGCTGCAATCGGGTTACATCAAAGTCACGCGGCTCATGCTGCCGGCATGATGCGGATTGCTTCCCTGCACCCCTTGCAAATACATCCTCCGCGTGGTATAATTACGACTGGTTAGTTAAAACTAATTCAAAAAATGCGGAAGGAGAAATTTTTGTGCTTTTCCAGACGATAGGCGACAAGGCAAACCCTGCTGTGCTTTTCTTTCATGCGATGGGCGTCACCGGTGCGAGCAATGAGCCGGTTGCAAGACACCTCAGCAAACGCTTTTACTGCATCATGCCGACAGCGACCGTTTACTGCGAGGGTCAGAGATACATCTCCAGGCAGGACGAAATCCGCCAGGTGGAGACATATTTGAAAGGTGAAGGCATCCAATCGCTTGCACTTGTCGTTGCGTCATCGCTCGGTGCTGACCTTGCAACGGCATTCCTTGCTCAAACAGATGTGCCGGTGGCACACGTGTTTTTCGACGGCGGGCAGTTCTCGCAAAGCAGTCTCGGACTTCGCAGAATGATGACGCCAATTCTGTATTTTGCCATCAAGAGCCTGTACTGGAGCAAGGGAGGCACACTCAAAAAAATCATGTGGTGCGATGATGATGCAATTAAGCCGTACTTCATTGCGGCAGGAAAGGCGCTGAAATACGGCAATCTACGCCGTCATGTCGCTTGCAGCATGGAGAAAAAGCCCTATCTGCCGCTGCCGGAAGCGCTGCAGGAGCATAGCTTCTGGAGCTTTGGCAGCATCGAGGAGCACTTTCAGTACCGCGAGAAGCTGAAGACGGCATATCCGCATGGGCATTTTCCGGTTTTTGAGCAGCATGACCACATGCAGTTTCAAATCCGCGATCCGAAGGGCTTTGCGGACATGCTGATGTCGATTATTGATTGCAATGCGCTGCCGCCACTGCCGTTTTTACGCGAGGAAAATTAACAGGAGGAAGAAAGAGAATGTTTCGTGTTGTATTTCCTGTCGTTTTTTATCTGTTTTACTGGCTGATTTGTTATCTGAATACCGGTACGGACAAGAAGAATCTGCTTGGATTGCGCTCGTATCCGACGGCGGTGCAGAAGAAGGTTCGGAATGATTCGCCGCTGGCTGATGCCGCGCTGAAGGCACAGCCGATCTGGAAGATTCTGCTGAGCAATCTGGTTGTGTTCAGCGTTGTATTCGGGGTGCTGGGACTCTTGCTGAAGGAGCCGCTTGGTCTGACAGACTACGGCAGTGCATGGATGTATCTGCTGATTCTCGGCGAAGGATTAGGACTGTTTGATTTGGTTATCATTGATCTCCTCTGGTGGCGGAATACGAAGCGCATCCGGTTCTCCTTTCTGCCGGAGAAGGCGATGTATCAAGATCCGTATCAGCATCTGATGTCGTTCGTGCGCGGGATTCCGTTGTTCGCTGCGATTGCCGCGCTGGGTGCGTTGATTGTGATGCTGTAACACGCGGAGCCTGTCGGCAGATATGCGCCGTTTTCATGCTTCTTCCGTTTGATGAACAAGAAATTCGCGTTAATTTCCGTTGCACGCATGCGGAAAAAATGGTATAATTAAATAAAGACTATCATCGGAAGAGGTGCAGTGTATGAAGGTCATGGTAACAGGCGCGGATGGTATGCTGGGACGCGATGTGATGCGTGCGCTTCGGGAGAAGCACATTCCCGTATGCGGTGTTGACTTGGCGGATTTTGACATCACCGATGAGGAAAAGGCAAAGGCGTTCGTTGCGGCGGAAAAGCCGGATGCCATCATCCACTGCGCAGCGTATACGGATATTCAGAGCGCGGAGAATGAGCCGGCTGTGTGTATCCAGACTAACGCGTCAGGCACGCTGAGCATGGTTCGTGCGGCACTGCGCGTCGGTGCGAAATTCCTGTTGATTTCTACGGCGGAGGTGTTCGGCGCAGAGCCGGATACTGTCCACACAGTGAACGATAAGACATGCGCTGCGAATGTGTATGGGCTGTCGAAGGTACAGGCGGAGGAGGCGGTGCGCGCACTGATGACGCGGTACTTCATCGTGCGGACGGGCTGCCTGTTCGGCACGCACGAAAAGGGACCGATTCGCACGATTCTCCGTGCGGCGCAGGAGCATCAGCGGCTGACCATCTCCAACGACCTGATGGCATGCCCGACGTATACTTTCGACCTGGCACGTGCCGTTGTTTCCCTGATTCAGACGGATAGGTACGGCATTTATCACCTGACGAATGAGGGTGAATGCAACCTCGCGACGCTTGCCATCGCCACGCTGGGCATGGTCGGCAGCCGCTGCCGTGTTCAGCCTGTCACCGGCAACCGCGGCTCGGTTAGCGCGGCGCATCCGTCCTGCGTTCGTCTGCTGACTGGTCCGGTCGATTCTACGGTGCATATGCCCCGCTGGGAGGATGCGCTCAACCGCTGCCTCAGTGAGATTCGGGATGATGGCATGCAGAAGGGAGCGAACAGCTATTCCGCTGCAAATTATCCGAGGTGATATCACAACGCTGGCGGCTGACGCCATCGTCAATGCGGCGAATCCGTCGCTGCTTGGCGGCGGCAAGGTTGGTCAGGCGAAAATCACGCGCGGCTATCGCCTGCCGTGCAGGTACGTGATTCACGCAGTCGGTCCCGGCTATCACGGAGACAATCATTAACTGCTGGAAAGAGCAGGCTTTGCCTGTTTTGTGCCCCCTTCGGCGGCATACAGGGTTTATTGCCACCGTTGATTTCTGACCAAGCTGCCAGAGGCGCACGACAAACAAAGCAACAAAAACGGGCATTGCGAAGGGGCTCGGAATAAAACAGACGAAGTTTGCATTGAAGTTTGCATTAAGGAGGAAAAACCTCTTATGACCGTTGTTATCCTCGATGCCCAGGGCGGCGGCATGGGTCGTATGCTCGTGGAAGGACTGAAAAAGGCGCTTCCCGAGCAGCCTGTCATCGCTGTCGGCACCAACGCGCTTGCTACAGCGGCGATGCTTCGCGCGGGCGCAGACCAGGGCGCGACCGGTGAAAATGCCATTGTTGTCACCAGCGGCAGAGCCGATTTGATTCTCTGCCCCATCGGTATGGTGCTCTGCGATGCGATGCTCGGCGAGGTTACGCCTGCCATGGCAATGGCTGTCGGGCGCAGCCATGCGCACAAAATCCTTCTGCCGGTCAGCCGATGCCAGACAACCATCGCCGGTATGCCCAAAATGTCCATGGCGGAGGCGGTGCAAAAGGCGGTCGATGAGGCAGTTTTGCGAATCAGGGAACAAAAGTGAACAGAAGGGCTGCGAAGACATTGTTTGTGCTTTCGCAGCTTTTTCATTTTCCTCACCATTCGGTATCGATCCTGTAAAAAAACAACCATCTATTTTTTTTTTTGAAAAAGAAGGAAATTCGGGAAACGTGTAGAAAACAAGTAATGAACACGATTGGATGTTTGCTTATATTTTCGGACGAAACATACGGAGGATGGTTCTCGTGAAGAAGCGCGGCTGGTTGGTTCTTTTTTTCATCACGGTGATGATTTTGCTTGCGTGCGCAGCATCGGCTGAAGAAGCCGCGGCGTTGCAGGTCGGCGACATCGTGTATCTCGGCGCGTATGAGCAGGATAACAACACAGATAACGGCACTGAGACGATTGCATGGCAGGTGCTTGCAGTCGAGGAGAACCGTGTGCTGCTGCTGAGCCGGAACGCGCTGGATTGTCAGGTGTTCAGCACAGAGCAGGAACACGCGTCCTGGGCAGACAGCAGCCTTCGCACGTGGCTGAATGATACGTTCCTGACAAGTGCCTTTACGGAGACGGAGCAGGGTGCGATTCTGTCCTCCTCTGTCACGAACGGCATCAGCAGCGCCGAAACGACAGATTGGCTCTTCCTGCTGAGCTACGATGAGACAGCGGCGTATTTTGCAGATGCGGACAGCCGCAAGGCAACCGGCAGCGAGTATGCCCGGGCAAACGGCGCGAAGTTCCTCGGCTTTACGACCTTCATCATCAGTGAAACGGACTGGTGGCTGCGGTCGGCCGGGACGGATGCCGGTCAGGTGAGCTATGTGGATGTGAAGGGCGCAATCGGCAGCAAGGCGGCGACGGACAAGGTCGGCGTTCGTCCGGCGATGTGGCTGGATACGACGGTTGACCGCTCCTATTTCCGCTATGAGCAATACACGGCGGCGCTTCAGGCGGAAGAGGAAGCGCGTTACGGTGATGCCGCCACGATTTACGAATCGCTCGGCATCTATAACGGATGCGCAACAAAGGCGAAGAGCAGCTACTATCAGCAGGCGCTCGCAGCGATGAATGACGGCGACACGGCGAATGCCCTGCGCATCTTTGAAAGCCTCGGCGATTACGAGGACAGCTACGTCAACGGGCGTGCGTGCCGTTATGCGCTTGCTGTGGCAGCACAGGAAAGCGGCGACAATGAGAACGCCGTCAAGCTATTCGACAAGGTCGGACAGTATGAAGACAGCATGACGCGGCTGAAGGCATGCTTTGAGAAGCTCGGCACGTCCGTGTATTACTTCAGCTCTGACGTGGTGAATGCGGGCGTTGACACGGGCTATGCAAAGACGGATGTCATCACGGGCAGCGACAAGCACTTCGGCTGGCAGCTGGGCAATTTCTTCATGACCGGCTTCACACGCGTCATCAATCAGGATACGGATGAACCGGTTTTCATCAAGACGCTTGGCGATGCCGTGACGCTTCGGTTTGACCTTGCGCAGAATATCGACGCGCTGAACGGCAACGACAAGCTGGTCATCGGCGAGGACTCGAACGGCTATGACCAGTCCTTCGGCGTCTCGAAGACCAATTTCGGCAGGGGCACGCTGATCGTCCGCCATACGGATTACCAGAACAGGCAGGGCGAGACGCAGATTTACACGGATTATCTGCTGGCAAAGGGCACGACCGGCGCGGATACGAAAATCGTGCTGAATGAGGAGGGCGACTACGAAATCGCGCTGGATTATGAGCTGCACGATAACGAGCTGACCCACATCACCAGCAAATATGCCAACTACCGTATCGTGCTCAGGTTCTCCGTGCGCAACGGCAACTGCATGGTCTATCCTTTCGACGTGTTGACCGGCGCGGAGCTGCAGAATACGTCCGTTACGGAAAACGGCTTCTATCTGGATCTGGCGCGGTCACGCTACCTGGACATCGATGTCAAGCGCTCGGTGATTGTCGAGGGACCGACCGGCATGATTGAGGATGAACGCTTCAATCGCCCGGCGAAGGACGGCGATCAGTACACAGCGGAAGGCATCTACACGATTTCTGTCAGCAACCGCTACACGGGCGAATCGACGGTCAAGACCATTTTCGTGGGCTCGGAGGAGCTGCTGCAGCAATATGTGGAGAACGGCTTCTCCAGGGATCGACTGAACTAAGGAGGAATGCGCCATGAAACGGTTTCTGTCACTGCTGCTGACGGCTGCGATGCTCGTGGTATTCGGCGGCTGGAAGACGGTTCGTGCGGAGGAAGTGCCGACGTTCACCGGCATGAACGACACCGACCTGCCGGACTATATCGAGGATACGCTGTACACGTCCCTTGTGTCCGAACTGGACAGCGATGAATACTTCGTGGAGAATGTCGAAGCTGTCTACATCTCGCAGGAGTATCTTGATGAACTGGCGTACAACTCGCAGGCGAACGTGTTCTTCGGCTATACGCTGGCAGAGCTGAATCAGCAGTTTAACGGCAGCAAGTACATCTTCACGCTGGGCGACGACAACGAAACGACGGTCGAGCCGTGGGAAGACTACGATGATACGTACGAGCAGATTATCCGCAATGTCGCAGTCGGTACGGGCGTCATTCTGGTGTGCGTAACGGTGTCTATCGTCTCCGGCGGAACGGTCAGCATGATCTTCGCTGTTGCTGCCAAATATGCTGCGATTTTCGCACGGTCCGGCGCGGCGCTGGGCGGCGTGTCGGCTGGCATCGTGACGGGCGTCCAGACGGGGGACATGGACGAGGCGCTGAAAGCCGCCGCGCTTGCAGGCAGCGAGGGCTTCAAGTGGGGTGCAATCACCGGCGCGATTTCGGGCGGTGTCAGCGAATACGTCGGGCTGAAGGGTGCCACGCTCAACGGTCTCTCGATGAACGAAGCCGCTGCCATTCAGAAGGAATCCGGCTATCCGCTGGATGTCATTAAGGGCTTCAAATCGATGGAGCAATATGACATTTGCAAGCAAGCCGGCTTGCGCCCCACGTTGGTCGACGGTAAAACAGCACTGGTGCGGGACATTGACATCAAAAGTGTGGTGGATGATTACGGCAGGACGAACTTGCAGAGAATGCAGCAGGGTCTGGCTGCTATCGATCCTAAAACAGGGAAATCCTATCAGCTACACCATATCGGGCAGAAAATGGATTCAACGCTGGCAATCCTGACAGAATCAGAACATATGCAAGGCGGCAACAACACCATCTGGCATGAATTGGGGAAAGCCTCTGAGATTGACCGGAAGGTTTTTGATAAGCAGCGTGAAGCATTCTGGAAGGCGCTGGCGGATCTGCTGACACCATAAGGAGAGAAAAACATGAATGGTTTCCTGAAATACATTCAGAGTCGGCCTGGATTCATGGCAATGAAGCCGGTTAATGGCGATGAAATCAAAAAAGCCGAGCGCGAACTGAACGTGACGTTTGCGAAGGACTATGCCGAGTACATCAAGGCATGCGGCGCAGCAACGTTTGAGCGTTACGAGCTGACAGGCATCTGCGCATCGAAGCGGCTGAATGTGGTGGACGTCACATTAGCGCAGCGGCAGATTGACCCAAACGTGCCGAAAAGCCTCTATGTGGTGGAAGAGTGCGGCATGGACGGCGCGTGCCTATGGCAGGATTCAGACGGAAGTGTCTACTGCATTGTGCCGGGCAATATGCCACGGAAGGTTGCCGATAATCTGCTGGACTACGTGAAGGAATGAAAAAGGCTGTGAGGGAACTTCAACGTTCCCTCACAGCCTTCTTTATTATTCAAACCATCCCTTCGGCAGGATATCCTTCTGATTTTCGAGCATGTCGTCGAAGAGCTTCTGACCGTCCTCGAGCGTCACGGCGCCGAGCTGCGGGTCGTTCATGAAGGTGGAGAAGCCGAGCTTGCGGTCGCAATGCAGCGCCGCGCGGAGTGTGTTCTCCTGATTGTAAACGTGGCGCGCGATGAGCGGCAGAATGTTGGACGGAATATTGCCTGCGCAAATCGGGTCGATACGTCCGTGCGAGAAGAGCGCGTTTGTTTCGACGACGGCGCCCATCGGCAGGTTCGGAATCTGTCCGCGGTTCGGCACGTTGACGTTGCTGACGATGTTTCCCAGACCGAGCAGCGCCTTGAGCAGCAGGTGTCCCTCTTCACCGGATGGCTTCAGGTCGAGCGGTTCTTTGCCGCTGAGCAGGTCGTCCGAGCGCTGCATGCGCTTTTGCAGATCGTCGATGCGCCATGACACCGGCGTCAGGTCGAACTTCCATTGATGCGCCGTTTCAGGGCTGTGCAGATACCATTGCGGCAGGAATTCTACCAGATGACGGTCGCCGGCGGCGGCAATGGCACCGTAGCGGCGGAACAGGTCAAACTTGACCTTGTGGGCGCAGGCGAAATGGCTGTTCATCCAATTGTCCGAGCCGAGCTGAACGCCTTCCGGGTGCTCCTCGACAAAACGGGCGTAGCGCGGCATGAGGTCCATGCCCTGATAGCTTGCGGACGTAAGCCATGTGAAGTGGTTGATGCCGGTGACGGTCGTATACAAATCCTGCCGCTTGACACCGGGAATGTGCTCCTGCTCCTCAAGCATCTTGCAGAGTACCGCCTGCGTGCCGAACACCTCGTGGCAGCAGCCGAACGCCTTCACCTGCGGGAACACCTCGTAGAGCGTCCGCACGCACAGCGTCATCGGGTTCGTGTAGTTGATGACGAACGCATCCGGCGCATAGTCGCGGATGGCTTCGGCGATTTCCACGAACATCGGGATGGTACGCATGGCGCGCATGAATCCGCCCGCGCCGACCGTGTCGCCCACGGACTGGTACACGCCGACGCGTTCAGGCAGGTGAACATCGCTCTGCATGTGCTGGAACGTGCCGGGCAGAATGCTGATGACGATGAAATCCGCGCCGGACAGCGCATCCGCAAGCGAATCACTGACGACAAACTGCCATGCTGACGCGGCATCGGGATGTGCGGCGAGCATCGTGCCGATTTTTTGATTGCGCATGGCGGCATCGCGGTCAATATCGTACAGGCGGACGGTGCCGCTGATTTGCCCGTCGGCGATGATATCGCGCATGAAGCCCCAGGCCCATCCACGCGAACCGCCGCCGATATAGGCAACGGTCAGTCCGGTGACTTTGTCCCCAAGATGTGTAGCCATATGTTTTTCTCCTCCTCTGTGCGACTATGATAGCATAAATGGCGGCAGATTGCAAGAGGAACATCGGCATGAGTTCGGCGAGCCTGCAAACCATTTCAACCATAAACGGCAAATCAGGGCGGTTAGGATATTGACGGGGAAAGTGCTTTACTTCCTGTTCTTTTCCCTGGCACGCTTGTCATTGATGATTTTCATGTGCTCGGCGGTGATGAGCTCGACATTGTTTTCCTTTGCCCACTGCACGCAGCCCTTTAGCACGACCGCAAGGAACACACGCGGCACGCCGAGGATGGTTTCGAGCGCATCATCTGTGAACTTGACCTTGTCATCGGCGCGATCAGCGGCATAGCGGACGGAAGCGAGGGTCGCCTTGCGCACCTGCAGCAGCTCGGCGCGCATGCGTGTCTTGCGGTGAAACCAGAAATTCTTGGAATCGCGGTAGCCGTAATCGACCGGCAGGGGCGGGAAGTCCTTCGCACGCACACCGTTGATGATGGCATCGCTGTACTTCTTCTTCATCAGGATGCGGTCAACGCGGAGGATAAAGTGTGCGCCGAACTTGCTGGTGATGCCGTTGAAATCATGGTACGGCGGCTCGTAGCCGTTCAGCACGCCGGGCAAATCCTTGTCCGCGCCATCCAGCTCACGCACCCATGTGCATTCGATGGCTTGAATGGCGTCCGTCAGCACCATCGGGCGCTGTTCACCGGTTTCTTCTTCGATGCTGCTCTTTTCGAGGCGGAAGTTGCACTTGGGCATCTTGTCCGAAGGCTTGTCGCCCGGCCAGGAGAGCTTGACGGCTTCCTTGAACGTCTTGGGTTTGTCATCGATGAAATTCAGAGCACACTTGCCGTTTCGGAGGATGTTCTGCGCGGTGTTGGAGGAGTTGCGGCAGCTCAGCAGCATGGCATAGAAGGATTTTCCCGCCACATAATATGGCTGCACGAGTGAATAGGGACCGAGGGTCGTCTGACCATCCTCACACAGGGTGCTGATGATGACGGTCGGCATGGGAAAGAAGAGGGAAGTCTGGTAAAAGTTGTCCACAATCCGGAGATTTTCAAAGCTGCTCATAGGGCTGCTCCTTTCGATGATGTTGTTGCCGGAAATGTCGCCGTGCAATTGAACGCAGGGCACGCGAGGCTGAACGGTCGAAATGAATACCTTTATATAACCATTATAGCACATTTGACGCGCAAATGCACAAAAATAATCAATTTCACACGCAAAAACTGTCCGCCGCACCGGTTCATCATGCCGGCGCGGCGGATTTTTATGCAATTCCGGGTTACCCTTCCGTGAAGCCCTGCTCGCGTGCCTGCGCGGTGTAGAGGTCGTAATAGGCGCCGTGCCTGGCCATCAGCTCATCGTGCGAGCCTTCCTCCATGATGCCTTGATTGCCGATGTAGAGGATGCGGTCGCAGTTCTTGATGGTGGACAGGCGGTGCGCGATGATGAAGGATGTACGTCCCTTCAGCAGCGCCTGAATGCCGTCCTGCAGCAGCTTTTCAGTCTTGGTGTCGATGGAGGATGTTGCTTCGTCCAGGATGAGGATACGCGGGTCGCTCAGCAGCGTGCGTGCGAAGGCAATCAGCTGCTTCTGTCCCTGCGAGAGGCTGCCGCCGCGCTCGTTCACGCTTGTCTGATACTTCTGCGGCATCTCCTGGATGAAGTCATCCGCGCGGACAACGGCGGCGGCGCGACGAACCTCGTCATCGGTCGCATCGAGGCGGCCGTAGCGGATGTTGTCCATCAGCGTGCCGGAAAAGATGAAGGAATCCTGCAGCATGATGCCCAGCTGCGAGCGCAGGGAGTGAAGCGTCACATTGGTGATATCATGCCTGACACCGTTTTCATCCGTCAGGGTAATGGAGCCGCTGCGCAGGTCGTAGAAGCGGCAGAGCAGGTTGACGATGGTCGATTTGCCTGCGCCTGTCGGTCCGACCAGCGCAATGCTTTCGCCTGCCTTGACGTGCAGAGAAACATTTTTAAGGACTGTCTGCCCTTCCTCGTAACCGAAGGTGATGTCGTTGTAGTCGACCTCGCCGGTGATGGGCGGAAGCTCTCCTGCATCGGGCTTATCGTCAATCACAACCGGCTCGTCCATCGTCTCGAAGATGCGTTCCAGATATGCCAGATTGTTCACGAAGCTGTTGTAGATGTTTGCGAGGTTCGTGATGGGCTGCCAGAAGCGGCTGACGTACTGACCCATGGCGAGGATGACGCCGAAGGACACGACCGTACCGCCGAGCCAGTATACGCCGGCATAGTACATGATGGTGAAAACAATCTGTGTGATGATTTCCGACGACAGCCAGACGCTGTTGGAGATGTAAATCGCCTTCATCCAGGCATCATGGCAGGCGTTCGCGAGGCGCTGCATGATGGAGCAGTTGACCTCCTGCCGTGCGAAGAGCTGACTGACGCGCACGCCGTCAATTGATTCGGCTAAATAGGCGTTGTAGTTGCTGTTTTTGTTCGACTGATTCTGCCATGCCCGGCGCTGACGGGGCTTGAGCGTCACAATGATGGCAACGAACACCGGCAGTCCGGCAACGACAATCGTTGCAAGCGTCGGCTCGGTCGTGTACATGTAGATGATGATGAAGATGATGTTGATGATTTCAAGAATGGAGTTGATGATGCCATTGGAGAGAATGTCGGAAACGGAGTTCACGTAATTGATGACGCGCACGAGGATTTTTCCGGCGGGGCGGCTGTCGTAGTAGGAAAACGGCAGCTTCTGCAGATGTGCGAAAAGATCCTTGCGGATGTCGTAGATGATTTCCTGGCTGACATACGCCATCATACGCGAGCGGATGACCGTGAACACGATGCCGATGAGGATGATGCCGACAAAGGCGAGCGCCATATTCAGCAGAAGCTGCACATCACCGGTGGGCACGGCAACGTCCATGACGGTCTGCGTGATTTTCGGGACGGCAAGGCTGCTGACGGAGGCAAGCGAGGACAGCAACAGCGCAAGCAGCATCTTCCACTTGTGCCTGCCGATGTAGTGACCGACGCGCTTCAGGTGCTTCATGTCAAACGGGGTTTCAAGGCGTTCGTCCACATCAAACTTATTGCGTGCCATGTCACATCACCTCCTTGTTTGCCACGCCCGGCTCGATGCCGTTCTGGAGGCAGTATGTCTCGTAATAATACCCCTTCTGACGGAGCAGCTCCTCATGTGTGCCGCGCTCGGTGATGATGCCATCCTTGAGAATCAGGATGAGGTCAGCATCCTTGACGGACGAGATGCGCTGCGCGATGATGATTTTCGTGCAGGCATAGGGGAGCTCGCGGAGCTGCGACTGAATGTACTTTTCAGTTTCCATGTCGACAGCGGAAGTCGTGTCATCCATGACGAGGATGCCGGGCTTGACGGCAAGCGCACGGGCAAGCGCGATGCGCTGCTTCTGTCCGCCGGAAAGACCGACGCCGCGTTCGCCGATGATGGTATCGTAGCCTTCCGAGAGCGCATGGATGAATTCCTCCGCATCGGCGCGGCGAGCAAAATCGTGCACTTCATCCTCTGTCAGCGACTGGTCACCGAAGGCGATGTTGCCTTCAACCGTGTCGGAGAAGAGGAAAACATCCTGCGTGGCGGTGCCGATGCCGTCGCGGAGCTGCTGGAGCTTCCAGCGGCGGATATCGCAGCCGTCCACCGAGATGCTGCCACTGGTGACGTCATAGCACCGCGCGAGCAGCTGAATCAACGTCGTTTTGCCGGAACCGGTCGGTCCCATGACGGCGATGGTTTGCCCGGACCTGGCGGAGAAGGTGATGTCCGTGAGCACGTTCTGCTTGCCGTAGGAGAAGGATACATGGTCAAACGCAATGGCACCCTCAACGCGCTCATGGTCGGCCGCACAGGAGCTGTCTACAATCTGCGGCTTGGAGATTTCAATCTCCATGACCTTGTTGGAGCAGGTGATGAAGCGCTGCCAGTCGTTAAGCAGGTTGCCGAGCTGACGCATGGGCACGCTCAGCGTCCATGCGAGCGAAGTGAAGATGGTCAGGTCGCCGGCAGTCATACCGTCTGTAATCATCAGATATCCGCCGAAGAAGACGGTCAGCAGCGTCATGGCGTTGGCAAGAATCTCGATGAATGGATAGAAGGAAAGCCAGCGCTTGTTGATGTCGAGGTTCGCATTGAGGAAGGCGCAGGAACGCTGGTCGAAGCGCTCCTTCTCATAATCCTCGCGGGCAAACGCCTTGACAACGCGGTTCGCGGCGATATTTTCCTGCGCGTTGGCATTCATGTCGCTCATCTTGTCGCGCATGTCCACGAACATACGCCTTGCACCCTTCGAATAGACCTTCGTAATGAGCATCAGCAGGGGCGTGACACAGACCATCGCGAGCGCAAGCTTCCAATTCACGGTGAACAGGTAGATGGACGAGCCGATGAACATGACGATGCTGTCGATCGCCATGTAATCGATGTAGGAGAGGAAGTGACGGCACCAGTCCGTGTCGGAGGAAAGGCGCGTCATCAGGTCACCGCTGCGGTGAAGGTCGAAAAAGCGATGATCCTGATACTGCAGGCGCGTGAACAGCCGCGTACGCAGGTTCATCAGCACGTTTTGCGATGTATGCTCCAGCGTGATGACCATCAGGTAGCGCAGTCCCTCACGGACGAGCTTGACGATCAACATTGTCAGCAGCAGCGGCACAAGCGGTTCAGGGTTCTGCGCCGTGATGACATCATCCATCAGCAGCTTTGTCAGGTATGGGTTGATCAGCAGCATCAGTGAGGTCGCGGCACTGATGATCAGCGCCATGATGTGCCACTTATGGTAGCGCTTGTCCATCAGGCTCCACAGCCATTTGATATTTTGCATGCGTTACTCCTTGCCAAGGGTGCGGATGATCTCCGCAGTCACAAAGTCGGCAATATGTTCCTTCCATTCGTCATCGGGATGCACCTCGCCGTGCAGGCGCGCCGTTTCGCGGTCAAAGCCGCTTCCGTAGAAGCTGTCGATGCAGTGAACGCCTGTTTTTTCAGCAACCCGGCAGATAATGTGCCGCTTGAGCAGCCCGTGCTTTTCGTCCATCCATATTTGATCGGTGTATGTCTGCAGCGGCGTCGCAAGGAAAATTACGGCATTCGGGCAGGCAGCCTGCAGCGTTCCGACAGCCCACAGCAGGGATGAGGCAAGCGAACAGCGCGTTTGCTGACTGCAGGGAATGTCTGCTACGGCATCGAAATCATCAACCGTTGCGTTTTGCGGCTGATTGCCGTCGTTGGTCGAGATGGCGATGTAGATCACCTGCGGCGCAGGCAGCAGACCTGTTCCTTTGCCGAGCGATACCGGCAGGCGGTTCGTCTGACCGTCCACAGTCCAGCAGATGGGCGCGCCTGTCGGCGTCATTGCCTGCAGGACGCGGTACACCTGATTGGACAGGACATTGTCGGGTGTGTTGGTGTTCGGCGGAACAAGAAGCGTCAACGGCGTGATGTTGGTGCTCCCGTTATGCCAGTCCGAACCGGTGGCATAGCCGCAGGCGGCATTAAAGAGGTGCTGCGCGTTCAGCCGATGACCGATCAGCGCCCCGATGCCGCTGACCTGATCGCTTGTGATGCTGTCCCCAAGGCAGCAGAAGCTGCTGACCTCCATGGGCGGTTTCCTCCCCTTTTCCCTGTTGATTCATGGTTGAAAGACCGTCTGCAAGCCCCTTACAGACGGCATGATAATATCATGTTTTGGGAACGGTTTCAATGCCTCTGAAGGATAATTTTTTCTTTTATTTCTTTCGTTCTGGTTGAAATGGAAAACGCAGGAGCAACGGAATTGTGCTCCTGCGGAAAAGATCAATCGACTTGCTGACTGGCAAGATCCACCAACGTCTGAAACGCGGGCTTGGGCTTGCCGTCGCCGTCAAACAGCAGCGGATATTTGTCGGCATGCCAGCTCAGGTTGTCCACCGTGCCCCAGACCTGCACGGCGGGAATGCGGTCAGAATAGCGCAGGAAGACGCGCATCAGTCGTCCGTAATATGCTGCCTGCTTGGCAAAGCTCTCCTCCCCGTTGTCATCGACGTTGACGTCCAGCTCGGACACACGAATCAGCAGATTCCGGTCAGCCATCTGCCGGAAGGCAAAATCGACGCGCTCGGCAGTCGGATGATCGACCGAATAGTGGCACTGGAAGCCGTGACCATCGATGGTTCCGTCTGCAATCAAGCTGTCCAGCAGCTTGCAGATGGTGTTCAGCTTGGGGTCGCCGGTGGTGTTATAGTCGTTGTAGAACAGCTTGATGCCGTCAGCGGCATATCTGCGGGCGTACTCAAACGCGCGGTTGACGAAATCATCGCCGACGACCTTTGTCCAGTTGGATTCGCGCAGCCTGGTGCCGTCCTCGGCGACGGCTTCGTTCACGACGTCCCACGACACAATCATTCCGGGATAATTTGCATCCGTCCACGTCAGTACCTGCCGGATGTAGCTTTCCATGCGCGCAAGCATGATTTCGCGGCTGCACAGCGGCTGTTCAGCATCATATCCAACATGGAAGAAAGCTTCCGGCGTCTGCGAGTGCCAGACGAGGACGTGCCCGTGCACCTTGATGCTGTTGTCGCGGCACCAGTTCAAAAACGGCGTGCATCTGTTGAACTTCACGGCGACCGCAGTGTCATCTGTCTTGGCAAGCTCGGCACACGCCGGCAAATCCAGCAGTGCTTCGGGCTTCATCTCATTGCCGGCGGTCATGATGGAAAATTGATGCTTGCAGAACGCCATTCGGTTCCTGTCGAGCAGCTCGGGGTAAACAACGGCGGTGCCGAAATCAAATTTGCGGGCATAAAGCGCCTTGAGGGAGGGCAGGAGCTCGGCATCGGCGTTAAATTCGGGCAGGCGGAAACGAGCGTCAGAATCAGGCAAAGGGGAAACCTTCTTTCTTTGCGGATGAGAACCGCAGGGATGATGCATGAGTATATCCGATTGCCAGTCACTTGTCAAGGCTCAACGCGCGGAACTCACGGAAACCATTTTTCAAGGATCAACGAAAGGCAGTCGGGTTCAGGGAAGCAATCCGGCATCGGTTTGGACATGACGCTGCTGGAAGAGGTTTCTGGAAATTGATTTCCGTGCGATGCGACATGTTCCTCTTGCGGATTTCGGGTTCGCATGATACAATGAACGTTGATGGTAGGTTCATCTGTGCGCTGTTTCCAAGGATTCAGGGCAGAAAAGGAGTGCAGATGATGAACGCTAAGCGAATGCCGACAACCATGCTGATGACGGACATGTCCAGCCTGTACGGCTATATTTATTGTTTGCTCGTTTCGGAAGCGCTGTCAGGTATGCCGATTTACGGCGGCGCGCTGTACATGGTCGGGCGTGTGACAACGGTGTTTGCACAGTCCTTCAGTGCGGAGGCGATTGCATATCTGCCTAAGGCAATCAGGCGGCTGCGGATTCCACTGTTGATTTTGCTGCTGCTCGTATCGAGTTTCCTGGTCGTTGTGTACCCGATGACATTCGGCACGGTACAGATGTGGCTGATTTTCTCGGTTGTGCTGTCGATGCAGCTGCGTGACAGCCTGTGCCAGCGCATGGGACATCTTTGCCTGAATGGAAGGATGGAGCCGTCAGCATTCCTCTGCCTGAGCGGCGCACTGCATGGCTGTATGATGGCGCTGCAGACGTTGATTATGGCAGTCAATTTGCCGATTTCGCTGTCCATTCCGATGATGCTTGGTTATTTCCTTTGCTCGATTGCGTCGTTCTACGCGACATACTCGGCGTATGAAAAGCGCGCGGAGCTTCCGCCGGTCAGTCAGGAGGAAGCACGTCTGACAGTCGAAACCATCCGCCGAGCCAACGCATTGACTGCCTTTGAGCGGCTCAGCATCGGTCTGGTGGCAGCAATGGAAATGACGCTGATTGTCATGTACACATTTTTGATGACAACGGCGGAGCAGATGCTGGTGCGCATGGCGCTGGCGGTCATTACAACGCTTGTGTGCCAGGAGTTGGCTGAGTATTGCCTGCATCGGCGTGAAAGGAAGCGGCAGAGCGAGCTGATTACGATGCTCCTGCTGGGCATGTTCCTGTGGCTTTACGGGCTGTGGATTTTCAGCCGGATGCTCAGGAGCTTTTCGCTTGATATCCCGATTATGTATTTCTGCATGGCGTTGTGCTCTGTCGGTTGTGAAATCTGCAGCGCATGCCTGATGCGTCTTGAGGATCCGATGAACGCGGTAGCGGCGTTTGCGTCTGGCCGGCAGCTGGCAGGATATCGGCAAATGCGGCTTGTGTCGCACGAAACGGCGACGCTGCTGGGGCAGATGTTCGCGCTGGCAGCACTGACTGTGCTATGTATCGTGTATGGAAAGCAGCTTCCGGCAACGCCGGAGAAGCTCATCGAGGGGTTTCAGCCGATTATGGTGCTGCCGGCGCTGATGACGGTTGTGGCGGCGCTGCTGTGTGTGCTGAGGTTTCCGCTGTCGAACCGGTACATGCAGAAGGTGCTGCGCTTTTTGCATATCCGCGAGGCAGGGGAGGAGAACGAGGCGCTTGAAAAGCAGCTGGAGGAGGTTGTCATCAAGCATCATGTTCAGCCGCTGGGCATCCGCTTCCTGATGGCGGTTATGCGCCCGATTTTCCGCCACACGGTCAAGGGTGCGGAGAACATCCATCCGGATGACAACAACCCGATTGTGTTCCTGTGCAATCACGGCGAAATATATGGGCCGGTCGTTGGAATGCTGTTCTGTCCGGTGCCGGTGCGTCCATGGGTCATCAGTGACATGAGCATTGATCCGAACGAGGTGGCGCAGTACGTCTATAAATACACGTTTTCGCAGATTAAATGGCTGGGTCCGCTGCGCTGGCAGCTGTCAAAGCTGTGTGGACCGCTGAGCGTCTGGGCGATGAAGTCGGTCGAATGCGTGCCTGTGTACCGCCATAAGCCGCGCGAGCTGACGACGACATTCCGAAAATCGGTCGAGGCGATGCAGGCAGGCGATAATTTGCTGATTTTCCCTGAAAACCCCGATGCAGACCCGAATCATCCGGGTTATGAGCATGGGCGTCCCGGCGAGCTGTTTGCAGGATTCACGATGTTGGCGCAGGTGTACTACAACAAGACGGGAAAGCGGTGCCGCTTTGTGCCTGCCATCGCCCATAAGGGCACGCGGACGCTCTCCTTCGGCACGGAAATCGTCTATGATCCTGAACGCCATCCCATCGAGGAGCGCGACCGGATTGTGGCGGAGGCGTCAAGACAAATGCAGGCGCTGTTTGACCGCGAGGATGAGCTGGAGAAGAAGGAAAAGGAAAGCAAACTCGGCGGACGGCACGCAAGAACATGAATGGATCAATACACGCGGCTCAGCAGGCAATATCGCTTGCTGAGCCGCGTGTATTGGTACAAAAAAGCCTGCTCAGCAAAATGCTAAGCAGGAAGCCATGTCGAAGTGGTGGGATTCGAACCCACGGCCTTTTGGTCCCGAACCAAACGCGCTACCAAACTGCGCTACACCTCGAAAAGAGCCAACAGAGGGACTCGAACCCTCGACCTGCGGTTTACGAAACCGCTGCTCTACCGACTGAGCCATGTTGGCACACTGACCAAATCAGCTTTATCAATATATCATGAATCAACAAAAAAGTCAAGAGCAAATTTTATGTTTTCTGAAATTCTTCGGAAACATGAATGTTTGCGGTAACACTTTGCGAAAAATACAAACGTCCGACTCTGTAACAGAGACGGACGCTGTTTGCTTTTTTTCTGTCATGCGGTCATGCGGACAGGCTGTGACCCTCCCGCGGCACGATTCGCAATCAGACGCGCTTGACTTCCTTGATCTTGGCAGCGCGGCCCTGCAGAGAACGCAGGTAGTACAGCTTGGCACGACGCACCTTGCCGTGACGGATCACCGTGATGCTGCCCAGACGGGGAGAATGTACGGGGAAAGTACGCTCTACACCGATGCCATAGGAGACGCGGCGCACCGTGAAGGTTTCGCGGATGCCGCCATTGCGCTTGGCAATCACAACGCCCTCAAAAGCCTGCAGACGCTCGGTCTTGCCTTCAACGACCTTCACCATCACCTTGACGGTGTCGCCGATGGCAATCGCGGGAATATCGCTGCGCAGCTGCTTCGCTTCGATCGAACGGATAATTTCGCTCATGTTGGTTCCTCCTTCCTTCATAGACGTTCGTATCCGACTCTGCATGAGTTCAGAGTTGCCGGAAAGAGGACCGTCCGTATGTCACACCAAGCATTATATCACAAATCGGGTAGGGAATGCAAGAGCTGCAGGAAGATTTTCCGCGCGTTTATCTGTGTTGTAAAGAGATATGACCCATGGAAGCAAAATCGATATGGCACATGCGT